>NZ_JBIWPL010000031.1:0-88350 GCF_044768255.1 Kitasatospora sp. NPDC101157 | reverse complement strand
TCTCAAGGAACGGACGCTTCCTTCGGACCGCCTTCCAGCGGGCCCTCCGGGCGCTTCGTTCTTTCGTGTTTCCAGCTTATCAGATGTTTTCCGCTTCGTTTGCCGGAGCTTTTCGCGTCTGAAACCTGGTGTTAACCGCTGAGTCGCGGCGACCTGACCAACCATAGCGGGTCGGCAGGCGGAGCGCGAATCGAGGCGCACCCCGGGTCACCCGGGTGGCCGCATGATTTGTTGCTCTCAGGAGCATATACAGCAATGGTCCCGATTCGCCAAGATACCTGTAGAGTGCGGCACATATGGCTAAGAGGACTAGACCAGTCGCGGGCCGTTGTGACGCCGGCCGGTAGGCGGGCGGGGCGTAGGTCTGCGGCCTCGAATGTCAGCATATGTCCGAAGTTGACATGATTTAGGCTTCAGTTGATCGTGTGCCGCACCGCGCGGCCGCTCGCTGTATTGCGCACTTGGGAGGCACAACCATGACCACTGTGACGTCGCCGCTGACCGGCAAGGTCGTCGGGCTCGCCGGCGTGCCGGACCCGGTGTTCTCGGGTGCGATGGTCGGCCCGGGCACCGCGATCGACCCGGTCCGTCAGCCCACCGAGGCGGTCGCTCCGGTGGACGGCGTCGTGGTCTCCATGCACCCTCACGCCTTCGTCGTGGTGGACGCCGACGGGCACGGTGTGCTGACCCACCTGGGGATCGACACCGTTCAGCTGAACGGCGAGGGCTTCGAACTGCTCGTCAGCAAGGGCGACACGGTGACCCGCGGTCAGGCCGTGATCCGGTGGGACCCGGCCGCCGTCGAGGCCGCCGGCAAGTCCCCGATCTCGCCGATCGTGGCGCTGGAGGCGGCCACCGACTCGCTGGTCGACGTCCACGAGGACGGCGAGGTCCGGGCGGGCGACAAGCTGTTCAGCTGGAGCTGACCCCTCAACCACAGACACACACCCGCCCCGCAGCGAGTTGACGGGGCGACCCGGCACTCAGCGGTTCCCGGCGGGGCCGCTCCTCTCAGTGGAGATACAGGTACATGGAGAAGACACTGCGCGGCGTGGGTGTCAGCCACGGGGTCGCGATCGGCCAGGTGCGGCACATGGGCACGGCGGTGCTGGAGCCGCCGACCACCCAGATCCCGGCCGAGGACGCCCCGCGCGAGCAGGCGCGCGCCCAGGCGGCCGTCGAGGCCGTCGCCGCGGACCTGATCGCGCGCGGCAACCTGGCGGGCGGCGAGGCGCAGGCGGTGCTGGAAGCCCAGGCCCTGATGGCGCAGGACCCGGAGCTGATGGCCGACGTGTCCCGCCGGATCGCCGTCGGCAGCAGCGCCGAGCGCGGTGTGTACGACGCCTTCGCGGCCTACCGGGCGCTGCTGGCCTCCGCCGGGGAGTACCTGGCCGGGCGGGTCGCCGACCTGGACGACGTGCGCAACCGCATCGTCGCCCGGCTGCTGGGCGTGCCGATGCCGGGTGTGCCGGACAGCGACGAGCCGTACGTGCTGTTCGCGCGGGACCTGGCGCCGGCCGACACCGCGCTGCTGGACCCGACGCTGGTGCTCGGCTTCGTGACCGAGGAGGGCGGCCCGACCAGCCACAGCGCCATCCTGGCCCGGGCGCTGGGCGTGCCGGCCGTGGTCGCGCTGCCCGGCGCGACGGACGTCGCCGAGGGCACCGTCGTCGCCGTGGACGGCAGCTCGGGCGATGTCCTGCTCGACCCCTCGCAGGAGAAGCAGGAGGAGCTGCGGGCGATCGCCGCCGAGCGCAGGGCCGCGCTGGCCGCCTCCACCGGTCCGGGGCAGACCTCGGACGGGCACCGGGTGCCGCTGCTGGCCAACGTGGGCGGCCCGGCGGACGTGCCGGCCGCGCTGGAGAACGGTGCCGAGGGCGTCGGCCTGTTCCGTACCGAGTTCCTGTTCCTGGACGACTCGGCGCAGGCTCCCAGCGAGGAGAAGCAGGTCGAGGCGTACCGCAAGGTGCTGGAGGCGTTCCCGGAGGGCCGGGTCGTGGTCCGGGTGCTGGACGCCGGCGCGGACAAGCCGCTGGACTTCCTGACCCCGGCCGACGAGCCGAACCCGGCGCTCGGCGTGCGCGGTCTGCGCACCCTGCTTGAGCACCCCGAGGTGCTGGCCACCCAGCTGCGGGCGCTGGCCACGGCCGCCGCGGGCCTGCCGGTGCACCTTGAGGTGATGGCCCCGATGGTGGCCGACCGCAAGGACGCCGGGGACTTCGCGGCCGCCTGCCGCAAGGCCGGGCTGGAGGCCAAGTTCGGCGCCATGGTGGAGATCCCGTCGGCCGCGCTGCGGGCCCGGGCGATCCTGCAGGAGGTCGAGTTCCTGTCGCTGGGCACCAACGACCTGGCGCAGTACACCTTCGCGGCCGACCGTCAGGTCGGTGCGCTGGCCCGGCTGCAGGACCCGTGGCAGCCGGCGCTGCTGGACCTGATCGCGGCGGCCGCCGAGGCTGCCCGGGCGACCGGCAAGAGCTGCGGCGTCTGCGGTGAGGCGGCCTCGGACCCGCTGCTGGCCGTGGTGCTGACCGGTCTGGGCGTCACCAGCCTCTCCATGGGCTCGGCCTCGATCCCCTACGTGCGGAGCACGCTGGCCAAGTACACGCTGGCGCAGTGCCGTCGGGCGGCCGAGGCGGCCCGGGCCGCGGACAGTGCCGAGGAGGCGCGGGCCGCGGCGCAGCAGGTGCTCTCCGGCGAGTAGGACGTGATGAGCGGAAGGGGCGCCCCCACCCTTGGCGGTGGGGGCGCCCCTTCGGCGTTCTCGGGGGCGGTCAGGCCTGGCGCTCGACCCGGAGCCGCTCGAAGAACCGCAGGTGGTCGAGGTTGTCGACGGAGCCGGGGTTGACGGCCTGCTCCAGCGGGGTGCCGGAGAGGATGCGCTTGACCGGGACCTCGATGCGCTTGCCGGTGAGGGTGTGCGGGAGGCCGCGGACGGCGATCACCTCGTCGGGGACGTGGCGCGGGGAGAGTTCGGTGCGCAGCGAGGTGCGGATGCGGCCGATGAGGTCCTGGTCGAGTTCGGCGCCGGGGGCGAGGACGACGAACAGCGGCATCCAGTAGCCGCCGTCGGGCTCCTCCAGGCCGATGACCAGGGACTCGGCGATCTCGGGGAGGCGTTCGACCACCTCGTAGATGTCCGAGGAGCCCATCCGGACGCCCTGGCGGTTGAGGGTGGAGTCGGAGCGGCCGTGGATGACGACGGTGCCGCGGGAGGTGACGGTGATCCAGTCGCCGTGGCGCCAGATGCCGGGGTAGGTGTCGAAGTAGCTGTCGTGGTAGCGGGTGCCCTCGGGGTCGTTCCAGAATCCGGTGGGCATCGACGGGATGGGCTTGGTGACGACGAGTTCGCCGACGGTGTCGGTGTGCGGGTGGCCCTGGACGTCCCAGGACTCCACGGCGGCGCCCAGGCAGGGGGCCTGGATCTCGCCGAGGTGCACGGGGAGGGTGGGGACGCCGCCGACGAAGCAGGAGCAGACGTCGGTGCCGCCGCTGACCGAGGCGAGCCAGACGTCCCGCTTGACCTCGTCGTAGATCCAGCGGAAGCCGTCGGGCGGGAGAGGGGAGCCGGTGGTGCCGATGCAGCGGACGGCGGACAGGTCGAGGTCGCGGCCGGGGTGCAGCTCGGCCTTGCGGCTGGCGATGACGTAGGCGGCGGAGGTGCCGAGGACGGTGGCGCGGGTGCGGGCGGCGACCGACCAGAGGGCGCCGGTGTCCGGGTGGCCCGGGCTGCCGTCGTAGGTGACGATCGTGGCCCCGACGAGGAGGCCGGCCAGCAGGAAGTTCCACATCATCCAGCCGGTGGAGGTGTACCAGAGGAAGCGGTCCTGGGGGCCGAGGTCGAGGTGGAGGCCGGCCTGCTTGAGGTGTTCGAGCAGGATGCCGCCCTGGCTCTGGACGATGGCCTTGGGCAGGCCGGTGGTGCCGGAGGAGTAGAGGACCCAGAGCGGGTGGTCGAAGGGGACGGGCTCGAAGACCGGTTCCACGTCGTCGGCGACGAGGTCGTCCCACCGGAGGGCTCCCTCGGGGGCGGGGGCGCCGAGCAGCGGGACGTGCACGACGGTGTGCAGGCTGGGGAGTTCGCGGCGCAGTTCGGCGACGACCTCGGTGCGGTCGTGGTCCTTGCCGCCGTAGTGGTAGCCGTCGACGGCGAACAGGACGGCGGGTTCGATCTGCTGGAGGCGGTCGAGGACGCTGCGGGCCCCGAAGTCGGGGGCGCAGCTGGTCCAGACGGCGCCGACGGCGGCGGTGGCGAGGAGGGCGACGGCGGCCTGCGGGATGTTGGGCAGGTAGGCGCTGACCCGGTCGCCGGGGCCGATGCCGCGGGCGCGCAGGGCGGCGGCCAGCGAGCCGACCTGGCGGCGGAGTTCGGCCCAGGTGAGGACGGCCGGCTGCTCGGTGGTCTCGTCGAGGTGGAGGATCGCCGGGCGGTCGGCGTTCGCTCCCCGCTCCCCGTCCGGGCCGGGCTCGGCGGCGCGCAGGGCGTGCTCGGCGTAGTTGAGGCGGGCGCCGGGGAACCAGCGGGCGCCGGGCATGGCCGGGTCGGCGAGGACGGCCTCGGGGGCCTCGGTGAAGCGGACGTCGAACCACTGGGTGACCGCGGTCCAGAAGCGGTCGAGGTCGGCGGTGGACCAGGCGTGCAGGTCGGCGTAGCGCTGGGCGGCCTGCTGGTCGTCGGCGGCCGGGGCCAGCGGGGCGGCCGGGGCGCCGTGGTGTTCGGCGGCCCAGGCCTGGAAGGCCACCAGGCTGGTGGCGGCGGCGCGAGCGGGGTTGGGGCGCCAGAGCGGCTGGTCCTGGGGTGGGGTGCTCACGGTGGTGGTCTCCCGGCCGTTGGTGGGGACGGGTGAGCTCGTGGCCAACCCGTCCGGTTGGGCTGTCGGTGCAGACCATGCCATGTGAGCGCCCGCTGCGCCAGGGTCGGCCGGAGGCTTCGCCGCTGCTCAGCTCGGGTCGAACTCGCCGTCGAACCAGCGGCGCAGGATGCCGTTGTGGAAGTCCCAGACGAGGGGGGTGTCGGCGGTGGCGAGGAACCAGCCGTCGGTCTCGTCGGTGGGGCGCGAGGGCGGGAGCTCGGCGAGCGGGCGGGCGGGGAGGAGCCCGCAGAGCATGACGAAGCGGCCGTTGGGGTCGGAGGCCGTGTGGATCAGGCGGACGTCAGCGGCGTCGGCCGGGATCCCGGTCTCCTCGGCGAGTTCGCGCACGCAGGCCTGCTGCCAGCTCTCGCCGAAGTCCATGTAGCCGCCGGGGAAGGCGAGTTCGCCGTAGCCGGGCTCGATCGTGCGGCGGATGACGACCAGGGCGGGGTCGGCGTCGGGCCGGGTCACGGGGAGGACGGTGACCGCGACGGGCAGCGGGTTGCGGTAGCTGATCTCGGCGCAGCCGGGGCAGGTCCGCGGCCAGGCCTCGGTGCCGGGCGGGTACGGGGTGCCGCAGAAGTGGCAGTGGGAGAACGGCCGGTGGATCGTTTGCATCGCCTCGTCCGTGGTCATGGCCGGATGGTAGCCCCCTCGTTCAGTGGGCCCGGTCGGCGGCCGGGGCCTTCCCGGTGGGCCCGGCCTCGGGCACGGTCCCGGTCTCGGGCCCGCTCCCGGCCCCGGTGGGCTCCTCGCGGGCGGGGCGGAGGAGGGCGGGGTGGAGCAGTCGGGCGTCGCCGGCGCGGTAGGTGCGGGCGCGGGGACCGCCGCGGGCGCCGCCGCGCTCGGTGGTGGCGCCGGTGCTCTCGACGAAGCCGGGGACGGAGAGCACCTTGCGGTGGAAGTTGCCGGGGTGGAGCTTCTCGTCCCAGACGGCCTCGTAGACGGCGCGCAGGTCGGGGATGGTGAAGTCGTGGGGCAGGAAGGCGGTGGCGAGCGGGCTGTACTCCAGCTTGGCACGCACCCTGTCGAGGCCGTCGGCGACGATGCGGGCGTGGTCGAAGGCCAGCGGGATCGGCCGCGGTGCGCCCGGGCGGGGACCGGTGTGCCCGTCGACGCCACCCCCGTGGGTGTCGGCGGGCACACCGGTGGCTCGGGTGCGGTCGGTGGACCGCGGGGCCAGGTCGAGGTCGGCGACCGGGTGCCAGGCGGCGGCCGCGGCGTCCGTCCCGGCCCGGGGGTCGGGCAGGTCCGGGGCGAAGGCGAGGTAGGCGACGGAGACGACGTGCATCCGAGGGTCCCGCTCGGGAGCGCCGTAGGTGCCGAGCTGTTCGAGGTGCAGGCGGCAGAGTGCGGCCTCGGTCTCGGAGGCGCCCTGCAGGCCCGTCTCCTCGGCGAGTTCGCGGGCGGCGGCCTCGTCCAGGCCCTCCTCCCCCGCCCGCAGGAAGCCGCCGGGCAGCGCCCAGCAGCCGTGGAACGGCGGGGCGCCGCGTTCGACCAGCAGCACGTGCAGGCGGCCGGCCCGCAGCGTGAGGGCGACGACGTCGACGGTGACGGCGATCGGGGCGTAGGCGCGCGGGTCGTAGGCGGCGAGCCATTCCTGCTCGGCCGTGGCCCCGGCGGCGGGCTGGGGGGACGGTTCGTCCGCTGCCATCGCCGGCTCCTCTCCTCGCCCGCCGGGGCACCTGTTGCCGTCGTTCTCGGGATGAGCACAACGTAACGACTTCGTTCCCCGGCGGCAAACGGTTTTCCCGGTGCCCGGGGGCCTCCGGCTTCTAGGCTGTGACCAGGAACGACCGTGCCGAGGAGGCCGCCATGCCCACTGCTCCCCCGCCGGACTTCGCCGCGGCGCTGGCCGCCGGTCCGCTCGTCCTGGACGGCGGGATGTCCAACCAGTTGGCGGCCGCCGGGCACGACCTGTCGGACGCGCTGTGGTCGGCGCGGCTGCTCGCGGACGACCCGGAGGCGGTGGTCGCGGCGCACCGGGCGTACTTCGCCGCGGGGGCCGAGGTCGCCATCACGGCGAGCTACCAGGCGAGCTTCGAGGGCTTCGCCCGGCGCGGGGTGGGGCATGCGGCGGCCGCGCGGCTGCTGGCGAGCAGCGTGGAGCTGGCCCGGGAGGCGGTGCGGGCGGAGCCGGGCGGGCGGCGGCGCTGGGTGGCGGCCTCGGTGGGCCCGTACGGGGCGGTGCTCGCGGACGGTTCGGAGTACCGGGGCCGCTACGGGCTGAGCCACGCCGAGCTGGTGGCCTTCCACCGGCCGCGGCTGGAGGTACTGGCGGCGGCCCGGCCGGACGTGCTGGCCCTGGAGACGGTGCCGGACGCGGACGAGGCGCGGGCGCTGCTGGAGCTGGTGCGCGGGCTGGGGGTGCCGGCCTGGCTGTCGTACAGCGTGGCGGACGGCCGGACGAGGGCCGGGCAGCCGCTGGCGGAGGCGTTCGCGCTGGCCGCGGAGGTGGACGAGGTGCTGGCGGTGGGCGTCAACTGCTGCACGCCGGGGGACGCCGACCTGGCGGTGGCGGTGGCCGCCGAGGTGACCGGCAAGCCGGTGGTGGTCTATCCGAACAGTGGGGAGGAGTGGGACCCGGACCGCCGGGACTGGCGCGGGGAGCCGACGTTCCGCTCGGCGCGGGTGGGCGGCTGGCTGGCGGACGGCGCCCGGCTGGTCGGCGGCTGCTGCCGGGTGGGTACGGACGGGATCGCCGCGCTGGCGGCCGAGGTGGCGGTGCGGCGCGGGGTGCTCAGCGGGGTGGAGGGGTAGCGCCGGCCGGGTAGGGCGGCCAGGGGGCGCGGGGCAAGGGGGGCCGAGGGGCACGGAGGTTAACACCCGGCCGAGCCCGGGTTACCGAGGGGGAAGGTGCACGGACGGACGACGGCCTGGCAGACTCGTCCCGTCACCACTGTGGTCGACAATGTCGACCGCCTGTCAGCGCGGAGGTACCCCATGCCCGGCCCGATCCAGTCGCTCTCCCGGGCCGCCGCGATCATGCGCCTGCTGGCCGGCGGCGAGCGCCGCCTGGGACTTTCCGAGGTCGCGACCGCCCTGGACCTGGCCAAGGGCACCGCGCACGGCATCCTGCGCACGCTGCAGCAGGAGGGGTTCGTCGAGCAGGACCCGGAGAGCGGCAAGTACCAGCTGGGAGCCGAACTGCTGCGGCTCGGGCAGAGCTACCTGGACGTGCACGAGCTGCGGGCGCGGGCGCTGGTGTGGGCGGACGACCTGGCCCGGGCGGCCGGCGAGACCGTCTACCTGGGGGTGCTGCACCAGCAGGGCGTGCTGATCGTGCACCACGTCTTCCGCCCCGACGACACCCGGCAGGTGCTGGAGGTCGGTTCGATGCAGCCGCTGCACAGCACCGCGATCGGCAAGGTACTGGTGGCCTACGACCCGGTCGCACGCGGGGAGTTGGGCGACGGGCCGTACGAGTCGTACACCCTGCGGACGTTGACCGGAGCGGCCGACCTGGACGCCGAGTGCGCGCTGATCCGGGAGCGCGGCTGGGCGGACTCGGTCGAGGAGACCTGGGAGGGCGTGGCCTCGATCGCCGCGCTGATCCAGGACCGCCGGCGCAACCCGGTGGGCGCGGTGTGCATCAACGGGCCGGTGGAACGGGTCTGCGAGGACGGCTTCGTGAAGCCCTCGCTGGTGGCCTCGGTGCGCAGCGCGGCGCGGGCGATCTCCCGCGACCTGGGCGCCGGGCGGTTCTGAGTACAGCGGTCGATTCGTCACGCTGAGGCGCGGACGGGCGCTGAGCCTGTCCGCGCCTTGGCGTTTTGTCCCGATTCGGGGCGCTCCGCTGGGTAACTTCGGGGGACCGACCGAGGGAAGGGTCACAGCTGAGTAACCCTGCCTTGACGTGGGGCCGACCTGGGGAGGAAGCTTCCGCATGACGGTCGACATTGTCGAACGATGGCCGGGAAGATCACTCCCACAGCGCGCTCACCCGCACAGGGTTCCACCGGCCACCTGCCCCCACCCGCACCTCCGGGCATTGACAAGGGAGTCTTTGTGTCCGCGTTCTCCAACGGCGACGTCTTCGTCGGCGAAACCCTCGGCACCGCCGCCCTGATACTCCTCGGCGGTGGCGTCTGCGCCGCCGTGACCCTCAAGAAGTCGAAGGCCATGAACGCCGGTTGGCTGGCGATCACCTTCGGCTGGGGCTTCGCGGTCCTGATCGCCGCCTACATGACCGGCGCCAAGTCCGGCGCCCACCTGAACCCGGCCGTCACCATCGCGCTCGCGGTCAAGAGCGGCGACTGGAGCCAGGTGCCGCTCTACATCGGCTCCCAGATGCTCGGCGCCATCATCGGCGCCGTGCTGGTCTGGCTCACCTACCTCGGCCAGTTCCAGGCCAACAAGGAGCCCACCCTCGGCATCTTCTCGACCGGGCCCGAGATCCGGAACCCGATCCAGAACGTGATCACCGAGGTCATCGGCACCTTCGTGCTCTGCATGGCGATCCTGACCCTCGGCACCACCAAGGGCCTGGACAGCAGCGGCATGGGCACCCTGATCGTCGCCCTCACCGTCGTCGGCATCGGTCTCTCGCTCGGCGGCCCCACCGGCTACGCCATCAACCCGGCCCGCGACCTCGGCCCGCGCATCGCGCACGCGCTGCTGCCGATCCCCAACAAGGGCAGCTCCGACTGGTCCTACGCCTGGGTCCCGGTCGTCGGCCCGATCCTGGGCGGCCTGGCGGCCGGCGGCGTGTACAACGCCCTCTTCTAAAGGACGGGTTCGAACCCGCCGCGCACGGGGACTGACCGGACGGACGTCCATCCAACGTCCGGTCGGGCCCACCCACCCCGCAACCCCCGAACCTGAGCCGAGGACCCTCCACATGACCTCCACTGGCAACTACATCGCCGCGATCGACCAGGGCACCACCTCCAGCCGCTGCATCATCTTCGGCGCCGACGGCCGGATCGTCGCCGTCGACCAGCAGGAGCACCGGCAGATCTTCCCCCAGCCCGGCTACGTCGAGCACGACGCCGCCGAGATCTGGACCCGGGTGCAGTCGGTCGTCCGCGGTGCCCTGGAGAAGGCCGGTCTGACCAAGGACGACATCCGCGCGATCGGCATCACCAACCAGCGCGAGACCACCGTCCTGTGGGACAAGAACACCGGTGAGCCGGTGCACAACGCGCTGGTGTGGCAGGACACCCGCACCGAGGCGCTCTGCCGCGAGCTGGGTCGCAACGTCGGCCAGGACCGCTTCCGCCGCGAGACCGGCCTCCCGCTGGCCAGCTACTTCGCCGGCCCGAAGATCCGCTGGCTGCTGGACAACGTCGAGGGCCTGCGCGAGCGCGCCGAGGCCGGCGACATCCTGTTCGGCACCATGGACACCTGGGTGATCTGGAACCTCACCGGCGGCGTCGACGGCGGCAAGCACGTCACCGACGTGACCAACGCCAGCCGCACCATGCTGATGAACCTCAAGACCCTGGCCTGGGACGAGAGCATCGCCGAGTCGATGGGCGTGCCGATGGCCGTCCTGCCGGAGATCCGCTCCTCCGCCGAGGTGTACGGCGAGGCCGTCGGCGACCTGGCCGGCGTCCCGGTCGCCTCCGCGCTCGGCGACCAGCAGGCCGCGCTGTTCGGCCAGACCTGCTTCGACGAGGGCGAGGCCAAGTCCACCTACGGCACCGGCACCTTCCTGCTGCTGAACACCGGCGAGAAGATCGTCAACTCGTACCACGGCCTGCTGACCACGGTCGGCTACCGGATCGGTGACCAGGCCCCGGTGTACGCGCTGGAGGGCTCGATCGCCGTCACCGGCTCGCTCGTCCAGTGGCTGCGCGACCAGCTCGGCATCATCTCCACCGCCGCCGAGATCGAGACCCTCGCCAACACCGTCGAGGACAACGGCGGCGCCTACTTCGTCCCGGCCTTCTCCGGCCTGTTCGCCCCGTACTGGCGCTCCGACGCCCGCGGGGTGATCGCCGGTCTGACCCGGTACGTCACCAAGGGCCACCTGGCCCGGGCCGTCCTGGAAGCCACCGCCTGGCAGACCCGCGAGGTCGTCGACGCCATGCAGAAGGACTCCGGGGTCGAGCTCACCGCGCTCAAGGTCGACGGCGGCATGACCAGCAACAACCTGCTCATGCAGAACATCGCCGACGTCCTGGACGCCCCGGTCGAGCGGCCGTACGTGGCCGAGACCACCGCCCTCGGCGCGGCCTACGCGGCCGGACTCGCCGTCGGCTTCTGGAACGACCTCGACACCCTGCGGGCCAACTGGCACCGCGCCGCCGAGTGGACCCCGCGCATGGACGAGGCCACCCGCGAGCGCGAGTACAAGAAGTGGCTCAAGGCCGTGGAGCGCACCATGGGCTGGGTGGAGGAGGAAGAGAACAACTGATCGAAAGCCGGTCGGGGCCCCTGGCCCCGGCCGGCCGCCCGCTGTTCCGGCAACGGGTGCCAACGGGTTCAACCCGGCCCGCCGCACCGGGCCGACCGGCCTCTCCCGCAGGGGCCGCACCGCACACGAGAGGAGTAACGGCGCCGCCCGACCAGCGCGCCGTACACAACCACCATGGCAACCATCCCGACCCTGGGCGCCGAGCGCACCGCCGGCCGCACCGCTTCCCGCGCCGAGACCCGCGAGCTGCTCGGCAAGGCCACCTACGACCTGCTGGTGATCGGGGGCGGCATCCTCGGCACGGCCGTCGCCTGGACCGCGTCCCAGGCCGGCCTGAAGGTCGCCATGGTCGACGCCGGCGACTTCGCCGGTGCCACCTCCAGCGCCTCCTCCAAGCTGGTCCACGGCGGTCTGCGCTACCTGCAGACCGGCGCGGTCAAGCTGGTCGCGGAGAACCACAAGGAGCGCCGCGCGCTCTCCACCGACGTGGCCCCGCACCTCGTCAACCCGCTGACCTTCTTCGTGCCGGTCTACAAGGGCGGCCCGCACGGCGCGGCCAAGCTCGGCGCCGGCGTGTTCCTGTACTCCGCGCTGTCCGCCTTCCGCGACGGCATGGGCCGGGTCTCCACCGCCGCCCACGCCGCCCAGCAGGTGCCCGCGCTGCGCACCGAGGGCCTGCGCTCGGTGGCCGTCTACGGCGACCACCAGATGAACGACTCGCGCGTCGCGGTGATGACCGTGCGCGCCGCCGTCGACGCCGGCGCCGTGGTGCTCAACCACGCCGAGGTGACCGGCCTGCGCTTCACCGGCGGCCGGGTCACCGGCGCCGAGCTGCGCGACCGCCTGGACGGCAGCGAGTTCGGCGTCAACGCCCGCCTGGTGCTCAACGCCACCGGCCCGTGGGTGGACCACCTGCGCAAGATGGAGGACGCCGGCGCCGCGCCGTCGATCCGCCTCTCCAAGGGCGCCCACGTCGTCGTCAAGCGCCGCTCGCCGTGGCGTGCCGCGCTGACCATCCCGATCGACAAGTACCGCGTCTCCTTCGCCATCCCGTGGGAGGACCACGTCCTGCTCGGCACCACCGACGAGGAGTACACCGGCGACCCGAAGGACGTCCGGGCCACCGACGCGGACATCGACCAGATCATGGGCGAGGCCGCGCACGCGATCCGCGACGAGCACCTCGACCGCGACCTGATCACCTACTCCTTCGCCGGTCTGCGCGTGCTGCCCGGCGGTCCGGGCGACACCGCCGCCGCGAAGCGCGAGACCGTGGTCACCGAGGGCCGCGGCGGCATGCTGTCGGTCTCCGGCGGCAAGTGGACCACCTACCGGCACATCGGCCGCGCCGTGCTGGAGAAGCTGGCCCTCGTGCCCGGCACCAGCCTCGGCGAGGACATGTCCCCGATCGCCCCGACCGTCCCGCTGCCGGGCGTCGGCGCGCCGAACGCGGTGGCGCACCGCCTGCTGATCGACCGCGAGCCGGGCTCGCGGATGGAGCCGCTGGTGGCCAAGCACCTGGCCAGCCACTACGGCACGCTCTCCTTCGAGATCGCCCGCATGATCGACGAGAACCCGGAGCTCGGCCGGCCGATCCACGAGGACGGTCCGGACGTCTGGGCGCAGGTCGCCTACGCGGCCGACAACGAGTGGGCGTACACCGCGGACGACGTGCTGCGGCGCCGCACCACCATGACGGTGCGCGGGCTGGACACCCCGGAGATCCGGGGCGAGGTCGAGGCCTTCCTGGCGAAGCGCTCCAAGTAACCGGCGTACGGCGGACGGGCGTTCGGGGTTCCACCCGGACGCCCGTCCGGCGTTTGCGTCCGGGTCGGACCGGTCCGGTCGGTTCTACCGGCGCACCGGCCTTCCGAACGCCGATGGGCGGCACCGTACGGTGCCGCCCATCGGCGGTGGTGCGCGCGGGGTGCGCTAGACGAGCAGGCTCAGCGGCAGGATCAGGGCTATGGCGACGACCGAGATGACCGTCTCCATCACCGACCAGGACTTCAGCGTCTGGCCGACGCTCATCCCGAAGTACTCCTTCACCAGCCAGAAGCCGGCGTCGTTGACGTGCGAGAAGAACAGCGAACCGGCGCCGACCGCGAGCACCAGCAGGGCCGAGTGGGTCGAGGACATGTTCGCCGCGAGCGGGGAGACGATGCCGGCCGCGGTGATGGTGGCGACCGTCGCCGAACCGGTGGCCAGGCGGATCAGCACCGCGATCAGCCAGCCCAGCAGCAGCGCCGAGATGTGCCACTGGCCGGCCCAGTGGCTGACCATGTCGCCGACGCCCACGTCGATCAGGGTCTGCTTGAAGCCGCCGCCCGCGCCGACGATGAACACGATGCCCGCGATCGGGCCGAGCGCCTTGCCGACGGTGTCGGAGATCCGCGCCCTGTCGAAGCCGGCGGCCCTCCCGAGGGTCAGCATGCCGAGCAGCGTCGCCGCCAGCAGGGCGATCAGCGGGGAGCCGACGAAGTCGAGCACCCGCTGGACCATCGCCTTCGGGTCGTCGATCACGACGTCCGCCAGGGCCTTGCCGAGCATCAGCACGACCGGCAGAAGGATGGTCGCCAGCACCGCGCCGAAGGACGGAGTGTGCTCGCGCTCGACCGGCTCCTCGGGGGTGACGGCGGTCGGGATCTCCAGCGGGCCCACCCAGCGCTCGGCGACCCGGGAGAACAGCGGGCCGGCGATGACCAGGGTCGGGATCGCGACCAGCAGGCCCAGCGCCAGGGTGATGCCGAGATCGGCCTTCAGCGCGTCGATCGCGACCAGCGGGCCCGGGTGCGGGGGCACTAGGCCGTGCAGCACCGACAGGCCGGCCAGGGCGGGGATGCCGACCCGCATCAGCGGCACGTTGCCGCGCCGGGCGACCAGCAGCACGATCGGGATCAGCAGGACGACGCCGACCTCGAAGAACAGCGGCAGGCCGAGCAGGGCGGCGATCAGCGCCATCGCCCAGGGCAGCGCCTTGCTGCCGGTCCGGGCCAGCACGGTGTCCGCGATGATGTTGGCGCCGCCGGAGTCGGCGAGCAGCTTGCCGAGCATCGCGCCCAGGCCGATCAGCAGGCCGACGCTGGCCACGGTGGAGCCGAAGCCCGTGGAGAAGCTGTTCAGCAGCTTGTCGAAGGGGGCGCCCGCGACGACGGCCAGCAGTCCGGAGCCGAGCGTGAGGGCGAGGAAGGGGTGCAGCTTCAGCCGGGTGATCAGCAGGATGATCGCACCGATGCTGAGCAGCACCGCGATCAGCAGCTGGGTGTTGTCGCCGGTGTGCGGCAGGGCCGGTGGGGCGGCCGCCAGCAGAGTAGTGGGGGCAATGGTCACGCGAGGTCTCCATTGACGGGCCGCAGCAGCGCCACGGCCATCTCGACGAGTTCTTCGGGGGACGGGCCCACGTCCAGCACGGCGCCGTTCTCGTCCGCACCCAGGGGCTCCAAGGTGGCGTACTGGGAATCGAGCAGCGACGTCGGCATGAAGTGGCCGGTGCGGTGGGAGAGCCGGTCTCCGACCAGCTCGTGGCCACCGCTGAGGTGCAGGAAGAAGGCGTCCGGGGCGTCCGCGCGCAGGATGTCGCGGTAGCCGTGCTTCAACGCCGAGCAGGTGACCACGCCCCCGGTGCCGGCCTCGGTGCGGGCCTTGAGCCACGCGCCGATTGCGCGCAGCCAGGGCTCACGGTCCTGGTCGTCCAGCGGGATGCCGGCGGACATCTTGGCGATGTTGGCCGGCGGGTGGAACTCGTCCGCCTCGGCGAAGGGGAGATCGAGGCGGTCGGCCAGGAGTCGGGCCAGGGTCGTCTTGCCGACCCCGGAGACGCCCATCACCACGACGGTGCGGGGGGCGTCCGGGAGGGCGCGGTTCTCGACGTTGAGAGCCATGGGTGGTGCTCCTTCGTTGCAGGCCGCCACTATCGCTTCAAAGATATGACGTATTCAAGTGGGGGAAACCAAATCGTCATACTTTTACTTCCCCCCGGAGGTGCGGGTGGAGGCGGGGGTGACCGAGCGCGTGGGCGGGGCGGAGGGTGACGTGGGGGTTCGGGCGGATGGCGTCTACGCTGGGCGGATGGAGATCCAGGGGCTGCCCGGTCGGGTGCTTGACGAGCTCGGGCCGGCGATCGCGTCGGGGGAGATCCCCGAGGGCGCGGTGCTGCGCGGGGAGGAGCTGGAGCAGCGGTTCGGGGTGTCCCGGACGGTCGTCCGGGAGGCGGTGCGCGTCCTGGAGGGGATGCGCCTGGTCGCGTCCCGGCGGCGGGTCGGGATCACCGTCCAGCCGAAGTCGCTCTGGGACGTCTTCGACCCGATGGTGATCCGCTGGCGCCTGGCCGGTGCCGACCGGCCCGCCCAGCTGCGCTCGCTCGGCTCGCTGCGGGTGGCCGTCGAACCGGCCGCGGCCGCGCTCGCCGCCACCCACGCCACCGACGACGACCGGCGCGAACTCAGCTCACTGGCCGTGGAGTTGACGGTCGCCGCACGGGAGGCCGACCTCACCACCTTCCTCGGGCACGACATCGCCTTCCACGCACTGGTGCTGCGCGCCTCCGGGAACGAGATGTTCGCCCACCTCGGGGACACCGTGGGGGCGGTGCTCACCGGCCGGACCGAGTACCATCTGATGCCCCATCAGCCCGAACCGTACGCGATCAGGCTGCACCGGGAGGTCGCCGACGCGATCTGCGGGGGCGACGCCGTCCACGCGGAACGGGCGATGCGGACGATCGTCACGGGCGCCCTGGAGGAGCTCAACCTGCAGTTGGACTGAGCTCCCACCTCCGCCTGCCCCGGATCACACGATTTGACGGCAGTTCGGCGGAATTCGGACGCATGCTCCGGGTTCGGCGGGGGCAGAGTGAGGCAAGGGGGCGCGTTTCGCGTGCGCCCGTTCCCCGTCCACACCGTCACCGAGACCGGATTCGCGCCTGGGGGTCCTCCGATGTCCCTGCCACGCCGCCGTCGCCGCCTGCCCGACGAGGTGCGCGCCGCCGCGGTCCGGGCCGTGCTGTGCCTGGCCTTCACGCTGGTCGGCGTGGTGGTCGCGACCCTGGCCTCGTACGCGGGCACTTGGCTGATGACGCCCGCACTGCTGGCGATGGGGCTCGGGGTGTTCGGCACGATGTGGTGCCTGCTGGAGATCCTGATCTCCCGCCAGATCGCCGCCCAACGGATGCGCGGGCCGAACCCCGCCCACCCGATGGCCGGAAGCCGGGTGCCCGCCGAACCGCCGGCCGCCCGGCCGCTCCCCCGGCCGGGCAACCAGCAAGGCCGGCCTGGCCCTCCCGGGCAGCCGGGCCAGCCGCCGTACCGGCCCCAACCGCCGCACCAGCCGAGGCTGCCGGCAGCGTGACCGGCCTGCTGGAGGCGCTCTCGGTCGACCTGCCCGACACCGTACGGACCTTGGACGACAAGGCCGTCGCCGAGGTCGGGCTGCAGCGGCTGCGGGCCGCCGGGCGGGCCAACCTGATCGCCGACCCGGTCGAGTACGAGGCCCTCCAGGGCCCGACCGAGGGCTCCACCCTGTACGCGGTGTTCGGCGACTCGATGTTCGTGGCCAGCAAGGCACTGGTGCTGGACGACCTGGCCCGCGCGGTCACCGGGCGCGAACTCCCCGAGGAGGGAGCCCTGTTCGCGGTGCCCAGCCGGGACTACCTGTTCTTCCATCCGCTCGCCGAGGCCGGGGTCGCGGGTGCCGTCAACGACCTGGCGTCGATGGCCCTGCGCGTTCACCAGGAGAACCCGGGGCCGCTGTCGCCCCGGCTCTACTGGTGGCACAAGGGCGAGGTGACCAACCTGACCGTGATCGACGAGGCCGATCGCTCCTTCTCCATCGTGCCACCCGCCGAACTCATGGAGATCCTGCGCCGGTTGGCGGGGAGCTAGTCGGCGACCACCCGGTAGTGGGTGGTGAGCCGGCCGCCGTCCAGGACGTGGAAGGCGAGCATCGGCGGGTGGTCGAAGAGGATGCCCTTGCCGCCCTCGCAGGGCAGCGTGATGGTGGAGACCACCCCGGGCGCGACCAGCACCGGGAGGCCGGCGAAGGTGGTCGCGGCGGAGGTGTGGGCGTGGCCGCAGAGCAGCGCGGCCACCCGGGGGTGGCGGCCCAGCACCTGCGCCAGCCGTTCCTCGCCGAACTGGCGGATCCCGTCGACGAACGGGACGTGCAGTTCGACGGGCGGGTGATGGAAGGCCACCAGGGCTGGCAACTCCTGGCGGCCCGAGGCCAGTTGGGCGTCCAGCCAGTCCATGGTCAGGTCGTCCAGCAGGCCGTCGTGCTGCCCGGGTATGGAGGAGTCGAGCATCAGCACGTCGGCGCCGGGCAGTCGGTGCAGCCGGTTGACCGGGTCGGTGGTGGGCTCCTCACCGAGCAGCACCTCCCGGTACGGTGCCCTGCTGTCGTGGTTGCCGGGGCAGGTCAGCACCGGGTGCCGCGAGGCCAGCACCTCGGCGGCCTGCCGGTACTCCTCGGGCAGGCCGTGGTCGGCGAGGTCACCGGTGACCAGCACCGCGTCGAGCGGGCCGGGCAGGGCGTCGAGGTACGCCATCACCTGCTCGGCCCGCCGCCGGGCCCGCTTGCCCGCGTCCCGGCGGTGGACCTGGCCGAGATGGATGTCACTGAGGTGCGCGATCGTCAGCATGGTGATCACGCTAGCCAGTTCACGGCTGTGCGGGAACCTCCGCCGGGCGCTTGAACATCCGGGTGGCGGTGATCTCGCCGTGGATGGTCGGGCCGTCCGGGTCCTGCGGGGCGGGCAGTCCGGGGCGCAGGTGTTCCTCCACCGAGATGTACTTGAGGCCGGCCCGCAGGTCGGCGTCGTTGCGCAGTCGGATCACCAGCGGGAACTCGGCGAGTGCGGTGGTGTCGAACAGGCCGGTGGTGTAGATCAGCTGGACGCCGAGGGCGTCCGCCACCGCGCGCTGGAGCTCCAGCAGGTAGGTGGCGTTGGCGCGGCCGATCGGGTTGTCGAGGAACAGCGTCCCCGCGTGCCGCAGTTGGGACTGGCCGCGGTCGTTGGCCCGCAGCGCGGCCATCGTGCAGTAGAGCGCGATGGCCGCGGTGAGCAGCTGGCCGCCGGAGAAGACGTCGGACATCTGGCCGACGCCGACCCGCTCGGCGCGCAGCACCGCGTCCGGCTTGAGGATCTCGACGCTGACGCCCTTGGGGCCGATCGCGGCGGCGACACCGCGCAGCAGCAGGGACATGCCGTCGCGGCGCAGGTCGCTGTTCTTCCGGACGGCGGCGCGGGTGGCCTCGTCGATGACCTCGCCGAGGCGTTCGACCAGGGTGGCGTGGTCCGGGTCCTCGAAGCGGATCCGCAGGAACTCCTGGCCGGACCACTCCCCCAGGCCCTCGGGGAGCCGGGAGAGCCGCTGGGCGGCGCGCAGGGTGGCGAGCGAGGTCTCGACCAGGCCGCGCAGCCGGTCGACGATCGAGCCGCGGTTGCGCTCCAGCTGGGCCAGCTCGTCGGTGAGCACCCGCAGCCGGGGCGCGAAGGCGGCGGCCCAGGCGGCGGCGTGCTCGGGCAGCGCGGAGGCGGGCAGTTCGCGGATCTGCTGGCGGGCGGGGGTGCGGACGGCCTCGTAGCGGGCGGCGTTGGCGTGCCGGACCAGCGCGTCGGAGGCGTCGCGGACGGCGAGTTCGGCGGAGGACAGTTCGCCGGCGGCCGTCCGCAGACCCCGTCGGGCGTCGGTGCAGGCGTTGCGGGCCTCGGGCAGCGAGCCGAGGTAGGGCTCGACCGGCTGGCCGTCGTCCTCCTGCAGCTCGCGCAGGCCGTCGCGCAGCTGCCCGGCCAGCTCGTCGAAGTCGGCGGCGGCGGACTGGGCGGTGTCGAAGGTGCGCTGGAGGTCGGCGAGTGCGGTGCGGGCGGCGTCCACGGCCTCCCGGCACTCGGCGAGCCGGCTGGTGGCGGTGCGCAGCAGGGTCTGGGCGTGCTCGGGGTCGGTGGGGACGAGTTCCTCGGGCAGCTCGGTGTGCGCCTCGCCGTCGGCGGGGGCGGAGCGCTCGGCCTCGCCGCGCAGGCGGCCGAGCTGTTCGCTGGCGGCGGCGGAGCGGGCCTCGATGGTGGCGACCAGTTCCTCGGCGCGGGCGGCGGCGGCCTGGCGGGCCGGGCCGTCGGCGCCGTCGGGGCTGCCGAGGAGTTCCTCGGCGCGGGTGCGGACCTTGTTGGTGAGGCGGTCGAGTTCGGCCGCGGCGGCGGCCTCGTCGCCCTCGGCGCGGGCCTGTTCGGCGCGCAGGTCGGCGCCGACGCCGACCTTCTCGTACAGCTGGGAGGCGGACCGGTAGGCCTCGCGCAGCGCGGGCAGCGCGGCGGGGGCGGTCTGCTCGGCGGGCTCGTCGGCCTGCTCGGCGGCGGGGATCTCGGCGCGTTCGGCGCGCAGGGCCCGTACCGTGCGGCGGGCGTCGTCGGCGGCGCGCTGCGCGGCCCGGCGGTCCTCGTCGCAGGTGCGGGCGCGTTCGGCGCAGACGGCCTGGCGGCGGTCGCACTCGGCGGCGTCCTCGGCGAGTTCCCGCTGGCGGCGGGCCCAGTTGGCGCGCTCGCGCAGCCGGAAGGCGAGGCCGGAGAGGGCGTCGGCGCGGCGGCGGGCGCGCTGGGCGGCCTCGCGGTGCTCCTCGTGGGCGGCGGCTGCGGCCGCGTGGTCGGTCTCGGCCTCGTCGTGGTCGGCGCGCAGGGTGGCCAGGGCGGCGGCGGCCTGCTCGGCGTGCTCGCGCGCGGCCTCGGCGGCGGCGGCGAGTTCGGCGAGGGTGCCGGGCGGGCAGCTGGCGTGCCAGGAGGCGAGGCGCGCGGCGAGGGCGCGGTCGGCGCCGAGGCGGCCGGCGAGTTCGCGGATGTGCTCCTCGCGGGCGGCGGCGCGGGCGCGCAGTTCGCGGCGCTCGCCGTCGGCGGCGGACTCGTCGTGCATGGCCGGGTTCGGCGGCACCAGGAAGAAGGCGGGCTCGTCGGTGATCGGGGCGATCAGCGAGGCGGCGGCGCCTACGGCCACGGTGGAACGCGGCAGCAGGGCGGCGGCCTGGAGGGCCTCGCGGGCGCGCTCCAGCGAGGACGGGTCGGTGACGACCACGCCGTCGACCAGTTCGGGGCGGGCGGCGAGGATCGCCTCGTGGTCGGCCGGGTCGACGGACTGGGCGAGGTAGCGCCAGCCGGGCAGGGCGGGGATGCCGTGCTCGGCGAGGTACTCGACGGTGGCCAGCACGTCGGGGCCGGGCGGCAGCAGGCCGCCGTCACCGAGCGCGGCGAGGATGCGGGAGTCGTCGGCGGCGGCCGTCCGCAGGTCGAACAGGGTGCGTTCGGCGGTGGCGATGGCCTCGTCGAGGAGTTCGCGCAGGTACTCGGCGTTGCGGTCGAGCACGGCGGGGGTGAGGAAGCCGGCGTCCTCCTCGGCGTCCTCCTGGTAGGGGGTGAGGGAGAGCAGGTCGGCGAGGCGCTGTTCGGTGGCGAGCAGCGCGGCGGTGCGCTGCTCGGCGGCCAGCGCCCGGGCGGCGTCCTTGCGGGCGTCGCCGGCGCGTTCGGCGGCGAGTTCGGCGCGGGAGGTGGCGGCGGAGGCCTCGCGCAGCCGGGCGGCGCTCGCCTCGGCGGCGGTACGGGCCTGGGCGAGGGCCGCGGCGGCGGCCTTCTCGACGTCGGCGGCGTGCAGCGCGGCCCGGGCCGGGTCCACGTCGCCGTCGGCGTCGATGAAGCCCGCCTCGACGGCGGCCTCGGTCTCCTGCTCGACCTCGGCGAGGCGCTGGCGCAGGTGTTCGGCCTCGCTGCGGGCCTTCTGGGCGGCGGTGGCGGCCTCGGTGGCGGCGGACTGGGCCTTGCTGCCGTCCTCCTGGAGCTCGCTCGCGCGCTGCTCCTCGGTGTCGGCGCGGGCTTCGGCGGCCGCGGCGGCGGCCTCCAGGGCGCGGGCCAGCGCGGTGGCGGCCCGGGCGCGGGCGGCGAGCGCGGGGGCGGCGTCCAGCTCGGCCTCGCGGATGGCGGCGGCGACCCGGGCGACCCGGTCGGCGGCGGCGCGCTGGCGCAGCACGGCCTCGGCGGCCTGCCAGGCGGAGTGCAGGGTGCGGGCGTCGATGAGCTCGCGGCGCAGCGCGGCGGCCTCGGCGGTGGCCGCCGCGAGGCTCAACGTGGCGTGCCGGTGGGTGAGTTCGTCGGCGATCAGGCTGTGCCGGGTGCGGTCGGACTCGGCGGCGGTGACGGCGCTCGCGGCGGCGGCGACCTCGACGGCGAGGTCCTGGGCGCGGTCGCGCTCGGCGGCCGCGCGGGAGGTGAGGGCGTGGGCGAGGCGGCGGGCGCGGCGCTCGGCGGTGCGGTGGGCCTCGCGGACGGTCTCGCGGGCGGCGGTGGCGTCGACGATGCGTTCCAGCAGGTCGAGCGAGCCGGCGGTGAAGTCGCGTTCGGCGGTGAGTTCGGCGCGCAGGCCGAGCTTGGCGGCGAAGCCGTGCACCAGGTCGGCCAGGCCGTCGGTGTCCCGGGTGTCGGTGACGGCGCGCAGCAGCAGGTCGGTGAAGTCCTTGTCCTGCTTGACCGCGAAGAGGCCGGCCGCCTCGCCCTCGTCGGCGTTCATCTCGCGCTGATAGCGGAAGAGTTCGGGGTCGAGCCCGAGTTCGCCGAGATGCTCGGTCCAGCGGTCGTGGCCGTCCTCGAAGACCAGGTCGAGGTGGGGGTGGGCCTTTCCGGCCTCGGTGAGGGCGTCGCGGAAGCCCTTCATGGTGCGGCGGCGGCCGCGGGCCTTCTGGTCGCCGGCCAGGCTGACGCGTTCGGCGACCGGCAGCGAGTCGAGGGTGAGGCCGGGGCCGGGGCGGAAGGAGTACCAGGTCTCGGCGAACTTGCGCGGGTCGGAGGAGACCTGGCGGCCGCGCCACTCGCTGACCTTGCCGACCACGATCAGCTCACCGGTGACGGTGTGCTGCCACTCCAGGGCGACGTGGCCGCAGTCGTCGGCGAGCAGGAACTTGCGCAGCACGCCGGAGCTGGCGCCGCCGAGGGTGTTGCGGTGGCCGGGGAGCATCACCGAGAAGATCAGCTTGAGCAGGACGGACTTGCCGCCGCCGTTCTCCAGGAAGAGCACGCCGGCCGGGGCGGGGCGGCGGACCGGGCCGTCGGCGTCCTCCCCGAACAGGCCGATCTGCTGCGGGGCCGGGTCGGCGACGGGCTCGCCGACGCCGCGCAGGTCGAGCACCGTGTCGGCGTAGCGGGCGCCGGCCGGTCCGATCGAGTAGAGGCGGACCCGGTTGAGCTCGTACATGTGCGGCGGTTCTCCGTGCGTCTTATGGGGTTGTCAGAGCGATCAGAGCGAGTGGAACGGCAGGCCGGCGTCGGCGACCAGCTCGTCGGAGGTGTCCGGCGGCAGCAGGCTGGCGGTGCCGTCGGAGACCGGGACGATGCCGAGGTCGAGCAGTTCGGCCATCGCGGCGCTGCCGGCCAGGTCGCGGACCTGGAGCTGGTAGCGGGCGGTGGTGCGGTAGGTGCCGCCGGAGTCGTCGGAGACCTTCTGCAGGAAGCCGGAGTCGACCAGGAACATGACGGCCTTGGCGACGATGCCGATGGTGGAGCCGGAGAGCCGGCGGGCGTCCTTGGTGGCGCCGGTCGCGGTGCGCCGGGCCCACACCCGCCAGGCGGCCTCCAGGCCGGGGGCGTCGGAGGCCGGGTCGGTGTTGGCGCCGTCGGCGTCGGCCTGCTCCTCCAGGCGGCGGCAGGCCTGGCGGACGAAGGAGTCGACGCCGTTGACGGTGATCCGGCCGAGGTAGCCGTCGTCGGCGAGGTCCTCGGGGCGGGGGAAGGCCATCGCGGCGACGGCGAGGTGGGCCAGGCCGTGCAGGAAGCGGTCGGTGGACTCGGAGGCGGCGCGGCGCGAGTAGTCGCCCATCCGGACGGCGAAGAGCGAGTCCTCGGCGGCGGCGACGGCCATCCCGGCGCGCGCCGAGACCTCCAGGACGACCAGGCCCATGCCGGTGGCGATGGCGTCGGCGAGGCGGGCGAACGGCGGGTCCTCGCGGTGGCGGCGGACGAGTTCGGCGTACTCGGCATCGCGGGCGGGCAGCAGCTTGGCCTGGAGGCCGAAGGAGACCAGCCGGGCGGCGTCGGCGACGTCGGCCGGGGTGATCGGCGCGGGGGCCGCGGGTTCGGTCTCGGCCGCCCAGGACGTGTCGTGGTGGGTCGTCACGGGCGGTGCTCCTCGGGGGTGGCGCGGTGGTTACGGTTCGTCAATGTGCTGTTCCGGCGGCGGGTCAGCCGGCGTCCTTGCGGTCGGCGGCCATGCCGACCGCGTCGAGCAGGGCACTGCCGACGATGAGGTCGGCGCCGCCGAACTCCGGATCGCGCAGCGGGGTGCCGTCGTCCACGGCGAACAGCAGCCGCTCCTCGCCCTGGCGGTAGGCGGTGCCGACCGGCGGGCTGGCCGCGTGCACGGCCAGCAGGGCGACCAGGTACGGGAGTTCCGGGTCCCGCTTGCGGGCGTCGGCGAGCAGGCCGGAGAGCCGGCGGGGGGCGTCCGGGGGCAGGTCGAGCAGTTCCAGGGCGGATTCGAGCTGGGCCTCGGAGAAGCGGCTGTCGTCCGGGGTCGCGACGAGGTCCGGGTCGGGCAGCTCGGCGCCGAGGTGCTCGCGCTCGACCGGCGGGGTGAGCAGCAGGTCGACCAGGTCGGCGACCCGGACCGAGACGGGCGTGCGCAGGCCGGCGCCGCGGGCGAAGAAGGCGCCGGTGGGGCGGACGGCCTGCTCCACCGGCAGCCGCAGTACGGGGGCGAGCAGCTGCCCGTAGAGGTCGATGCCGCTGCGGGCGCCGGGGGTGGCGAAGGCCTGCCGGTCCTGTTCGGCGCGGAACAGCGGGCCGGCCTCCAGCAGGCGGGTCTGCAGCTGGGTGTGGCGGCGGATGCAGTCCTTGACGATGTCGACCAGTTCGGCGGCGCGCCGCTTGTGCTCCGGGTCCTCGGCCTCGTCACGGGCCTTGCGGATGTTGGTGAGAATCGCGTTCTCGTGCCGGTAGCGGTCGGCGATGTGGTCCAGCGCCTCGTCGATGAGGTCCGGGACCGCCTTCATCCAGTCCACCGCGCGGACGTTGCGGCGGGTGGCGTCGAGGGCGCGGCGCAGCGTCTCGGCGTACTGGACGGTGCGGTAGCGGGCCTGCTCGGCGGCCAGCTGGGCGTCGGCCAGGCGGCCGCGGCGGATCAGCACCTCCAGCTTGACCTCGGCGGCGATCTGGGCCGAGGTGACGTCGGTGTCGAGCGCGCCGACCAGGACGTTGACCGCCTCGTCGGTGGTGCGGAGGTAGACGCCGCCGTCCGGGCCGGGGACCTCCTCGATCAGCTTGAAGTCGTAGTCGCGGCGGATGTACTCGCCGTCCGCGCCGAACGTGCCGTACACGGCGCGGAAGCCGCGGTCCACGCTGCCGACGTTGATCAGCGACTCCAGCACCCAGCGGGCGACCCGCTCGTGCTCGGGGGTGGGCCGGCGCGGGGCCTGGGCGGCAACCCGGGGCAGCATCCGGGCGAGCACTATGTCGCGGTCGGCCCCGGTGTCGAAGTCCATGTTCAGGGTGACCAGGTCGATCGCGGCGAGGCCGACCTCGGCCATCGCGTAGCCGCCGTACTCGCCGGCCAGGTTGACCTTGCGGTTGTCCAGGTCGTGCAGCGGGGCGGTGCAGGCCAGCGCCTTGAGCCGGCGGGCGAGGCCCTCGTCGGCGGCGGGGCCGGGCGCGGGCCGCGGCGCGGGCACGGCGGCGCCGGCGGCCGGCCGGAGGCCGGGCTCGGTGGGCGGGTCAGCGATGGCGGTCACGGTGGACAAGATTAGAGGTTCGCACCGACATCGACCGAAACGGACCTTGCGGGCGGCCCGGAGGGCGGACCGGGTGGCGTGTCGGGGACGGATCCAGAACGCGGTTTCGACGGGATCGCGCCATTCTCGAACCGGCATTCGACAAAACCGTGAGGGCGGCAGGGTGGTTCGGTGATGATCGACGCATGATCACCCGACCGGCCGTGGCCGCCCTCGGCGCCGCCCTGTCCCTGACCGCCCTCACCACCGGCGCCGCCGCGGCCGCGCCGACCGACACGCCGTCGACCTCCGCCCAGCACGTGACCGTCTCGCAGGCCGGCAACTACCCCGGCGGCTTCTTCACCTCCGGCAACATGTCGGCGAGCTGGGTCTCCTCCGGCACCGCGGACCTGACCGGCCCGACGCACTTCACCGTCGACCTGCCGCCCGGCGTCACCACCGACGGCGCGATGTTCTACTCCACGCCGTACGACTACACCTTCACCGAGACCCTCTCCCCCGACGGCCGCCACCTGGAGGCCGTGCTCACCGGCACCCGGGTGGTCGGGAAGAGCGAGTTCATGAAGCTGAACCTGCGCACCACCCCCGGCGTGCCGGTCACCGGGGTGATCACGGTGACGGCCGCCAACCCGAACGACACCGACCCGACCGGGCACGTCTCCCGCTACGACCTCGGCAGCGGCGGCTACCTGCCGGCGACCGTCCAGGCCGCCCCGGCCGTCACCGGGCTGGACACCAGCACCGGTCCGGGCACGGGGGGCACCTCGGTGACCGTCAGCGGCAGCAACCTGGCCCACGGCATGGTGCTGGTCGGCGGCGTCCCGGCGGCGGGCAGCTGCACCGACACCGCCTGCACCGTCACCACCCCGGGCGGCTCGGGCAGCGCCCCCGTCAGCGTGGTGACCCCGGGCGGTACCGCCGCCGCGCCGGCCGCCTTCGACTACACCGGCGCCGCGCCGCCGGCCCCGCCCGCGCCGGTGGTCGGCAATCTGACCACCACCAGCGGGCCGGTGGCCGGCGGGACCCGGGTGTACGTCCAAGGCGCCAACCTGACGTACGGCTCGATCGCCTTCGGCGGGGTGCCGGCCGCGCACGTCTCCTGCGGGCCCTCCTTCTGCTCGGCCACCGCGCCGGCGGGTGCCGCGCCCGGGCCGGTGGACGTCACGGTCACGACGGCGGGCGGCACCAGTGCGCCGGTCAGGTACACCTACACGGCGTAGCGCCTGCACCGACGATGCCCGGGTGCCCGGGTGCCCGGTCGGGCACCCGGGCACCGTGTCCGAGGCCGGACTCCGCCGTGTTGAACATGTTCAAAAGATCGGGCTAGAGTCCGTTCCGCGCAGGCGGGACAATGCTCGCCTGCCTCTCGGCGTGCCCGGCAGGGTGCGCTCGACCTGGAGGTGTGCGAGATGGACGGCGACCCTGCGGTCATCCTGCGACGGGTCCGGCGGTGGCTGTGGCTCTTCCTGGTCTGCCTGGTGCTGAGCGGCCTGACCGCCTTCCCCCCTGGAGACCGAGACCGGCTGGCTGGTCGACTTCGCCTCCGGCCCGGCGGCGCCGCTGACCGACCACCTCCCGGCCGCGCTCGCCTGGTTCGAACGGGTGCACACCGGTGTCGTCGAGACGAACGAGCGCTACCCGTTCCTGGCGTACGGCACCGACTGGCTGGCCTTCGCCCACCTGGTGATCGGTGCCGCCTTCTGGGGACCGCTCAAGGACCCGGTCCGCAACATCTGGGTGATCCGCTGGGCTGCGCTCGCCTGCGGCGCGGTGATCCCGCTGGCGCTGATCTGCGGGCCGTTGCGGGGGATCCCGCTCGCATGGCGATTCATCGACATGTCGTTCGGTGTCTTTGGCGTCGTCCCGCTGCTGATCGTGCTGCGGGCACTGCGTCCGCTGGAACGTTCCTTCCAGCAACGCCCGGCCGCGCACTGAGTCGACGGCCCTCGGCGCCGCCCCCGGGCGCGTGCACGAGGGCCGCGCGCCGCAGGGCCCTGCGGGCGCCCGGGTCACGGTCACCGGGCTTCACCGCCAGGCCCTACCATCTGGCTCAACAGCTGCTGGGAGGCGGACGGGCGTGGCCGATGCGGTGATCGATCTCAATGCGGACCTCGGCGAGGGGTTCGGGCGCTGGAGCCTGACCGACGACGAGGCGCTGCTGTCCGTCGTGACCAGTGCCAACGTCGCCTGCGGCTACCACGCCGGGGACCCGTCGACGATGCGCCGGGTCTGCGCGCTCGCCGCCGAGCGCGGCGTCCGGATCGGCGCCCAGGTCTCCTACCGCGACCTGGCCGGCTTCGGGCGCCGCGCGATGGAGGTGCCCCCGGAGGAACTGGCCGACGAGATCGCCTACCAGATCGGTGCCCTCCAGGTCTTCGCCCGCGCCGCCGGCTCCCGGGTGTCCTACGTCAAGCCGCACGGCGCCCTCTACAACCGGGTGGTCGCCGACCCCGAGCAGGCCGAGGCCGTGGTGGCCGGGGTGCTCCGCGCCGGGGCGGTCTGCGACGGGCCACTGCCCGTCCTCGGGCTGCCCGGCTCCCGGCTGCTCACGGTCGCCGAGGGGGTCGGGCTCCCGGTCGTCACCGAGGCGTTCGCCGACCGCGCCTACACCTGGGCCGGCACCCTCGTCCCGCGCCGCGAACCCGACGCGGTGGTGCACGACCCCGAATCGGTGATCACCCGCGCCGTCGGCATCGCCCGGGACGGCACGGTCGAGGCCGTCGGCGGCGACCGCATCGCCGTCGAAGCCCGCTCGCTGTGCGTCCACGGCGACACTCCGGGCGCCGCTCAGCTCGCCTGGCGGATCCGCGGCGCCCTCGCCTCGGCCGGCGTCCGGGTCGAGGCGTTCTCCTGACGGCGGGCGGGGCGGGGCGCCGATGTCCGGACACCGGACGGAACGCGCTCAGCCGCGACCCGCCAGCAGCTCCGCGACGACCCGTTGGGCCGGATCGAACGCGCCCTCCCTCCCCCTCCTCCACGGCCCGGAAGACGTTCTGCAGCACCGGGACGAGCGTCCAGGCCGCCGCCGTCCCGCGGTCCGGCTCCAGCACCTCGACCAGCAGGTCGAAGCGCCACCGCAGCGCCTTCCGTAGATCGGAGGGTGATTGAATTCGCGTCAATTCCCTCGGCAGCCCGGCGAGTACGCGCAGTGCCGCGCGGTCGTCGGGCAGCTCCAGCAGTGAGCATGACGGCTCCGGGCGCTCCAACAGCATGAATCCGGAGCCGGGTTCGTGGTCGAGCAGCCGGACGGCACCGCGGCCGCCCCAGGCGCGCAGGGCGGCCGGTTCGCCCGCCGTCTCCTCGCCCGCCGTCTCCTCGCCCACCGGCTGGAGCTTGAGCGCCGCGGGTGTGCCGTCGGCGCGCCGGACGGGCAGCCCCAGCCCGACCACCCCGTGCGCCACCGGGCCGTCCGGGCCGTCCGGGCCGTCCGGGCGAAGCTCCCAGCGTTCGAGCAACTCGCCGGCGAGGGAGGGGAGTCGGGCCGCCCAGGCGCGTCCGTCCGCGCCGCGGAACTCGGCCGGCGACTCGGTCGGCGACTCGGCCGGCGACTCGGTCGGCGACTCGGCCGGCGCGGGCGGGACGGAGATGGGCATGCGACGGGCTCCTCCACGGCGGTCCCGTTCGGCCTGGTTCGGGGATCAGCCGACGCCCAGAGCCTCCGCGGCCGCCGCCGCGAAGCCGTCCGGGTTGTCGAGCATGATGTTGTGCCCACAGCCCGGCACCTCGACCACCCTCACCCCCGCCGCGCGCAGCCCCTCCGCGCCCGCCGGTTCCTCCGCCTCCGGGTGGAGGAAGGTGCGGGGGAGGTCGAGTCCGAGCAGCAGCTCGCGCATGGTCGGTTCGCTCCCCCGGGCGAGGTGCACCGCGCTGCGGTACAGGGCCTCGGGCCCGGCCAGTCGCATGGTGGACCACCAGAACGGGCCGACCCGCTCGGCGACTTCCTCCCGCCCGCCGGCCAGGAACTCCGCCTCGGCGTAGCCGGCTATCCCGCTGCTGCCGATCCGTCGGCGGCCGGGATCGGCCGGATCCAGGTTGGCGTCCACCAGGAGCAGTCGGGAGACCAGCCCGGGGTGCCGGTGCGCCAGGACGATCGCGATCGCACCGCCCATGCTGTGGCCGACCACCTCGACCCGCTCCAGCCCGGCGGCCGCGACCGCAGCCGCGACGGCGTCGGCGTGCGCCTCCAGGGTGTAGCCGAAGTCGGCGGGCCGGTCGCTGATCCCGAAGCCCAGCAGGTCCAGCAGCAACGAGCGGCGCCCGGCGAGCAGCGGATGGGCGGCGGCGGCCGCGAAGTAGACGGGCGAGCTGGAGCCGAGCCCGTGCAGGTAGAGCCGGGCGGGCTCGGCGCCGGGCAGCTCGACCCAGCGGATCCGGTCGCCGTTCGGGGTGACGGGGGCTTCACGCATGCGCACACACTCCTGTGTCGGTCGGGGACTGCCGAGACGATACCTCGAAACCGAGGTATAGCGTAAGCGATATACCCGCACTCCGAGACACGGATCTGAGAGAGTGGGCCCATGCTGAAGCTCGCGATCCTCGGGTTCCTGTACGACCGGCCGCTGCACGGCTACGAGCTGCGCCGCCACCTCGCCGCGCTCACCGGCCACGTCCGCCCGATCAGCGACGGCTCGCTCTACCCCGCGATCAAGCGGCTGGAGGCCGACGGCCTGCTGGTCCGCGAGACCGAGCCCGGCAGCGCCGCCGCACCCCGGCACACCCTGCACCTGACCGAGGCCGGCCGCGCCGCGCTGCTCGACCGGCTGCGCGAGCCCGAGCCGCTCGACATCACCGACGGGAACCGCTGGACCGCCCTGGTCTCCTTCCTGCGCCACCTCGACGACCCCGCCGCCCAGGCCGCCGTGCTGCGCCGCCGGATCACCTTCCTGTCCGAGCCGGCCAGCTTCTTCTACGAGGGCGACCGCCCGCGCGCCGCCGAGGAGTTCGCCGATCCGTTCCGGCGCGGCCTGCTGCTGACCGCCCGCGCCACCACCGAGGCCGAACTCGCCTGGCTGCGCGCCGCCCTCGACGAACTGTCGAGCTGACCGGCCGACAGGCCGAAAGGCTGACAGGCTGACAGGCCGACAGGGCGGATCGCCCGACCGTTGACCGAAAGACGCCGAACCGCCCTTCCCTCCCCACCCCGCCCGTGTTCCGATGGCCCGTATGGGCAACGGCACGCACATGAGCAACGAGCGACGCGAGGGCTACGACGGCACGGGCACCGGCGCGATCACCCCGGACGGCTGCGCGGTCGAGGTGTGGTCCCGCCTCCCGGTGGGCGACGCCCCGGACGTGATCGAGGCCGCGGTGCCGCCCGGCGCCCGGATCCTCGAACTGGGCTGCGGCGTCGGCCGGATGACCCACCCGCTGGTCGAGCGCGGCTTCGCCGTCACGGCGGTGGACGAGTCCGCCGAGATGCTGGCCCGGGTGCGCGCGGACGTCCGCACGGTGCGCAGCCCGATCGAGCGGCTGGACCTCGGCGAGCGCTTCGACGTCGTCATGCTGGCCTCCTTCCTGGTGCACGCCGGCGATCCGGCCGTCCGCCAGGGCCTGCTGGAGACCTGCCGCCGCCACGTTGCCGAGGACGGCTGCGTGCTGGTGCAGCGCGAGGGCGAGGACTGGCACCGCAACGTGCCGCGCGAGAGCCGGATCGCCGGGACGGACGGGGTGTCCCGGATCCTCTCCGCGACACCGGTCGGTTCCGGGGTGAACTCCGTCCACGCGGAGTACGTCTTCCCGGACGGCACCTGGACCCAGACCTTCCTGTCCCGCCCGCTCAGCACGGAGGCCTTCGAACAGGCCCTGGCGGACGCCGGTCTGCGGGTCGAGGCGTACCTGACGGAGGACCGCACCTGGGTCCGAGCCCGGCCCGTCGGCTAGTCCGGCCCGTCGGCTGGCTACAAGCCCCGGCGCGGCGCGCAAAGTGGCTTCGGACGCGGGTTCGATCAAGTGGAACGTCGTTCCACCGGCGGCCGCCCGAAAAGCAGTGGGCCGGGACAACCCTCGCGGTGTCCCGGCCCACTGAACGAAGAGGACCTAGCGCCCGAACTCCCGGGCGGCGGTCAATCGGCCGCGGACGGCGGCGTGGACCTCGGCCTCCTCGGCCGGGTCGGCGGCGAGCCTTCGCAGCCGCTCCAGCACACGCGCGTCGCCCGTGGTGGCGACGTGGCGCGCGGCGAGCTCGCGCGTGGACTCCTCGCAGTCCCAGAGGCACTCGACGGCTGGCCCCTCGGGGAAGTGCACATCGGTCGCGGCGAGCGCCCGGGCGGCGCGACCGCGCAGCTCGGAGGAGGCGGCCTCCCCGTAGATGTGGCGCAGGACCGGGACGGCGTCGGCGGCGGCCAGCCGCCCCGCGCCGTCGACCAGCGATCCCAGGCCGGTACCGCTGACCCCGCGCACGGAGATCCAGCGGCGCAGTCCGGCGACCACCAGCGGCGCGTCGGCCGGTTCCCCGGCGTCGGCGAGCAGGCGGACGGCCGTCTCGCCGAGCGCGCTGTCGGCTCCCCCGCTGGCCGGGTCCGCCCAGCGGCGGGCCTGGGCCAGCACCTCGGGGCCGCGCATCCGGCCCAGCAGCTCCAATGCTGCCCGGACGGTCCGGTCGTCCACGTCAGCTGCGGCGGCCTCGATCAGTTCGAGGGCGGCCGGGTCACGCTGGTCGACCAGGTAGCGCAGGGCGGCCCGCCGGGCGCCGGGCAGGCCGTCGCGGGCGGCCTCCAGCAGGAGGGGACGGTCCTCGGGCCGGACGACGGCGGTCAGACAGCGGGCGGCCGCGGCTGCGCGGCGGTCCACGGCGTCCGGGCCGGACGGGTCCTCGTCGACGCGCACCGGCTCGGGGCGGCCCAGGAAGGCACCGGCGCCGAGGTCGCCCAGCTGTCCCCGGTCGGCCCAGGCCAGCACGTCGGCGGTGGACCAGCCCGGGGTGACGCCGCTGCGGTTGAGCTGGCGCTGCCAGAGGTCGAAGGGCGACTGCTCGCTGGCCGCGGCCACTCTGGGGTGGTAGGCCGCCCAGAGCCGCCAGGGCCGGGGCTCGTAGGCGTTGCGGATGAACTCGCGCAGCTCGGCGTCGCCCTCGGGGCCCGGTGCGAAGCGGTCCAGCACGGCGGTGCCGAGCAGCAGCAGGCCCCGGTCGTCGTCGCGCAGGGCGAGCTCGTCCAGGGCCCAGGCCCAGTTGGCACCGGTGGCGGCGTACTCGCGCAGCATCAGCAGCGCGTCGCGCCGGCCGTACGCGGCGAGGTGGCCCAGGACGGAGAGGGCGAGGCCGGTACGGCTCTCGTCGTCGCTGACGAGGTCCTCGGCGGAGTGGAGGTGGTCCTCGATGCCGTCGAGGGGGGCCTCCAGCTCCATGTAGAGGCGGGCGTAGTAGAGGGAGCGGCTCTCGACCTGCCAGTCGGCCCGCGGATCCCTGGTGACGCACTCCTCCAGCGCGGCGATGGCCTCGGCACGGTCGGCGGCCAGCGCGTGGAGCTGCCCGTCACCGCGGCCTCGCTGAAGGAGGCCGAGGAGGCTGGCACTAGGTGCTATCACTGGCTCGAACATGAGGTCAGCATCCGTTGCGGCGGTCGTAGTGGCAACGGGATTTCCGTCGCCGGGGTCTCTGGTCGGTACTGCGGTGGGCGCCCGGGCGCCGGAATCACCGAAGGTTACCGCCTCGGACCCCCTTCCGCACACAGGGCGACGAAGGCCACTGCCACAGTGGCATATGCCAGGGGAATTTTGCCTGCGTTCTGTCCAAATCGCCCACACCCGCGTGGACGCTGTGCGACAGTCTTCTCACCACCCCGACGACCCGCACGGGGGCCGCACCGAGTGATGGACCCGCCATGAACATGCCCTTAGGCGCCGCCCGCCCGCCGGACACCGCCACGGTGGACGGCGCCCCGGCGGGCGACCCGGAAGGCACCGCCGACGACTCCGACGGCGGGTCCGACAGCGGAACGGAGGGCGGAGTGGACGGCACGACGCAGGGGCCGTCCGGCCCCTTCCTCGACAGCGGCGGCCACCCCGGACGCCGCGACCGCGACGACAAGCCGATCATCGGCTCGGCGGAGTGGGACCTGCTGACCGACGGCGTCCGCTGGAACGCGGAGACCTACCTCCTCCTCGGCTGCGACCCGGGCCACGGCCCGCTCAGCCTCGACCGGCTGCCCGACCGCCTCCCCGAGGCGGACCGGCCGCTGCTGCGCCGGATGATGACCGACGCCCTGGTGCACGGACGCCCGGCCGCCGGCACCCTGCGGGTCCGCCGCCCCGGCGGACGGCACGACAGCGTGGAGTGCGCGGGCGAACCCGTGCTCGGCACGGACGGCACCGTCACCGCGCTGCGCATGCTGCTCCGGCCGGCCCCGTCGGCCTGATCCGGCGTCCGGTCCCGGGTCCGAACGGCGGCCGGAAACGCGGCTGCTCGCGGACCGCCGACCGGTCGCGGACCCCACGCCGGTCCCCGATCCCGGACTGCTCCCGAACCCCCGGCCGGTACCCGACCGGCGCCCCGCCGGCCGCCCCGTCTCACGACGGCCGCGGCCGGTTCTTGGCGTCCGCCGCCCGCAGCTCCCGGCCGAGTTCCGCCCGCAGCTCGTCCACCACCGGCAGCCCCCGGTACCGCGCGGTCAGCCGGTACATCTCGCGCAGCCGGTCCCAGGTCCGGTGCGAGGAGTTCTGGCCGATCAGGTTCATCACCATCTTGGCCTGGAACGCCGCCGCGTCCGGCTCCCCGGTGATCCACTGCACCGAGGCCAGGGTGATCCGGTCGAACAGCGCCGAGCGCAGCTGCCCGGTGCCCTCCCGCAGGGCGATCACCCGCTCCGCGTGCCGCCGGGCCCGGGGGGCGGCCGCCTCGTCGTGCTCGGCCAGGGTGCGCAGCACCAGCCCCTGCATGCCGCGCAGTTCGGCCTCGTCGAAGACCTGCATCCAGGACGGCGCCGGTTCCGGCGACTCCTCGGTGAACAGGTCCTCCGCCTCGCCGAGCAGCCGGTAGGTGTCCTGGGAGTGCCCGATCGAGGCGTGCGCCCAGGCCTCGACGGTGTTGAACATCGCACGGGTCCTGGGCAGCAGCAGACCGCCACCCGCCTTGGCCGCCGACATCAGGTCGATCGCGTCGTCGGCCCGGCCCAGGTGCACCATCTGCCGGGCCGCCCGGGAGATCGCCTCGCCGGCCCGCGGCCGGTCGCCGGCCTCCTTGGCCGCCTCGGCCGCGATCATGAAGTACCGCTGGGCGGTGGGCTCCAGGCCCACGTCGTGCGACATCCAGCCGGCCAGCACCGCCAGGTTGGCCGCGACCAGCCACAACCGCTGCTCCACCGCCGGGGCATGGCGGTGGGTCAACAAACCGCCCACCTCGTTGAGTTGACCGACAACCGCCTTGCGCTGGAGCCCGCCGCCGCGAGCGGCGTCCCAGGCCCGGAAAACCTGCACCGAGCGCTCCAGCGACTCCACCTCGTCGAGCCCGACCGGGCCCGCGTCGTACACGTCCACCACCGGGCGGGCGCCGCCCCCGGTGACCACCTGTCGGGGCCCGGGCACGGAGGCCGCGTACGCCACCGCGTCCCCGCCCAGCCAGCCCTTCAGCGAGTCGGCGATGACCGCCCCGGTCGTGAGCGCGGCTCCGGCGCCCATCAATCCACGTCGGTTCAGCATGAGGTCCATTCCCGTGAACTCGGTGAGGACCGCGGCTGTTCGATCCGGCGACCACGGCGCTGCTGCGGAGGGCTCCGCTCCGGACCTGGTGGGCCGGTGTCGTTCCAGACCGAGGTCCTCAGTGGTGACGACACGGCCGAGCCGCTCCGTGAACACGGCTGCCAGCACCCTCGGCACCGGATCGCGCGGGATCTCCCCCTGCTCGATCCACCGCCGTACCCTCGACGTGTCGGTGGACAGCTGCTGCTGCCCCAGCGCGGCACCGCGACGGTTGACCAGCCGCGCCAACTCGCCCTTGGACCATCCGGTCAGGACGAACAGATCGGCGAGTCGGGTGTTGGGTTCCCTGCTCAAATGAAGCCCCCAGGTTCCTCGGCACTTCGAGGCTAGAGGCTCCGGCAAGTGCCAGGCGAGCATTCGCCACCGTTCGCCAGGGCCCGCCAGACTACTAAGCCAGTGCCCGACGGGTGTGTTGTAGGGGTGCGCCACCTCGCCCCTCGGGTCGGGCGGCGTCCCACCAGGGCCGGGGCAGTCCCCCGACCGTGGCACGGGGCGCTCCCGGTCCTCACCCGAGGGGGTGGCGCGGCCGGGTGGCGCGGGGGCGCCGGGCACGGCCACGGCAGTCCGGCCGACCGCATTCCCCAGGGTGCGGACGGCCGGAGCACTGTCGAACAGGGGTTCCCGACCCCGCGTCCGTGCCCGGCGCCCGCGCTCCACCCACCGCCCGCAGCAGGGCCGCCGCCGTGCCAGGAAGCACCCGGCGGCGGCCCTCCCCGCCCCCGCGGGGCGCACCCGCCGACGGACCGGAAGGGACCACCCTCAGCCCATGTACTCCTCAGCGACGACCCCCACGCCGACCGCGACCCGCACCGCGCTGCGCCCCCCCAACGCAGCCGCCGGCCGTCCGGGGCCCAAGCAGGTGCCCCCGGCGAGCCGTCCGGTCGCCCCGCGCGGCACCGAGGGCCGGTCCACGGACGCCCGGGTCCCGGCCGGCCGTACGGCGCTGGGGCTGCGCGCCCCCGAGGCCGCCCCGCCGGTCGGCCACCGCCTCCCGCTGGCCCGGCAGGCCGACGGCCAGGTGCTGCGAGCCCGGCGGCCCGGCCAGCCGGTCGGGCCGGAGCGGATCGATCCGTCGGCGCTCCAGACCCCCGCGGTGCGGGCCGCGCTGGGCAGTGTCGCGCGGATATGTCCCGCGTTCACCCCGCGCCAGGTCCTGCGCGAGGGCAGCCGCCACATCCTGGTGGCGGGCACCATCGGGCGGGCTCCGGTGGTCGCCAAGTGCCTGGCGCCGCAGGCGGTGCGGAGTGAGTACTTCGAGCAGTTGGTGACCGACTTCCACCACGAGGTCGCGGTGTACCGGGCGTTCGTCCGGCACCGCCCGCCGGTGCGGCTGCCCCGGCTGGTCGCGGCCGACCACGACCGGTGCGTGCTCGTCATGGAGCGCGTTCCCGGGCGACCGGCCGCCCGGGAACGCCACCCGGTCAACGCGCCCACCCCGGGCGAGGTGCGGGCGCTGCTCGGCGCAGTCCGCACGCTGAACCTCTGGCGGCCGCCGAGCGACGTCTTCCAGCCGCGCCTGGACTACCAGTTGGAGATCGCCCGCTACCACTCGGTGGGCCAGCTCACCGACCGGGACGCCGGCGACCTGCGCGGCCTGCTGCACGGCCTGGGCCAGACCCCGCTGCAGCTGTGCCACGGCGACGCGCTGCTCAGCAACATGCTGCTGGCGCCGTCCGGCCCGGTGCTGGTCGACTGGGAGCAGGCCGGCTGGTACCTGCCGGGCTACGACCTGGCGGTGCTGTGGAGCGTCCTGTCCGGCGACACCGCCGCCCGCCGCCAGATCAGCCAACTCGCCCAGAACGGCGGCACGCTGGCCCGGGACGCGTTCCTGGTGAACCTGGTGCTGGTGCTGATGCGGGAGATCCGGCTGTACGACGTGCCGGGCGCCGGTGAGGAGCAGCGGATCATGATCCGCCGGCTCTACGACGATGCCGCGCTGGCCCGCCGGGCGGTCCGGGCGGCGGTCGGCACGCGCTGAACAGTGGTTGAACAGTGGTTGAACGGTGGCTGAACACTGCTTGAGCGGCGGGGGCCCGGCGGTCGGATCCGGCTGAACCGCCGGGCCCGCGGGACCCGTTGGACCACAGGGCCGCTTTACGGCCGGGCGCCGCGTTCCAGGGCGGCCCGGCCGGCGGCGTCCAGGACGGCCTCCTCGGGCGCCAGGTGCACCCGGCTGCTGAGGACGTCCCGCAGGTAGCGCTCCAGCGGGTGACGCCGGCTCAGCCCCGGGTTGCCGGTGAGCGCGACGGCCTGCTGGACGGCCGCCGTGGCGGCCCGGGTGGCCAGCAGTTGGGCGGGCCCGGTCCGGGCCACGGCGTCCGGCTCACCCCGGTCCACCCGGGGCGCCAGGCCGTGGACCAGCTCCTCGGCGCCGATCAGCTGGGCCTCGATCTCGCCGAGGGCGCAGCGGTAGCGCGGCAGGGTGCCGAGCGGTTCGGTCAGGTTGGCCGGAGTGCGCTGGTTCAGGAAGCGGACCAGCCAGCCCTCGGCGGCCCGGGCGACCCCGATCGCCACCGCGGCGAGCGCCAGGTCCTGCCAGGCGCGGGCGAGTTCGGCCTCCGCACCGTCCTCCCGGCCGGGTGTGCGCAGTCCGAGCGCGTGTTCGGCCGGGACCCGCACCCCGTCGAGCACCACGTCGTGGCTGGCGCTGGCCCGCAGGCCGAGCTGGTCCCAGGTCGGGTCGATCTCCAGGCCCTCGCTCTCGCCGCGGACCAGGAACGTCCCGACCCTGGGCTCGGGTTCGTCGGTCCGCGCGGTGACGGCCATCCAGGCCAGCGCCTCGGCGCCGGTGCAGTACGTCTTCCGGCCGGTCAGCAGCCAGCCGGCGTCGTCCCGCCGGGCCACCGTCCCGGGCAGCGCGTCCGGTCGACCGCCGGGCTCCACCCGGAGGGTGTTGACCAGCGCGGGCCCCCGGCGGGACTCGGTGAGCAGCCGCCGGTAGCCGGCCGCCGGCCAGCCGGCGCGGCGGGCCTGCTCGGCGTGCTGGAGCAGGGTGAACGCGGTGACCACGGCCACCGAGGCGTCGCCGCGGCCGAGTTGGGCCAGCACCCGGACGGTGTCGGCGAGCGTGCCGCCCGGTCCGCCGTACCGCGGGGAGACGGTCAGGGTGAGCAGTCCGGCCTCGTGGACGGCCTCGATGCCCTGGTACGGGAAGGTGGCGTCGCGGTCGTGCTCCTCGGCGCGGGCGGCGAGCAGGTCGACCACCCGGGGCAGGCCGGCCAGCGCGGCCTCGATCGCGGCACGGTCGGGCGCGGGCGCGGGCACGGTGGTCCGGGTGGGCGCCTTCGACCGCGCGGGCAGCGCGGGCTGCACCGCCGGGGCGGGCGGGGCAGGCTGCACCGCCGGGGCGGGCGGGACGGACGGCGCGGGGTGGCCGGAATCCGACGATTCGGTTCGAGGACGATCGTTCGGTGAACGATCGTTGGCGGCGATGGTCGTCATGGGGCTGGTGCCTCCGGGCGGCAGCGTGGCTCAGCGAGTGCGGGCGGCACGCCGTACGGGCGCGCGGAACCGGCCGGCGGCCCCGGAGGCAGGAACCCGACCCTCCCCCGGGATATCGGCGCCGACCCGGTCCGGTCGGCCGCCCGCCGCCACGGGGGCGGAATCCCCCTCAGCGGCCCGGACAGACCGCGCTGGCGGTCCGGCGCAGGTCCAGATGCCTGCGGCGGGTCAACAGCGGGAGACGGCACGGCATGTCCGCGACTGTACGAACCGGTGATCGATACCGTCAAGCAGCGTCCGAGGCCCGGGCGGCCCGGTCAGCCCTGCTGGAACATGTCGGCCGGAAGCGGCTTCAACAGCTGATACAGGTCGTCCGAAATCGGTCGGTCCCAGGACGCGATGGTGACCAGCACGCCGTCGCTGCGGCCGAACTGGGCGCAGAACACGCGTTCCTCGCTGACCTTGACCTTCTTCACGATCAGCAGGTCGTCCCCGAGCATGACCGGGAAGTCCTCGGCCGAGACGAACTCGACCGGCTCCTCGTTCTCCAGCGCCGCGAGCAGCTGCCGCACCTCGAAGGGCACCTCGTCGCCGGTCTCCCGGGCGGGCGAGCCCTCGGGGAGGTTGCCGATGAACATCGCCGGGCCTCTGCCGCCGAACAGGTCGTAGCGCAGGAAAATGCCCTGGCAGGAGCCGTCCGGGCCGGTCATCATGGCCGCACCGAAGTCGCCGGGCCAGTCGCCCGGGTCCATCGCGAGCACGTCGAAGTCCGGGCCGGCGGGCTGTCCGGAGCGACGGCGGAGAAAAGACATGGGAACATCGTACGTGTCCGGCACACCACACTCGCGAGGCGGGTGGGACCGCGACGGGGAACGGGCGGGAGGTCGACGCTCAGAGACCAATGTTGACTCTGAGCAACCGTCCGGGCTACGTTCGGTTCAGCACGACAGCCGTTCTGGGGTTCACCCTCCGGGGGGACGGCATGTCGCAACGCGGCCCTACACGCGTATCCCTCACTGTGCACTTGTCGTGCCGAACCGCCGAGCACCCAGCTTCGTCGTCGCACACAGCACAACACACAAGCCAACAGTTCCACTGCAGTTCCGTGCAACAAGAGCCAGATCCGCGGGGCCCCGGCCCGTCGCTCCCGTGGATCTGCTCGGGACGCCGCCGCGTGGGGGCGTGCGGGTCCCGAGCAAAAGGTGCCGTTGTCCGAGTCGCTCTCGGCTTCGGCGCCAGCCTCCCGGCGACTGCCGGCCCCTCGTGGGCCGGGACCGGCCGACGCACCCCGGTGCGCAGGGGATGACTGGGAGGTACGGCCTGGCAGTGCTGCCGGGCCGCACAGCAGGCGCCGTGTCTGGCCGCGTGGGGGCGGTGGGCACGGCGTCTGCCTGTGCTCATACTCTGAGCTGCGTTTGTCTAACAGTCAACAGAAATTCTGACGGGGCACGCTCAAAAGATCGTCAGTTGTGTTGCTCGGTCCCGGAATCAGTGCCCGCGCGCTCCCCGGGACCCACCTGCAACCACCCGCGGAGCGGCCCGGACGCTGCACGTGTTCCTGCAGCTCGGACCGCTCCGCGGGTGTGCCGGCCCAGGTGGAGCCGGCCCAGGGGGACCGGCTCAGGTGAGGTCGAACTCGCCGTCGCGGGCACCGAGCACGAAGGCCCGCCACTCGGCCGGGGTGAAGACCAGGACCGGCCCGTCCTCCTGGCGGCCGTCCCGCATCCCGATGTAGCCGTCCACGAACGCGATCTGGACGTCCCCGACCCCCTGGCTGCTGCACAGCCACTCGGCCCCGGTGAAGTCCACCTTCGGCTTCCCGTTCGGTGCGAGCTCCGGCCCCGCCCCGGCCGCACCGGCGTTCACCCCGATGTCCGTACCGCTGTTCACTGCCACTGACCGATCTCCTCCCGACGGCGTTCCACGATCAGCCTAGCCACACCCCCTGGTCCCGGTCAGCGGGTTGACGAGGTCTCCGCCGGGCGGGGAAGGAGGGCCGACGGAGGAGCGGTCGGGGCGTGGTGGGGCGTGTCCCGACCGGCGGGGCCCGGGGCAGCTGCCAGAGTGCTGCCAGGACGCGTACGGAGCCGCCCGCCGGGCAGGGGTCCGGTCGGCGGTGCCGTGCGGGCCCCGAGCCGTCGCCGCGGCGTCGCCCGGACACTCCTGGGCGGCCCGGGCCGTCCCGCACGTCGGCGGCGGTTCGCCGGCGGTCCGCCCACGACCCGCCCAGGACCCGTTCCTGAGCCGTTCACGACCCGCACACGATCCCGCCCACGACCCCGCCCTAGGGAGCAGCCGATGAGCCGCCGGGACGGCACCCGCACCCGCGCCGACGTCATCCCCATCTCCGACGCCCCCTCGGCCCACCCGCCGGCGCCCCGCACCCCGACCTCGCCCACCCCGCTGCCCCGGCCCACCCCGGCCCGCACCGCCGTGCACGGCCGGGTCGGGATCGTCCTGGTCTCGCACAGCCAGGAACTGGCCACCGCCGTACGCTCCCTGGCGCTCACCCTGACCGGATCCGACTCCCCCGCGCCGGTCGCCGCGACGGGCGGCGACCCCGCCGACGGGCCGGGCATCAGTGCGGTGCTGGTGGCCGCCGCCACCCGACGGGTCGACCAGGGCCACGGCGTGGTGGTGCTCGCCGACCTCGGCGGAGCGGTCACCACCGTACGGGCCCTGCTCTCCGACGCCGACGAGCACGGCCTGCCGTTCCCGGTGCGCTTCGCGAACGCACCCTTCGTCGAGGGCGCGGTCGCCGCCGCCGCGACCGCCACCGCGGGCGGGGACCTGGCGGCCGTGCTGGACGCGGCGGAGGAGGCCTACCGGCAGCAGAAGGGCTGAACGGGCCCTACGGGAGCTCCTTGCCCGCCCAGGTGAAGACCGCCGGGCCGCCGCACCGCAGCGCGTGGCGCAGCCGCTCGTGCTCGAAGTCGAGCATCGGCGGCAGCTCGTCCAGGGCGAACCAGCCCACCTCCAGCGACTCGTCGTCGTTCACCCGGGCCTCGCCGCCGACAGCCCGGCAGCGGAAGGTCAGCACCAGGTACTGCGTCACGTCGCCGTTCGGGTAGGTGACCGGCTGGGTGACGGTCACCGAGGCGAGCAGCTCGGGCACGACCTCCACCCCGGTCTCCTCCAGGCACTCGCGCACCACGCCGTCGGCCGGCTGCTCGCCGGGGTCGAGGATGCCGCCGACCGACGCCCACCGGCCGTCGTCGACCCGGCGGGCGAGCAGCACCCGCTCCCGGTCGTCCACGACGACGGCGCAGACGGCGCTCAGCCAGAGCGGACGGTTGCCCACGAGGGAGCGGAGTTCGAGGAGGAAGGGGGGAATCGCCATGCGGCGCAGCCTACCGAGGCGGCCGGCCGCTCCCTCCGGGGGCATTCACGGGAGAGGTTCGATGACGGGGAATGAAGCCGTTGTCCGAAAATGGTGAAAGAAGAGAGCGCGTGATTGTCGGATGAGATGTAATTCGGTCGTTCTGACCAATTTCGCTCGATCTGTTGATCAATCGCACCGGGGCGGCCGGTGGAGTGACCCGTGAATTTGTCGGGACGCCGTCAAAGTGTGGCGCCCCGCCGCCGGAGCACTCCGAAGACGATCCGGCCGAGCAACAGCACCCCCGCCGCCAGGCAGCCGGCCACTGCCATCGCCCACGCCGGGCCGTCACTGTCCGGAACCACCACGGCCACGACGATGCCCAGCGCGAGGCAGGCCACACCCGCCACGGCCAGCGGAATCCGGTGGGTGACCAGGGCTCCACCGCTGCACGCGCGGCCCCAACGGCTCGCACCGTGTAGGTGGAAGGGATCACGGTCCGCATCTGCCATGAGCCCAAGGTACCCCGGGCTGGCCGGGTGGGCAGCCCGCACGGAGTGAGCCCCCGGGCACCCCGGCCACCGCCCGTCCGGGAGTTCCGGCTGCCCGCGGAAGCGTGTGCGTGCTCCACAATCAGTCCACGAAAAATCCTCGTCATCGCGGTACAACCATCCGTCCGGTGCAGCGGTCTCAATGGCATCGAGTGATCCAGGAGCCGTTCACGGGACGGGTGAGAACCCCCCACCGAGAACCGGAATACCCAGGGGGCGGAGCCGCCGCCCCCTGGAGCCGGAGGCCGGGCTCCGTCCTCCGGCGGTACCGCCACGCCGCTCGGCGACCAAGGGGGAACCGTTGCCGCAGACCCAGTCCACCTCATCGACCTCCCCGGCCCGCGCCAGGCCCGTACCCGGCGTCCGGGCACTGCCACCACCCACCGGTTGCGCGTCCGACCACCACGGCGCCGGCCGACCCCGACCGGCCGTCGAGGCGAAGCGCTTCGAGACCACGCGCCTCGATGCCAAGCACCTCGACGCCAAGCACGTCGATGCCAAGCGCCACGACAACAGACGACTCGACACCAAGCGACTCGATACGACGCTCCTCGACGGTAGGCGTCTCGGCACGAGGCCCGTCGACGCGGGCAGCGTCGACACGCGGAGCGCTGGTACGAGGAGCGTCGGCACCGGGAACGCCGATGCTCCGGACGTCGGCGCGGGGAACGCCGACGCCGAGCGGCCCCAGACGGAACGGCAGGACGGACGGGGCGAATGGCTGCGGTTCGCCCCCGTACAGCCGCTGTTCCGGGCCCGGGCCGCCCAGCGACTCGCCGTCCTCGCCTACCACGGGGTCACCGACCACCGCTCCTTCGGCGCCCAGCTCGACCGACTGCGGCGACTCGCCACCCCGGTCTCGCTCGACGCCGTCCTCCAGGCCGTCACCGAGCGGCGGCCGCTGCCGCCGCGCAGCGTCCTGGTCACCTTCGACGACGCCGACCGGAGCGTCCTCACCCACGCCCTGCCCGCCCTCGACGCACGTGGCATCCCCGCGACCGCCTTCGTCATCTCCGAACTCATCGGCACCGAGCGCCCCTTCTGGTGGCACGAGGCCGACTTCCTCGCCCGCCACGGCGGCCGCGCCCGCTCACTCGACTGCGGCCACCCCTCCCAGCTGCTCCCGCGGCTCAAGGCCATGCCCGATCCGGACCGGCGCCGCAGCCTGCACGAACTGCGGGTCAGCGCCGACCGGCGGCCGCCGCGCCAGGAACAGCTCACCCCCGCCGACCTGCTCGCCCTGCGGGACGGCGGCGTCGCCATCGGCAACCACACCCAGGGGCATCCCTGCCTCGGCCGCTGCGACGATGCCACCGTTCGCACCGAGATCACCGGTGCCCACGAGGCCCTCACCGCCTGGCTCGGCGAACCTCCGATGGCCTTCGCCTACCCCGACGGTGGCCACGATCCCCGTGCCGAAACCGTTCTGCAGGAACTCGGCTACCGCCTCGGCTTCCTCTCCGACCACCGCCTCGGCCCCCGACTCCCCACCCACCCCCTCCAGATCAGCCGCCTCCAGGTCGACTCCACCACCAGCATCCGCCGCTTCGACACCATCCTGTCCGGCCTCGAACCCGCCTACCGTCGCTGGCGCCGCCAAGAGGTCGCCTGACCCCGACGGCGCTGTGCGGGGCCCGCTCCCCGCACAGCGCCGTCCCGTTCAAGCCATTCCCGCACGCCGGGCGCGCTGCCCCGCAGGCACACGCCATGCCCGTCCGGCACCACCCGGGCATCTGATCCAGCCACCTCCCGCACGAGCAGTCGGCCCGACCTTGGCCGAGTCAGACCCACAGCGGGCTCCCCACAGGTGCCCCCACCCATCCGCGGCTCTCCCCCAACCGCACGAAAGCCGGCCCGTTCGACTTCCTGCGCACGAGCCGGGCCTACGGCCTCGGTGGATTGTGCCGTTCGGGCGCCGCGTGGTCCGGTTGTTGTCGCTCGCGTGGATGCGGGCGCTCTTGCACGAGAAGTCGGCATGCTGACTCTGCTGGCGAAGTCGCTCGGGGTGGGTGGCCTCCGGCAGGCGCCGACCGCGGCCAGGCGGGTGGCCGCTAGCGGTCCTGTCGTTCAGGTACTGCGAGGATCCGGTCCGGTCGGGCCCGCGTGCGTGAGAAGTCGGCGTGGTCGACTTCCCGCGGCGGCCCGGCGTCAGCCGGGCGCCGGGCCGTGGCTCGGGTGGGCGGCGGGCGGTCGTGTCGTACAGGCGCTGCGTGGTTCGGTCGCTGGCCTGCGTGCACGGGAGGCGGGACCGGTCGGATCGGGGTGAGGTCAAGCGGTGATGGGGGTGAGGGTGAGGCCCTGGGGATAGAGGGTGGCGGTGGGGGGCAGGGTGGTGGGCAGGCCGGCGTGGAGGACGGTGAGGGTGCCGGTGCCGGTGCGGGTGGGGTCGGCGACGCGCCGGAGGGCCTGGGCGGCGACGGCGTCGGCGGAGCCGAGGAAGGTGAGCGCCGGGGAGGCGGTGGGGGCGACGGCGGCGCGGATGCGGTCCTCGACGAGTTCGTAGTGGGTGCAGCCGAGGACGAGGACGTCGGTGCCGTGCGGGGTGCGGGCGGCGGCGTCGGCGATGGCCGCGGTGACGGCGTCTTCGTCGCCGTGCTCGATGGCGTCCGCGAGGCCCGGGCAGGCGACCTCGGTGATGTCGGCGGTGCCGCCGAAGTCGCGGATCAGCCCGCGCTGGTAGTCGCTGCCGGTGGTGGCCGGGGTGGCCCAGATGGCGACGCGGCCGCCGAGGGCGGCGGCGGGCTTGATCGCCGGGACGGTGCCGATGACGGGCAGGCCGGGCTCCAGCTCGGCGCGCAGGGCGGCGAGCGCGTGGACCGAGGCCGTGTTGCAGGCGACCACCAGGGCGTCGGGTTCGTACGCCGCGGCGGCCCGGCAGCAGCCGAGGGCCAGTTCGGTGATCTCTTCGGGGGTGCGCGGTCCCCACGGCATCGAGGCCGGGTTGGAGGAGAGCACCAGATCGGCGTCCGGGCGCAGCTTCCGAACGGCGGCGGCGGCGGCCAGCAGGCCGATTCCGGAGTCCATCAGTGCGATCTTCACGGGGCAAGACTTTAGTCGATCCCCCGTGCCGGCCGGTTCTGCGGCAGACTGCCGGGGTGACCGTCCTGCTGTGGATCGCCGCGTTCTCCCTGCTGGTCTGGCTCTGGCTGGCGTGCTGCCACGGTTTGTTCTGGCGCACCGACGTGCGGCTGCCGCCGCGTCGTCCGCCGGTGCGGTGGCCGCAGGCGGTGATCGTGGTACCGGCCCGGGACGAGGCGGCGGTGCTGCCGGTGAGCCTGCCGACGCTGCTGGCGCAGAAGTACCCGGGGCGGGCGCGGGTGATCCTGGTGGACGACCACAGTTCGGACGGCACCGGGGCGCTGGCCGCGGCGCTGAGGACGATCGACGGGCTGGAGCTGACCGTCACCACGCCTCCCCCGCTGCCGCCGGGCTGGACGGGCAAGCTGTGGGCGCTGCGGCACGGGGTGGAGCTGGCCGGTCCGGACGCCGAGTACCTGCTGCTGACGGACGCGGACATCGCGCACGGGCCGGATTCGCTGGCCGAGCTGGTGGCCGCGGCCGAGGGCAACGGGCTGGACCTGGTGTCGCAGATGGCCCGGCTGCGGGTGGAGACCGGTTGGGAGCGGCTGATCGTTCCGGCGTTCGTGTACTTCTTCGCCCAGCTGTACCCCTTCCGCCGGAGCAACCGCCCCGGTTCCCGGACGGCGGCCGCGGCGGGCGGCTGCTCGCTGGTGCGGCGGGAGGCGCTGGAGCGTGCGGGCGGGGTGGCGGCGATCCGGGGGGCGGTGATCGACGACGTGTCGCTGGCCCGGGCGGTGAAGTCCTCGGGCGGGCGGACCTGGCTGGGGCTGGCCGGGGAGGTGGACAGCGTCCGCCCGTACCCGCGGCTGGAGCAGTTGTGGCGGATGGTGTCGCGCAGCGCGTACGCGCAGTTGCGGCACTCGCCGTTGCTGCTGCTCGGGACGGTGCTGGGGCTGGCGCTGGTGTACCTGGTGCCGCCGGTGGCCACGGTGGCCGGGCTGGTGGCGGGGGCGCCGCCGGTGGCGGTGGTGGGCGGGGCGGCCTGGGCGCTGATGGCGGGCACCTACCTGCCGATGGTCCGGTACTACGGGCAGCCGGCCGCGGCCGTGCTGCTGCTGCCGTTCACGGCTTCGCTGTACCTGCTGATGACGGTGGACTCGGCGGTGCAGCACTGGCGCGGCCGGGGCGCCGCCTGGAAGGGCCGGACGTACCCCGGGGCCTGACCGGGCAGAAGAGGCACGACCGGGCACGGCCCGGGCCCGTAGGGACACGACCCGGCCAGGGGCAGGGGCGGGGGCAGGGGCAGGAGCGGGCACCGGAAACCGCGGGCGCGCCGGGCCGGTCCGATCCATACTGCTCGGATGGACCGTCAGCGGATCTCCCGGCTCGCCCATGCCCACCACCCGATCGCGGCGCCGTTGTCGGACGGGTCGGTGGCCCGGTTGCTGGACCGCGCGCTGGCCGGGCAGGAGGCCGGCCGGGTGCTGGATCTCGGCTGCGGCGGGGGCGCCTGGCTGCTGCGGGCGCTGGCCGCGCGGCCGGGCTGGCGGGCGGTGGGGGTGGACGCCGACCCGGCGGCGCTGACCCTGGCCCGGGAGGCGGCGACCGCGCTCGGTGTGGAGCGCCGGATCGGCCTGCACCACCGGGACGCCCGGGAGTTCACCGACCGGGAGCCCTTCGACCTGGTGCTCTGCGTGGGCGCCACCCACGCCTTCGACGGGCTGCTGCCCACGCTCGCGGCGGCCCGTGAACTGCTGGCCCCGGGCGGGCGGTTGCTGGTCGGCGAGGGTTTCTGGGAGCGCGAACCGTCCCGGGCCGCGCTGGACGGGCTGGGCGCCGTCCCGGAGGACTTCGCGGACCTGGCGACCACCACCGACCGGGTGCTCGAAGCCGGTTGGACGCCGGTGTACGGGCACGTCAGCACGGCACGGGAGTGGGACGACTACGAGTTCTCCTGGACGGGTTCGCTGGCCGGGTGGGCGCTGGACCACCCGGACCACCCCGATGCGGCGGCCGCCCGCGAGGCCGCGGACCGCCACCGCACCGAATGGCTGCACGGCTACCGGGGCACGCTCGGCTTCGTCACCTACCTGCTGCGCCGCGGCCGGACTCCCTGACGCGACCCGCTACTTCTGCGTCCGCGCGAGGAAGTCGTCGATCAACGGGGCGATTTCGGGCAGCTTCTCCTCCAGTGCGAAGTGCCCGGTGTCGAAGACGTGCAGTTCGGCCCCGGGCAGGTCGCGCAGGTAGGCGCGGGCTCCGGCCTCGGTGAAGAAGGGGTCGTTCCGGCCCCAGACCAGCAGCGTGGGCGGCTGGTGGGCGCGCAGCCAGTCCTGCCAGTCCGGGTAGAGCTCGACGTTGGAGAAGTAGTCGAGGGCCAGTTCGACCTGGATGTCCTTGCGGCCGGGCAGGTCGAGGAAGTGCTGGTCGAGGGTCCAGCCGTCGGGGGCGACCAGGCTGGGGTCGCCGGTGCCGCCCTCGTACTGGCCGCGGGTGACGTCCAGGGTGAGGATCGACCGGGCGGCCTGCTCGGCGCCGGGGACGCCGCGCCGCTGGGCGATGAACTCCCTTGCCTGGTCGGAGAGTCCCTCCTCGTAGGCGTTGCCGTTCTGGACCACCAGGCCGGTGATCCACTCCGGTCGGCGGGTGGCCAGGCGCAGACCGACGGGTGCGCCGAAGTCGAAGACGTACAGCGCGAAGCGGTCCAGGCCGAGGGCGAGGCAGAAGCGCTCGATCACGTCGGCGAGGGTCTCGAAGCGGTACGGGAAGGCGTCGGGCGCGGGGCTGTCGCTGTTGCCGAAGCCGGGGTAGTCGGGGGCTATCAGCCGGTAGCGGGTACCGAGGGCGTCGAGCAGCCGGGCGTACTGATGCGAGGCGGAGGGGAAGCCGTGCAGCAGCAGGAGGACGGGGGCGTCGGCCGGGCCGGTCTCGCGGTAGAAGACGCGCAGGCCGTCGAGGTCGACGTGGCGGTGGTGGACGTGCGGGATCGTCAGCTCGCTCATGCTAACCATTAAACAGCATCTGAACGGTTAGACAAGGGCCTTCGAGCGAGCTGATCCTCCGTCATCCACCACCGGGTGCTCAGTGCTTCTGCAGCTGCTCCCGCTGCACGAGGTAGTCCAGCACCTCGGGCATGCCCTCGACGCCGCCGGCCTTGGTCGGCGAGGTGCGGTACTCGCCCTGGACGACCACCGTCGGCAGCTCGTTGATGCCGTAGCGGACGAACTCGACGGCCGCGTCGTCCACCGACCGCGCGACCTCGGCGGAGCGGTAGGCGATGCCGAAGCGCATGGCGTCGACGCCGTGGCGCACCGCCCAGTCGGTGGCGGCGGCCTCGGTGGTGAGGTCGGCCCGGTCGGTGTGGATCGAGCGGAAGGCACTGGTCTGCAGCTGCTCGACCAGGCCCAGGCGCTCCAGCGTGTAGTACAGGCGCGCGTGGGCGCGCTGCACGCCCTCGTCCGGGCTGCCCGGCCAGATCGCCGGCACCCGGCGCAGCTCGACATCGGCGCGGTGCTTCTCGGCCCAGGCCTGCAGTGGCTGCTCCAGCGCCTGGGAGTGGCTGCAGTCGTACCAGAAGAACTCGACGGCCTCGGTGCGCACGCTCTCATGCACCGGCTGCGGCTCGTCGAGCCGGACGAACTGGGCGCCCTCGGAGGGGTGTTGATGGGAGATCGCGCCGGCCTGGACGGGGGATGCGGCGATCCCGGCGGCAACGACGAGCAGGACGGTGGACCGCAGCAGCGACTTCGATTTCACACCGGGCAGTTTGCTGGTGACGGCCAGTTACCGACGAGTCGCGGCGGGACGGCGGGCCCGGGTTCACCCGAACGGCGTAGCTCCGGGGCGCGTCGTTCGGATCGGGCCGGGCAGGGCCCGTCAACTCGCGGGATCGGCCGTCCACACCTCGGCGACCAGCCGCTGCCAGTCGTCCACCACCGCGCCCAGCTCGAAGTGCTCCAGCGCGTGCGCCCGGGCGGCCGCACCGAGGCCCGCGCGGTTGCAGGCCAGCACCTTGCCCAGCGCCTCGGCCAGCGCCAGCGGGTCGCCCGGGGCGACCAGCGCCCCGGTGGCACCGTCCTGGACCACCTCGCGCACCCAGCCGACGTCGGTGGCCACGGCCGGCACCCCGGCGAGTGCCGCCTCGATCAGCGCGCCGGGCACGCCCTCGCTGTCGCTGGTGAGCAGCAGCGCGTCGGCGGCCCGGTAGAGCGGCGCCGGGTCGGGCAGCGGGCCGAGGAAGTGGGCGCGGGCGGCGGCCGGGTGGCGGGCCAGCGCCTCCAGCAACGGGCCCTCCCCGGCGACGGCCATCCGGACGTCGGGCAGCCGGTCGAGCACGTCGAGGGCGAGGTCGAGTCGCTTCTCGGGTGATATCGCACCGATCCAGGCGACCAGCAGGACGTCCGCCGGCAGGCCCAGCGCGTGCCGGGCGGCGCGCCGGGCGGCCCGGCCGTCGGCCGGTGGATAGCTTTCGGCGGCACGGGAGTTGGGTATCACGCGGACCTTGCCCTCGGGCAGCCCGAACTGCTCCTCCAGCACCTCGCGCGCCTCGTCGGTGAGCGTGGTGACGGCGGCAGCGCGGTGCATCAGTGCGCCGCCGCGCAGTCTGCGCAGCCGGGTGGCGGTCCAGTAGCGGGGGTGGCCGACGGAGACGTAGACGAAGGGGGTGCGGGTCCCGGCCAGGGCGAGGGCGCAGGCGGCAAGGGTGTCGGAGCCGTGGGCGAGCACGACGTCGGCGGCGCGGGCGGCGGAGCGCAGCGCCCGCAGGGTGCTGGGGCGAAGGCGGCCGGGGCCGAGGACGGCGGCGGCGCGCGGCCGGGCGGTGTCGGGACACCCCTCGCCGCAGGTCCCGGGAACGGCCGTCCCCGCGGTGCACACCCCCGACGCGTCCGCACCCGGCCGCGCGGGTGGCACGGCCGGGTGCGGGGCGAGGGCGCACAGCGCGGAGGCCTGGCCCCGGCGGCGCAGTTCCCGGTGGAGGTCACGGGCGAAGTTCTGGGCGCCGCCCCGGCGTTCGTCGCTGATCAGGTGCAGGACACGCGGGCGGGCTCCGGCCGAATCGGCCGCCGTGTGGTCGGGCATGGACCGACCTTGGCACAGCGCTCTGCCCGGTACAGCCCCTTCGCGCAACCTGGCGGTGGCCCGCACGCCCGCGCCCGTACACCCGGTGTGCGCTGAAGACCCGCCGTCGTGCGCCGGTTGCGACCGTCGTGCGCCCCGTCTCGCCCCCACCGCTCCGCGGTGCCGCCCTCCGCTCCCCCCGTACGCCGCGTCAAGTACCGGCTCACACCATCGGGTGGGGAACGAGCCGCGTGACGCCGGCGGAGCGGTACGCGGAGGGCCCGCCCGCCGCCCGGGCGCATCGGGCACGGGCCGGGGCGGGGGAACGGCCCGCGCCCTCGGCCGGTTACGCGGATCGGGTGAACGCTGGTTGGACCTCGGCCCCGGCCGCTCGGCAGGATGTCCGGCCGGGGCGGCCCCCGCGCTGCCCCATCTCCCCCTTTCCCGTTCGGATTTGGAGTCACCCGGTGTTCAAGGGATTCCGCAGCTTCCTGCTGCGCGGAAACGTGGTGGACCTCGCGGTCGGCATCGTGATCGGCGCGGCCTTCACCGCCGTCGTCACCGGGTTCGTCAGCGCCTTCCTCACCCCGCTGGTCGGGGTCGCCACCGGTGCGGTCGGCGACTTCACCCAGAAGACCTTCGAGGTGGGCGGCACCAAGTTCCCGTACGGCGTGTTCGTCAACGCCGTGATCGGGTTCGTGCTGGTCAGCGCGGTGATCTACTTCGCCGTGGTGGTGCCGGTCAGCAAGCTGCAGGACCGCTTCGAGAAGTCCAAGCCCGCGCCGGCCGCCAAGGTGGACTGCCCGGAGTGCCTGAGCTCGATCCCGGCCGCCGCGACCCGCTGCTCGTTCTGCACCACCGAGGTCGCCGCCCGGCCCGGCCTGCCCGCCCAGTCGCAGGCACTGCAGTCGCACTGACACCCCGACGGCGGTCCGTGCGGTGCTCGCGCGAGCGTGTCCGGATCGCCCGCTCCGGGCGCTGACGGGAAACTTATTCCCGAAACATTCACGAGCCCCCGTCGTACCGTCGGCGGGGGCTCGAATGCGCCGGGCGCACGCCCCGTCCGCAAAAGTTTCTCCATGGGCCCCGGGCAGCCACCGGCCGGTCACCGCAAGACCTCCCGGCCGCCGCGTCCGGGTGGTGTTCGATCACTGACGGGGTGCCAGAGTTGTCCGGAACTGAGCGCCGGTATGTCCGTTCTTACTACTTTCGAAACCTTTGTGCGAGCGAAGACTGTGTAAACACTCGAACTGCTCCCCCTCCCGCTCTCCTCAGCAGGCGCATTGTGGGCTTACCGTATGCCCCATGACCTCGCCCCGCTCCTACGACGGAGTCGGCTACCCCTCTCCGTCCTTCTCCTCCGGCACGCCGATCTACGACAGCCTCGTGGCTGAGCGCGGCGTCCCCCAGATCGCGCCCATCAACGTGCCGGCCGCCCTGCCGCCTGCACTGTCCTCCGGTTACGGATCCGGCCTCGGCCCGTCCTACGAGAACCGGTACGGCAACGGGTACGAGAATGCCGGCAGCAACCTCCCCGCGCTGCCGCCCGCCCGCCTCGCCCTGGGCCCCGGCCCGAGCAGCGGTCCCTCCGCCGGCCCGGCCACGGCATACATCCCGGCGCAGTCCGCGCCGGCGTACGCCTCCGCCCCGCAGCCACCCGCCCCCGGTTACGGCGCCCCCCAGCCGTACCAGCGGCAGCAGCCCGCCGCCCCGACCTTCGCCCAGACCGCCAGCGGCGGCTACCAGCCGACCGGCGGCCAGAGCTTCGGCGGCCAGAACACCTTCATCGGCCAGGGCGGCCAGCAGACCTTCGGCGCGCAGCCGACCGGCGGGCCGGCCGGTTTCGGCCAGGGCCAGCCCGGCACCCTGCCGCAGGGCGGTCCGCAGAGCTTCGGCGGCCAGCAGTCCTTCGGCGGTCCGAATCCGGCCGGCTCCGGCTTCCAGGGCCAGGGCGCCGACCAGGGCTTCGGTGGTGCCCAGCTGCGCCCGGCCATGGCGCCGGTCGCGCCGGTCCGCCCGATGCAGCCGCAGCGCCCGGGCCCGTACGGCGAGCCCGGTGGCTTCCAGCAGGGCGGCTACCAGCCGCAGGGCCAGGGCTACTGAGCACCGCCACCCAGGGGCCGTCCCCACCGGCCCGCACCCGCACCACCTGAGCACCACCCGGCGGCCCCTGAACGCCGGGCGAACGGAGAAACGGGTCATCCACGGACCGCCCGGAACGCCCCCCCACGGCGTACCGGGCGGTCCGTGCGCGTACCGGGCCCCGGAGGCGCCGCGACCGCCGTGGGACCGCGGTTGCCCGAGCGGTTCCCGGGGCCGTGCGTCCGGCCGCATCGCTGCTGGCAGGATGGGGGGATGCACCTCACCGGACTCCACGTCTACCCCGTCAAGTCGATGTACCGCCTGAGCCCCGACAACGCCGCGGTCCATCCCTGGGGTCTGGCCGGAGACCGCCGCTGGATGCTCGCCGACCCCACCGGACGCTTCGTCAGCCAGCGCGAGAACGCCGCCCTCGGACAGATCCGGGTCCGCCCGCTGGCCGACGGCACCCTCGTGCTGACCACTCCCGACGGCTCCCGGATCGAGGTCGCCGCCCCCGCCGCCACCACCGGGGACCCGGTCGCCGAGGTCGAGGTCTGGGGCACCCGCTTCCGCGCCGTCGAGGCCGCCAAGGAAGCGCACGTGTGGATCGGCGAACACCTCGGCGACTACCGCCTGGTGCACCTCGACGACCCTCGCGCCCGGCCCGTCGACCCCGAATACGGCGAGCCCGGCGACACCGTCTCGATGGCCGACGGCTTCCCGCTGCTGCTCACCTCCACCGCCTCGCTCGACCGGCTCAACGAGCTGATCGCCGCCGAGCACCCGGACGGCCACGAGACCCTGCCGATGGAGCGCTTCCGCCCCAACGTGGTGGTCGGCGGCTCCGAGCCCTGGGCCGAGGACGGCTGGCGCCGGATCCGGATCGGCGCGCTCACCTTCAAGGTGGTCAAGCCCTGCGGCCGCTGCGTGGTCACCACCACCGACCAGGAGAGCGGCGAGCGGCGCGGGCCCGAGCCGCTGCGCACCCTGGCCCGGCACCACAAGTTGCTGCGCAAGGCCGCGTTCGGGCAGAACCTGATCCCCGAGCGGCCGGCCCGCGTCGAGGGCGACGTCCTCGGCACGCTGCGCCTCGGCGACGACGTCCAGGTGCTGGAGGACGGGGCGCACTGGCCGGCCGACGGGCGCTGAGCGCCGCAGCGCCCCCTGGGGGGCGGTTCCGCGTCCCGCCCGCCGGTACGGAACTCCGGCTGTGCGCGCTCGTTGAAACAAGTGGTCGGAACCTGTGGCCGCGGTGGGCTCCCCCGGTGTCCGCGCGGCGGCGGGCCGCCGGGCCGGCCGTCCGGGCGGGCCGGAACGACCGGACGGACCACCCGCCGGGGCGCGCTACGGTGGGCGGACGGCCCGCGCGCCCCCGCGCCCACGGCCCGTTGATCGCCGGCACGACGAAGGTGGGGACGACAGACCGTCATGGCTGAGCACAGGGTCCGGGTCACCCAGGACAGCGCATCCCGCTGGCGTCGCCGCGCGGGCGAGTACGACACGCTCGCGGAGGCCCTGGCGGCCGCCGAGCCGGGCGACACCGTGACCGTCCGGCCGGGCACCTTCCGGGAGAACGTGCTGCTGGACAAGCCGGTGACCATCGTCCCGGCCCAGGGCCCGGGCACCGTCCGGATCGAACCGTCCTCCGGGGTGGCGATCACCGTCACCGCCGCCGCAACCGTGAAGGACCTGGTGGTCGAGGGCGGCGACAGCTCCGCCCCGGCCGTCCTGGTCACCGGGCCGCAGGCGACGCCCGCGTTCAGCGGCTGCCGGATCGAGACCCGCTCCGCCACCGGGATCGAGATCGGCGGCGGGGCCCGGCCGACCCTGCGCGGCTGCGTGGTAGCCAACCCGGGCGGGCTCGGGCTGCGGCTGCGCGGCGAGGGGACGGCCGCCGCGTTCGAGGACTGCGAGGTCGCCGCGGCCGGCCAGGCCGGACTCGCCGTCCTCGGCGGGGCGACCGCCGTGCTGGACCGCTGCCGGGTGCACCACGCCTCCGGCGCCGGGGTGCTGCTCTCCGACCCGGGCAGCGCGGCCGAGCTCACCGGCTGCGAGATCTACGAGATCCGCGGCAGCGGCGTGCAGGCCGAGGCGCAGGCGGGCGGACGACTGGTCGACTGCGACATCCACCGGGTCACCGGCAACGGCCTGACCCTGGACGGCGAGGCCGAACTGGTGCTCACCGGCTGCCGGGTGCACGACCTGCCGGAGAACGGCGCCGACCTGCGCGGGCGCGCCAGGCTCAGCCTGGTCAACAGCACCGTGCGGGACTTCGGGCGCGGGGCGCTGTCGGTCTGGGACCAGGGCACCGAGGCGGTCGCCGAGTCCTGCCAACTCCACGGCTCCAACGGCGAGTACCCGGCGCTGTGGGTCAGCGACGGCGCCCGGCTCACCCTCACCGACTGCTCGCTGCACGACCTGCCGGACGCGCTGTTCGTCCTCGACCGGGACTCCGCCGCCGTCGCCCGGGGCTGCTCGTTCAGCCGGATCCGCAGCTCGGCGGTCTCGGTCAGCGGCGGGGCCACGGTCACGCTGGCTTCCTGCCGGGTGCAGGAGGCCGGGACCGGGCTCTGGTTCCGCGACCACGGCAGCGGGGGGCTGCTCAGCGACTGCGAGATCTCCGACGTCTCCACCGGGGTGATCGTCACCAAGGGCGCCGACCCGGTGCTGCGCGAATGCACCGTACGGGCGAGCACCGACGCCGGGGTGTACGTCTCGGCGCAGGGGCGGGGCACCTTCGAGGACTGCCGGGTCTCGCACGGCAAGGGCTTCGGCTTCCACATCATCGACGGGTGCCGCACCCGGCTCACCCGGTGCCGGGCGGAGCAGAACGAGCGGGCCGGGTTCGAGTTCTCCGAACCGGGACCGGTCGCCGAGGGGTGCACCTCGGACGACGTCGCACCGGCCGTACCCGCGGGCGCGAAGACCTCCGGGCGACCGGACCTGCCTGGTCCGCGAGGCGGACAACTGGCCCCGGGCACGCCCGCGTTGACGGCCGCCCCGTTGTCCTCGGCCGGCTCCTCCGGCGGATCGGCGGCTTCGGCTCCAGCGGTTGCAGCGGCTTCGGCGGCTGCGTCGGCGACCGCGGCGATCGCGCCCATCCCGGACTGCCGGCCGGCCGACGAGGCGCTCGCCGAGCTGGACGCGCTGGTCGGACTGGCCACGGTGAAGGAGGAGGTGCGCACCCTGATCGACCTGATCTCGGTCGGCCGGCGCCGCCGCCAGGCCGGACTCAAGGCGCCCTCGCTGCGCCGGCACCTGGTCTTCACCGGCGCCCCCGGGACCGGCAAGACCACCGTCGCCCGGCTGTACGGCGAGATCCTCGCCTCACTCGGCGTGCTCCAGCGCGGGCACCTGGTCGAGGTGGCCCGGGTCGACCTGGTCGGCGAGCACATCGGCTCGACCGCGATCCGCACCGCCGCCGCCTTCGACCGGGCGCGCGGCGGGGTGCTCTTCATCGACGAGGCTTACGCGCTCGCGCCCGAGGACGGCGCACGGGACTTCGGGCGCGAGGCGATCGACACCCTGGTCAAGCTGATGGAGGACCACCGGGACGAGGTGGTCGTCATCGTGGCGGGCTACACCGCCGAGATGGAGCGTTTCCTGTCCGCCAACCCCGGTGTCTCCTCACGGTTCTCACGTACCATCAGCTTCCCCGACTACACGGCGGACGAGCTGCTGGAGATCGCCCGGGCGCAGTGCGCGGAGCACGAGTACGCGCTCTCCGAGGAGGCCGAGGGCGCGCTGCTGGAGCACTTCGCCCGGCTGGAGCGCGGCCCCAACTTCGGCAACGGGCGCACCGCGCGGCAGATCTTCGAGACCATGGTCGAGCGCCACGCGGTGCGGGTGGCGGCCCTGGCCGACCCGTCCACGGAGGAGCTGCAGCTGCTGGTCCCGGCGGACCTGCCGACGGCGCCGCTGCCGTAGGCGGCGGAACTCCGCAGCGGCTGCGGGCCGTTGGGTGCGCATGGGCATGTTGTTGACGGGCGCGGCGGGCGGATTGCTGTTACCGGCCGGGCTGGTGGTGCTGTTCTTCCTCGGCGCGGTGGTGCGGCGGTTCCGCAGGCGGCCGGCGGTGGGCGGACCGGGCACCCCGAGGGACGGCCGGGGCGCCGGAGCGACCGCGACGGAGGAACTGCACGCGCTGCTCTACCCGAGCAAGCGGGTGCAGCTGGAGCAGCGGCGGGTCGAGCTGGTGCTGCGGGACGACGAGCACGACGGTGCGCCGAAGCGTACGGGGATCGACCTCGCGGGCCGGCGGGCGGTGATCCGGCGAGGGGCGGGACCCGGAGCTGACAGAGGGGCGGGACCCGGGGCTGACAACTGACAGCAGACGGATAACAGCTGACAGATGACAGATTTCAGATTCTGTCGTCTGTCATCCGTCAGCTGTTAGCTGTTGCCTGTTGCCTGTTGCCTGTCAGCCCGTCCAGGCGCCGCCCGCCAGGAAGGACTCCATCGCGGCCCGGTACGGCGTGATGTCGATCCGCTCTCCGGCCAGCCAGTCGTCCGAGTAGTACTTGTCCAGGTAGCGGTCGCCCGGGTCACAGATCAGGGTGACCACGCTGCCCGTCCGCCCGGCCGCCCGCATCTCCGCGACGATCCGCAGCGCGCTCCACAGCCCGGTCCCGGTGGAAGCCCCGGCCTTCTTCCCCAGCACCTGCTCCAGCACCCGCACCGCGGCGATGGAGGCGGCATCCGGCACCTTCATCATCCGGTCGACCGCTCCCGGCACGAAGCTCGGCTCCATGCGCGGCCGCCCGATGCCCTCGATCCGGGACCCGCTCCCGCACACGGCGTCCGGATCGTGGTCGACCCAGCCCTCGAAGAAGCACGAGTTCTCCGGGTCCGCGACGCAGATCCGGGTGTCGTACTGCATGTAGTGCACGTACCGGGCGATGGTCGCCGAGGTGCCGCCCGTCCCGGCGGTGGCGACGATCCAGGCCGGCTCGGGGTGCGGCTCCAGGCGCAGCTGGGCGAAGACCGACTCGGCGATGTTGTTGTTGCCGCGCCAGTCGGTGGCCCGCTCGGCGTAGGTGAACTGGTCCATGTAGTGCCCGCCGGTCTCCTCGGCGAGTTGCGCGGAGGCCGCGTACACCTCGTCCGGGCGCTCGACCAGGTGGCACTCGCCGCCGTGGAACTGGATCAGGTCGATCTTGGCCTGGCTGGTGCTCTTGGCCATGACCGCGATGAACGGCACCCCGATCAGCTGGGCGAAGTACGCCTCGGAGACGGCGGTCGAGCCGCTGGAAGCCTCGATCACCGGCTTGTCGGGGCGGATCCAGCCGTTGCAGAGCCCGTACAGGAACAGCGAGCGGGCCAGGCGGTGCTTGAGCGAGCCGGTCGGGTGGGTGGACTCGTCCTTGAGGTAGAGGTCGATCCCCCACTCGGCCGGCAGCGGGAAGCGCAGCAGGTGGGTGTCGGCGGAGCGGTTGGCGTCGGCCTGGACCTTGCGCACCGCTTCGTTGAGCCAGGCCCGGTAGTTCGGGTCCGAGCGGTCGACGTCGATGGTCGGCTCGATGCCGGGGCTCACACCGGACTGGGTACTCATGGTCACTACTCCCTCGTTGCGGCCCCCCGCTGCTCACTACGAGTGTACGAGGGTCACGATAAGTGACCGTTTTCAAAGACCCAGCTTCCGCTTATCGCCCGTGGCCCCGGCCCGTCCGCTGACGGGTGCCACCGCTCCGCTACACCGGCACCGACTGCGGGTCCGCCAGGTACGGGCCCCAGCCCAGCTCGGCCGCGCCCGCGAGCGCGCCGTGCGCCAGCTCCGCGCCGACGATCGGCACCCGGCCGCTGCGCCCCCACAGGCTCCGCTCGGCGACCACCGCGCGCAGCCGGTCGGGGGCGGCCTCCAGGAGGTCGAGGTGGAGCCCGCTGAGCACCACCCGGTCCGGGTTGAGGATGTTGGCGACCCCGGCCAGTCCGAGTCCGAGCCGGTCGATCACGTGCTCGACCGCCGCCCGCGCCCGCTCGTCGGTCGCGGCGGCCCAGCACAGTTCGCGGGCCTGGTCGAGCAGCGGACGGCCCGGCGCCGGGGTGAGGCCGGCGGCGGCGAACAGCGCGTCCGGGTCGGTCTCGGAGTTGAGGCAGCCCCGGTTGCCGCACACGCAGGGACGGCCCTGCGGGTCGACGGTGAGGTGGCCGACCTCCAGGGCGAGCCCGGCGCTGCCGGTGTGCAGGTGGCCGTCGATCACCAGGGCGCCGCCGACGCCGCGGTGGCCGGAGGTGACGAAGAGCAGGTGGCGGGCTCCGCGCCCGGCGCCGTGCCGGTACTCGGCGAGCGCGGCGAGGTTGGCGTCGTTGGCGATGGCGGTGGGCAACGGGTGCACCGCCAGCGGGCCGTGGTCGGCGCGACCGACCTCGACGTCGTACAGGTCGGCGACCGGGGTGCCGCTGGGCCAGGCGAAGTGCAGTGCGGCGAGCGCGGTGCCGTCCGGTTCGGTGACCGGGTTGGGCAGCGCGAGCGCGGCCGCCAGGCAGCGGCGGCTGGTCGAGCGGGCCAGTTCCGCACCGGCCTGGGCGACGGCGCGCAGCATCCGGACCGGGTCGGTGGCGGCGGGCAGCGGCAGGTGGACCGGCGGGTCGAGGAGTCCGCCGAGACCGGCCAGGGTGACGCTCAGCCCGTCGGCGTGGATCTGGCCGGCGACCACGACCGGACCGTGGGGGTCGATCGCCAGCCGGTGCGAGGGGCGGCCGCGACCGCCGCCGGCCGGGCGCGAGTCGACGGTGATCAGCCCGAGCGCCTCCAGCTCGGCCGTGACCGCGCCGGCGGTGGCCCGGGTGACGTCCAGCGCGCGGGTGAGCGCGGAACGGGTGGGCGTCTGACCGGTGTGGATCAGTGAGAGCGCAGGGCCGAGCAGCGTCCGACCCCGGTCGGGGGCCGCGCGGCGGTGGGCGTCGCGCTGCGCGTCGGGGTCGACCCCAGAGCGGGGCCGCGGGCTTGATGGTGAGAGCTGCACGCCCCTATTGTGACTTTGTGCCGCTTCGAAACAAAATCCGTTCCCACCGCCACGCAGACGAATCCCTCCCCCAGTCTCGCAGCACACCCCCGGCGCCCGACAGACCCTGGGGCGCCGCACGACTCGCACTCACCGCCTTCTTCGCCGTCGACGGCTTCCTGTTCGCCGCCTGGGTCGTCCGCATCCCGGACGTCCGAAGCCAGGTCAATGCCTCGCACAGCGCCCTCGGGCTCGCTCTGCTCTGCCTCTCCATCGGCGCCGTGCTCACCATGCCGCTGGTCGGACGGCTCTGCCTCCGGTACGGCTCGCGGCCGGTCACGGTGGGCTCGCTCGCCCTGCTCAGCCTCGCCGTACCGCTCCCCGCGCACGCCCACTCGGTGCTGTCGCTCGGTGCCGTGCTGCTGCTGTTCGGCGCCGGGTACGGGGGCGCCAACGTCGCCATGAACAGCGCCGCCGTCGACCTGGTGGCGCAGCTGCGGCGGCCCGTCATGCCCAGCTTCCATGCCGGGTACAGCCTCGGCGGACTGGTCGGCGCCGGGTTCGGTGGGCTGCTCGCCGACCGGCTGACCACCGCCTGGGCTCTCGCGCTCGGCGGGCTGCTCGGACTGGCCGTCACCGTCGGCGCAGGCGTCGTGCTGCTGCGCAGCCCGGCGGCGCCAATGGTCGCGCCGGAGCGTGGCGGGGCAGGGACAGGGACGGAGCCCGGGACCGGGGCCGAGACCGGGGCCGGGGCCGGGGAAGGGGCCGGGGCCGGGGAAGGTGGCGCCGCCACGGTACCTGCCGAGGACTCCACCGGCCGCCCGGCCGGGGCGCCCGTCCGACTGCTGGTACTGGTACTCGGGCTCACGGCGCTGTGCACGGCGTACGGCGAGGGCGCCATCGCCGACTGGACCACCCTCCACCTCACCGACGACGTGCACGCGAGCGCGGGGACGGCCGCCGCCGGGTACGCCGCGTACGCCTTCGCCATGACCAGCGGGCGGGTGGGCGGCACCTGGCTGTCCATACGGCTCGGCCAGAACCGGCTGATGCTGCTCGGCGGCCTGACCGCGGCGGCCGGGATGCTGGTGGCCGCGCTGGCCCCGGCGGTGTCGGTGGCCATCGGCGGGTTCGTCCTGGTCGGCCTGGGGTTGGCCAATCTGTTCCCGCTCGCGATCGCACGCGCGGGCGCGGCGGGCGGACCGCAGGGCGTCGCGCTGGCCTCGACGCTCGGGTACGGGGGCATGCTCATCGGGCCGGTGGTGATCGGCTTCCTCGCCGACGCGGCCGGACTGCCGCTGGCCCTCACCACGGTCGCGGTCGCGGCGACGACTGCGGCCCTGCTGCCGTTCGCGGTCGGGCGGCGCGGCCGACAGCGAACAGATGACAGATGACAGATGACAGATGACAGATGACAGATGACAGCGAACGGATGACAGATTTCATCATCTGTCATCCGTTCGCTGTTCGCTGTCATCTGTTCGCTGTCACCTGTTTCCGGCCGTCCGCACAAGTGGGAGGATGCGGCCTCATGACCACCAGCGGACGCATCCAGGTACTGCGGGCGAGCGAGCGCCCGGCCACCCCGTGGCTCAACGGGGGCGGGGTGACCAGGGAGGTCGCCGGGTTCCCCGCCGGGGCCGGGCTGAACGACTTCGACTGGCGGGTCAGCCTCGCCGATGTGGCCTCGGCCGGGCCCTTCTCGCCGTTCCCCGGGATCGACCGGGTGATCACCCTGGTCGAGGGCGCCGGCATGGTGCTCACCGTGGACGGCGTGGAGCGGTCGGTCGACGCCCCGTTCCGCCCGTTCGCCTTTCCCGGCGACGCCACCACCGACTGCCGACTGCTGGGCGGTGAGGTGGTGGACTTCAACGTGATGACCCGCCGCGGCCGGACCGAGGCCGCCGTGGACCTGGTCACCGAGCCCGGCGCCGTCCAGGTCCCGCCCGCCACGACGGTGCTGCTGGTCTGCCTCGCCGGTTCGGCCTCCCTCGACGGCGCCGAACTGACCCGCTACGACGCCGCGTTGCTCGACGCACCCGGCACCCACCAGCTGCGGCCCGATGGCGTCACGGCCGTCATCACCTTCCGCACCGCCATCACCTTCGGCAGTGTCGCCACTGCGGAGGCCACCACGAGCTGAGCAGCGCGCTGCCCGTGCCCCGGAGCGCCCCGGGGACACGGGCGGCGCGACTCGGCCGTGCCGACCGCGAAGCGTCAGCCGCAGAACACCGGCGTGGCGTGCGCCGGGTCCAGGGCATTGGTCACCAGGTGCAGCGCCGTCGGCGAGAAGGCGATCGCCACGTGCTCGGCCGGCGTGACCGGGCAGTGGTCCTGCAGCACCTCGTTGTCCACGTCCGGCCCGTTGAGGAACTGGGTCCGCCACGGGGTCACGACTTCGTCGTACACGGTCGAGATCACCGTGTAGTGCACGCCCGGCACGGTGTCCGGTCGCGAGGCCATCGTGGCGTTGAATTCGGAGCCCACCGCCTGGTCACGGCAGGCCTGGCAGACCGTGTAGATCAGGTCGGCCACCCCGGGGAAGTACGGCGCCAGGTTGGTGATCCCGTCGAGGCTCGTGCCGTGGTTGGACGGCGCCAGGCCGATCAGCCTGTCCACCTTCGAGGCACCGCCGAGGAACTTCAGGTAGTAGTTCGGCAGCATGCCACCCTGCGAGTGGCCGACGATGTCGACCTTGGCGGCACCGGTCGTGGTCCTCACCAGATCGACGAAATGGGCGAGTTGGGCCGCCGAGGCGGGCACCGCCCCGAGGCCGCCGATCGGCAGCAGCAGGCCGCTGCCGGTGGAGGTGATGCCGGGGACGGTGCCGTAGTCGAGGGCGAAGACGCAGTACCCGAGGCCCTTCAGCAGCGGGGAGAGCGTCAGCCAGTTCTCGTAGCGGTTGGCGAAGGTTCCGTGCACCAGCACCACCGGGTCGGGGTGCGCGGCGGACGGCCGGCAGCTCCAGTCGTTGGCGCCGGGCGGCGAGGCCACCGTGTCGCCGTCGGGCGGGAGTTCGGTCGCGGTGGCGGCGGCCGGCGCCGCCGCTGGGGCCGCGGAAGCGGGCACCGCCGCCGCGCCGACCAGCAGCGCGCCGGCCAGTACGGCCACACCGAAGGCTCCTCCGAGCCGACGGCGCAAGGGAGTTGCGGAGAAGCGGAGAAGTGGGGTTCTCAACTGTTGCCTCCACGGCGGAAGTTTGTTACCAACAGGTAACCCGAGTGGCTCAATGATGCGGTCGCCCCTCCGGCCCGGCCCTTGGGCGTTCCCCAGACCTGGACGGTGTTCTCTGTGACCGGTCACAACGCACCCCACTGCACCCCCACGACCCACTCCGCCCCAGCGCCCACCACCCGCCCCGGCGAGCCCTCCGCCGACTCCCCCACCGGCACCGGCCACCCCACCCGGTGGCGCGTCCCGGTGATCGGCGGACTCCCTGCGGACCAGCGACTCCTGGGCGGCGCCCGTGAGTTGGCCACGAGCGTGGTCGCCGCCCTGCTGGACCGTGTGCCGCTCTACCGCCGCCTCCCCCGCGAGCAGCTCACCGGCGAGCTCACCCGGGACGCCGAACGCCGCATCCGCGCCCTCGCCCACGCCGTGCGCACCGGATCGCCGGCCCCCGCGGAGGAGTTCACCGACGTACGGGAGGCGGCCGCCCGCCGCGCCGAGGAGGGCCTGCCACTGGACGCGGTCCTGCTCGCCCACCACCTCGGGCTCGAAGTCTGCTGGGAGTTCCTCACCCGGGACGCCCACGCCGGTGACGCCGCCGACCTGCTGCTGCTCAACCGCCTGCTGCTCGACCAGCTCCGCCGGGCCGCCATCGCCGCCGGTGCCGGCTACCTGGACGGGCAGCGTTCGGCCGGCGACCGACGCTCCACCGCCCGGCAGTCCCTGCTCACCGCACTGCTCGCCGGCACCCCCACCGAGGAGGCCGCCGCCCGGGCCGGGACGGAGCTTCCGCCGGGCTACGCCGTGCTCTGCCTGTCCCTCGCCGACCACCCGGACGAGCACTCACCCGGCATCGACCCGGGCATCGCCGCCCGCCGCAAGCTCCGCCGCTTCGGCGCCGAACTCGACCACCGCACCCGGCGGTCGGCGCTCACCTCACTCACCCCCTCGGGCGGCCTGGTACTCGTCCCGCTCGACACCGCGCCGGACCGTTCCGCCGATCCGGCGGACGGGCGGGTGGCGGACGAGCCGTGGCCTCAACTCTCCGCCGCCCTCGCCGCAGCGGCCCGCGCCGCCGGTGTACCCGTCCTGGCCGGAGCGGCCGCCGCGGCACCGGCGGAGATACCCAGTGCCGCTGCCCTGGCCTACGAAGTCCTCGACGTGGCACGGGCGTTCGGCCGACCGCCGGGGCTGCACCGACTGGACGACGTCCTGCTGGAGTACCAGCTGACCCGGCCCAGCCGGGCCCGCTCCCGGCTCGCCGCGCTGCTCGAACCGCTCGGCGACGGCGGGGAGTTGCTCACCACCCTGCGCACCCACCTGGCCGGCGGCCTCAACCGCCGCCACACCGCGAGCGCCCTGCACCTGCACCCGAACACCGTCGACTACCGGCTGCGCCGGATCGCCGTCCTCACCGGCCTGGACCCGGCCCGCCCGGCCGACCTCCTGCGGATCACCGCCGCCATCGCCGCACGGACCGCGGAACGGTCGGCCCCGGCCCGCCGCTCACCGATCGAACCGCCTTCTCCCGCAGTCCAGTTGTGACATGACGCGGCCCGCTCCACCGGATACGGGATGGCGCGGGCCGCGGTGACACGCCGGTGCTCAGCAGTTCAGAGCGCTGGAGGGTCCGGACGGCGGCGTCGGTCGCCGGGCCAGGAAACGGGAGAGTTCGTCCAAAAGATCTGCAGAACGATCCTCAGGCCCGCTCCCCCGGCAACCGCAGGTCCCACCCGACCAGGGCCCGCAGCTGCTCCGCCGTCACCCCGTCCGGCACCGGCCGGGGCGGTTCGTGGCGCAGCGGCGGCTGCCAGCCCTCCTCCTCGCTCCAGCGGCGGACCACCTTGGCCGGGGCTCCGGCCACCACGCTGTGGTCGGGCACCTCGCCGCGCACCACGGCGCCCGCCGCGACCACCACGTTGCGCCCGATCCGCGCCCCCGGCATGATCACCGCGCCGGTGCCGATCCAGCTGCCCGCGCCGATCTCCACCGGCTCGTTGCGCGGCCACTGCTTGCCGATAGGCAGCTCGGTGTCGCGGTACTCGTGCGCCTGGTCGCTCACGTACACGCCGGGGCCGGTCCAGACGTCGTCGCCGATGACGATCGACTGGTGGCCCACGATGTGGCTGTCCCGGCCGATCACGCAGCCGCCGCCGATCCGCACGATCGGCTCCGGGCCGAGGTCGAGCCCGGGGAGGAAGCCCGCGCTGATGGTGACCCGCTCGCCGATGATCGAGAACGGCCCGATGGTGATCCACTGCTCGTTGAACACCGCCCCGAGCGGGAATGCGAGGCTCGTGCCGTCACCCAGCTCGCCGAACCGGTACGGGCCGGGGTTCCGGTTGGTGACCGCACCGGTTCGCTGCATCCAGCGCCAGCCCCGGTGGACGAGGCGTCCTGCGGCCCGGCGGCCACCGGCCCGGACGGCGGAGAGGAGGGAACGGGTTATCGGCATGCGCTCACGTTACCGGCCCGTAGCATCCGCCCGTCGGCCGGGAGGCCGACATCACACCCGTCCCGGTAGCCACTCCCGTTCGCGTCGGCGCGTCGCTCCGACCGGCCTTCGCGCACCGGCCCCCGGCCGTCCGAACTCCGCCACGGCTGTCGGACCCCGGTGCGAGACTCCGCCCCATGGAGATCTCCGAGCACATCGACGCGCTGCGCCGCGAGGGCGCCCTGCTCGCCGACGCCGCCGCCCGCACCGACCTCACCACCCCCGTCCCGACCTGCCCGGACTGGCGGCTGGGCGACCTGGTGCGGCACGTCGGCCAGGTGCACCGCTGGGCCGCCGCCTACCCGGCGAAGGGGCTGGGGGCCGTGCTGGACGAGGTCGGCGAGAAGGCCGTCATCGGTCCGGACCCCTCGGACGCCGCGTTGCTCGACTGGTTCCGCGAAGGCCACGCGGCGCTGGTGACGACGCTGTCGGAGGCGCCGTCCGACATCCAGTGCTGGACCTTCCTGCCCGCACCCAGCCCGCTGGCCTTCTGGGCCCGCCGCCAGGCCCACGAGACCGCCGTCCACCGCTTCGACGCCGACGTGGCGGCCGGCTCCCCGGGCCCGGCCGTGGACACCGCGCTCGCCCTGGACGGCATCGACGAGCTGCTGCGCGGCTTCATGGCCCGCGGCCGGGCGAAGGTGCACAGCGACAGCCCCCGGACCGTTCGGATCCGAACCACTGGCGGCCCGGGCTCCTGGCGCCTGGCCGTCTCCCGCGAGCCGCTCGCCGTCACCACCGAGGAGAGCCCCGAGCCGGCCGACCTGACCGTCACCGGTCCGGCCCGCGAGCTCTACCTGCTGCTCTGGAACCGACTGACGGTCGAACAGGCCGAACGGCAGGCGCAGCCCCGGCGGATCGAGCTCAGCGGGGACCGGAGCCTGCTCGGCCTCTGGCGGGACGGTGCGGCGATCCGCTGACCCTCCGGTGGCCCACCGGTGCCCCACCGCGCCGGCCCGCCCGGTCACCGACACGGGCGGGCCGGGCCCGAACCACGGGCCCCGAGCTCCAGGCCCGCCGGCCGGCCGTCCCGCCGGCCGGCTCGGCCCGGCGCACCGTCCTCGGCGCCCTACCTCGGCGCGCCCGACCTCAGCGCACCCAGGCGGCCGGCCGCTTCTCCAGGAACGCCCGCATCCCCTCCTGCGCCTCCGCCGACCCAAACAGCCGCGCCGACAGCTGCACCAGCTCGTCCGCGTCCCGCTTGAAGGACCGCACCACCTCGGCGTTCGCCAGCCGCTTCGACTCCGCCAGCCCCTGCGGCGAGCCCTGGCGCAGCGCGTCCAGCAGGCCCTTCAGCACCACTCCGGTGTCCTCGGTGGACCCGGCGGCCTGGGTGATCAGCCCGATCCGGGCCGCCTCGGCGGCGTCGAAGACCTCACCGGTGAGGTAGTAGCGGGAGGCGGCGCGCGGCTCCAGCTTGGGGCGCAGCGGCAGCGAGATGACGGCGGGCGCGAGGCCGAGGCGGACCTCGGTGAAGGCGAAGGTCGCGGCCGGTCCGGCGATCGCGAGGTCCGCCGCGCCGATCAGGCCGAGGCCGCCTGCCCGGGCGTGCCCGTCGACCACGGCGATCACCGGCTTGGTGCAGTCCACGATCGCCTTCTGCAACTCGACCAGGCCGCGCGGGCCCACCGTCGGGTCCGCGCCGGTCGCCTCGGAGAGGTCCGCGCCCGCGCAGAACACCTTGCCGGTGTGGGTGAGCACCACCGCACGCACGTCCCGGTTCGCCGCGGCCACCGCGAGTCCGGCGTGCAGCTCGGACATCAGGCGGGAGGAGAGCGCGTTGCGGTTGTGCGGCGAGTCGAGGGTGAGCGTGGTGACGGCGTCGGCGGTGGTGACGCGGACGAGGGGCTCTGCGCTGGTCATCGGCGTGGGCCTGCCTTCCGGCTGAGGGTGGGTCGGACTGCGGGCGCGGTCCGGGGTATCCGGACCGCGCCCGCACGACTCTGGCACGCCCACCCGCCCCTCGGCCAGAGCCAACCGCGGACCGGCGGACCCAAGCGACCGACGGCCGGACAAAAAACCGCTGGTCGCGGCGGTCCGCCGCCCGGCAGCATGGGCGCCATGGCCACCGAGACCCCCGTCCTGCTGCTCGCTCCGCGCATCAACGAGACCGGCCTCCAGCTGCGCACCGCTGCCGGGCTGCGCGGACTGCGGGCGTTCACCGCCGCCTCCTGGCGGGCGCCTCGCGAACTGCTCGGCGCGCCGGTGCACGTGTACGGCGGTCCGCTGTTCGCCGACGCGGTCGGCCGGGAGCTCGGTCTCGCCCTGCTGGAGCCCGCCGAGGACTGGCCGGCCCGGCTGCCGCTCGCGCTGACCGGTCGACGGGTGTCCGCGACCACGCTGGCCGAGGCCCGTACGCTGCGCGGCCCGGCCTTCGTGAAGCCCCCGGCGGACAAGCTGTTCGCCGCCCGGGTCTACCCCGACGGCGGCGCGCTGCCCGGTCCCGACCTGCTGGACGGCGACACGCCGGTACTCGTGAGCGAGGTGGTGCGGTTCCACGCCGAGTACCGACTGTTCGTCCTGGACGGTGCGGTGCGGGCGGGTTCGCGCTACGCGGTGGACGGCGACCTGTCCGTGGCTCCGCTCGGGCGGGACGCCTCCGAGGTGCAGGCCTTCGCCCGCGACGTACTGGCCGCCTCGGCCGAGCACGCCCCGCTGCCGAGCGGGGTGGTGGTGGACATCGGACGGACGGACCGCGGCTGGGCGGTGGTGGAGGCCAACGCGGCCTGGGCGAGCGGGGGTTACGCTGCCGAGCCGGAGGACGTCCTGGACGTGGTGCTGCGCTCCTCCGGCCCGGACGCCCAATTGTCGAGCGCCGACGGGCCGTTCCGACGCGCACTGCCCGAAGTGGTGCGCTGAAGGACCGCGTTGGTCACGCCGGAGCGATCGGCCGGCGCCACCACTTGCGCCACCGCCTGCGACACCACCTGCAACACCACCTGCAACATCGCCCGTCGGCACCGCTTGCGGCACCGACGGGCGATGGCCCACGATCGTGCGCCATGACCACCAAGCACCTCACCCACATCACCGAGCCGCCCGGCGTCGCCCCCGGGACCGGCTACACCCAGGTCGTCACCGGCAGCGGCCGACTGGTCCAGGTCTCCGGGCAGGTCGCCTTCGACGAGCACCGGAACCTGGTCGGTGCGGGTGATCCGAAGGCCCAGGCCCGCCAGGTCTTCGAGAACCTGCGCCGCTGCCTGGCCGCCGCCGGGGCCGACTTCTCGGACGTCGTCAAGTTCACCTTCTTCATGACCGACATCGCCCACCTCCCGGCGATCCGGGAGGCCCGCGACGAGTACCTGGGCGACCTCCCGCTGCCGGCGGCCTCCGCGATGCAGGTCGCGGCGCTCTTCCGGCCGGACGTACTGATCGAGATCGAGGCGATGGCGATCGTCCAGGAGTAGCCGCGGCTCGGCGCGTCACGGGGACGCGACGCGTCAGGCGGCCCGCAGCTGTGCGTCCCGCCGTCCGGCCCACCGGACGGCGGGGCCCATCGCCAGGCCGGCCGCCGCCAGCACCGCGCCCAGGACTGCCCATCCGGCCGGCCCGAAGCCGATCACCGCCGTGCTGACCAGCGCCGGACCGGCCATCATCGCGGCCGCCGTCCCGGCGTTGAACACGCCCTGGTAGGCGCCGTGGCCGCGCTCGCCCGCGAGGTCGTAGCTCAGCGCCCAGCCGCCCGCCTGGCCCATCACCTCGGCGAGCGACTGCAGCGCGACCCCGGCCAGCGCCACCACCGCGGCGACGATCCCCGGCAGTCCGTGCGCGAGGGCGATGACCAGGCAGGAGGCGGCGAGCAGCAGCCCGGCCCGACGGCACGCCCGGGCGGCGGCCGTCCGCTCCTCGGTACCGCGGGTGGCCCGCACCTGCAGGGCGATCACCATCAGGGTGTTGACGACCAGGCTGCCCGCGACGGTGATCCGCGGCGCTTCCGTGTGCTGGACGATCCACAGCGGCACGCCCACCTCCAGGACGGCGAACTGCAGGCCGAGCACCGAGCACAGCAGGGTCACCATCAGGAACGGCCCGTCCCGCAGTGCCGGGTTGCCCCGGCGGCCCTGCTCACCGCCCTTGTCGGCGGGGCCCGACGGCTTCGCCGTACCGGACCCGCTCGCCGGACCCGTCACCGCGGGCAGCCGGTGGAGCAGGAGCGCGACGGCCACGTAGGACACGGCGTCGGCCAGGATCGCGGTCAGGTAGACCGCCCGGGTGTCGAGTTGGAGCGCGATCGCGCCGAGCCCCGTTCCCAGGCAGATGCCGATGTTGGTCACCACCCGCAGGTGCGCCCGGCCGGCCACCCGGCGGTCGGCGGGCAGTACCTCGGCGTAGAGGGCGTTCCGGGCCGCGGAGGATCCCCGGTCGACGGCGGAAACGGCGCAGGCCAGGGCCACGAAGGCCGGGTAGCTGTGCACGAACGCGTACCCCGCGGTGCCGATCGCCTCCGCCGAGACCAGTGCCACCAGGACCCTCCGGGCGCCCCAGCGGTCGGCGGCCCGGCCGGCCGGCACGCTGGCGACGACCCCGCAGAGGCCGGCCGCGGTCATCCCGAACCCCAGCTGGGCGGCGCTCAGGCCGAGCACCCGGGTGAAGAACAGCACCGCGACGGACAACGAGAGGCCGTTGCCCACCGTGTTGACCAGGGTGATCCCGGCCAGTCGGCGGACCGTCGGGTCCGGGTGCAGACGGCGTCGGAGGGCCTCGGGAAGGCGGCCGGGCCGGACGGGTTCGGGCATGGCGAAGGACGGTGCGGAGGACTCCGCCGGTGAGGTGGTCACGCGACGATTCCACCGGCGGACGGGGTGGACCAGCTATTCCTTTAGGCTCTGGCTAAAACTCCGTGGGTCGGCAGTCGGACGTCGGCAGTCGCACGTCGGCAGTCGCACGCCGGCGGTCGCACGCCGGCTGCCGTACGTCGGCATCGGAAGGACAACGCCCGTGCACCGCTTCACCCTCCGCCTGGCCGACCTCGCGACCACCTGGTTCGCCTACTCCCCGATCCTGGAGGCCACGCTCAGCCTGCGGATGTGGACCCACCCGGGCGTGTACCGCCTGCAGAGCCGGGCCTTCGAGCGACTCCGGCCCTCGTTCGAGCGCCTGGACTCCCGGCTGCTGCTGTCACTGGTCACCGACAACCGCTGGGTCCCCGACTTCCTGACGCCCCGCCCGTCCGCCCCCGCCCCCGAGTTCCGCACCGAACTCGCCACCGTGCGTGGGCTGCCGCCGGAGCTGCTGCGCGGCGAACTGGAGCAGACGTTCCTGCCGAACGGACAGCCGCTGCCCGCTCTGCTCGAAGCCGGACTGGCCCGGCCTGAGCGGCTGTTGGCGCGGATCTGCGACGCGCTGGAGGAGTACTGGGAGACGTGCCTGGCGCCGACCTGGTGGCCGCAGGCCCGCACGGTGCTGGAGGCCGACCTGGTGTACCGGGCGCGGGTACTCGCCCAGCACGGCGCCGCGGCCCTGTTCACGGACCTGGACCACCGGCTGCAGTGGAGCGACGGCGTGCTGTCGATCAACCGGCAGTGGACGGACGGGGACGTGGAGACCGCGGTGGACGGCCGCGGGCTCGTCCTCTGCCCGACCTTCTTCGTCCGGGGCGCGATCACCATGATCGACAGCAGCCGCGCGCCACAGATCAGCTACCCGGCACGCGGGCAGGCGGGCATGGCCGACCAGGGCTCACCGGTGCCCCCGCAGGCCCTGGAGGCGCTGGTCGGCGCACCGAAGGCCCGACTGCTCGCACTGCTCGTCGAACCGGCCTCCACCACCGAACTCGCCTACCGCCTCGGCGTCACCCCGAGCGCGGTCAGCCAGCACCTCTCGGTCCTGTCGGCCACCGGGCTGGTCACCCGAGCCCGGCACGGCCGCTCGGTGCTGTACCGGCGCAGCGTGCTCGGGGACGAACTGACGGGCGGCAGGTAACCGCGAACAGATTTCAGCCGACAGCTTTCAGATGACAGAAAACAGATAACAGATTTCAACTTCTGTTCGCTGAAAGGTGTTACCCGTCGGCCGACACCTCACGCCGCCCACCGCCCGCCGCCCACCGCCCACCAGTAACTCCCCAGTGGTACAGACCTGTTGACGCATTGGTCCAGTCCTCCTACAGTGCCCATGCCCCGCCTCCCCACGGTGCGGGCACCCGGTCGCACCCGGACCACCCCGGTTCTACGCCCCTGTCCAACCCCCACAGCCACAGGGAGAACCATGTCCGCTCGATCCCGGGCGGGACGCCCTCGCGTGCGCAGCAGACTGCTGGCACTGCTGTCCGTCCTGCTCCTCCCCCTAGCCGCGCTGACCGCACTCGCCACCCCGGCGAGCGCCGCCGGCAAACTCACCGCCACCTTCACCACCGCCGACAACGGCTCGTGGTGGCAGGGCACGTACATCGTCCACAACGACAACGCCACCGCCGTCTCCGGCTGGACCCTGGACTTCGACCTCCCGGCCGGCGTCACCATCGGCAGCAGCAGCAACGGCACCGCGACCGTCAACAGCCGGCACGTCACCGTCGCCGCCGCGTACTACAACTCGACGGTCGGCGCCCACAGCACCACCGAGCCGTACAGCTTCTGGTTCGTCGGCAACGGCCCGGTCTCCACCCCGCTCAACTGCCGCGTCAACGGCGACAAGTGCGACGGCACCCCCGACGTCCCGCCGTCCGCCCCGGGCGCCCCCACGCTCACCGGGTCGACCGCGCACACCCTCGCCCTGGCCTGGCCGGCCGCCACCGGCGGGGACTTCCCGGTCGCCTCCTACGACGTGCTGAGCGGCTCCACCGTGCTCGCCTCCAGTCCCACCACCGGCGTCCTGGTCACCGGGCTCACCCCGGCCACCTCGTACACCCTGACCGTCCGGGCCAAGGACAGCCGCGGCAACACCGGCCCGCTCAGCGCGCCCCTCACCGCCGCCACCTTCGACCCGTCCACCGACACCGTTCCGCCCACCGCTCCGACCGACCTCCGTGCCACCGCGGTCGGCTCCTCGGACGTGACGCTCGCGTGGAACGCCGCCACCGACAACGTCCGGGTCGCCGCGTACGACGTCTACCAGGGCGACACCCTGGCGACGACGGTCGGCGACGGCACACTGACCGCGACCGTCTCCGGCCTCTCCCCGTCCACCGCCTACGCCTTCACCGTGAAGGCCCGCGACCCCGCCGACAACTCCTCGCCCGCCTCCGCCCCGCTCAACGTGACCACCGCGGACATCGTCGGCGCCGGGAAGTACGCCCGGGTCGGCTACTTCGTCCAGTGGGGCATCTACGGCCGCCAGTACTTCGTCAAGAACCTCGACACCTCGGGCGCCGCCGGCAAGCTCGACATCATCAACTACGCCTTCGAGAACATCGATCCGGTCAACCTGACCTGCCTGGCGGGCGTCACCAAGGGCACCTCCAGCAACCCGGAGGACCCGGACCAGGGCACCGGCGCCGGTGACGCCGACGCCGACTACGCCCGCCCGATGAGCGCCGACCAGTCGGTGGACGGCGTGGCCGACGACGGCTGGCGCAAACTCCGCGGCAACTTCAACCAGTTGAAGAAGCTCAAGGCCAAGTACCCCAACCTGAAGGTGGTCGTCTCGCTCGGCGGCTGGACGTACTCCAAGTTTTTCTCCGACGTGGCCGCCACCGACTCCTCCCGGCAGAAGTTCGTCAAATCCTGCGTCGACACCTGGATCAAGGGCAACCTGCCCGCCTACAACGGCGCCGGCGGCGACGGCACGGCGGCCGGGATCTTCGACGGCATCGACCTCGACTGGGAGTGGCCCGGCTCCGGCGACGGCCACCCCGGCAACCACTGGAGCGCCGGCGACAGGGCCAACCTGACCCTGCTGGCCGCCGAATTCCGCAAGCAGCTCGACGCGTTGGGCGGCCCGCACAAGCTGCTCACCGCCTTCACCCCGGCCGACCCGGCGAAGGTCGCGGCGGGCTGGGACCTCGGCAGCATCTTCAAGTCGCTCGACATCGCCAACGTCCAGGGCTACGACTTCCACGGCTCCGGCAGCGACAACTCCTGGGAGCCCAACCGCACCGGCCACGCGTCCAACCTCTACCAGGACCCGAACGACCCGTACAACTTCCACTTCAGCGTGGACGCGGCCGTCCGGACCTACCTGGGCGCCGGGGTCAACCCGCGCAAGCTGACCATCGGTTTCCCGTTCTACGGGCGCGGCTGGCAGAGCGTGGCGGACGGCGGCGCCCACGGCGCCTGGCAGTCCGCGAACGGCGCGGCACCGGGCCAGTTCGCCGAGGAGGCAGGCACCCGCGGCTACCACAACCTCGTCACCGGTGTCCCCGGCCTGACCGTCTACCACGACGCCAAGAGCGTTGCCACGTACGGCTACACGGGCGCCAACGGCCAGTGGTGGACCTTCGACGACCCCTGGTCGATCGCCCAGAAGACCGCCTACCTCAAGTCGAAGAACCTGCTCGGCGCCATGATCTGGGAGATGTCCGGCGACACCCCGTCCGGCACCCTGATGAGCTCGCTCGACACCGGGCTCAAATAGCCGACTCCGCAAGGCGGCCGGGCCGGCGCTCCTCTTCGATCGGAGGAACGCCGGCCCCGCCCGCGCCCCGAGAACCCGCGCCCCGAGGCCCGGCAACCGCTACCGCTACCGCTACCGCTACCGGAACCGCTACCGCGCGGCCATCGCCATCAGCTTGCGCGCCGCCCGGTTCTGCCGCAACAGCTGCGCGAAGGTGGTGTGCCCCTGGGTGGTCCGGGCGAACGCCCGCCACGCCGCCGGCACCAGGCAGACCGCCGCGTGGAACAGGTACGGCCGCCGCTCGAAGGCCCCCAGCAGCTGCTTGCCCGCGCGCATCTCCACACCCAGCCCGGCCTTCACCGCGAACGCGTAGTTCAGCGCCTCACGCCGCACCGCCCCCGCGTCTCCCGCCTCCGCGACCCGCACCGCCCACTCACCGGCCAGCCGGCCGGAGCGCAGCGCGTACGAGATGCCCTCGCGGGTCCACGGCTCCAGCAGCCCGGCCGCGTCCCCGGCGACCAGCACCCGGCCCCGGGAGAGCGGCGAGTCCTCGGCCCGGCAGCGGGTCAGGTGCCCGGACTCGACCCGCGGGGTGAAGCCCGACAGGCCCAGCCGCCGGATGTAGTCGGCGAGGTACTGCTTGGTCCGCTCGCCGTCGCCGCGCGCCGAGATGACGCCCACGGTCAGGCTGCTGGTCTCGGTCTTCGGGAACACCCAGCCGTAACTGCCGGGCAGCGGACCCCAGTCGAGGTGGATCCGGTCCGACCAGTCGGCGGCCACCTGCGGCGGCACCGGGATCTCGGCCTCCAGGCCGAGGTCGATCTGGTCGAAGGTGACACCCACGTGGCGGGCGATCCGGCTGGCGCTGCCGTCCGCGCCGACCACCGCGCGGGCCTCGAAGCTGCGCCCGTCGGCCGCCGTCACCAGCGCCGTCCGGTGCTCGCCGCCGCGCTGCTCGACCCCGGTGACGGTCACCCCGGTGACCAGCACCGCCCCGGCCTGCTTGGCCGCCTGCACCAGGCGCAGGTCGAACTCGTCCCGGTTGACCAGCCCGAACAGCATCCGCCGATTGCGGCGCGTCCGGGTGTACCGGCCGTCGTACGCGAAGGTGACGGCGGACACCCGGTCCTGCAGCGGCAGTTCGAAGTTCGGCGGCAGGCTGTCCCGGGACGGGCCGATGATCCCGCCGCCGCAGGTCTTGTAGCGGGGGTGCTCGGCCTTGTCGAGCAGCAGCACCCGGCGGCCCTGCGCGGCGGCGGCGTGAGCGGCCGAGGCCCCGGCCGGTCCGGCGCCGACCACCACGACGTCCCAGACGCCGTCGGGCGGCAGCGGCACCCCGTCGAGCGGGCTGTCGAGCACTCCGTCGAGCGGGGTGTCGAGCGGGCTGTTGAGCGGGCTACGGGAATCGGGGCTTCCGGAGTCAGTCACGTCGAGCAATCCTATGCGTCCGACCACCCGCCCGGACGCCGCACCGCCCACCGATCCCGAAGCTCCCCGAAGGCTCCCGAACGGCTCCCGAGCAGCTCCGCCTATGATCGGCGGTACCCCAACCGACCTCCTCCGTCCGAACCACCCCCCGGGCGGACCTCCCCCTCGGAGCACCGATGTCACAGCCCCTGGCCGACGCCGTCCGGTCCTTGATGGACCGTGCCCGCACCGACCTCGCCGAGCTGGTCGCCTTCCCGTCGGTCGCCGACCCGCGCCAGTTCCCGGTCGAGGAGTGCCAGAAGGCCGCCCAGTGGGTCGCCGACGCCTTCGCCGCCGAGGGCCTGGGCAACATCCAGCTGCTGGACACCCCGGACGGCACCCAGTCCGTCTACGGCGAACTGCCCGGCCCGGAGGGCGCACCGACCGTCCTGCTCTACTCGCACTACGACGTCCAGCCCCCGCTCGACGAGAACGACTGGCTCAGCCCCGCCTTCGAGCTGACCGAGCGTGACGGCCGCTGGTACGGGCGCGGCGCCGCCGACTGCAAGGGCAACATCCTGATGCACCTGACCGCCCTGCGGGCGCTGCGCCAGGTGTACGGGGACGGCTACCCGGTCGGCCTGAAGATCATCGTCGAGGGCTCGGAGGAGCAGGGCACCGGCGGCCTGGAGCGCTACGCGGAGGCCCACCCCGAGCTGCTCGCCGCCGACGTGATCGTGATCGGTGACACCGGCAACTTCGCTCCCGGCCTGCCCACCGTGACCGCCTCGCTGCGCGGTATGACGGTGGTCGAGGCCTCGATCACCACCCTGGCCGGCAACCTCCACTCCGGTGCCTTCGGCGGCGCCGCCCCGGACGCGCTGCAGTCCCTGGTCCGGGTGCTCGCCTCGCTGCACGACGAGAACGGCGACGTCGCGGTCGCCGGGCTGGCCTCCGACCAGACCTGGGAGGGCGTGCAGTACCCGGAGGAGCAGTTCCGCGCCGACGCCAAGGTGGTCGACGGCGTCGCGCTGACCGGTACCGGCACCGTCGCCGACCGCCTCTGGGCCCGCCCGTCCGTCACCGTCCTCGGCATCGACGCCCCGCCGGTGATCGGCGCGACCTCCTCGGTGCAGGCCACCGCCAAGGCGCTGATCAGCCTGCGCGTCCCGCCGGGCATGAGCTCGGACGCCGCCCAGGACGCCCTGGTCGCCCACCTGGAGGCACAGGTCCGGCTGGGCGCCCGGCTGACGGTCCAGCGCCAGGGCAACGGCGCCCCGTTCCTCGCCGACACCGACGGTCCGGCCTACGAGGCGATGGGCGAGGCGATGGCCGAGGCCTTCGGCACCCCGATGGTGACGGCCGGCGAGGGCGGCTCGATCCCGCTCTGCAACACCCTGCGCTCGCTCTACCCGCAGGCCGAGATCGTGCTGATCGGTGTCGAGGAGCCGACCACCCAGATCCACGCCGTCAACGAGAGCGTCGACCCGCAGGAGCTGGAGCGGATGGCCCTCGCCGAGGCCCTGTTCCTCCGCCGCTACGCCGAACTGCGTTCCAGCTGACGCGAGTTCGCACCGGGCCCGGGCCGCCCGCCACGCCAACGGCGGGCGGCCGCGACCACCGCCGCGTAGCCGACCGCGCCCACCGCGAGTCCGGCCCCGGCACCGAAGCACACCTCCGGGACGAAGTTGCGCCGCAGCGGGCTCAGCCGGTGCAGCACCCCGGCCGCCGTCGCCGCGCCCAGCGCCGCGGTGGCCAGCCGCCGGGTCCGCGGCGCGAGCCGCACGGCCGGGCGCACCGGTTCCACGGCCCGTACCGCGCGCGCGGCCCAACCGCCCATCGCGGCCAGCGCGAGCGCCGAACTCCCGTACTGCAGAGCCTCGTAGACCGGGACGCCGGCCACCTTCCGGTCCAGTACGGGCAGCAGCCGCACGCCCAGCCGACCGCCGTGGGTGAAGGCGTCCCAACCGACGTGGGTGGCCGCTCCGACGGCCGCGGAGGCCAGGAACCACGCCGCGTCGACGCCCCGCGGGCCCGCGCCCGAGCCGCCCGGCCGCCGGACCGTCAGCGCCTCCGCGCCGGCCGCCCAGTGCTCGGGCAGCAGTCCCACCAGCGGCGCCCGCAGCAGCCCGTGCCACCCGGCCACCAGCGCACCGGCGATCGCCACGTCCAGCGTCGGGACCGCCCACCAGGCGTGCGTCAGGCCGCCGTGCCCGTACACCCCGGGCACCAGCGACTCCGCGAAGAACGGCACGTCGGGCGCCATCGACCCGGCCACCAGCGCCGAGGCCACCAACGGCCCGCGCTCCCCGGCGGCGCGCAGCAGGGGCAGGACGGCGGCGGGGTGGCTCAACGTGAAGGGCATGTCCCCATCCTGACGCCCCCACCGCCCGCCCGACCAACCAGGGCCCGCGCTCCCACCGCACCGGCCGTCCCCACCGCACCGGCCGTCCCCACCGCACCGGCCGTCCCCGCGAGTCCTACACGGCGTCCGCCGTGCTGGCCAGGCCGAGCGCCACCCGGCACCCCGCCTCCAGGTACCGCAGCTCCCCGCTCCGCCGGGCGTCCAGCGCGGCCGCGAGGCGCCGGTAGCGGCTCGGCGGCAGCAGGTCGGCCGCCTCGTCCAGCGTGACGAACCGGCAGCCGCGCAGTTCCTCCTGCTGGAGCAGCAGGTTCTGCCGGCCGGCGTCGTCCAGCAGACCGCCGTCGTACATCAGCCGCAGGCCGCCGCGGCGTGGGCCGGTGCGCGGTTCCCAGTCGACGGCGAGCAGGCGCAGCACCGAGGGGTCGAGCCGCAGCCCCAGTTCCTCGGCGGTCTCGCGCAGGGCGGCATCGGTGGGGGCCTCACCGCGTTCGACCACGCCGCCGGGGAAGTCCCAGTCGGGCTTGTACACCGGGTCGACGAGCAGCACCCGGTCCTGCTCGTCGAAGAACAGCACGGCCGAGGCGACGGTGTCCCCGGTCTGGTCGGGGGCCTGGACGATCGGGCAGCGCGCGTCGCCGACCCGGACCAGCTCGGCTATCCGGTGCGCGGTCTCGCGCGGGGTGAGCGCGCTGGTGTCGAGCATCCGGGCGTCGCCGACCAGCCAGCGGCGGGCGGCCCGATAGCGGGGCAGGTGTTCGAAGCACCAGGTCCGGACCCGCTCGCTGGCCTCCGGGTCGCCGGGGCACTCCTCGCGGCTCGCGATGCGGTCACGCAGGATCGTTTCTTCTGGGTCCAGGACGAAGTGGTGCACCGCGATCCCGTGCGCGGCGAGGTCTCCGAAAATCTCGTCCCGGTAGTCCTCTCTGAGCAGCGTCATCGGTACCACCAGCGGGCCGCCGACCTCGCCGAGCAGCGCGGCCGCCGTTTCGGGCACGAGCCGGCGCCAGGCCGCGAGGTCCTGGAAGTCGGACACCGTGGCCAGCCGGTCGGCCGGGAGCATCCGGCGCAGTGCGAAGCCCACCAGCTCGGGATCGAAGAGCACGCTCCCCGGCAGCAGTTCCACCAGCTCGCGGCAGGCGCTCGTCTTGCCCGCCCCGAATGTGCCATTGACCCAGACGATCACAACGTCCCCTGCCCTCGACTTGCCCCGATGCCGTTCGCACCGGGCAGCGCCCCCGTCGGCCGAACCAGCGCCACCCGTGGTGGTACCCGCGCCGAGCCGCTCCCCAAAACTGCTCGCCGCGCCCGTCCGCGCGCCCCGGCCCTCCCCTTGACAGGGGCATGTGCCCAGGCCACGGGCCCGATACGGACATGTGTCGGAGCGGCCGACATCAAAGCCGCACCCTGCGGCCACGCCATGCGCACGGGAACCCGGACCGGCCGACTTCCCGCGCGCGCCCCACCCGTACGCCGCTCACCCCGCCCCTGCGCCGCCCCGCGCCCCTCCCCGCCACGAGTCGGCCACGACCCAGCCACAACCCGGCGCGATCCGGCCCGACCCCGCACGACCCCGCACGACCCCGCACGACCCCGCACGGCCCGGCACGACCGACCGGCCTCCGCCCGCCACGGTGCGTACCCCTTGCGCCGCACGCGCCCCCGCGCGTACAGAGGGACGATGAAGCTGCTCCCCGCCGGCCGGGTCATCGTCATCGGCTCGGTCAACACCGACCGGATCCTCCGCTGCCCGGTACTCCCCTCACCCGGCGAGACCGTCCTCGCCGACGACGCTACCCAGGGGTTCGGCGGCAAGGGCGCCAACCAGGCGGTGGCGGCGGCCCGGATGGGGGCCGCGACCCACCTGGTCGCCAAGGTAGGGCGCGACGCCGACGGAGAGGCGGCGCTCGCCGATCTGCGCGGCGCGCAGGTCGAGACGGGCGCCGTGCACACCGACACCGGTGCGCCCACCGGTCAGGCGATCGTCATGGTCGACCCCGGCGGCGAGAACAGCATCGTGGTCGTCCCGGGCGCCAACGCCCGGCTGACCCCGGAGGAGGTCACCGCCGCCCTGGCCCGGCTCCACGTGCTCCCGGTCGACGTGGTGCTCACCAGCAACGAGGTCCCCGCGGACTGCATCCGCGCCACCGCCGCAGCGCTGCCCGCCACGGGCCCCAACGGCGGCACCCGCTGGCTGCACAACACCGCCCCGGCCGGCGACCTGCCCGGCCCCGGTCCCAGCGGCCGCCGCCCCCTGGTGGTGGCCAACGCCGTCGAGGCCCGCCAGCTCACCGGCGCCGCGACCACCGCCGAGGCGGCCCACGTCCTGGCCCGACGGGCCGAGGGGGCGGTGGTCACCCTCGGCGGCGAGGGCGCCCTGGTCGTCACCGGGGAAGGACTCACCCGGCTGCCCGCACCCGCCGTCCGGGTGGTCGACACCACCGGTGCCGGCGACGTGTTCTGCGGCGCGCTCGCTGCCCGGCTCGCCCGCGGCGCGTCCCTCCCGGACGCGGCCGCCACCGCCGTGGCCGCCGGGGCCTTCGCCGTCACCGCGCTCGGCGCCCGCGGCGCACTCCCCCGCCCGGCCGACCACTGACCGACCACTGACGGACCGCTGACGGACCGAAGACCGACCGTTGACCGACCGACGTTCGACGGCGAGGCCCGCACGCGGGGCACCCGGCCCGCAGGCCCGGGCGCCCCGCGCGGCGTGCGCTACGGCCGTCCCATGAACGCCGGGTAGTACCCCTTGCTGATCGACGAGATCCGGATCCGCGTCCCGGGCCGCGCGGCCTCCACGTACTGGTTGTTGCCGAGGTAGATCGCCACGTGCTGGATGCCCCGGGCGGTCCCGCTCGGTGACCAGAACAGCAGGTCACCGCGGCGCAGCTGGCTCGCCTTGATCGGCGTGGTGGCCGCGTACTGGTCGTTGGCGACCCGCGGCAGGGAGATGCCGCCGCGCCGGAAGGACTGCTGCACCAGGCCCGAGCAGTCATACCCGTCGGGCCCGTTGCCCGCGGTCCGGAACGGCTTGCCGAGTTGGGCGAGCGCGTACTGCACCGCCGTCTCGACGTTGTGGTCCGCCGCCACCGAGCCGCTGGAGGCACCGCCCGAGGAGCCGGACGACGAACCGGACGAGGAGCCGCCCGAGGACGAGGAGCCGCCGGTCCGCTCCAGGTAGACGTCGTAGTGGGAGGTCCAGCGCCACTCCCCCTTGCTGTTCTTGAACCAGTACCGGGAGCCGTCCCAGCCCTGCTTGATGCCGCCGTTCGAGGACTTCGACGACGATTTGGACGAGGCCGAGGACGAGGACTTCGACGACGAGGACTTCGAGGAGGACTTCGCCCCGCCGGTCCGCTCCAGGTACACGCTGTAGTGGCTGGTCCAGCGCCACTGTCCCTGGCTGTTCTTGAACCAGTACCGCGAGCCGTCCCACCCGGCGTGCGCCGGCGCCCGCTCGGCCGCGGCGGGGCTCACGCCGGTGCCGAGGCCGATGGCCCCCGCGCCGACCGCGATCACGGCCGCCATGCCTATCCCCCGGCGGATCCGCCCGGCCCGCCCGGGACGGTCGGCGGCGGCGGAACGGGCGTCGATGGCGGGGGCGTGCTGCCCGGTCGGTTCGTCGGCGGCATCCGGCGCGCCGGTGTTGACGGTGGTCATCCTGCTGACTTCCTTCACTGCTGCGAACGCACTGCGGCGAACGGCCGCCGAGGGGGCGGCTGCGGAAACTGCTGCGGACACGCGGTACGCCCCGGAAGGACCGGTTCGTACGGCTCGGCAGATCCCGTCCGACGTGCCGCGGCCTCCGGCCGTGCGACCGGAAGTCGCGACACGTCGCCCGGGATTCAGTTCTGCCTGCGTGTCACGTTAAGCACGCGTTCGCTCACTGCGCGCAGTGGAGTGCGCCAAAGGAAGGTTTCCGGGCTGGGGGCACCGACGGCGCATCAGGGTGAACACCCGTCACCGCCGGGCGCTCCCGACGCCCCCTCATCAACGGCCCTCGGCCTCCGCTAGCAGCTGCTTCTTCAGCACCTTCCCCAGGGCGTTCCTGGGCAGTTCGGGCACGAGCACCACCCGGCGCGGCCGCTTGTGCACCGAGAGCCGCTCCGCCACGAAGGCCGTCAGCTGTTCTCCCGTCACGGCGCCGTCCGGAACGACGTACGCGACGATCGCCTGTCCGAGGTCCTCGTCCGGCGCGCCGACCACCGCCGCGTCGGCGACCGCCGGGTGGTCGCGCAGCGCGGCCTCCACCTCACCCGCGCCGATCCGGTAGCCGCCGCTCTTGATCAGGTCCACCGAGGCGCGGCCGACGATCCGGTGGAAGCCGTCCGCCCCGATCACGGCGACGTCCCCGGTGCGGAACCAGCCGTCCGCCGTCCACGCCTCGGCGTCGGCGTCCGGCCGATTGAGGTAGCCGCTGAACAGCGTGGGGCCGCAGACCTGCAGCTCGCCGACGCTCTCCCCGTCGTACGGCACCGGCTCGCCCTCCTCGCCGACCAGCCGGGTGCGCATCCCCTCCAGCGGCAGCCCGACGCTGCCGGGGCGCCGCTCGCCGTCCGCCCGGGTGCTGACGGTGATCAGGGACTCGGTCATCCCGTAGCGCTCGATCGGGGCGTGCCCGGTGAGCGCCGCCAGCTTCTCGAACACCGGTACGGGCAGCGGCGCGCTGCCGGAGACCAGCAGCCGGGCCGAGGACAGTCGCCCGGCCGCCTGCTGATCCGCCGCCAGCCGGGACCAGACGGTGGGCACACCGAAGTACAGGCTGCCGCCCGCCGCCGCGTACGCCGCGGGGCCGGGCCGGCCGGTGTGCACCAGCCGGCTGCCGGTGCGCAGGGCGCCGAGCACGCCGAGCAGCAGCCCGTGCACGTGGAACAGCGGCAGCCCGTGGACGAGGGTGTCCTCGGCGGTCCACTGCCAGGCGGCGGCGAGGGCGTCCAGGTCGGCGGCGATCGCCGCCCGCCGGATCACCGCGCCCTTGGGCGCGCCGGTGGTGCCCGAGGTGTAGAGCACGAAGCCGGTGGCGTCGGCGGCCGGCTCGGCGTACGTGGTCGACGAGCGCTCGGCGGGGTCGACGGGCAGGGCCGTCACCGACACGCCGTCGGGCGCGGTCTCTCCGGCGGCGTGCGCCAGCAGCGTCGCGCCCGAGTCGCGCAGGATGTGCTCACGCTCCTTGGGGCCCGAGTCGGGCGGCAGCGGCACCACCGGGACGCCCGCCAGCAGGCCGCCGACCACGGCGGTGACCGTCTCCACGGTGGGCCGGGCGAGCACGGCGAGCGCGGGAGCCCCGGCCACCCGGTCGGCCACCGCGGTCGCCGCGCCGAGCAGCTCCTCCCGGGAGAACGCCCGGCCGTCGATCCGCAGCGCGTCCGCCGCGTCGCCGTGGTCGCCCTGAAGTGCCGTCAGCAGTGCCATGCTTCCGTCCTCGCTCTCGTCCTCGCCCTGATCGCGCCGCCGGGCTCCCGTGCCCGGCCGCCGTCGGCCGACTCTACGGGCCGGCGCCGCGCCGCCTCCCGCACGGGGGCGGAAACGGCGGAGGGCGCGGCACCGAGCACCCGGTGCCACGCCCTCCGGTCCACGGGACCGCTCGGATCAGCCCTTGCGGGCCTTCACCTCGGTGGTGAGCTGCGGCAGCACCTGGAAGAGGTCGCCGACCACGCCGTAGTCGACCAGCTCGAAGATCGGGGCCTCGGGGTCCTTGTTGACGGCCACGATGGTCTTCGAGGTCTGCATGCCGGCCCGGTGCTGGATGGCACCGGAGATGCCCGCCGCGATGTACAGCTGCGGGGAGACCTGCTTGCCGGTCTGGCCGACCTGGTTGCTGTGCGGGTACCAGCCGGCGTCGACGGCGGCGCGCGAGGCGCCGACGGCCGCGCCCAGGGCGTCCGCGAGCTCCTCGACCACGCCGAAGCCCTCGGCGGCACCGACGCCGCGGCCGCCGGAGACCACGATGGCGGCCTCGGTCAGCTCGGGGCGGCCGGTCGAGACGCGCGGGGTGCGCGAGGTGACCGTGGCGGCGTTGCCGGTGAACTCCACCGACACGTTCTCGACGGTGCCGGCGGCCGGGGCGGCCTCCGGGGCGACGGCGTTCGGCTTGACGGTGATGACCGGCGCGCCCTTGGTGACCTTGGACTTCACCTGGAAGGACGCGGCGAACACCGACTGGGTGGCGACCGGACCGCCGTCGCCGGCCTCCAGGTCGACGGCGTCGGTGATGATGCCGGAGCCGATCCGCAGCGCGACGCGCGCGGCGACCTCCTTGCCCTCGCCGGAGGACGTCACCAGCACGGCGGCCGGGGACACCGTCCGGGCGATCTGGGCCAGGGCGTCCACCTTGGGGACGACCAGCTGGTCGGCGAACTCGGCGCCGTCCGCGACGTACACCTTGGCGGCGCCGAACTCGGCGGCCCTGGCGGCGATGTCGGCGGCCGCGGCACCCGCGCCCAGCACGACGGCGGACGGCTCGCCGATGCGGCGGGCCAGGGTCAGCAGTTCGAGGGCGGGCTTGCGGACCGTGCCCTCGGCGTGGTCCACCAGAACCAGGATCTCAGCCATGATTCGTTGCTCCTGATCGATCGTTGGATGCGCTGACGGGCGGGACTAGATGAACTTCTGGTCGGCGAGGAACGCGGCGAGCTGCTTGCCGCCCTCGCCCTCGTCCTTGACGACCGTGCCCGCGGTGCGCGCCGGACGCGCCGCCACCGACTCGACCGCCGTCCACGAACCCGCCAGGCCGACCTCGTCCGCCTCGATGCCCAGGTCGTCCAGGTCCAGCGACTGCACCGGCTTCTTCTTCGCCGCCATGATCCCCTTGAACGAGGGGTAGCGGGCCTCGCCCGACTGGTCCGTCACCGAGACCACGGCCGGCAGCGGGGCCTCGACCAGCTCGGTCGCCGCGTCACCGTCACGACGGCCCTTCACCACGCCGCCCTCGACCGACACCTCGGACAGCAGCGTCACCTGCGGCACACCCAGCCGCTCCGCCAGCAGCGCCGGCAGCACGCCCATCGTGCCGTCCGTCGACGCCATGCCACCGATCACCAGGTCGAACCCGGTCTTCTCCAGCGCCTTCGCCAGGATCGCCGACGTCCCCAGCACATCCGAACCGTGGATGTCGTCGTCGTTCACGTGGACGGCCTTGTCCGCACCCATCGACAGCGCCTTGCGCAGCGCGTCCTTCGCGTCGTCCGGACCCACCGTCAGCACCGTCACCTCGGCACCGTCGTTCGCCTCGGCGATCCGCAGCGCCTGCTCGACGCCGTACTCGTCCAGCTCCGACAGGAGGCCGTCCACACCCTCCCGGTCGGTGGTGTGGTCGTCCGCGAAACGACGGTCACCCGTCGCGTCCGGCACGTACTTCACACAGACAACGATCCTCAAGCTCACGGCCTTGTCTCCTGTACTGGTCTCGTCCGGCGGCTGCGGCGTGCAAGCGGGCGCGAACACGGCACGCACCCGCTCCGGGCAGCGAGTTTCCCGTGCCGGTCCGGAACTTCCTGGCAGCATACTCGGCGGTAGTCCAGGGGTCACTACTGGCCAGTAGCTTATGCCGGACGGCCCGCCCCGCAGCCTGCGCCCATCCTGCCCCAGCGGGGGTTACCCGTCACCCGTCACCCGACCGCCGCGCCCAGCGCCGCGATCACGTCCGCCTTGCGCGGCATCCCCGCCGCCCGGCGCACCACCCGCCCCGCCGCGTCCAGCACCAGTACGGTCGGCGTCCGCAGGACCTCCAGCCGACGGACCAGCTCCAGTTGCGCCTCGGCGTCCAGCTCGACGTGCTCGACGCCGTCGACCATCACCGCGACCTCGGCGAGCACCCGCCGGGTGGCCCGGCAGGGCTGGCAGAAGGCGGTGGAGAACTGCAGCAGGGTCGCCCGCTCACCGAGCGGGCCGCCCAGGTCCGCCTCCGACAGCTGTACCGTCCCGTCCTTGGTGCGCACCCTCAGCCTTCCGTCGCGCCCGGCCCTCAACAGCCCGAACGTGGTCGCCAGCGCAAGCACGACAACGCACACCACCAGTCCGGTCATCCCCCCAGTCTGCGACAGCCCGTGCGAGCTCCGAAAGGGAGGTCGACCCGCCGACACCGGGCCCGTACGATCGGCAGGTGGACTCCGACCCCCTTCCCCCGCCGCTGCTGACCACCCGTCGCGCCGTCGACCCGCAGCCGGCCGCCACCGCCAGCTGTCGCTAACGCGCCCCGCCGCAGCCGCTCGCCGCAGCCGTCCGTCGCGACCCTCCCGGAGCCCCCGTGCAGACCGACCCCCGCGCTCCCCGCTTCGCCGCCGCACTCACCGCCCTGGTGCTGGCCGCCGTCCTCATCACCGGCAGCGGGCTGCTGCTGGCCGCCCAGACCGTCGTGTTCGTCATCGGCGCCATCGGCGGCCCCCGAGTCTCCCCGTACGGCCGGCTGTTCCACACCTTCATCGCCCCGCGCCTGGCGCCGCCCACCGAGACCCAGGACGAGCGACCGCTGCGCTTCGCCCAGGGCGGCGGGGCCGTCTTCGCCGCCGTCGGCACCCTCGGCCACCTCACCGAGGTCACCTGGCTCGGCCTGCTGTCCACCGCGTTCGCCCTGGCGGCCGCTTTCCTCAACGCCGCCTTCGGCTACTGCCTGGGCTGCGAGATCTACCCGATCGTCCGACGCGCCCAGGGGCGCCTGGGCGCGGGCGCCTGACGCAGCCCCGACACCACCCGGCCGGGAAACGAGAGAGGAACGGGAAGGTTCCCGACCGAATTCATCACGGAGATCACACCGTGAATATTCGCTTGACCGCACGCCTCAGGTGACAGCAGGCACTCGTTCGGGGGATCATCTCCGTGTATCACCCGTGACCGCCGCGGCGTGCCGTGCTCCGGTCGGCTCCCGCGCACGGCGCGGGTACCCGCCGTACCGGGCTCCGGCCCGTAGAAGTCAGGACTGACCGTGGCAGAGTTCGTCTACCCGCCGGTGATCGGCGCCGCACTCACCGCCTTCCGCGCGCTCGACGTGCGGATCAAGATCATCGGTGCCGAGAACATCCCCGCCGAGGGCGGAGCGGTGCTGGTGAGCAACCACATCAGCTACCTGGACTTCCTCTTCGCCGGACTCGGCGCCTACCGCGGCGGGAAGCGCAAGACGCGCTTCATGGCCAAGGACGACGTCTTCCGGCACCGCATCTCCGGTCCGCTGATGCGCGGCATGAAGCACATCCCGGTCGACCGCGCCGACGGCCAGCCCGCCTACGAGGCCGCCGTGCGCGCCCTCAAGGCCGGCGAGGTCGTCGGGGTCTTCCCCGAGGCGACCATCAGCCGCTCGTTCATGCTGAAGAAGTTCAAGACCGGTGCGGCCCGGATGGCCGCCGACTCCGGCGCCCCGCTGCTGCCCGTCGTCCTCTGGGGCACCCAGCAGCTCTGGACCAAGGGCCGGCCCAAGACCCTGACCAAGCGCCACGTCCCGGTGACGATCATGATCGGCGAACCGATCCACCTCGGCCCGAACGACAAGCCCGTCATGGTCACCAGAAAGCTGCGCGCCGCCATGAGCGAGATGCTCGACAAGGCCCAGCGCGAGTACCCCGGCAAGCCCTCCGGGCCGGACGACACCTGGTGGCTGCCCGCCCAGCTCGGCGGCACCGCGCCGACCCTGGAGGTCGCCGAGGCCGAGGACGAGGCGGAGGCCGCCGCCAAGGCCGAGCGCCGCGCCGCCCGGGGCTGACCCGCGCTCCGGAGACCTTCCGTCCACTCCGCGTGACCGCGCAGACGCGATCCGTCGCGTGTCGCCCGGCTCCCGGCGCTTCCGTCTGGCACAGTGACAGCTCGTTCCAGGGGCCTTCTTCCCCTGGATTCGTCCTGAGCCCGTCCCGCCATCGGAGCCGGGCGCACGTCGGAGCGGTCGGAAAGGTCGGAATCGGAGATGACGCGGAGCGCCGGTACACGGCAGTCCCCCACGAGCAAGGCCCGCACCCGCGCGACCGCCGGTGCGGGCCTTCTGCTCATGGGCGCCCTCATCACCGGCTGCGGGGCCGAGCCGGGCGAGATCCCGCTCTCCGAGATCCGACCCGAGTCCCCCACCGCCACTCCCCAGCCCACCCAGTCCGCGACGCCGGGCGTCGTCGGCGCCGCGAACGCGGAGGCGCACAACGGACTGATCGTCAGCCGGGCCTACACCGACACCACCCGCACCACCAGTGCCATCGTCACCGTCGGCCCCGACGGAACCGGCCAGCGCCAGATCACCCAGCCGCCCGAGCGCGCCCGCGACGACCGCCCCGACTGGTCCCCCGACGGCAGCGCCATCGCCTTCGACCGCACCGACCCCCGGACCGGCGCCGCCCGCCTCTGGACGGTCTCCGCCACCGGCGACAACGCCCACCAGATCAGCCAGCTCTGCGACACCGCCAGCGCCGGCGCCGACTGTGCCAACGAGGACGAACGCGCCCCCGCCTTCTCCCCCGACGGCAAGCAACTGGCCTTCAGCCGCTCCTGGGGCGCCCTCGACCAGGCCCACGGCAACCAGGTCCAGTACTCGGACCTCTACCTGATGAGCCCCGACGGCACCAACGTCCAGCGGCTCACCTTCCTGACGAACGACAAGCCCTACTCCGGCGCCGTCGGCAACCCCAGCTGGTCGCCCGACGGCAAGCAGCTCACCTTCGAGTACCGCACCAGCGCCACCGGACAGCCGGCCAACGGTCGCGCCATCTACGTCGTCGGTGTCGACGGCACCGGGCTCCGCCAGCTCACCCCCTGGGAACTGCGGGCCGGCGACCGCGCGGTCTGGTCCCCCGACGGCACCCAGATCCTCTTCACCACCTACCCGGCCGGCGCCGACAACGCCCCCGGCGGGGGCATCTACACCGTCCACCCCGACGGCACCGCCATCGGCGCCCTCACCCCCGCGCCGTCGACGACCTTCTACGGCGGCGCGGCCTACGCGCCCGACGGCAAGTCCATCGTCTTCACCCAGGCCCCCGCGGGCTCCGGCCCGGATCTCTACAGCATGCGGCCGGACGGTACGGGCGTCACCAAGCTCACCAACAGCGCGGACAAATGGCTCAGCCGTCCGGCCTGGGGAACGGCGGCCGTACCGGCCCCGACCGCCCAGCCGTCCGAAACGCCGTCAGCTTCGGCTTCGGCTCCAGCCTCGGCGGCGCCGTCCGGGGGCGCCTCGGCGGCCGCGTCGGCATCGGCCGGGCCGACGCCGGCTCAGGCACAGGGACAGGGACAGGGACAGCCGAAGACCGATGACAACCAGCAGCCCGGCGGCGAGAACGACGACAACTGAGCAGAAAAGCGAAAAGCCCCTGATCCGATTGGATCAGGGGCTTTTCTGAATGATTGTTCGGCGGCGTCCTACTCTCCCACAGGGTCCCCCCTGCAGTACCATC
>NZ_JBIWPL010000030.1:0-100280 GCF_044768255.1 Kitasatospora sp. NPDC101157 | reverse complement strand
GCGCAGGATCCACCAAGCAACCGCCCGCCGCAGCCACTACCGGCGACGCCTCGCCGAGCCCTCAACCGGATAGATCACGAAGTCACACTGGAGTACTAGGGTGGGGCGGGTGAGCTTCCATCTCGTCGTCGGACACGGGCCCGCCGGGGCCGCCACCGCCCGCCTGCTGGCCGGACAGGGCCACCGGGTCCGGGTCGTCACCCGCAGCGGGCGCCCCGCCGGACCGCCCGTCGAAGGCGTCGAGCACCTCGCCCTGGACGCGACCGACCCCGCCCGCCTGGCGCAGGCCGCCCGCGGCGCCGACGCGATCCACGGCTGCGCCGCGCCGCCGCTGCCCCAGTGGGCCGCGCGGTGGCCCGCCCTCACCTCCGCGCTGTGCGCGGCCGCCGAGGACAGCGGCGCCGTGCTGGTCATGCTCGGCAATCTGTACGGATACGGCCCGGTCGAGGGGCCGATGACCGAAAGCCTGCCGCTCGCCGCGACCGGCCCCAAGGGCCGGGTGCGCGCCGCCGGCTGGGAGCAGGCGCGGGCCCTGCACGAGGCCGGGCGGATCCGCGCCGTGGAGGTGCGGGCTTCGGACTTCTTCGGCCCCGGCGTCACCGACGGCGGCCACCTGGCCTCCCGCGCGGTGCCGAACCTGCTCAAGGGCCGTCCGGTCGCCGTCCTCGGCGACCCGGACGCCCCGCACAGCTGGACCTACCTGCCCGACGTGGCCCGCGCGATGGCCGAACTCGCCACCGAGGAACGGGCCTGGGGCCGCCCCTGGCACGTCCCCACCGCCCCCGCCCTGCCCGTGCGCACCATGGTCGAACGCCTCGCCGCCGAGGCCGGCACCGCTCCCGTCCCGGTGCGCCGCCTGTCCCCCGCCGTTCTCGCCGTGGCCGGCCTCTTCTCCCCGCTGCTGCGCGAACTGCGCGAGACCCGCTACCAGTTCGACCGCCCCTTCGTCATGGACTCCTCCGCCTACGAGGCGGCCTTCGCCCTGCGCGCGACCGCGCTGGACGAGCAGATCGCGGCCACCGTCGCCTGGTGGCGCGAGCGGCTGCGGGCGGCCTGAGTGGCGACCCTCGGGGCGGCGGGTGACGGGCTGACGCACGGGGAGCCGGTGCCGCACACGGTGAGCGTCACCCCGGTGCCCGGCCTCGGTGACGAGGCCGTCGACCTGGTGAACACCCCGACGGGCCCGTACGCCACCCAGGAGGTGCTGGCCGTGCGGATCGGCGACAAGGTCCTCTTCCTGGACGGCGACGACGTCGTGGACCGGCTGCCGCACATCAAGGACCTCGCGGCGCCGATCGCCGAGCACATCAAGGACGTTGTTCCCTGACGCCGACGGCTCCCGGGGTCCTGTGTCCCTTGAGGCTGTCCGCGCCCCGGTAGCCGGCCGGCACTCCCTCGATCAGGATGATGTCCGCCACCATGTGCCGGGTGCGCAGCGGCAGGATCTCCTGGTAGGCGGGCGAGTCCCACCAGGCGCGGGCCCGCTCCAGGTCGGGGAACTCGATGACGATCGTGCCGCCCGTGCCCCAGCGGCCCTCCACCGTCTCGTACGGGCCGCCGTGGACGATGAAGCGGCCGCCGAAGGGGTCGAGGGTGGCGTCGATGCGCTCCAGGTACTCGACGATGTCGGGGCCGAACTCGACCGAGTGGACCTGGGCGATCGCGTAGGCGGTCATGGGGTGCTCCTGAGGGGCTCGTCGTGGGTGGTTCCCGCTGGCGTCTCCGACGGTACGGGGCGGCGGGGGCCGGGCGAATCCGTCACGTATCGGTAGGGGTGACGTGCCTGCCGGTCCTGACGCCTCGTGTAGCATCCGCGCAGCTCAAGGGCGTGACCATGCGAACGGATGAGGAACGGTGCAGAAGACAGCCGGCGGCGGCCCCGGGGACGGAGCCGAGAACGACAGGATGACGCGGCGTCGGCGAGCCCTCGCCGTGGCGGCCGGGGTGTGCGTGCTGGGCGTGGCCGGGATCGGCGGGACGCTCCTGTTGGCGGGGTCGCCGGCCCCGGCGGCGCCCGATTCCGCGGCCACCTCGTCCCCCTCCCCGTCCACTTCCGCTTCCCCGTCGGCCGAGGCGCCGGCACCTACCGAGACGCCCGCGGCCGCCCCGACGACGGACGGGCCCGGGGACGGACCGGGGGCCGGGGCCGAAGCCACCGCCACACCCGAGGCCCCGGCCACCACCCAGCCGGCCCGCTCCCACCCCACGGCCGCCTCGGCGCCCGCCGCCCCGGCACCGGCACCGCCCACCCGGAAGCAACCGGCCGCCCCCGCTGCCAAACCCTCGCCCGGCTGGACCGTCCCGCCCAGGCCGGTGCCCACCTTGCCGCCCGTCCCCGCCGCCTGTCCGCCCGGGCAGAGCGCCTCCTGGGACGGTTGCCACCCGCTCGGCCCGGCCATCCCCCTCGGCCCGACCAATCCACCCGCCACACCCCGCTGAACCCGCCGCCCCGACCCTGCGCCCCCGCGCTCGGGCACAGCACCGGCCGCACCGCTCGGTCCGCGCCCCGTTACCCGGCCGGGCACGCCCTGCCCGACGCCGGTGCGGCCGAGGGCGGCCGGGCCCCGGGCCGGGGTCCGGCCGCCTCGTCCCAACCGCCGTGGTGGGAGCCGAAGCCGTACCGCTCGGCGTCGCGACGGTAGAGGTCCTTCCAGGTCAGGAACTCGTGGCCGTCACCGTCGAACCTGCGCTGCAGTTTGCCGGGAAGGCCGGTGGTGCAGGCCCTGGCCAGGAACTCCACGATCCCGTACGACAGGACCGTCGGTTCCCCCTCCCGGTAGACGCACACCGGCCACTCGGCGCTCGACTCCCCGTCGGTGCGCCACAGGTAGGAGACGCCGCCGTCGTCCATGCCCCCGTGGAGGTACGCCTCGCCGTCGCGGACAGCCACGGTCGGAAGTGCGCGGCACGGCGCAGCGGGCTGAGCAGCAGCGGTCACAGCCCGCTGCGCGCGTGCGCCCGGTGCAGCTGTGCCCACTGTCCGGCGGGGGCGGGCCCGTCGCTGATCCACAGCAGCGGCTCCGTCCCCTCCCGCTCCTGGCCGACGACGGCACGGCCGGGCGGCAGCGGAACGGGCGGGTCAGCGTCGAAGGGCCAGGTCATGTCCCGTCCGTAGGGCCGGGCCCTGACAAGGGGGCGGGGGGCGGGGTCCGCGCCTCCTGTACAGGAAGTCGGAGCGGCCGACTTCTCGTGCGGGGGCGGGCGTGGCCGTCGAGGCGGCTGCGAGGAGCACCGGCGCCAGGGCTCGTCGGGGTAGTGCGGGTGATCTTCCGGTGAGTAGGGTGAGCCCTCGGATCGTGGGCGGCCGTTCGTGCGCCGCCCTCGTGGATCCGCGCTTGACCGCTGACGCTTGCCATGCCCGTGGCCCGTCTCTGCGGCGGGACGGTGCGCCGCGAAGCGATGTCCCGTTCCCCGGCCGCGAGGTGTTCGCGGTGCCGGGAGAGTGGGGCGACGCGCATGCCGCCGCCGGTGAGCCGCAGGGGGGCCGGAAAGTGAGTCGTAGACAGATGCAACCGACGTTCGTACTGGTTCACGGAGCTTTCGCGAACTCCTTCTCCTTCGCGCCGCTCCAGGCCGAGCTCGGGCTCCTCGGCCACCGTTCGGTCGCCGTCGACCTGCCGGGACACGGGTTCGCCGCGACGTTCCCGCGGGCCTACCAGGCGCCGCAGGACCTCGCGGAGCTCGCCACCGCGCCCGGGGCCGTCAAGGGTGTCACGCTCGCCGACAACGTCGGGCACCTCATCGGGATTCTGGAGCGGGCCAGGCGCAACGGGCCGGTCGTCCTCGTCTCGCACAGCCGCGGCGGCCTGACGGCCACCGTCGCGGCCAACCGGCGCCCCGACCTGATCGACCGCATCGTCTACGTCTCCTCCTGGTGCCCCGTCGACCTCGACGTCAGCGCCTACTACGCCGAGCCCGAGATGGCCACCGTCGACGCCGCGGGGCTGGCCTCGGCGATGGTCGCCAACCCCGCCGAAGTCGGGCTGCTGCGCTGCAACTTCCGCACGGCCGACGCCGGTGTCCTGGCGTCCTTCAAGGCGGCCTTCCTCGCCGACGGGACGGACGAGGAGTTCATGGTCTTCCTCAACACCTTCCAGCCCGACGAGAACCTCGACGCCGGCACCTGCGAGGACCGGGCGCAGGCCGACACCTGGGGCCGGATCCCCCGGACGTACGTGCGGCTGACCGAGGACACCAGCGTGCCGCTGGCCATGCAGGACCGGATGATCCGCGAGGGCGACGCGCTGACGCCCGACAACCCCTACGACGTACGGACACTGACCAGCAGCCACCTGAAGTGGCTGGTCGACCCGGCCCCGGCGGCCCGGGTGCTGGCGGAGGTCGCCGCGCTGCTGCCGTCCGGGGCGTGACCGCAGCGACCGAACGGCCCGGCCCCGCCGCCCCCGGACACCGGGCGCGGCGGGGCCCTCGCCGCGCGAGGTGGAGGATCGAGGCGGCAGCAGCGATTGGTCGAGCGCCAGATGTACGGGCCGCGCGGGCTTCCGCCTGCTACCCGAGAGGGTCGTCCTCGCCCCTTGATCACGTGTCGGTGACAGATGACATGATCCGCAAGGAGGTGACGTCGTGCGGACCGACGTCCTGCAGTTCGCTGCCCTGGCCGGCCTGGCGGCCGAGCCGGTGGGACCGCCGCTGCCGTGGGAGCGGTCGCGTGAAGCGTGCGGAGTCGGGTTCCCTGCGGACTACCGCGAGTTCATCGACCGGTTCGGGCCCGGAGAGGTCCGCAGCTACCTGGGTGTGAACGCTCCGTGGCCGTGGCGGGGCTCAGCGCCCGACGGGGAGATCTTCCGCGTCTTCGCATCGAGGACCATCGAGGACTTCGGTCCGGTGTTCCGGGAAATGCGCGACAAGGACCCGGCCCTGTGCCCGTACCCGCTCCTGCCGGAGTCGGGGGGACTCCTCCACTGGGGCGGCACCGTCCAGGGCGACCAGTTCTTCTGGCTCACCAGCGACCCGGACCCCATGGAGTGGCCGGTGGTGGTGTGGTTCCGGGGGAAGGATCCGAGGGACGCGTGGCGGCGGTACGACATGCGCTTCGTCGCTTTCCTCGTCCATGCCTTGTCGGGCGAGGACCAGGACATGCGTGACCTGCTCGACTGGCCCGACGAGCCGGTCTGGCGACGGGCCGGCTGAATCCCAGCCGCGGAGAACAGGAACCTGCGGAGAAGTGGGACCGGAACCACAACTGACGTAGGAAGCCGACCCGCAGGCCGCGGTAATCCGGGTGACAGGGGCGGCCCGGTCGGCCATCATCGGCCGGTGGCCGAGACCGTGGACGTTCTGGAACTGCGCATCATCTGCCCGCCGGCTGCCGGGGTCGGTCTGGAGGTCCGCCCGGTCATCGGCGGACGGGACGTGTTCGCCGGCTCCCCCTACCGGAGCGTCGGTCCGCGGCACCTGCTGGGGTCGGCCGGGCCTCTGCGGGCCACCGCCACCCCTCGCGAGGTCCGCATCGCCGGGACCGGATGCGTGGAGGAGTGCTGCGGCGCCGTCCACGTGACGATCAGGCGCGAGAGGGAGCACGTGCTGTGGACGGGCTGGCGCAATCCGATGGACGAGGATTTCGGCCTGGCCGACTGCCGGTTCTCCGCCGCCCAGTACGACGCCGAGGTCGCCCGGGCCGAGGCGGACCGCACGTGGCAGTGGCCCGGCACCGTGGTCGCCGACCTGCTCGAAGCGAGGCTGACGGGCGAGGGCAGCGGGCTGGCCGCGTGGGACTGCGAGCTCGAAGCGATCTGGGACAGTTGGAAGGAACCCGACCGGATCGACGTCGTGCTGCGCCATCCCCGCGGCTGCGACGAGCGCGGGGACCACTGGCTCCAGTTCGGGATCAGGCTGCCGGTCTGCGCGGACGACCCGGCCGTCCAGGCGGAGCGGCTCGAAGCGCGGCTGACCGCCGGGGATCCCCGCGCCGCGGCGCAGGTCTGGGGCGGTTCGCAGGCGGCCGCCGAGAAGCTCGGCTACCCCTGGCCGCCGCAGTACCCCTGGGACTCGTGAGCGGGTGACCGTTCTTCCGGTCCGCGGGATGCCCGCGTCGCTCCGTCACGGTTGATCGCTCCCGCGGGCACGGGCCCGCTCGCCACGGGATCGCGGAACAGAGTCCGGGCCGCGGCAACCACGAGCGCGGCAGCCGGGGGCGATCCCGCGCCGACCGCCCCCTCACGCCCAGGGCAGGCAGGAGCGGGTGCGCCAGTAGTCCTCGGCGGGTTCGGCCATCGCGGCCAGCGGGGCGAGGTCCTCGGGGGTGGGGGCGAGGTCGGCGGCGGCGAGGTTGGAGGTGAGCTGGTCGAGGGTGGCGGCGCCGGACAGGACGACGTCGGCCCAGGGCTGGGCGGCGGCCGCGGCCAGGGCCAGGGCGTCGGGGGCGGCACCGGTGCGGGCGGCGAGGGCGCGCAGCGCGGCGGTGTCGGGGCCGGTGGCGTTGCGGCCGGCCAGGCGGCCGTTGGCCATGCCCTCCTTGACGACGACCAGCCGGCCGGCCCGGTGGGCCTCGGCGAGGGCGGGGGCGGCGGAGGTCTCCAGCAGGTTCCAGGTGGCCTGGACGGCGGTGAACAGCGGGCGGCCGTCCACCGTGACGGCCAGTGCCCGGCGGATGGTGTCGCCCTGGGCGGGGCCGCTGGTGGACAGGCCCACCCGGACGCCTTCGGCGGCGAGGCCGGCCAGGCGCCGGTGCAGGGCGGGGTCGGTGAGGGCGGGGCTGTCGGCGGTGACCGAGTGGACGAGGTAGACGTCCAGGTGGGGGCCGAGCAGGGCGCGGCTCTCGCGGATCTGGCGGTCGTACACCGCCGTGGAGTGTTCCTTGACCTCGTGCGCGGCGACGCCGCTGGTGCGCCAGTCGGCCGTGTAGGTGTAGCCCCACTTGCTGCCGACCGTCACCTCGGCCGCGGCCTCGGGGTGTTCGGCGAGCCACTGGGCGAGGAACTCCTCGGCGCGTCCGTAGGAGCGGGCGGTGTCGAGGTAGCGCACGCCGGCCGCGTACGCGGCGTCGAGCAGGGCGTGGGTGCGTTCGCGCAGGGCCTCGACGGTGCGCTCGGCAGGCAGGTCGTGCGCACGGCCGAGGGTGATGTAGCCGGGACGGCCGACCGCCGCGGTGCCCAGTCCCAGGCGCGCGGCGTGCGGACGCCCCGCGTGCGGACGCCCCGCGTGCGGGCCCGCGGCGTGCGGGCCCGCGGCGTCGGCGGCGGGGGCGGCGGGCGTGGTGGCGGCGGGATCGGTCGGCACGACGGGGTCTCCTCGGGCGGGCGCGGGGGCTCACCTGGGACTTTAGCCGCCGCCCGGTTCCGGGCCGGTGGCCGGCTGGTCCACGCGCAGCACCAAGTCCACGCAGTCGCGCGTGTGCCCGGGCCGGGGCGGTCGTTGCCGGCAAGCAACCGGCTGCGTACGCCGTCGCGTTCGGTGAGTGGCCCGGGGGTGGTGCGCAGCTTGGGCTGCCGGTCGCGGCCGACGGGCGGTGTTCCAGGGCGAGCGTCCAGTGCGGCGCCGGTCCGGCCGGGGGGGCGACATCGGCGCGTGGCCGATCGCGGTGGTCCGCCACGCGCCGTGGAACCCGAGCGCGTCCGTCTGCCGTCCGCGCGGCGCGCCGCTTCTGGGGCGCGCCCTCGGACGGGTCAGCGGATGCGGGGCGGACCGGCGGTGGTGAGGCGGTGCGGCCGCCCGGGCCGTACGGGCGGCCCGGGCGGAGAACGGGGTGCGGGGTGCGGGGTGCGACGTGCGGGGTGCGGCGGCAGGGCGTGGGGCGTCGCTCTCCAAGGGCCTTCGCAGCACATTGACCTGATGGGGCGTCAGATATGTCGGCGGCGCCTGCGGGCTGCCCGTCCAGGATGTCAGCCGCCGCTACGAGGGTCAACTGGAGTTGATTGCGGGTATCTTCGGATCCATGCCAGCTGATGCCGTTCGGCTATCGTGACCTGGCCGGCTCTGTCCGTCCGTCGAGGTCGCGGCGCGAAGGGCCCGGGTGTGAGGAAGGTGGGGAATGACGGAGTCGACGGGGGACGGCGGTCAGGTGGAACCGGAGGACGCTCCACCGGAGCTGAACGGCCACCCGGACGAGCACGGGCACGGGCACGAGCACGGGGAAGGGCCCGGGGGCGAACACGGGCACGGATCCGGGGACGGTCCGGCGAGCGTGGAGGCGAGCGGGCTGGCGGCCCGGATCGAGGCGCTGTTCCACACCGTCCGCCGCCCCGACCGCGAGCAGTACACCAACGAGGAAGTGGCCCGGGCCTGCCGCGAGGCGACCGGCGAGTCCTTCTCCACCACCTACCTGTGGCAGTTGCGCACCGGGCGCCGGGACAACCCGACCAAGCGTCACCTGGAGGCGCTGGCCCAGTTCTTCCAGGTCCCGCCCGCGTACTTCTTCGACGAGCGGCAGGGCGCCGAGATCGCCAAGGAGCTGGCGCTGCTCGGCGCGCTGCGCGACGCGGGCGTGCGCAGCCTGGCGCTGCGGGCGGTGGGGCTGTCTCCGGAGGGTCTGGACACCGTCAGCGAGCTGGTGGACGTGATCGCCCGCCGGGACGCGGCGCGCAAACGCCCCTCGTCCTGATACCCGGGACCTGCGCAGGGGTGGAGCCGGAGGGGAGCTGGAGGGGAGCTCGGCTTGTGGGGTGACTTATGGGGTGGCCGGGGCTACCGGTCCACGCTGCGGCGATGTCGCCGGATGGCCGAACAGCTGGAGCTGCCGCGCCCGTTCGACCCGGTTGCGCTGCTGGAGCAGCTCGCCGTGCGGCGCGGACGGCCGATCGAGCTGCTGCCGGTGCCGGCCCGTCCGCACGCCCCCTGCGGGCTGCTGGTCTCCACCCTGGAGGCGGACTACATCCTGTACGCGGCGGACACCGGGGCGCTGCACCAGCGGCACATCCTGGTGCACGAGATCGCGCACCTGCTGCTCGACCACGCCGGGTCCGCGCCGCTGGCCCCCGCCGCCGCCCTGCTGCCCAACCTCTCCCCCGCGCTGGTGCAGCGGGTGCTGGGGCGCACCAGCTACGACGAGCCGCAGGAGCGGGAGGCGGAGCTGCTGGCCTCGCTGATCCTGAACCGGGCGGACCGGGCGGACGCCGCCGACCGGCCGGGACCGGCGCCGGCACGCGGTTCGCTGGACGCGCTGGGCCTCCTGCTGAGCAGCGGCCGCAGCCCGGAGCCGGGGCCCGCTGACGGCGAACGGGCGGACGCAGAACGGGCGGACGCCGAACGGCCGGACGGCGCGCCGAAGGACGGCACACCGGAGGAGGCCTGCCCGTGAGCGACCTCGCCCTCTATCCCGTCGGCCTGTTCTTCGTCCTCAGCGGCGCCCACTTCGCCCGCAGCCGCATCGACTCCCGCGCCGCCGCCCGCTACACCTGCTACGGCACCGCCCTGCTGGGCGCCGCCCTGCTGGTGCTCGCCCCGCCGACCGTACGGGCGGTGCAGGGCACGGGGGTTCCGGTGCTCGCGGTGCTGGTGATCGTGCTGGGCGACGGGCTGCGCGACGGCGCGGCCGCGGCGATCCGGCTGCTCGTACCGGCGCTGCGGGCGGCCGACGCCGCGCATGCCGCCGCACAGTCGGGGCACGCCGGGACCGCCGGGGCCGCCGCTCCGGCGGTGCGCCGGCCCGAGGTGCGGGGCGGGCTGGCCCTGCTGGGCGCGGTGCTGGGGCTGCGGGTGGCGCTGATCACCGCGGCCGCGCCGGGCCTGGCGGGCGAGGACCTGACCGTCGGCCCCGAGCTGTCCGCGCGCCTGGCGCTGGCCGGGTACACCGCCGTGGGCATGCTCCACACCACCGTGTGCCTGGTCGCGCTGCTGCGCGAGCTTCTCCGGCGTTCCCGGGCGGCCGGCCCCGGGCGGCTGGGCACCGGGCTGCGGCTGCTGACCGGCGGGCTGGTGGCCGGGCTGCTGTGGAACGCCTGGAGCATGGACGACGTGCTGCGCGCGGCCGTCACCGGCAGCCAGGACGGCCCCGAGGACACGCTGTGCGCGGTCCTGGGCGGGCTGTGCGCGGCCCTGATCGCCGCGGGCCTGGGCAGCACGCTGTGGCCCGCCGCGGCCGGGGCCGTACGGGGCTGGCTGCGTGCGCACCGCCACTACCGTGCGCTCACCCCGCTCTGGCGCGACCTGCACACCGTGCTGCCGGAGATCGCCCTCGACCCGGCCCGCCGCCTGCCGCTGCCCCCGCGCGACCCGCGGTTCGCGCTCTACCGGCGGATCATCGAGATCCACGACGCCCGCCTGATCCTGCGCCAGCACCGCGACCCGCGCACCGCCCAGTGGCTCGACCAGGCCACCCGCCGCTTCCCGCCGCCCTCCAGCCACGCGGCCGCGACCGCCGAGGCCGCGGCGCTGGCCGCCGCCCTGGAGCTGGCGGCCTCCGGCGCCGCGCCGCAAGCCGCCGCACCCGAAGGCGCCGAACCGCAAGCCGTCCCGTCCGCCGCCGGGACGACCACCATGGACACCATGGACGGCGAGGCCGAGCACCTCGCCCACCTGGCCCGCGTCTACGCCACCTGCCCCGCCGTCGCCGAGGTCCGAACCCGCGCCCGCGCCCGCGCCCGCGCCCGCGCCCGCGCCGAACGGGCCTCCCGTGCCGAGGAGGCGCTGCGGTGAGCCGCCGTACGTGGCCGGCCCTGCCGGTCGTCCTGCTCGTGCCGATCGTGTCCCGCTGGGAGTGACCGGCCCGGGACGGATTCCCGTCAGGTGTCGAGCAGTTCGGTGACCAGCCGGACGGCCTGCGGCCCCTCGACGTGGTGGTCCGGGGGCGGCGCCGAAGCGGCCGCCGGTCGCGGTCGGCACGGCGGTGTGGCGCGAAGGCCCCGCACGGACGGCCCCGGGTGCCCGGCGGGAACGGGCCGGGCGCCTACCGCACCGCCCTACCGCACCGGCCTACCGCACCGCCCTCCCGGCCGCCCACCGGCCCGCAAGCGGCCACGAACCGGCTCCTCGGCCTCGTCTCGTACCGCCTGCTGGCCGGCCACCAGCCGCTGGAACCCGCCCAGGCCCTCGGGCAGTTGCTGGACGGCCTTCGTCACCGGGTCAGCGGCAGCGCGGCCTTCGTCACCGGGCGCCGCGGTCCGTCAGTCCCACCAGAAGGACCAGCAGCCCTCGTCGACCAGTTCCTCGGCGTAGCCGGCCAGGCCCTGGTCGGACCGGAAGAGGTTGTCCGGGCAGAACGCCGCGTGCTCGGCCGCCACCAGCAGCGCCTCCTCCAGGCGCCTCGGCGGCGCCGCGACGCTCAGGTACAGCGAGTCGGCCCCCGCCTGGACGAGGCGGGCGCCGAAGCGCTCCTGCCAGCTGCGCAGCACGGCGGCGATCGCGCCGCTGTCGCCGTGGCCGTTGGTGCCGTTCCAGCCGCAGGCGGCCAGTGCCTGGGCGCCGCCGTCCGCGCGCACCAGTCCGATCCGCAACCCGGGCCGGCTGCCCAGCAGTTGGCGGGCCAGCGCGTCCGCGCGCTCCTGCGGATCCCCGGCCGGCGTCGCAGCGGGGGCAGGCCCCGGCCAGGCGGCGCCGAAGGGCTGCAGCGTCTCCAGCAGTTCCGCCCGATCCTGCGGATCACCGGTCGGGCACCACAGCACCGCGCGCTCCCACCATCCGCGCAGCAGGGCGCCCGGGTCGTACGCCTCCGACGCGGGGACGCCCTGCTGCTCCGCCCCCAGGCCCAGGTCCGCGCCGTCCAGGTCAGGCCCCTCGCCCCGGGGATCCAGCAGCAGCGGCCACAGCCCCGAGCCCGCCCCGTGCTCCCGGTGCAGCCGCTGCCACGCCCCCTGCGGCGGCGCCGTGTCGCTCACCCACAGGGCGGGCGCGAGCTGACGGCCCGGCAGCTGCGGCGGCGTGCGGGCCTCGGCGCTGCGGTCGGGGAAGCGCCGGCGCAGGCCGCTGAGCAGGCGGGAATCGATCATGCGTCCACGGTAGGGGTGCGCACCGACAACGCCGCTGCCGGCCCGGCCGCGGCTCTGTCGGGGCTCTGTCGGGGCTCTGTCGGGGCCGGGCGCCAGCCTCCCGTCGGTCGACGAAGCCGAACCGAAGAAGAAGGAGAAGGAGAAGGAGACCTGGTGAGGACCGTCGGAGACTTCGCGCCGTTGCTCGGAGCGCCCGTGCGGGACGGCGGGGGGCCGCTGGTGGAGGCGGTGGCCGCGTCCTGGTCGGTGGCGCTGCCCGAGGATTACGTGGAGATCGTCGGCGCCTACGGCGACGCGGCCATCGCGGAGCGCCTCTTCCTCCTCGGGGCCCGCAACCTGCGCTCGTACTCCGCGATGACGGGCGGCCTGCTGGAGCGCTCCGGCGCCGTCCCCCACCGCGTCCGGACCGGCTGCCCCGCTGGAGCACGCTGCCGCACCGGGTCGAGGCGCAGGACTGAGCACCCCCAACCACCGCGTCCCTCACGTTCCCGCAGGCCAGGGCCGGTTCGGCGGGCGGGCGAGCGGGTGGTGGTCCTAGGCTGAAGGAGTGCGGCGGGGTCGCCGTGTCCCCGGGGCCTCCACCGCAGGTGCCGGGAGGTGGAGCATGCGTGGTGCATCCGGTTCGCGCCGGGCGGGGGTCCTGGCAGCGGCCGTGCTGCTGGCCGCGGGCGGCCTGTCGGCGCCCGCGGCGGGGGTGGCGTCGGCCGCCGCGGGCGTGCCCGTGCGGGCCTGTCCGGCGGAGGCGACCGGCCCGGGGCTGCCGGCACTGGGCGCCGTCCCGGCCTCGGTGCCCGTACCAAAGGGGGTGGACGTGCCGGCGGCGGCCGCGGTGTACGGGGCCCGCTACCCGGGCGAGACGCACTTCCTGGTGGCGCCCGGCGGCTGGACCTGCGACGTGGTGTTCTTCGCCGCCGACGGCGGCGAGCAGGCGTTCGTCCACCCCGGCGCGCCGGCCGCCGATCCGGTCGACGCCCGTTTCGACGCGGTGGTGCGGGCCGTGTTCGTCAGCGGCGGCGCGCAGACGAACGTCGACCTGGTGTGCGGCCTGGTGCCCCGGGCCGGCGCCGCGCCCAACACCTGCAACGCACCGGCCCGGCTGCCCGTCGACCAGGTGCACCCCGTGCCCACCAGCGCCCCGGGCCTGCTGCTGACCGCCGTCGGCGTCCCGGCGGGCACCCACGAGCCGAACCTGCCCACCAGCGGCGGCCCGAACCGCACGGTCGCCCTGCTCACCTTCCGGTCCCCCGGCGGCCCGGCCCAGGAGATCAGCTGCACCCTGCCCGCCCCGGCCGACCCCGTCCGCACCTGCCAGGCCGCCCTCGGCCACTTCCTCGCCACCGGCGCCGCCTCGAAGCAGCTCACCCGGACCGGCCTGGCCTCGGCCCTGACCGACCTGGACGCCTTCGTCGCCGCCTACCTCAACGCGCCGCGGTAACGGCGCAGTCGGCGGTGTCCGGGGCGGCCGGCAGCTCCTCCACGGCCGGCCAGATCGGTACACCATCGGTGTACCAGCGGTGTACGATCGCGGTATGGCTGATGCGACGATCAAGGTCTCCCCTGATACGCGTGACCGGCTGGCCGCCCTCGCCGCGGCCCGCGGCACCACGATCGGCGCCCAGGTGGCCCTGCTGGTGGAGCAGCAGCCCACCGCCGAGCAGATCGCCGAGCGCGTTGCCGAGGGCCGCCGACTGCTGCGGGACCACTTCGGGATGACCCTCACCGACACCGAGCTGGACGAGGGCCCGAACCTGCTGCAGCGGGTCTACGACATCGCTGCGGCGGACGCCCGCGCCAAGGTCGCCCCGCGGCGCAGCGCGTGATCATTCTGGATTCGAGCGCCCTGTCCGCGCTGGCCGCCGGCCACCCGCGCCTGCACCGGATCGTGGACTCCGCGCTGCACAGCCCGTTCCAGCACCTGCTGGTTCCGGTGCTGTGCCTGGTCGAGGCCGAGATCAAGGACGAGGGTGCCGCGCACGCGGTCCTGGCGCTGCCCTCTGTGGAGTTCGAGCCGCTGGAGGCGAGTGCCGCCGTGGTGGTGGCGACGATGGTCCGCGACGGGTACGGGGGCCAGGACCTGGCGCACGCGATCGCCACGAGTCTGCCCACCCCGGTGCGTCCGCAGCAGCACCTGATCCTGACGGCCCGCCCGGAGCTCTATCCGCCGGGGATCGTCGCCGTCGACATCGACGACCCCCGCCTGGAGCCGTAGGGCCGCTGCCGGCAGAAACCGGGACGAGCTGCGCGCGGGCGACGGCGCACGCATCCTCGCCGTACCTGCCAGGTGCTCACCCAGCCGTAGCCGTCCCGGCCGCAACGCCCCGGCGGCGGCGCTTCGGCGGCGCCTCGCCTCGGTTGTGACGCCTCGGTTGTGACGCCTCAACCGGCCTGCGCGGTCAGTGCCTTGACCAGCGCGACGGCCTCCTTGAGGCCCAGGTCGGGGCGGGCGACGCGCAGTTCGCGGACGGCCTTGACCTCGGCCGTGCGGGGGTCGATGCCGGCCAGCGCCAGGACGTTGCGCGCCCAGTCCACCCCGGCCGCGCCGCCGCTGGGGACGAAGTCCTCCACGATCCGCACGGCGCGGCGCAGGCCCGGGAGTTCGTTCTCGTCGGCGGCGTCCAGGGCGGCCTGCAGGGCGGCCCGGAGGGCTTCGAGGTTGGCCGGCTTGGCGCGGTTGGTCAGCGGGTTGAACACGGTGCTTCCTCTTGTTCCGATCGGATCCGGTCTGCGCTCCTGGGGGTCGGGGCCGGGCCGTGCGAGACGTCCCGGGCTCTCCTGCGGCCCGGGCGGGTGCGAGCGCGTGCGGGCGCGGCGTTCGCGCGGCGCCATGTCCTCGCCCCTCGTGCGCATGCCCGTCACGCTAGTACTTGCCCGGCGGGAAAGTAAATGCCAGGATCGCGGGTGCACCCAACGACGCCCACGTACTCCGGAGTTGGAGACCTGATGGCCGTTCACCACCCCGATCCCGCGGACGCCCTCTCCTCCCTGCGTGCCGCGCACCGGGCCCGGGCGGCGGCCCGGCCCCGCCCGCTGCCGGGCTGGTACCCGGCCACGGCCGCCGGGCTGTTCACGCTGGGGTTCGTCCTGCTCGGCCTGTCGTTCCTGCTGCCGCAGCGGCTGTGGCTGCCGGCCGCGTGCCTGCAACTGGCCGCGGCCGCGGTCCTGATCGGCCACGTCGTGGTCAGCCACCGGGTCGAGCACCGGCCCGGGATCGTCCCGGCCCTGCCGCGCCCGGCCGCCTGGTTCCCGGCCGCGGCGGCCCACCTGCTGGCGCTGGCCGTGTCCGGGGCGCTGGGCCTGGCGTTCGGCCCGGCCGGGTTCCTGCTCACCCTCGGCCCCACCTGCGGCCTCGCCCACCTGCTGCAGCTGCGCCGCAAGCGGGCACGGGCGGACGCCGAGTGAACGCCGAACCGCCCGCCCCGGCCCCGGTCTTCGACGAGCTGATCCACCAGCCCACCCGGCTCACCGTGGTGGCCTTCCTCTCCGGCTGCGCCGAGGCGGAGTTCCGCACCGTACGGGAGAGCTGCGGGGTCTCGGAGTCGGCGCTGAGCAAGGTGGTCAGCACCCTGGAGGCCGCCTCCTACGTCAAGGTCCGCCGCGGCTACGTCGGCAAACGCCCCCGCACCTGGCTGCGCCTGAGCCCCGAGGGCCGCCGCGCCCTGGCCTGCCACCTGGCCGAACTCCAACGCATCGCCGCCACCGCCACCGCCCTCGCCGCCACCCTCGACCACCAGCCGCCCCCGCCCTGACCCATGCACAGGGAGTCGGCCGCCGACCTCCCGCGCGGCGGGTTCCGGGGCCGTGCCGTCGCCACCCGAACGCCGAACGCCCCGCTCGCCCGCCCGCTCCGGGAAACGCAGCAACGGCGGCCCCGGCCAAGGCCGGCCGGGGCCATCGAGCCCGCTGCCACCACGTCGCCCTGGGCAGGAAGCTCCACTGGAGAGGGCGGGACCGTGGACACCACCACGGCCCCGCCCTCCGGCCTATCGGACTCATGCCTCCCCCACGAGCGGCGCGGGCGCGCACTCGCACCACACCACCTTCCCGACCCCACCCGGGCGCGGGAGATGCCCCCACTCGGCAGCCAGGGCCTCCACGAGGAGCAGCCCGCGCCCGCACCCGGCGGTGGGGCCGGGCTGCTGGGGTACGGGCGGCCGGTCGCCGGCGTCGTGGACCTCGATGCGAAGCCGGGTGGCGTTGACGTCGAAGGACACCCAGATCAGCCGCCCCGGCATGCCCGAGTGCAGCACGGCGTTGCCCACCAGCTCCGTGGCGAGCAACTCGCCGACCTCGGAGTAGCGGTCGCCGTCGGGCACCGTGGCGAGCAGTTCGCGCAGCATCCGCCGCGCGAGCATCGGCGATCGGCGGGAGCGCGGGAACCAGCAGCTGCGGATGGCGGTCGGGCCGACGGGCGCGTCGGTTTCGGGCATGGCGGAGCCACCTCCGGTGGGGATGCGGGAGCGGGCAAGGGGATGCCCGGGCAGTCGATTGCAGAGAGTGTTCACCTCATCGACCGTGAGTAGCATGCGCCCCATGGAAGATCGTTAGCAACATTTCTTGTCGGAACATTTTCCGATCTTGAGGTGCGAGTAATCTGGCATCAGTTTCGGGCTCTTGCATGGGGAGTTGATCTCATGGGCCAACCGCGCCCCTCGGTCCGACGTCGCCGCGTGGCGAGCTTGCTCATCCGCCATCGCGAGGCGGCGAACAAGACGCCGGACGAGGCCGCGGCGCGCATCGACTGCCATCGCTCCAAGATCAGCCGGATGGAGAATGCCTGGCTGCCGATCTCCAGCAGCGAGTTGCGGGACCTGCTCACGTTCTACGGTGTGGACGATCCGGCCTACGTGGAGGAAGTGGTCACGCTCAACCGGCAGGGCTCCGAACGCGGTTGGGCGCAGCAGTTCGACATCACACCGCCGTCGTACGTCGACTACATCGACTACGAGGAGAGCGCCAGCCACATCCGCTCGTTCCAGCCGATGATGGTGGCAGGGCTTTTGCAGACGGCGGACTACGCGCGAGCCGTCTACCGGGCATCGCCGTTCGACATCCCTCCGGAACGAATCGACGAGCTCGTGGCGGTTCGCCTGCAGCGGCAGAAGGTGCTGGATCACGCTGAGCCGCCACGGCTCAGCGTGATCCTGGGAGAAGCCGCGCTTCGAGGGCACGTGGGTGGCGTGGACGTTCTGCGGAAACAGCTGGATCATCTGAGGAAGTTGGGCGACCGCCCGCACATCGACCTCCGGGTCCTGCCCTTCAGTGCGGGAGCCCATGCCGGAATCATGGGCTCGTTCGTGCTCTTCAGTTTCTCCACAGCCGCTTTCTCCGATGTGGCGTGCGTGGAGCACCAGGCAGGCATGCTCTATCTGGAGGAGCCCGAGGAGACTTCTGCCTATACGCTCACGTTCGACTCGTTGTGTTCGAGCGCGTTGAGTGCCCCCGAGAGCCTCGACCTGCTCACCCGGGTCATAAGAGAGCTGTAGCGGTGTCGACCGGAGGTACTGAAGGTGTCCACTCCCGATCTCAGCGGTGCGAACTGGCGGAAGAGCTCGTTCAGTGGAGAGACCGGGGCGTGCGTCGAAGTCGCGGACGGGGTCCCGGGGCTGCTTCCCGTCCGCGACTCCAAGGACCCGCACGGGCCCTGCCTCCTCTTCACCGCCGATGCCTGGACCGCCTTCATCACTGCTGTCCGCGCGGGAGAACTCCCCGCCCGGCCCTGACCCCCGGCAGATCGGCGACCCATCTGCCGGCAGCCGCCGACAGTCCGACCCACGCACCGACGCCCCGGATCGCGCGCAGCCGCCAAAACTGCCCTCGCCGCCACCCTCGACCACCAGCCGCCCCCGCCCTGACCCATGCACAGGAAGTCGGCCCGACCGACTTCCCACACAGAAGACGCCCCAAGACGAACGCGGCCGCCGACACGGGCACGAACCTGGGCCGGGGCCGGGCGGTGCTGCGCGCTTGGCTGGAAGGCATCCGGGCGGGCGGGTGCACCGGTGTCGTGCGGGCCGCGCCGCCGGGAGCGGATCGGGGTGGGATGCGTACGGGGGCGGCGGAAAGGAATATCGTCCGTCTTCGTCCACCGTGTCGATCCGGCGTCGCGCCGTTCGACCTTGGGATGGAGAGGGTCGACGGGCGACCCCGTTGGAGGAGGTAGAGATGGCGAAGTACATGCTGATCATGCGGGGCACGGACGAGTCCATGGCGAAGATGATGGAGACGCCGTTCGAGGAGATGCTGGAGACCGTGGGCCGCTTCAACGAGGAGCTGATCCGGGCGGGCGTGCTGGTGGCCGCCGAGGGCCTGGACGACCCCTCGCAGGGTGCGGTCGTCGACTTCGGCGGCGAGGCCCCGGTGGTCACCGACGGCCCGTACGGGGAGACCAAGGAGCTGTTCGGCGGCTTCTACATCCTCGACGTCGCCTCGAAGGAGGAGGCCGTGGAGTGGGCCAAGCGGATGCCCGCCTTCCCGGGCTCGAAGTGCGAGGTGCGCCGGGTGCCGGGCATCGAGGAGTTCCCGCAGGACAACGAGTGGATCGTCAAGGAGCGGGCCTGGCGCGAGCGGACCGGCCAGCTCTGATGCCCGCAGCAGCAACCGGCGGCCTGCCGGGCGGCGAGTGCGCCCGGCGGGCCGTCGAGGCCGTGTGGCGGATCGAGTCCGCCCGGATCGTCGGCGCGCTCACCCGCTACACCGGGGACTTCGCGCTCGCCGAGGACGTCGCCCAGGAGGCGCTGGCGGAGGCCCTGGTCAGCTGGGAGCGCGACGGCCGGCCGGCCAGCCCCGTGGGCTGGCTGCTGGCCACCGCCCGGCGCCGGGCCATCGACGCCTTCCGCCGCGCCTCGGCCCTCGACGAGCGCTACGCCGCGCTCGCGGGCCCGCTCGCCGAGGGCGAGTTCAGCACGGGCGCGGCGGGCGCCCCGCAGCAGCCGGAGGACCTGCCCTGGGACCCGGACCGGGTCGACGACGACGTCCTCGCCCTGATGTTCACCGCCTGCCACCCCGTGCTCTCCCCCGAGGCCCGGGTCGCGCTGACCCTGCGCGTGGTGGGAGGCCTGTCCAGCGAGGAGATCGCCCGCGCGTTCCTGGTGCCGGTGCCCACCGTCCAGGCCCGGATCACCCGGGCGAAGAAGACCGTCGCCGCCGCGCACGTCCCCTTCGAACTGCCCCCGCGCCAGGAATGGCGCGATCGGCTCGGCGCGGTCCTGAGCGTCCTGTACGTGATCTTCACCGAGGGCTCGACGGCGACCGCCGGCGAGGACCTGCTGCGCCCCGACCTCGCCCGCGAGGCCGTACGGCTGGCCCGGATGCTGGCCGCCCTGCTGCCCACCGAACCGGAGGTGCACGGACAGCTCGCCCTGTTCGAACTCACCGCCGCGCGCTTTCCCGCCCGCACCGGGCCGGACGGGGAGCCGGTGCTCCTGGAGGACCAGGACCGGCGCCGCTGGGACCGCTCCGCGATCCGCCGCGGCCTGGCCGCACTCGGCCGCGCCGCGAGCCTGGGACGCGGCCAGGGCCGGGGCCTTGGCCCCTACGGCCTCCAGGCCTCGATCGCCGCCTGCCACGCGATGGCGCCCTCGGTGGCGCAGACCGACTGGGAACGCATCGTGCTGCTCTACGAGGCGCTCGGCCGCGTCGCCCCGTCCCCGGTGGTCGAACTCAACCGGGCGGTCGCCGTCGCGATGGCCGAGGGACCCCGGCAGGCCCTCGCCCTGGTCGACGACCTGGCCGTCTCCGGCAAGCTGTCCGGCTCGCACCTGCTGCCGGGCGTGCGCGGCGAACTGCTGACCCGCCTCGGCCGCACCACCGAGGCCCGGGCCGAACTGGAACTCGCCGCCCGGCTGTGCCGCAACACCCGCGAGCGCACCGTCCTGCTGCGCAAGGCGGCCGCGCTCGACACCGACGGGTGATCACCTAGCCGCGCACGGGAGTTGAGTACGCGTACGGATTGCGGACGGCGACACGGCCGGGCCAGGGTGTGCTGCGGCGACCAGCGCCTCCAAGCACTCCGGAGAGGAACCACCGGCCGGTGAACAGCTTCACGTACGTCCTCGGCTACCTGCTGAGCCTGCCCGGCCGGGGCCTGGAGGCCTCGCGCCGGATCCGGCCCACCGACCGGCGCCTGCGCGCCCTGGCCGACTCCCTGCCCGCCCGGGCGGCCAGGCAGGCCGAACGGGAGCGGATCGAGCGCACGGTGGCGGCGCTGGCGGCGGTGGAGGGCGTGGAACACCTGCTGACCCGGATCAGCGACCACTGCGACCGGCCCGAGTCCTTCGACATCCACGCCCCCGGCCCCGAGGGACGCCTGGCCCTGGTGTGCCGCATGACCGCCAGCGCCTACTTCGCCACCCGCGAGGACATCACCGACCTGCTGCCCCGGATCGAGGCGGCCGGCCTGGCCGACTGGGGCTCCCCCGGCAACCGCACCGGCACCCCCGCCTACGCGCTGCGCTGGCACGGCGCCGAGGCCGCCGACGACGGCTGGCGGCTCAGCCCCGAGGGCCGGCGGATGCAGGCCCCCGACCTCAGCAGCCCCGGCGCCGTCCTGCACTGGGACCTGCGCGACAGCGCCACCCTGCGCCCGGACCCGTACTGGAAACGCGTCGGCAGCCGCGTGCGCTTCAGCAACGAGCAGACCCCGCCCGACGCCGACCCGGCCGAACTGCTGCGCACCGCCCGGGCGGACGGGCACGCGCTGGTCCTGCAGCTGGACCTGCGGACCAACTGGCGCGAGGCCTGCACCTACTACACGGCCAGGCACGGCGGCCCCGCCGCACGCGCACGCCCCTGACCCCACGGGACGACCGATGGCCCCCGCCGGGGTTCGGCAGGAGACTGGCCGTGGGGGCCACGCACGGCGGGAGCACGACGATGAGCGGTGGGCGCACCCTCGCCGAGGTGATCGCCGCCGACGGGCCGCTGGCACCGCGCGAGGCGGCCCGCATCGGCGCGCAGGTCCTGGACGCCCTGGCCCGGGGGCACCGCTCGGGGCTGGTGCACGGGGGCGTCGAACCCGAGCGGGTGGTGCTGGAAGGGGGACGGGCGCGGCTCGCCGCGTTCGGGGCCGGGCCGTTCGACGGCTCCCCCGGGTTCCGGGCACCCGAGCGGGCCGGGGGCCGTGCGCCCGGTCCCGAGGCGGACCTGTGGTCGCTGGGCGCCACGCTCCACGCGGCCGTGGAGGGGCGGGCACCGGAGGCGGGACAAGCCGGCCAGGCGCCTCGTGCCGGACCGCTCGCACCGGTCATCGCCTCGCTGCTGCGCGCGGACCCGGCGCAGCGGCCGGGCGCGGAGTGGACCGGGCACATGCTGGGCCGGGTCGCGGCGGGCTTCACGGTCGGCCCGGCGACGGCCGCGGCGCTGCCGGCCCGGGAGCCCCCCACAGCCACCGCCACCGCGCCGCCCCCGACCAGCGCACCGCCCCCGACCAGCGCACCGCCCCCGGCAGCGGCGCCCGTGGGCGGGCGGACCGCGGCGGCGCACCGGCCCGGGGTGGTGATCACGGCGGTGGTGATCGCGCTGGCGCTGATCGGCGGGCTGGTCTTCCTGCTGGCCGGCCGCGGCGCGCACCACCACACGGCCGTCACGGCCCCGGTCACCCCGCCGTCGGCCACCGCACCCGCGACACCGGGAACGCCCGGCCCCCAAACCCCCACACCCGCAACCCCGGCGCCCGCAACACCGGCGCCTGAAACCCCGGCGCCCGCAACCCCGGCGCCCGCAACACCGGCGCCCGCAACACCGGCGCCCGCAACCCCGGCGCCCGCAACACCGGCGCCCGCAACACCGGCGCCCGCAACACCGGCTCCCCAGACGCCCACCGCCCCGCAGACCCCCGCCCCTGCCGTGCCCTCCGGCTATGTGCGGACCGACGATCCGGCGGGCTTCAGTTTCGCGCTGCCCATCGGCTGGACGCGCACCGACAACGGCATGGGCGCCGGCGACTACTCACCCGACAACGGCGGCCACGTGCTGCGGTTCACCGTGATCGCCAACCCCTCCGGCCAGGCCCCCGTCGACGGCTTCCGCCAGATCGAGCAGTCGCTCACCCAGCAGGGCGGCTACAGCCGGATCGACCTGCGCACCAACACCTTCCAGGGGAACCCGGGCGCCTACTGGGAGTTCACCTTCGGCTCCTCCCACGTGGGCGCGCAGTCCTTCCTCGCCCCGAACGGCAACGAGTACACCGTCTACCTCTCCACCCCGGACGCCGACTGGGCCTCCTACCAGCCGGTCCTCACCACCGCGCTGAACACCCTGACGATCCGTTAGCGCGCCTCCGCCCGCCCGAGTTCCTCGATCCGCCGCCCGTCCACCCAGGCCGACCAGCCGTTGGAGCAGACGATGTGCGCCCAGTCCCCGGCCCGCTCCAGCACCTCCAGCTCCACCCTCGCGTCGATCCTGGTGGCGGCCGGCAGTGCCGGGTCGGGGGCGGTCCAGGCGGACATGCCGCCGGAGGGGACGCGGTGGGTGGGCCGGAAGACGGGCCCGGCGGGCGCGGTGGCGGGCGGCACGGGCGGCGCGGGCGGGCGGCTGAGCGCTTCGCTCCCCGGCGCCGTCACCACCACCGTTTCAGGCCCCGGCTGCGGCTGCGGCCGGCGCTGCGGGCGGTAGAGCGCCTCGGGCAGGTCCACGTCCGGGATCGGCCGCAGGAATTCGGCGGCCAGGTTGCACGCCTGCACGACGCCGAGCGCCCGCAGCCCGAAGCGCACGCCCGACCAGTCCTCGCGGGCCCGGGTCAGGCCCTGGCTGACCAGGGCCCAGACGGTCGGCTCGGTCACCGCGAACAGGACCATGTCCTCCTGCGCGAGGGGCCGGCCCTCCCGGTGGCCGACCACCTGGACGTCGTGCAGGGCGAGCAGGCTGATCCAGGTGAACAGGGTGCCCGCGAAGGTCGCCAGGGTGATCCCGGGCTCGTACGCCGGCGGATCGCCGGCCCCGGCCCGTTCGAGGTATCCGGCCTGCTCGTAGCGGCGCAGCTCCCGTTCGGCGACGGCGGCGGTGACCGGCGGCAGGGTCGTGCCGGAGCGTGCGCCGGGGTGCAGCTGGGAGGCGAACAGCTCGGCGACGGCGTGGCTGATCCAGCGCCGGTCGGCGACCCGCAGGGCGTCCTGCTGGGCTTCCAGGACGTCCGTGGCGCAGAGGGTGACGGGCCGCGGCTGCGAGCGCCGCCCGGCGAAGGAGCGGAAGAAGACGGTCTTGTAGGCGTCCACCAGCACCAGCAGGAAGGCCAGTTGTTCGGCGGTCAGTTCCTCCTGGGGCAGCGGCATCGGCTGGCCGCTGGAGAACTGCACCTGGAGCTGTACCCACCAGGCGAGGTCCTGCGGTGCGAACGGCGCCATCAGCTCGTACCCGCCGTCCGGCCCGGGCCGCAGGCCGACGAAGACGTCCTCGCAGCGGCGGGAGGCGTACAGCCGGCACTGGGTGGGGGCGCTGTTGAACAGGGCGCTGCGGGCGTCCACCACCCGGTCGGGGACGGCGAGCGGGAGCAGCGCGGTGCGCACCACGGCGGTGGGCAGGCCGGTGAACTCCCGGAGCAGTTCGGCGGTTTCGCGGACCGGTCCGGTCGCAGCCGGGGCCGGGGCGCCGAGGTCGGTCAGCGGTGACAGCACGCCGGGTTCGGGAAGGTCGAGGTGGCGTGCCAGCGGGGCGAATTCGGCCCGGCCGAGGCGGATGGTGCGGGCCAGGCCGCCCGGCGTGGGGAGGTCGCGCAGCTCGGTGGCATCGGTGACGTCGGTGGCGCCGGTGGCATCAGTGGCATCAGTGGCGCCGGTGGCGCCGGTGGCGGCGCCGGTGGCTTCGGTGTCCATGGCTCACCTTCCTCCCGCCGGTTCGTCCCGGGGCGCCTGGCCCGTGGCGACGCCCTTGGCGATGTTCCCGGCCTGCCCGGCGGCCGCCTGCGCGACGTGGCCGCCGAGGTCGCCCGGGCCCGGGCCGGGCAGGGCGCGGAACGCCGGGGCCATCGGGCCGGTCTGCTGGATGACGGCCGTCAGGTTCGAGTCGACCTGCTGGGCCAGGCCGTTGATCGAGGTGCCGAACTTCTGCTGGGAGAGCTGTTCCATCTGCGTCGGGGTGTAGATGCCCTTGCCGCAGTCGCCCAGGAAGCCCTTCATGTCCAGGACCCGCTGGTAGGCGGCGGGGTCCGCGCCCTTGTAGTACATGAGCGGTTCGAGTTTGGTGGAGATGTCCTTGGCCACGCCCCGGGCGGTCTCCTGCAGGGCGCTGCCCGGGCTGAGTTCCAGGGGGTTCATGTAGGACTTGTAGGTGGTCACCGAGCCGGTCTGGGCGGCCCACTTGGGGTCGGGCGGGTAGCCGAGGGCGTCGTTCTTGAGTACCGGCAGATCCTGGTAGGCCTCGGGGTGCTTGCTCTGGGTCACGGCCTGCAGCGCCTTGCCGGCGTCCTTGCCGCCGGTGGCCTCGGCGTAGGCCTTGTTGTACGCCGCCTGGAACGGGTCGTTGGCCGTGGAGGAGCTCACCGGCACGCCGTTGTGCTCCAGTTGGGAGGTGCCGTGGAACTGTTTGAGCTCCTCCAGCAGGTCGTCGGCCCGCAGGGAGGTGGGTGAGACCTTCTCCAGGTCGGCGACGGTCTGGCGGTAGGCCATCTGGTTGAGGGCCAGGTCGCGGTCCATGCCGACGGTTCCCATGCTCTTGGCGTTGCGCAGGTCGATCAGGTCGCCGGTGGTCAGCGGCCGTCCGCCCCTGGTCCAGCCCTGGGCGTTGAGGGCGGCGACGGTGTCCTCCTGGGCCTTCGTCAGGACGGGGTTGAGGATCTTGGCGTACTCGCCCTGGATCTCCTTGGGGACGGTCTTCAGGGTGGCCTTGGCCTGGTAGGTGGAGTTGATGTCGATGACCTTCTGCCGCAGTGCCTGCTGGGCGGCGGCGATCTCCTCCGCGCTCGCGCCCTGGGCCTTGAGGGCGTTCAGGTCGGCGGCCATCTGCTGGAACTCCTGCGCGGCCTGGTGTCCGGCGGCCTGTTCGGCGCGGAAGGCGGCGTCGCCGGCGGCGGTGGCGGTGGGGACGGGGCCGGGCGGCGGCTGGCCGCCGTGCAGGGTGCTGAGCGCGGTGGTCTCCTTGAGCGCCTCGTTCGCCGCGGGGCCGATGTTGTTCAGGCCCAGGGAGTGCAGTCCGACGGCGTTGCCGAGGTCCTGGACCATGGCCAGTGCGATGGAGAGCCGGCCGGCCTGGGGGGCGGGGCTGTTGGGGTCGGTGACCTGGCCGACGGTGGCCTGGTAGGCGGCCTGGAGGGTGTTGATCGGCAGTACCGCGTTGGCCGTGCCGAGCAGGGCCTTGCCGAGTCCGCCCTCCTCGTAGCCGACGCCGAAGCCCTGGACGGCGTTGCGTGCGACCGTGAACGCGCCGAGCTGGGCGGCGCCGGCGGCGGTCAGCGGTACCGCGAAGGGGGCCAGCAGCATCTCCCCGGCGATGGCCACGTGCTGCCAGCCGACGGCGGCGGCCTCGTGTTCCTGGGCCGCGATCGATTCCAGTTCGGCGGCGGCGGCCTCGGCGTCGTTGCGGCCCTGGGCCTGGGTGAACAGGGCGGTGGTCATCTGCCGCAGCGCGCCCGCGGTGTCGGCGCCCGGGGCGCCGTTCTCGATCTGCTGCAGCACCCGGTTGGCCGTTTCGAACTGGCCGGGCGGGAGGTGGTCGATCAGGTTGCTGAGGTAGTTCTCGTGGGCCTCGATGCCGTCGAGCTGGTGCAGGTAGTCGGTGTAGTCCCGGTCGCGCTTGGCGTCGGCGGCCTGGAGCGCGTCCATGCCGGACTGGCGGACCGCCTCCCGCTGGGCGTTGCCGGCGGCGTCGGCGGCGGGGACCATCGCCTCCAGGCTGCGCAGGGTCTGCAGCTGGCCGGGGGTGGGGCCCTGAGCGGGGTCGATGCCCTGTTCGAGGGTCTGCAGCTGCTGCCAGTACGAGGGGTCGTACATGTTGGCGCCGTCGAGCGCGGCGAGCCGGTCGCGGATCGCCTGGGCGGGGTCGGGGGCGGGCAGCGGCGCGGCGGGCGGGGGCGGCGCGGCGGGGGGCTGGTCGGGGGGCTGGTCGGGGGGCTGGTCGGGGGGCTGGTCGGGTGCGGCCCGGGTGTCCCCGGCGGGCCCTTCGTCCAGGGGGCCGGGGCCGGGCGGCAGGTCCGGCAGCAGGGGTGCCGGTTCGTCCGGTGGCGGCAGTGCCGGCAGCGCCGCGGCGTCGGCGGGCAGGCCGGCCCCGGTGCCGGGCAGGGTCAGGGCCGGGTCGGCGATTCCCTGGGCGCGGCGCCAGTTGAGGTACTGGTTGAACTCGGCGTCGGTGGGCGGGCCGGTGGAGCCGGGGTGGGTGGCGCGCCAGCGCTGGAAGGCCGGGTCGTCCAGCAGGCCCTGGATCCAGTTGTTGATCGCCTGCCGGTCCCCGGGCGCCATGGCGGGCTGCGGCTGCCAGGGCGGTTCGCCGCCGCCCTCCGGTGCGCCGTCGTTCGGTGCGCCGCCGTACGGGCCGGTGGTGCCCGGCGGGCCCGCGAGGGTGCCGGCGAGGTTGCCCAGGAAGGCGCCCAGGATCCCGCCGGCGCCGGCCGCGGCCGCCGCGGCCGTGGAGTAGCGCAGCACGGTGGTGCTGCCGCCGCAGCTCAGCCAGGCCTGGCCGGTGCATTCGAGCGTGCCGCCGTCGTCGGCGTGGGCCGTCACGGCGTCGGTGAAGCCGTGCAGCGCCAGCACGGCGCCGACGAGCAGCACCACGCAGGCGGTGGCGGGCGGGCGGGCGCCGGTGGCGGAGAGCAGGACGGCGGCCAGGGCGAGGGCGCCGGCCAGGCACCACTTGACGAGGCCGTCGGTGACGAACGTGGCGACGATCAGCGAGAGCGCGGAGCCGAGCAGGCCCACCGTCATGCCGGTGATGCCGGTGACGCGGTGGTGGCGGGTGGGGGCGATCTGCTTGACCAGCGCGGACCAGATCCGGCGCAGGGACGTCGACACGATGCTGCCGAGCACGGTCGGTGCCCCGGCGAGCACGCCCAGGGCGAGCACCGCCCCGGCGGCGGGCGGGACGATCTGGGCGGCCAGCAGTGCGATGGCCGCGCCCCACAGCAGGTGGACGCCGGCCGCGCGGTCGCCGCGCACCAGGGCGGCCAGGGTGTGCGGCAGCGCGCGCAGGTCGGCCAGGAAGCGGGTGGTGCCCACGGCGTGCCAGTAGCCGAACACGCCGAACAGCACGGTGGTCAGCAGCCCCCAGAACAGGGCGCCCTGGAAGAAGTTGCCGTGGGTGGTGGCCGGTGCCCCGGGCGGCACCTTGCGCCAGCCGCCGTAGCGCACGGCGATCAGGAAGACGTTCAGGGCGTAGCCGCTCACTCCGGCGACCACCGCCGCGGTGACGGCGGACCAGAGGTGTTCGCGCAGCCAGCCGGGCAGTTGCCGCACGACGTCGCCGACGCCCGGTACGGTCTGCGGGGCCGTTGTGGTGGTCATCTCAGCGTGCCGTCCGATCCACGATCACGAAGCCGCCCGCGTAGGGCCGCTGGGAGGTGCGCACCCGCAGCACGGCGTTGTCCGCGGAGGCGAAGCAGGCCGTGGTGGTGCGCCCGGGGTCCAGCCGGGGGGAGGCGACGGCGGCGGGCAGGGTGTACGGCACGGGGTCGCCGTTGTACAGGCTCACGCAGCCGTGCGCGGGTACCCGCAGGTACTGCGGGTGGAAGCGTCCGTCCAGTACCAGGGCGCTGGGGCCGGGGGCGACCCGTTCCCCGGCCCGCAGGAGCGCCGGGGTGGTGAAGGGCCGCTGCCAGAGCACCAGGACCAGCAGGACGGCCAGCAGGGCGCAGGCGGTGGGGCGCGGGCCGATCTCGCGCAGCCGGCTCACGGTGCGCGCGGGGTCGGCGACCAGCAGGCCCAGCGGCGCCCCGTAGGCCAGGTGCCCGGCGTAGGCGATGGTGATCAGGCCCGCGCCGCGCAGCGCGTAGACGCCGGCGACGGGTGAGGCCACCACGAGGGTCTCGATCATCAGGCCCCAGGCCAGGCCCCACTGCCAGCGCCGGCCGGAGGCGATGACGGCGTAGCTGATCCCGAAGCCGATGCCGTTGGAGAAGTGGAACGCCCAGCCGAGCAGCCCGGTGCGCGGGCTGGAGGAGTGCGCTGCCAGGGCGAGCACGCCGTAGGTGTCGATCGGGGCGAACAGGCGCAGGCCCGCCAGCGTGAACGGCACCCGGAACAGGTCGTAGCCCAGGGTGCCGATCAGGCCGCCGAGCGTCCCGGCCACGAGGGCGCGGTGGAGCCGGCCCAGGCGCGGGCGGCGGGCGCTCCACAGGCCGAGGGCGGCGAGCAGCGCGAGGGCGGGCACGGTGACGGCCCAGAAGCAGAGGGCGAAGGGTGCCAGGGTGAACGCCCAGGCCAGGACGGGGGTGACCGGCAGGAGGCCGAGAAGCGCGCACAGGGCCCCGACACCTCGCCCGCCGGGCCCGGCCGGGGCCCGCAGGGCTGGGCTGCCCACGGTCGAGGTGTGGTGCTGTCCCTGTGCCCGTTCAGGCATCTTCGGTTCCGTCCGACCTTCTCCTGCCACGATTCCACCGTCTGGTGACCGAGGGCAACCGGTGACGGGGGGTGGTCCGTGACCGTTGGTCACCGGTGACGGGGGGTGACGGGGGCGGCCGGCTACAGCTGCCACAGCCGCAGGGTGCGGTCCGCGCTCGCCGAGAGCGCGCGCCGGCCGTCCGGGGTGAAGGCCACGGCGTTGACGTTGCCGGTGTGGCCCTCGTAGCGGGCCAGTTCGCGGCCGTCGCCCGGGTCGACCAGCCGGATGCGGTTGTCGGTGCCGAGGGTGGCGAGCAGGTCGGCGTCGTAGTGGTCGGTGCCGCTGCCGGTCAGCAGCCGCCGCCCGTGCGGGGCCACTGCCAGGCACAGCAGGTTGCCCGTTCCGATGTCGAAGCGGCCGGTCTGGGCGCCGGTGACCGGGTCCCACACGTGCAGCAGGCCGTCCATGGTGGTGGCGACGAGGAGGGCGCCGCGTACGGCGAATGCGACGGCGGTGACCGCGAACAGTTCCTCGCCGAAGCGGCGCAGTTCCCGGCCGCTCTCCAGGTCCCACAGCCGCACCTGGTCGGCGCCGACGTCGTACTGGGCCGAGCCGGAGAGCAGTTGGCGCCGGTCCGGGGAGAAGGCGACGGCGGTGACGTCCGCGGTGTGTCCGGGCAGGCGCCGCAGTTCCCGGCCGGTGGCCGGGTCCCAGCAGCGCACGGTGTGGTCGCCGCAGCCGGTGGCGACCAGGCTGCCCTCGGGGGAGAACACCGCGGCCAGGCAGCCCTGCTGCTGCCCGTCGAAGCGGCGCAGCTGGGTGCCGGTGGCGGTGTCCCACAGGACGGCCGGGCCCCAGACGCCGCCGGAGAGCGCGGATCGGCCGTCCGGGGACAGGGCCGCGCACTGCACGCCGTCCTCGTGGGCGGTCCAGTGCCGCACGTGCGCGCCGGTTTGAAGGTCCCAGAGCCTGAGGGTGCGGTCCTGGCTGCCGGACAGGGCCAGGCGGCCGTCGCGGGAGAGGGCCAGGCAGGTCACCGGGGCGGTGTGCCCGGTCAGTACGGACGCCTCGGGCGGCGGGCCCGGGCCCGGGCCGGGCGGGGGGCCGGAAGGGGGGCCCGGGGGCGGGCCGGAAGGCGGGCCCGGGGGCGGGCCGGAAGGGGGGCCCGGGGGCGGGCCGGGTGGCGGGGCGGGGGGTGGTGTCTCGGTACCCGGCATGTCGGCACTCCAGCACGAGGAGGGGACCCGCCCGCGACCACTGTCGACGCTACGCCTGCCCGGGCCCGGGGGGTCAGCCGCTCAGCACTGGGGGCGGCGGCCGTGGTTGGCCCCGCGCCTGGCCCGGGCCTTCTTCTTGCGGCGGCGCTTGGACGACATGGCGACTCCTCTCACAGCCGGGAACCCCTGATGTCCCACCGTTGCACACCCGCCGCCCTGCGGCCCGTCGAGCGCCTCCCCGCCCTGGCACACTGGCCCGATGACGACCGACGACGAGCTGCTGCGCCGCCAGGGCGCCCTGCAGGCCGAGGCCGACGCGGTCCACGCGGACCTGGACCTGGACGAGCGGCTCGGCGCCCTCGGCACGCCGGTGCGGGTGGGCAGTTCGGCGCTGGGGCTGATGGTGCGCCGGGACCTGGACGTCACCGTGGTGTGCCCGCGCCTGGACCGGGCCGCCCGCGAGCGGGTGGCCGCGCTGGGCGCCGGCCTGGCCCTGCACGAGCGGGTGCGGCAGGTGCGCTGGCGCAACGACACCGGCGCCTGGAACGAGGACCCCGGCGCCTACCCGGACGGCCTCTACCTGGGCCTGTCCTACCGCGCCCGGGCCGCGGGAGCCCGCGGGCACTGCCCCGAAGGCCCCCGGGAGTGGACCCTGGACCTGTGGTTCGTCGACGACCCCGCCCGCCAGCCCGACCTCGCCCACCTGCGCGAGCTGCCCCCGCGGCTGACCGCGCAGGCCCGCACCGCGATCCTGCGGATCAAGCACGCCGTGGCCGACAGCCCCGAGACCGGGCGTGCCGTGCGCAGTTGGGAGGTCTACCGCGCCGTCCTGGACGAGGGGGTGCGCACCCCCGAGGAGTTCGCGCGCCGCCGCGCCGGCGCCTGATCCCCTCACCCGCCCGCGCGGGCCATCTCCCGCACCACGGCGCGCAGCAGCCGGTTGAAGGCGGCGGGCTGTTCCTCGTGGGGCATGTGGCCGCTGTCCGGGACGACGTGCAGGCTGGCGTGCGGGGCGAGGCCGGCGAGGGTGCGGGAGACGGCCAGGGGGATCTGGGTCTCCTGCTCGCCGTGGAGGAAGGCCAGGGGCAGGTCCAGGCCGGGCAGCAGGGGGCGCGGGTCGTAGAGGGCGGCGTGGGTGAAGATGCTGTCGACGGCCGGGCTGGAGTGGAGGATCTGCGCGATGGTGGCGGCGTGCAGTTCGGGGCCGGCGGTGCTGCCGTACCAGGTGGGCACCCACTCGTGGACGAAGGCGGTGCGGTCGGCGGCGAGGTTGGCGCTCAGTTCGCGCAGTTCGGCGGCCATGCCGGTGCCGGGCCAGTGGCCGGAGCCGTCGACGGAGACGACGCCGCCGACCAGTTCGGGTGCGGCCGCGGCGGCCGCCAGGGCGTAGGTGGCGCCGATGGAGCTGCCGACGAGGACGGGCGCCCGCAGGTCGAGGGCGTCGATCAGGCACAGCAGGTCGGCGACGTTGCCGGCCAGGGTGTGGCCGTCCTTAGGGCGTCCGGAGCGGCCGCAGCCGCGGCAGTCCACGGCGATCAGCCGGTGGTCGGCGGCGAGGTCGGCGAACTGGGCCTGCCAGACCCGGCCGCTGGTGGCCCAGCCGTGGACGAGCACCAGCGGCCGGCCGGTGCCCAGGTCGCGGTAGAAGAGTCGGGTTCCCTGGACGTCGACGTACGGCACGGCGCTGCTCCCTGGTTCGTTGGCGGGTCCTGCGGTCCTGCTGGCGGGGTCCAGTCCACCGCGTGGGCACCGGGCGTCCAAGGCGCATCCGGCTCGTACACTCATCAGGGATCGTGATCAGTCTGGGGGCGGGTGTGGAGCTGCGGCAGGTCCGGTACTTCCTGGCGGTGGCCGAGGAGTTGCACTTCGGGCGGGCGGCCGAGAAGCTGCGCATCGTCCAGCCGACCGTCAGTCAGCAGGTGCGGCGCCTGGAGCGCGAACTGGGCGTGGAGCTGTTCGACCGCAGCACCCGCAGTGTGGCGCTGACGGCGGCGGGCAGCGCGTTCGTGCCGCTCGCCCGGGCGGTGCTGGCGGCCGAGCGGGCGGCGGTGGAGGCGATGGCCGAGCAGCGTGACGACCGGGAGCGGGTGCTGCGCATCGGCACCAACATCGGGCTGGGCGCGCGGCTGGAGGGCCTGCTGGCGGCCTTGGCCGAACGGGCTCCGGGGCTGACGGTGGAGCTGTGCAGCGAGTCGGCGGCGGTGCGTCTGCAGCGGGTGCGCGACGGGGAGTTGGACGCGGCCTTCGTGCGCGGTCTGGAGCGCAGCCCGGGCCTGGACCTGCTGCCGGTGTGGCGCGATGCGCTGGTCGCGGCGCTGCCGGCGGGCCATCCGCTGGCGGCGGGCGGGCCGGTGGAGCTGGCGCGCCTGGCCGTGCTGCCGCTGCGGATCGCGGCGCGCGAGGCGAACCCGCACCTGGTGGACCTGGTCACCGGCGCGTGCCGGGCGGCGGGCGTCGAGCCGGTGCTGGGGCCGGAGTTCACCACCGATCAGGACACGCTGGCCGCGATCGGCACGGGCCGGCCGAGCTGGACGGTCTTCTACGCCTCGCAGGCCGCGGTGCTGCCGGCCGGCCGTACGGTGTTCCGCCCGTTCGCGAAGCCGCTGGCCCTGCAGACCTGTCTGGCGGTGCGTCCCAGCGCGCCGGCCCGCCGGCTGGCGCCGCTGCTGGAGGCCTGCCGCGGCATCGCCGGGCAGGCCGGCCCCGCTGGGGCGGGGGGAGTTCAGGGGCGGCCGGGGTGAGGGCCGCCCGGCCGGTGTTCGGCGCTGTCCGCAACGGCCCCGCGCCGTGGGCCGGTCGGCGCAGCGCTGCGGTGGGGCGGCGGCCGGCCCGGCGGCGCGGCCTGGCCGGGGTCGGGCGGGCGTTGGGCGAGGTGCCGTTCGCAGGCCTCGCGCAGGCGCGGGTGGCGCGCACCGATCGCGGTGAGCGCCACCCGCATCTTCGCGGCCGTGGGCAGCGGGTACGCCTCGTGGTGCAGGGCCAGGTGCAGGCGCACCGGGTCGTGCGAGTGCCGCACCCAGTCGTCCAGGGTGTGTTGCATCGACGTGCCGTTGTCGGTGCCGGACCACACGGCGACGTTCAGGAAGACGGTGCCCTGCCCGAGCGTGGCCTGCCCGGCGTGCACGGCGCGGGCGACGAGGTCGGCGATGTCGTGCGCGCCGTGGGCGTCGATGAGGTCGTCGACCGCTTCGAACAGCTCGTCCGGCAGGTCGTCCGTCTCCTGCCGCGGCAGCGGCACCGCGCACAGCCGCAGCAGGGCGGTGCCGGCATCCGTCACTACTGGCCCACCCGGCCGTCCACGCACTCGCGCAGCAGGTCGGCGTGGCCGCAGTGGCGGGCGTACTCCTCGATGCGGTGCACCTGCAGCTCCCGTACCGCGACGCCCTGCCTGCCCAGCCGCTCCCCCAGGTCCGGGTGGGCGGCCAACTCGGCGTCGAGTGCGGCCTGTTCGCGCTCCAGGTCGCGCCAGGCGGCCTCGACGGCGGCGGGGTCGGCCACCGCCTGGTCGAAGTCCGCGTCCCGCGCGCCGTACAGCTTGGGCAGCGGCTCACCGTCGGTGATCCAGTTGCGCCAGTCGCGCTCCACCGCCGCGAGGTGGCGCACCAGTCCGAGCAGCGACATCGTCGAGGGCGGCACCGAGCGCCGGGCCAGCTGCTCGGCGTCCAGGCCCTCGCACTTCATCCGCAGGGTGAGGCGGTAGTTGTTCAGGAAGTCGGCGAGGGTGGCGAGTTCGCCGTCCGGGGCGGGGCCTTCGCTGTTGCGCGGGTCCTGGTCGGGGTCGGCCCACATGTCGGGGTAGACGCTCGCCCGGGTCCATCGCTGGGGTCGCTCGGTCATGCTGGGCATGCTCGCCCACCACCTCCCCCTGCCGTCAAAGGGTTTACGGCGGGCGGCGGGCGGTCGCGGTTCGTCGCGGGGGGCGTCGAGCCGCTGCGGTGGTGCCCGGCCCGGGCCACCACCCGGGCACCGGGGGGCGTGGGCCTGGGCTGCGGCAGGCCGGGCTCGGTGGCGTGCCGGGGCGGGCCCGGGGGCGTACGGGCAGGTCGTCGTGCCGGCGAGGGACGTGTGGTCCCGCTCGTGTGGGAGCCGCATCCCGGGGCGCCCGGCCGTTGCCGGGGTGGATCCGGGCGCTGTCGGTGGATCCGGCCGTTGTCGGGGTGGATCCGGGCGCTGTCGGTGGATCCGGGCGCTGTCGGGGTGGATCCGGGCGCTGTCGGGGTGGGCGGTGGCCGGGGCCGTTCGCAGGCGGGTGCGGGCCGGGCCGCGGCGGCACCGGCCGTAGGAGCGCGGGCCCCGGCCCGGGGCGGGGCGGGGCGGGTTCGTCCTCGGCGCGTGCAGGGCCGGGTCCGGGAAGGGCACCGGCGCGGGGTGGGGGTGGGCGGGCGCGATCGTGGAGTGGGGGGCGGCCGGGTCCGGGGCGGCCGGGCGGGCTGGTTTGCCGCCGCCGCCCGCAGGAACCCCGTGAAGGCCGCCACGGCGGGGGCGAGCCGCCGTCCGCGGCGGGTGGCGGTGGACACGTGGCGCACGGGGGTGTCGTCCGGGTGCAGGGGGACCAGGGTGATGTCGGGGCGGGCGGCGCGGGCGGCGAGGGAGGGGATGAGGGTGGGGCCCAGTCCGGCGGCGACCAGGCCGAGTTTGGCGCTCCAGGCGCCGACGGCGTACTCGACGCGGGGCTGGAAGCCGCTGCGCAGGCAGGCCGCCAGCAGGGTGGACTCGGGGTGGCGGCTGGCCGCGATCCAGGGTTCACCGGCGAGTTCGGCCAGCCGCAGGCGGCGCCGGGAGGCGAGGCGGTGCGCGGGGGGCAGGGCGACCAGGACCGGGTCCTTGAGGAGCGGACGCACGTCGAACTGCTCGGTGTCGTAGGCGTCTTCGGCGATCTCGCGGTAGGAGGCGACGACGGCGAGGTCGATCGCCGCGTCGGCGAGCCGCTCCAGCAGGTGGGCGGTGAGCCCTTCGGTCAGGGCGATCTCCACCTGCGGATGGGCGGCACGGAAGGCGGCCAGGGCGCTGGGGACGAGTTCGGCGTTGGCACTGTCGAAGGCGCCCACCCGCAGGCGCCCGGCGCCCAGTTCGGTGAGGGCGACCAGGTCGCGCCGGGTGGTGTCCAGGCGCTCCAGCAGGGCCTCGGCGTGCGGGAGCAGGGTGCGCCCGTGCTCGGTCAGCCGGACGCCGCGGGCCAGGCGGTCGAACAGCGGGACGCCCAACTCCGCTTCCAGAGCGGCGATCTGGCGGGAGACCGCGGACTGGGTGAAGCCCAGGCGCTCCCCGGCGGCGGTGAAGGAGCCCAGGTGGGCGACGGTGCGGAAGGCATCCAGCCAAGCCATGTCCATTGCGCATGGATACCATGCCGGACATTCGCTTGTCGCCTGGCTTCGGGCTGCCTAGCGTTGCGGCCATGGAAAAGATCGCCTTTCTGGGCCTGGGCCGGATGGGGCGGCCGATGGCCCGTCGCCTGGCCGCCGCCGGCTACCCGTTGACCGTGTGGAACCGCTCCCCCGGCCGCGCCGGCGGCCTCACCGAGGCCGCGAGCCCGGCCGAGGCCGTCGCCGGGGCCGGCATCGTCGTCACCATGCTGTCCGACCCGCACGCCGTGGCCGCGGTCGCCGCCCGCTTCACACCCCACCTGGCCCCGGGCACGCTGTGGATCGACATGTCCTCGATCGGCCCGCAGGCCGTCGCCGGCCTGCGCGCCCAACTTCCGGACGGCGTCGCCATGGTGGACGCCCCGGTGATCGGCAGCGTCGGCCCGGCGGCCGACGGAGCCCTGGGCGTCCTCGCGGGCGGCGAGGACGCCGACCTGGAGCGCGCCGAACCCGTCCTGGCCCACCTCGGCCGGGTGCGGCGCTGCGGCGGCCCGGGCACGGGAGCGGCACTGAAGGTGGCGGTGATCGGCGGGATCGTGGCCTCGGTCACCGTGCTGCACGAAGTCCTCGCGGTCGCCGGGGAGTTGGGTGTCTCGCAGGACGTGGCACTGGAGGTGCTGGCGGCCGGGCCGCTCGCGGGGGCCCTGGCCCGGGCGCGCAGCACGGAGTCGGACTTCCCGGTACGCCTGGCCGCCAAGGACCTCGCCCTGGCGGGCGGCGGGCACCCGGTGCTGTCGGCGGCCCGGCAGGTCCTGCTGGCCGACCCGTCGATCGCGGACCTGGACCTGTCGGCGGTGGTGGGGGCGCTGCGCGAGGACTAGGGCATTTCCGGGCGGGCCAGTTGTGCGCGCAGGCGGCTGGCGGCCAGGGTCTCGGGGTGGTCGGCGCCGAGCAGGTGCGCGCATTCGAGGACCAGGGCGTCCAGGAGCCGGACGGCCCGGGCCGCGGAGCCGCAACGCCCGAGGGCGTAGGCCCGGTCCCGGCGGGTGGCCAGGGTCTGCGGGTGGCCGGGCCCCAGCAGACGCCGACGCTCGCGCACCAGGGCGCCGAAGAGCTCCGCGGCACGCTCCCAGTCCCCGGCCCGTCCGATGTTGACGGCGTGGTTGTTGCGGGCGGCCAGGGTTTCCGGGTGGCCGGGGCCCAACTGCCGCTCGCAGTCGTCGATCAGCGCCACGAGCAGCGCGGCGGCATCCACGTGGGCGCCGGCGTTCCCGACGTTGAGGGCATGGCCGTTGCGGGCGACCAGGGTCTCGCGGTGACCGGGCCCCAGGACCCGCGTGAACCGGACGACCAGGTCGTCGTAGATCTCGGCCGCCCAGGCGGGATCGCCCCCGGCGCCGACGGTCCTGGCGTGGTTGCCGCACACGGCCAGGGTCTCGGGGTCGTCGGGGCCGAGCACGCGCACGGCGTCCGCGACGAGCAGCTCCCAGCGCCGCATGGCCCGGCCCGCCGCGGCGGCGCCGGCCTCGGCGGCCCGGGCCCGGATCTGCGCCCGGTCCTGAGCCCGGGTCAGGGCCGGGGCGGCTGCGGCGGCTGCGGCGGTGCGCGCCCGCTGCGCCCGCCCGGCGTCCTGCCCGGTGGCGGGGTTGTCCCGGTTGTCCGCAACAGCCGGGACAACCCGCACAGCCGACTGGGCCTGCTCCCCCAGCTGGGCCTGCTCTCCCAGCTGCGCCAGTTCCTCGCTGACCCGCTCGATCGCCTCCCCGTCCGCGTCGTTGACGGCCGCGGCCCTGGCGAGCGCCTGCTCGATGTCGTCGCCCACCGGGTCGGCGCGGGCCGCGCCCGCCACCCCCTCGGCCACCGGGCGCGCAGCGCCGAGCGGGCTGTCCTGCTCGCCCGCCCGCAGCCGGTCGAGTTCGTCGGTCAGCCGCCGTACCTGCTCCTGGACCCGGGCGGCGAGTTCCTCGGCCCGCCGCTGCTTGTCCTCGGCCCGCCGCAGTTCCTCCCGGGCCCGGCGCTCCTGGTCCAGCGCCCGTGCCAACTGCCGCTGGGCCTGCTCCAGTTCGTGGGACCGGCCGTGGCCGCGCAGTTCGTCGCGCTCGGCACACAGGTGGCAGACCCGCTGCTCCAGCCGGTTGATCATGTAGAGCAGGGCCATCACCAGCTGCGCGGAGTTGTGCGCGGTGCGTTCCAGGACGGCCTGCTGCTCCAGCGACCTGGCCAGCCGGTCGTAGGTGTCGATCTGCTGCCTGCGCGCCTCGGCCAGCTCCACCGCCAGGCCCGCCGGAACCGGAACCGGGGCCGGCTGCGGGGCCGGGGCGCGTACGAACGGGGGCGTGAACGCGGCCACGGGGGCGGGTGCGGGGGCCGGGTGCTCGGCCGCGCGCAGGCGGGCGAGGGCCTCGGCCCGCCGGCGCTCGCGCAGCCGGGGCTCGGGCACGGCGGCGGCCACCAGCGCGAGGACGAAGTCCCGCTCGGGCAGCCGGCTGCCGGCCAGCCGCGCACCGACCTGCGTCTTGGAGCGGTTGAGCGCCGCGGCGATCGCGGTCATCGTCAGGCCGCTCGCGTCCACCAGGGCACGCAGGAACATCGCCAGTTCCCGGCCCTCGGCGCTCTGCGCCCGGATCGGCCCCCACGGCCTGCCCATCGCCTCAACCCCCGCCCGCATCCCCGGAGTTGTCCGGGACGTCCCGGGCCAACCCGGCCGTTGTCCGGACCTTACCTGCAGGAACGCCCCGAACAGGGGCGGATCAACCGGACCGGTGCCACATTCCTCCCCGCCACCTTGCCGTGGCGCCACCGTCGCGAGGAGAACCGCCGTGCACCTGCCCCTCCTGCCGCTGTCCGGCCGCACCGCCCAACGAGTGCTGCTGGTCGCCCTGCTGACGCCCGCGCTGCTGGTCACCGTGCTCGCCGCCGTCCCGGCCCTGGTCGTCCTGCCCTTCCTGCCCGGCGGCACCGACCGCGCCGTACGCCTGCTGCACACCCACACCGCGCAGCTGCGCACCCTGCTGAACGCCTCGCGCGCCGCAACGCGCTGAACGGACGCGCACGAGAAGACGCACCGGGAACACGCGGCGGGAACACGCGCCGAAAAGACGTGCCGGGAAGGCGTACTGGGAGGAACGCCTGGGAGGAACCTCCAGCCCCGGGCCCGGGTGCGGCGCACGGCTTGGTGGCCGGCGCCGATGGCCGGGCCCCACGCCCTGCGATGGACTGGGGGGCAGCAGCACCCCTCGACCGGTGAAAGGCGCCCCCGTGTCCGCTCGCAGGCCCGCCCGTGCCCGCGGCGGTGTGGACGCCATCGTCCGCCTCGCCGGGCCGCGGCTGCCCGTCGTCTCCTTCCTCGCGCGCCTGCCCGCCGCCCTGTGCCCGACCGGGACGCTGCTGATGGTCACCGCGCTCGCCGGGGTGGGCCGCGGCGGCGTGGTGGCGGGGGTGCTGTGGGCGGGGCAGGCGGTGGGCGGGCCGCTGGTGGGGCGGCTGGCCGACCGCCGGGGCCACCGTGCGGTGGTCCTGGCCGCGTCGGTGGCCAACGCGCTGGCCACCGCCGCCCTGGTGCTGGCGGCGCTGGCCCGTCTGCCCGTGCCCGTGCAGGCCGGCTGCGCGGTGCTCACCGGTTTCACGGTGCCGCAGATCGGGCCGCTGTCGCGGACCCGCTGGATCGCGCTGGCCGCCCGGCGCCCCGACGGGCCCGAACTGGCCGCCGGCGCGCTCGCCTTCGACACCGTGGTGGACGAGACGAGTTTCGTGGTGGGTCCCGCGCTGGTGGGGGTGCTGGCCTGGGCGGTGCACCCGGCGGCGGGGCCGGTGTGCGCCGCGGTGCTGACGGCGGTCTTCGGCGCGCTGTTCGCGCTGCACCCGACGGCTCCCGCGGCGGCGGCCCGGGAGCCGTCGGCGGGGCGCCCGCGCCGCGGCGCGCTGCTGGTGCTGCTGGCGGTGTCGGTGCTGCAGGGCGTGGTGTTCGGCGCGACCAACACGGGCGTGCAGTACCTGGCCCGGGGTGACGTGGGCGCGGGCGGGCTGGTCTGGTCGGCGATGGGTGTCAGCAGTGCGGCCGCCGGGTTCGTCCTGACGTCCTTCTCGGCGCGTTTCGATCTGACGGCGCGGCTGCGGACGGCCCTGGCGGTGCAGGCGCTGCTGTCGCTCGTGCTCCTGTCGGTCGACACGGTGGCGGGCGCGACGGCGGCGGTGGCCGCGATCGGCCTGGCGGTGGCCCCGACGCTGATCGCGGTGTTCGCACTGGCCGGGCGGATCACGCCGCCCGAGCGGATGGGCGGGGCGATGACGCTGCTGGGCAGCGGGCTGATCGCCGGGCAGGGCCTGGCGGTGACGGCCGCCGGGCCGCTGGCCGGTGCCCGCGGCCACACCGCGGCCTTCGCGCTGGCCTGCACGGCGGGCGCCCTGGCCCTGCTGCTGGCCCTCACCCTCGCCCGCCCGCGGCGCTTCCCACCGCTGCCCACCGCCCCGAACCCCCTCCCCGCCGCCCCGGCCACCTGAGGACCACCCGAGCCCGCCGAGGACCGCCCGACCCGGTGAGCACCGCCCGGGCCCGCTGAGGACCACCCGCCCCGGTGAGCACCGCCCGGGCCCGCTGAGCACCGCCCGGGCCCGCCGAGGACCGCCCGGGTCCGGTGAGGGCCGCCCGGGGAGTCCCGTGCCCGTCAACCACCGCCCCGGGGTTCACCCGATCAGGGTGGCCGGTGTGCAAGCCGGGGCGGCCGCCACGTAGCGTCGTAGCATACGAAGCAAGGCCGGGGAGGGCGACAGGAGTGCAGGTCATGAGGGCTGGACGGGTCACCGCGGCGCTGGCGCTGGCGCTGGCGGTGCTGGTGCTGGTGGCGACGGCCTGCGGGGCGCCCCCCTCCGGCAGCAACGGCGACGCCGCCGCCCGCACGGGCCAGGCGGCCAGGGCCGGCAAGGCCGCCCAGGACCCCGAGGGCCGGCCGCTGGCCCTGGTCTACCGGGGCCCGGCCGCCTGCGAAGGCTGCCCGGAGGCCGCGCACGACATGCTGGAGCACGACGGCTTCGCGGTGCGCTACATCGGACCCGGCGAGGCGGACCGCTTCGGCCCGAACGCGCTGTCCGGCGCGGCGCTGTTCGTGCAGCCGGGCGGCACCAACGGGCAGGAGGTGAGCACCGCGTGGCGCCTGCTGGGGCGCGACCAGGGCTTCTCCCCGGAGCTGGTGCGCTCCTACGTGCGCGGCGGCGGGCACTACCTGGGCCTGTGCATGGGCGGCTACCTGGCGGGCCGGGAACCGGGCTACGGCCTCCTGCCGGGCGACTCCGGCCAGTACATCAGCTCCCAGGGCGCCGTCGTCACCGACGAGCAGGACCACCTGCTCGACGTCCTGTGGCGCGGGCAGCCGCAGAAGATGTACTTCCAGGACGGCCCGTACTTCGACGTGAACGGCCCGGGCGTGGAAGTGCTGGCCCGCTACACCAACGGCCGGGCCGCCGCCCTGGTCGCCTCCTACGGTGCGGGGCGGGTGGCGGTCAGCGGCCCGCACCCGGAGGCCCCCTCGGAGTGGTACCGCGAGTACAACCTGCCCGACCAGTCGCAGACCGGCCTGGGCCTGGGCCGGGACCTGCTGCACACCCTGATGGGCACCGCACCCGCGGGCACCGGCACACCGACGCCCTGACCCCCCGCCCCGCCATCACCCCACGCGCGTCCGTGGACGGACACCGCGAGCCCCCTGCGCCCCGGCGGCCGCACCGGACCGCATCCGCGCCGCCACCGACCGCCTGCTGCGCACCACCGCCCGCCTGAGCGACGCCGACGTCCGGACGCCCTCGCCGCTGCCGGGCCGGTCGCGCGGGCACGTACCGAGGCACCCGGCGCGCAGCGCCGGCGGCGGGCGGCGCGGCGGTCCTGGCCGCGCACGGGTGTGCCGGCCCAGGAGGACCCGGGCCCGGCGCAGCGGGAGGCGCAGACCGAGGCGCAGACCGAGGCGCAGATCGAGGCGGGGGCCGGGCGAGCTGCCAGCCGGCGTGCGCGCGAGCGCGGCCGCTTCCGGGGCCGAGTACCGGTGGGTGCCGGCCGGGGGTGGGCAGCGCCCGGTGCGGTGGACACGCGGCCAGGAGCGGCCCGCCGTGCGGGCGGCGCACGCGCGCCGTTGCGAGGTGCTGGTGCCCCGCGGGGACCTGGACGCCGGGTTCACGCCCGCCCGGTGGCCGCCGGTCTTCACCCGCGCCGTGCTGGCCCGGGTCGCCGCGGCCCTCGCCGCCCGAGCGCAGACCCGGCCGTGCGGCTGCGGGTCACCGGCAGCGGCGGCGCACACCCGCGGCGCGGCGTACGAGCCCGGCGCGGTGCGGGCGCCGGGGTCGCCGGCCCGGGCGCCGCAGTGTGCTGCCAGGCCCGGCTGACGGGACGCGCCCCGGCGCCCGCACCGGGGCTGCCCACTCCGCCGTTCCTGGACGGACCCGCACCCACCCGCACCCACACCCACCCACACCCACCCACGCCCACCCGCACCCACACCCACCCGACCCGGCCGCCCCGACTCGGCCCGGCCCGGCCGCCCCGACCGCCCGACCGCCCGACCGCCCGACCGCACTAGTGCACCCCGCCGGGTGCCGGCACGGCCCCCGCCTGCGCCAACCCCGCCCCCGCTCCCCCGCGCCGCCCCGGAGCCGCTCCAAGGCACCCGGTGCACTAGGGCGCCAATCCCAATCAGCCCCAGAACAAGCCTTGTTGAGGCGGATGCGTACGGCGTACGGTTGCGGGTGTGGAGAACACCGACATCCTCATCTGCGGCGCCGGCATCGCCGGCCCCGCCCTCGCCCACTGGCTGCGCCGCCACGGCTTTCGCCCCACCGTCGTCGAACGGGCCCCCGGCCCGCGCCCCGGCGGGCAGGCCGTCGACCTGCGCGGCGCCGGACGCACCGTCATCGAGCGGATGCACCTGATGGACCGGGCCCGCGCGCTGTGCGTGGAACAGCGCGGCATGGCCCTGGTGGACCGGCGCGGGCGGCACACCGCGCGGATGCCCGTCGAGCTGTTCGGGGGCGAGGGCATCGTCTCCGAGATCGAGATCCTGCGCGGCGACCTCGCCGACCTGCTGCGGGAGGCCACCGAGGGCGTGGAGTACCTGTACGACGACACCGTCACCGCGCTGGCCGAGGACGCCGGCGGTGTCACCGTCCACTTCGAGAACGCCCCCGCCCGCCGCTTCCACCTGGTCGTCGGCGCCGACGGGCTGCACTCGACGGTACGGCGCCTGGCCTTCGGCCCCGAGCGGGACCACTACCGCCCGCTGGGCGGCTACCACTGCTGGTTCACCGTCCACGACCCGGCGCTGGAGCGCGGCCTGGAGGGCTGGTTCCTGATGTACAACGCCCCCGGCGGGCTGGTCGCCGCCGTGCGGCCGGGCCGGCTGCCCGGCGAGGTCAAGGCCTCCCTGGGCTTGCGCTCGCGCCCGCTCGCCGTCGAGCGCCGCGACCCGGACGCCCAGCGGCGCCTGTTCGCCGCGCGTTTCGCCGGCGCGGGCTGGGAGGTGGAGCGCCTGCTCGCCGCGATGGCCACCGCCCAGGACTTCACCTTCGACTCCTTCGGCCAGATCCACCTGGAGCACTACAGCCGCGGCCGCACCGCGCTGCTCGGCGACGCCGGCTACAGCCCCAGCCCGCTCACCGGCCTGGGCACCAGCCTGGCCCTGGTCGGCGCCTACCTGCTGGCCGGTGAACTCGCCGCCGCGAAAGGCGACTTCACCACCGCCTACGCACGCTACGAGGAGCTGATGCGCCCCTACGTGGCCCGCGCCCAGCAGCTGCCGCCCGGCGGCGTGCCGGGCTACGCCCCCCACAGCGCCCTGATGATCCGCCTGCGCGCGGCCTCCATGCGCTGGATGGGCCGCCGGCCACTGCGCACCGTCCTGGCCGCCCAGTTCGCCAAGGCCGGCGACATCGCCCTGCCCGACTACCCCCTGCCCGAGCGCACCGCCTGAAACCGGGTCCGCGCGCCCCGGCACGCCCCGGCTTGCACCTGACGCGGCGTGAGGAGGAACGCTCGTGCCATGCCCTCCCGTGAAGAACAGCCCCGCTCCCAGGAACGGACCTGGAAGGCCGGCCCGCTCGCCGAAGCCGGCGGCCCGACCGTACGCACCCTGTGGCTTCGTTCACTTCCAGCGACAGCACGTGTCGATGACCTCGGGCAGCACGTGTCGGTCAAGGAGGCCGTGAATGTCCACCAGTTCTGGCGGCACTCCCAGGTGATGAGCGCGTGGCTGAACGGTGTTACCGGCCCTGGCCCGATGACGCTTCAAAGCAGGTGATGATCTCCTGGGCGTACTGATCCTCGGGAGCGAGCGTCTCAACGCCTTGGCGGGCCTGCTCGGTCCGGCCTGTGTCGCAGAGCAGCCGGACCGAGCAGTAGAGGGCGTCGCGGTCGCCGTCTTCGGCGCGCTCGTGGAGCTTCGCCTCCATCCCTCGGTCGCGAAGCGATCGGTTGAGCCGCCTGCGTGCGTGGACGTCAGTGCGGGCCAGCTCCGACAGTTCAGTGAGCCGTTGCGCGCAGACGAGCAAGTCCATGTGCCACAGATGGTTGTTGTGGGCGTTGTGGTCGACCGAGCAGCACTCGGCGTGGGCACTCACCAGGGTGATAGCCGTATCCCAGTCATCCGCCTGTTCCGCTTCCCGAGCCCGCTCGAACCACGTCATCGGACGAGTATCTCCGAGTGCGGGCCGACAAGGACCATCCACGTCGGGAGACTCGCAGGGCGGGGCTCGACGGTTCAGCCGGCGGCTTCTCCGCTGCGGGCCCGGGTGGCGGCGAGGCGCCAGGGATCAATGCCGGTCTCAAGGACGGTGCCGTTGAAGGTGAGGCGCTCGACGACGGCCCGCAGAGTCGGAGGGCGGTGAAGGCCTTGGTCCAGCCGCCGAAGGACCCGGTGGAAGCGATGGCGACGCTGTTCTTCTCGTCGCGTGCGGTGAGGACCTGGAAGAGAAGTTCGCCACCATGGCGGTCGAGTTCCGTGCAGCCGGGCTCGTCGATGCAGAGCAGGTCGACGCGGCCGTAGCGGGCGATGGTCTTGTCGAGCTGCTTCTCGTCAGCAGCCTCGACCAGCTCGTTCACACGTTTGGTCGCGAGGGTGGAGCGGACGCGGTAGCCCTTCATGGCGACCCCGGGGCCCCGGGCCGACGCCTGGGCCCCGCTGCGCGCCTTCCTGGACCGGGCCCGGCAGGTGTCGCGATGAGCGCCACGGTGATGCCCCCACACCTGCCGCCGCGCGTCGCCCCGCTGAGCACCCTGCCGGTGCTGGCCGTGGCCGCCGCCGTGCTGCCCGTGCCTGCCGCGGCCGGCCTGCTGCCGTGGCCGCCGCTGCCCGCCGTCGCAGCCGCCCAGGGCGTCCGGGCGTGGCTGGTCCACCGCCGCCTGGGCCGCCCTCGACAGCGGCGGGCCCGCGGCTACCTGCCGCGCGGCTGGTTGAAACGCAGCATGTTGCCCGCCGGGTCGCGGAAGGCGCAGTCACGCACGCCGTAGGGCTGGTCCATCGGCTCCTGGAGGACCTCGGCGCCGGCGGCGCGGATGCGCTCGAAGGTGGCGTCGCAGTCGTCGGTGCGGAAGATGACGCCGCGCAGCAGGCCCTTGGCCAGCAGTTCGGCCGCGGCCCGGCGGTCGTCCTCGGAGGCGTGCGGGTCGGCCAGCGGGGGTTCCAGGACGATCTCCACGCCGGGCTGTTCGGGCGAGCCGACGGTGACCCAGCGCATCCCCTCGAAGCCGACGTCGTTGCGCACCTCGAAGCCGAGCACGTCGCGGTAGAAGGCGAGGGCCTTGTCGTGGTCGTCGACGGCGATGAAGCACTGCGCGAGTTCGATGCTCATACCCGTCACGCTACGGGACCGCACCTCAGGTGCGCCGCACGGGACGGGTGCGGATCTTGGCGATGCAGGCGGGGATCGGCTCGCCGCCGGCGTGGTCACGGGCGCGGTAGGCGCTGGGGCTCTCACCGACCAGTTCGGTGAAGCGGGTGCTGAAGGAACCCAGGGACGTGCAGCCCACGGCCATGCACACCTCGGTGACACTCAGGTCGCCGCGCCGCAGCAGGGCCTTGGCCCGCTCGATCCGGCGGGTCATGAGATAGCTGTACGGGGTCTCGCCGTAGGCGGCGCGGAAGCTGCGCGAGAAGTGGCCGGGCGACATCAGGGCGGTGGCGGCCAGCGCGGGCACGTCCAGCGGCCGGTCGTACTCGCGGTCCATGCGGTCGCGGGCCCGGCGCAGCCGGACGAGGTCGTCGAGGGGCACTCGGGTGGGCACACCGGCAACGGTAGCGGGTGCGCCGCCAGAACTCCCCCGCCCGGCGGCGGCCCGCTCGCCCTCGCCGCGCCGCTGCGGCCACCCTGGAGGGTGGCCGCAGACGACGAACCGCCCTACCCGCGCGCGCCCGGCAACGCGGCGGTGGCCGCCGGGGTGCTGGTGGCCACCGCGCTGGTGCTGCTCGCCCAGGCGGCCAGCGGTCCCAGTTCCCGCCTGGTGCTGCTGCTGGTGTTCCTGCCGGCGCTGCTGGCGGGCCTGGGCACGGTGGCGCAGACGGTGGCCGCCTCGGTGTGGGTCACTGCCGTGGTGGCGGCCCACTCGGCGCTGTACCCGCCCGCGGACCTGCCGGCCCGGCTGGGCACCCTGCTGGGCGTGGTGGCCGCCGAGGCCGCGGTGATCGGCCTGTGCGCGCGGCGGGTGCGGCGCGAGCGCCAGCTGCTGCGGATGCGCCACAGCGCGGTGGCGCTGCAGCGCCAGCTGCTGCGGCCCCTGCCGGTGCGCACGGCGGAACTGGAGCTGTTCGGGCTCTACCGGCCGGTGGAGGAGGACACCCTGATCGGCGGTGACCTGTACGACGTGGCCAAGACCCCGTACGGCACCCGGGTGCTGGTCGGTGACGTGCAGGGCAAGGGCCTGCGGGCGATCGGCACGGGCTTCGCGGTGCTGAGCGCCTTCCGGGAGGCGGCGTTTCGGGAGGAGGAACTGACGGCGGTGGCCGACGCGCTGGAGGCGGCGGTCGAGCGCCACAACGCCTACGCCGTGCAGAGCGGCGAACTGGAGCGCTTCGTGACCGCCACCGTGCTGTGCGTGCGGCGCGGCGGCGACGTACGGGCCGTCAACTGCGGCCACCTCGCGCCGTGCCTGCTGCACCCCGACGGCCGGGTGGAGACGGTACGGCTGCGCTCCGGGGTGCCGCTGGGCCTGGCGGCGCTGAGCGGTGAGCCGCGGACGGCGGAGCGCTTCGCGCTGCCAACGGACACGGTGCTGGTGCTCCTGACCGACGGGATCACCGAGGCCCAGAACGCCCGCGGCGCGTTCTACCCCGCCGAGCAGGGCCTGGCGGAGCTGGCCGGCACCCCGGCCGCCGACCTGCCCGGGGCGCTGGACGAGCGCGCCCGGCACTGGAGCGGCGGACGCTGCCGCGACGACGTCACCGTACTGGCACTGCGCCCGGCCCACTGACCCCCACCACCAGCGCCCCCGGCACGCAGGGCCGCAGGCACACCCGGCACTTCAGCCACAGCCCCTGCCGCAACGACATCACCGCGCGGGCACTGCGCCCGGCCCACTGAAACCCCCACGATCGGGCCCCGGGGCGCGGGGTGTGGGCGACCAGGGGCGCGGTGCCGCCCCGGGGCAGAACGGCCGGGCAGTGCCAGGGGCTGTCCTCGGCACGGGCGATCGACAGGGCCGGTGCGGTGAACGCGGCGGCGTGCGGGACGCGCCCCCCTCGGTCAGGGCATCAAGCCGCGCGTGCTCGGCCAGCACCTCCGGCAACCCGTCGAGCCACACCAACACCAGCGCGCCGCAGCGCAGCGCGGCCAGCAGTTCCGCCACGCGCTGCACCCGCGGCGGCGTGCGGGACGCGCTTGTGCCGGTGTTCCTGGGCGCCGGGGCGCGGCGCGGCGGCGGCGCGGCGGCGGCCGGGTGCGGCTGGGTGCGGGCAGCGTGCGCAGAACCGGGCGTCGATGCGGATCCCGGACAGGTGCCGGCAGGCGGGCGGTGGTGGGCGGGGTGTCGGGGCACAGGGTCCGGTCCTCGCCCACGGCGGCGTGTTCCGGGTCCGGGTCGTCGTGCGTCGTGCAGGCCGCGAAGGTGGCCGGGCGGCGGGCGGCGGCGAAGGACCGGGCGGGGTGGGTGTTCACGGGCGGGAGCCTGCCGCGGCCGGGCCCGGCGGGGCATCCGCAGGTGCGGGGGCGGGCCGTCCGGTTCCCGGGCAGGGGCCCCGGTGCGGGTTCCGTCAGGGGCGTTCTAGGGTGGCTGGCATGATCTCTTCTCCGATGTCCGGCCCGATATCCGACCCCGACGAGGCCCTGCGGGTGCTGCGGGAGGGCAATGCCCGGTTCGTCGCCGGTGCTCCCGAGCACCCCAACCAGGACGCCGGACGGCGTGCGGCGCTCGCGCCGGGACAGAAGCCCTTCGCCGTGCTGTTCGGCTGTTCGGACTCCCGGCTTGCCGCCGAGATCATCTTCGACCAGGGCCTGGGCGACCTGTTCGTGGTGCGCACCGCCGGGCACGTGACCGGTGCGGAGGCACTGGGCAGCATCGAGTACGGGGTGGCGGTGCTGGAGTGCCCGCTGGTGGTGGTGCTCGGACACGACTCGTGCGGTGCGGTGGCGGCGGCAGTGGACTGCCTGGAGGGCCAGATGCCCGGCGGCTTCGTGCGGGACGTGGTGGAACGGGTGACGCCCAGTGTGCTGGCCGCGCGGGCGGCGGGCATCGAGGACCGGGACGCGATCGTGGACGAGCACATCCGCCAGACCGTGGACCTGCTGCTGGAACGTTCCCAGCTGCTGGCCTCGCGGGTGGCCGAGGGACGCCTTGCGGTGGTGGGGCTGTCGTACCGGCTGCACGACGGCCAGGCCCGTACGGTCGCCTCCCGCGGCGTCAGCTGACCGGCCGGCACCGGCAGGCGGCAGGCACCGGCGGGCACCCGCCTGCCGGCCGGGAGGGCCGTCGGGCGGGCGCCTGCCGGCCGGGAGGGCCGTCGGGCGGGCGCCTGCCGGCCGGGAGGGCCGTCGGGCGGGCGCCTGCCGGCCGGCAGGGGCGCGGGAACTGGATGTCCGATCCCCGCCGGTGCCGGTGCGCGGGTGGGGGCAGAGTCGGTGGCCGGCGGCGGATCATCCCCGGTCCCCCGTTTCCCCGATGCGAGGAACGGCTCTTCCCGTGCACAAGGTCACCGATCTCAAGGTCCTCTACTTCGGCACCCCGGTGGTGCTGATCGGCTCGCGCAACGAGGACGGCGGCGCCAATCTGGCGCCGATGTCCTCGGCTTGGTGGCTGGGCCAGTCGTGCGTGCTGGGCCTGGGCAACAGCTCCCAGACGTCGGCGAACCTGCGGCGTGAGGGCGAGTGCGTGCTCAACCTGCCCTGCGCGGCGCAGGTCGACGCCGTCGACGCCCTCGCGCTGCTGACCGCCAACCCGCACATCGCCGAGTACCGGCGCGAGCAGGGCTACCGCCACGAGCGGGACAAGTTCGGCGCCGCCGGGCTGAGTGAACTGCCCGGGCAGCTGGTGCGGGCGCCGCGGGTCGCCGAGTGCCCGGTGCAGCTGGAGTGCCGGGTGGAAGCGGCCACGGCGCTGGCGGGCAATCCGGGGTGCACCGCCTTCGAGGTCACGGTGGTGCGCGCCCACGTGGACGAGCGCCTGATCGTGCCGGGCACCGACCACTACGTGGACCCGGTCGGCTGGGACCCGCTGATCATGAAGTTCTGCGAGTTCTTCGGCGGGGGCCGGCGCCTGGCCCCCTCCCGGCTGGCCGAGGGCTGGCGCATGCCGGGCAGGCTGGCGCCCACGACGCAGCCGCAGCCGCAGCCGCAGCCGGTGAGCAGCCGTCCTACGGTGCGATGACCGCCCCGCAGGAGTCGCACACCCGCGTCGCCGGCAGTTCCAGGAAGCAGGTCGGGCAGATCGCCGGCGGGCGCGGCGCGGGCGCGGCGGTGGCGGTGCCCTTGCGGGTGGCGGTGCCCTTGCCGGTGGCGGTGCTCTTGCGGGTGACGGCGGCCGTCAGCCGTGGGGCCAGCGCCGGGGTGCCGCCGTCGGCGGGCAGGTCGGCGCCGAAGTGGCGGTAGCAGGCCAGCCGGGCGGCGGCGGCGTGCTGCTCGCGGTCCATCTCTTCCAGGATCGGCGGCTGTCCGGCCACCGCGAGCACGTCCTGGTAGGCGGCGCCGACCATGCCGTCGCCCGCGTGCACCACCAGGGCGGTCAGCGGCGGGTCACCGCGCCGGTGGGCCTCGCGCGCCACCAGCGCCAGCACCTTGCCGATCCAGTGCCGCTGGCTGATGCTGGTGCGCACCCCGGAGGCCTGCTGGACGGCCTCGGCCAGCTCGGCGTGGGTGATCACCGCGTGGTAGCGGCGTGCCACGTCCTCCAGGGCGGGGTAGGCCGCCCTGGTCCACACGATGTGCGCCTGGCTGACGGCGACGGCCGAGCCGTCCGAGTCCCGCCAGTAGCCGCGCTGCTGCTGCGTCATCCGTCCGCCCCTGCTTCTTCCGTTACGCCTGCCGGCCCCGCCGGGAGCGAGGCTACCGGGCACGGGTGTCCTTCTTCCTGCCGGGGCGGGCGGCCCTGACCTCACGCGCGGCTGAAGTCCTTCCACGGGCACCGGCCCCCACCGTACGCGCCTGCGCGGCCGGCGCCCCCGCCCGTACCGGAACACCCCCGGGCCGCGACCGCCTGTTGCCGGTCGCCCCGCCGACCGCCTCGGACCCCGGTCACCCCGGCCGGTGCCCACCGCTGATGGCGGTCCCTGAAAACGGCCGTTCCGGACGCAGGGGGTTGGCCAGACCTGCTCACCGTGATTCCCCGCCTGCTGCGGGTCGATCCGGGGCAACGGCCCCAGTTGCGGGCCGCCCGTTGTAGCCCGCTACAGGCAGAGCGGCAGCGGGGCCGGCCTGGCCGGTCCAGGGGGAACGAAGCCCGTATTGTCAGCGGCGCCGAAGGCGCCCCCTACTCAGGTTCTTCCTCTGCGGGGATCGTCCAACGCAGCACGGTGGTGTTGCCGCGCTGCTCCAGAGTGAGCGCGTAGACCTGGTTCCAGGCCCGTTCGCCGTGGTGGCGCACGGAGTGGTCGCCGGGATCCCAGCCCAGGCCCAGGACCTGGCATCCGTCGATCTCGATCTGTCCGGCGAGCAGGGGGTGAGTGCGGCCGGCCCGGTCGAGGAGGTGAAAGTGGGTGTGCGCGTCCACGGAGACCACCAAGCCGGTTCGGGGCCCGTGCGCCAACCAGCTCTGGAGCCGGCCGGCGAACTCCTGGGCCTCGTGCACGGGCAGGTCGAGGCGCCCGTAGGGGCCCTGGGCCTCGTACCGGGGTGTCCGTTCGCCGCCGAAGCGGGCGTGGGCGTCGTCCTCGTGCTTTCCCCAGTAGGTGACGTCGGCGAGCCCGTCGATCGACTCGCCCGGTGGCCCGACGAACGAGTCGAGGGCGCGGGCGTCCCCGAGGACCATGCCGCACTGGTCGATCGGCAGGTCACCGAGTCGGATCGGCTCTCCGTCATGGTGGCCCGGCCAGGGCAGGCCGAGGTCGACCTCCAGGACCGTGAGGACCGGTCCGTCGTACGTTTCCCCGGTTTCGGCGCGCACCTTCAGCGGCCGGTCGGCTGCGGCCGGCACCGCGACCGCCTCGCAGGACCAATCCCGGCTCGGGCCCTCTTCGGGCTCGTGCAGATGGCCACCACCGTGCTTCACGGCGGCCAGTGCCCGCACGGACAACGGGTCGCCGAGCTCGGACCAGTGATCGATCCAGCCGGCCATGCCCAGGACCAGCACACCGGACGGCGCGGTGACGACTCCCAGGTCGACAGAGGTCTCACTCATCCGCTGATTCAACCAAGGCGGACTGTCATCGACAGCAACGGGCACCCATCGCCAACCCGCGCCAACCCTCGCTGACCGTCGCTGGCGGTCACAGCGCACCCGGGCCGCGGCCGCCTGTTGCCGGTCGCGCCGTCGGCGGCCCGGGGCCGCGCCCTGCCCGGGCCGTGTTCCCCCGCGGCTGCCGGCGCGGGGGGCGTCCCCGGGGGGTCTTCGCCGGTGGTCGCTCGGGCGGGGTGTCGTGCCAAAGGGGGGGCGGCACAGCCGGGAAACAAAGGGGGGGTGGTGCGGTCACGGTGGGGACCGTGACCGCACCACCCCCCTTCCGGGGCTGCCCGGGGGGCTTATGGCACGGCGCTGCGGCGCCGGGCGGCGCGGGCGGCGCGGCGGCCGGGGGGCGGGGTGGGGTCGGCGTTCCAGGCGGCGACGGGATTGCCGAGCCAGCGGGTGTCGCCGGGGACGTTCTCGCCGCGCATGACCAGGGACGCGGGGCCGACCGTGGTGTTCGCGCCGAGGGAGGAGTTGAGCAGCACGATGGAGTGCGGGCCGGTGGTGGAGCCGGCGCCCAGGTGGACGGGGCCCAGGCGCATCACCCGGTCGTGGAACAGGTGGGTCTGCAGCACGGTGCCGCGGTTGACGCTGGCGCCCGCCTCGACGGTGACCAGGTCGCTCTCGGGCAGCCAGTGGGTCTCGCACCACACGCCGCGCCCGATCCTGGCGCCGAGGCTGCGCAGCCACAGGTTCAGGTAGGGGGTGCCGGTCATGGCGCCGCCGCCGAAGGGCATGGCGAGTTCCTCGACGAAGGTGTCGTAGAGCTCGTTGCGCCACACGAAGGACGACCACAGCGGGTACTCGGCGACGCGGAAGCGGCCGACCAGCAGCCACTTGGCGCCGGTGGCGATGGTGCAGGCGGCGATCGCCGCGGCGACCAGGACCGGGCCGGCGGCGCCGAGGGCCGCGCCCAGCCCGTAGTCGTTGCGCACGGCCTGCAGGGCGGCGAAGACCAGGTCGGCGAGCAGGGCGGCGATGATCACCGGCAGGAGCCGGCAGACCTCCACGCCGGCACGCGCCCACACCAGGCGCCTGGGCGGGTCGTAGGTGCGGGCCTCGCCGCCGCCCTCGGCCACCCGGGGCAGGGCGAAGGCGGGCCGGCCCAGCCAGGAGGAGCCCTGGGGGGCGTGGGCGGGGGCGTCGCAGAGCACACCGACCAGGCAGTTGTCGGGCAGCGAGCGGCCGGGGCCCACGATGCCGGAGTTGCCGACGAAGGAACGCCGCCCCACGTGGGCGCGGCCCAGGTGCAGCCAGCCGCCGCGCAGCTCGTAGGGGGCGAGGAGGGTGTCGTCGGCGAGGAAGGCGCCGTCGTCGACCCGCATCAGACCGGGCAGGGCCAGCACGGTGGAGGCCTCCACCCGGCGCCCGATCCGCGCGCCGAGCAGACGCAGCCACACCGGGGTGAAGAGGCTGGCGTACAGGGGGAACAGGGTGCGCCGGGCGCTGTCACTGAGGCCGCACACGGCCCAGGCGCAGAACGCGACACCTCCGGTGGCCGGGTGGAAGCCGGGGCGCAGCGGCAGGGAGAGCAGGCGGATCAGCAGGGCTATGAGGGTGGCGTGGCAGATGACGGTGAGCGCGGCGAGCGGCACGGTCAGGGGCAGGAGTTGGAGCAGGGCGGCGCCCAGGGTGTGCTGGGTGGCGACCATCGGGTAGGCGATGAACAGGGCGGGCAGGGCGGACAGCAGGGGCAGGAGGCCGAACAGGAGCAGGCCCGGGGCGTAGGCGGCGTTCCAGATGCGGTGGGCGCGGGCGGGGCCGGTGGGCCAGGGGGTGGGGGTCTGGGTGCTGGGGCGGGCCGGGGAGCCGTGCCAGTGTTCGCCGGGCGGGACGGTGGCGCTCACGCAGCTGCCGGGGGCGATCTCGGCTCGGGCGCCGACGCGGGCGCCGGGCATCAAGGTGGCGCGGTGGCCGACGCGGGCGCCTTCGCCGACCTCGATACGGCCGAGGTGGAGGGTGTCGCCGTCCAGCCACCAGCCGGCGATGTCGACCTCGGGTTCGAGGCAGGCGCCGCTACCGATGCGGGCCAGCCCGGTGACCGGAGGCGCGGTGTGCAGCTGGACACCGCGCCCGATGCGGCAGCCGAGCATACGGGCGTAGCGCGGGGCCCACGGGGTGCCGGACAGGGAAGCGGTGGCGAACAGGGCGGTGTAGCGTTCCGCGGCCCACAGCCGCAGGTGGACGTGGCCGCCGCGGGGGTGGCTGCCCGGGCGGATACCGGCGGTGATCAGGCGGGCTCCGGCGGCGGCGAGCAGGGTACGGCCGGGAGCGCTGTAGAAGAGGACGGCGCCGGCGGCCACGGGCCACCAGGAGCTGTGGGGAGCCCAGGGCAGGTGAGCGGCGAGGAGGTTGTCGACGGCGATCAGGGCGATCACCCAGCGCAGACCGGTCAGGGCGAACAGCGCCAGCAGCATCAGGCTCTGCCACAGGGCGGCACTGCGCGGAGTGGGACGCACCGGCCGCGCAGAGCGGGCCCCCGCCGCCGCGTGCGCCCCGGCGGCACCCGCACCCGCCCCCGCACCCGCCCCCGCCCCCGCCCCCGCACCTGCTGCGGCACCTGCCGCGGCACCCGCCGCGGTCTGGGGGGTGGGGGTGAGGGAGTCGAGGTAGCGGGCGAGGTCGCCCAGGACCGGGTAGGCGTAGAGATCGGCCACGGAGACACCGCCGTGGCGGATACGCAGGTCGGAGACCAGCCGGGCCGCGGTGAGACTGGAACCGCCCAGAGCGAAGAAATCGTCACCGGGACCCGGGGCCGTGCCGAGCAGGCGTTCCCAGTGACCGGCCAGCCAGCCGGCGGTACCCCCCACAACCCCCGCCACACCCTGCCCGCCCGCACCCTGCCCGCCCGCGCCCTGCCCCACAGCACCCTGCCCGGCCGTGCCCTGCCCGGCGGTGCCGGTGCCGGTGGTGGCCAGGGGCCAGGGCAGGGCAGCACGGTCGACCTTGCCGGAGGTCTTGGTGGGCAGCGACTCCACCAGGACCAGCAGCGGCACCAGCGGCTGGGGCAGGCGTTCGAGCAGCTGGCGGCGGGCGGCGGCCAGATCCGGGCCGGGCCCGGACTCGGCCACCAGGTAACCGACCAGCAGATCGGCACCGGCCGGGGCCTTGCGCACGGCCGCGGCCGCGGCCCGCACCCCCGCCAGCGCCTGCAGCGCCGCGTCGATCTCCCCCAGCTCGATACGCCGCCCGCCGAGCTTGACCTGATCGTCCGCGCGGCCGAGGAAGATCAGCCCCTCCGGGTCGTTACGGACCAGGTCACCACTGCGGTAGACACGCGGCGAAGCCAGAGCCGGATGGGCACTGAACTTCTCGGCGTCCTTGACCGGATCGAGGTAGCGGGCGGTACCGACACCACTGATCAGCAGCTCACCGCTCTCGTACCAGGGCACCGGGTTACCGCCCTGGTCGACCACGGCGATCTCCCAGCCGTCCAACGGCGCGCCGATCCGCACGGGCTCACCGGGCAGCATCCGCGCGGCGGTGGCCACCACCGTCGTCTCCGTGGGCCCGTAGGTGTTCCAGAACTCACGCCCGGCAACGGCCAGACGCTCCACCAGCTCAGCCGGGCAGGCCTCACCCCCCACGATGATCAGACGCACCCGCTCCAGGCATTCCAGCGGCCACAGAGCCAGCAGCGTCGGAACCGTGGAAATCACCGTGATACCCCGCTCGACCAGCCAGGGCCCCAGATCACTACCCGCCTTGACCAGCGAACGGGGAGCGGGCACCAGACAGGCACCATGACGCCAGGCCAGCCACATCTCCTCCACCGAAGCGTCGAACGCCACCGACAGACCCGCCAGAACCCGGTCACCCGGGCCCAGCGGGTGCTGACGCAGGAAAAGACGCGCCTCCGCATCCACGAACGCCGCGGCACTGCGATGCGTGACCGCCACACCCTTGGGACGCCCCGTGGTACCGGAGGTGAAGATGACCCACGCGTCGTCATCCGGCCCCGGCCAGGCCGCACCACCCGAAGGCCGAACCCCCGAAACCCCCACCAGCCGGCCCCCGGCCCCCACCACCGCACACACCCCGGCGTCACCCCAGATCATCTCGGCACGTTCGTCCGGATCATCCGCATCCACCGGCACATACGCCGCACCACAACGCAACACCGCCAACACCGCGACATACAGATCCGCCGTCCCCGACGCGATCCGTACCCCCACCCGGTCACCCCGACCGACACCATGCGCGGCCAACACCGCGGCAAGCGCATCGACCTCACCCATCAGCGAGCGGTAATCCAACACCACCTCACCGGTATCCAACGCCAGGGCCTGCGGAAACGCCTGCGCCGTAGCGGCGATGACATCGAGCAGACTACGAGCCGCCGCGGGCCGGGCCACCGGCCACAACGCGGCCAGCCCCGGATCAGGGCGGTGCAGCATGCCTGGGCCGGCCATGTCATGGCGTGCGTCCATAGGGGTAAATTTCCTCGACTCCGTCAACAAAAGGGGGGCGCGCAAACATCACTCACCACGGTCAGTGACCCGGCCAACACCGAGACCACCTGGCGGACGCGCCCACACACCATGACGCCACCAGACACCGACCAGATGCAGCGAAGGTACAGTCAAAGAAAATTCTCATCATCGATGCCGTACACATCCACCACCACAACATTCGAAAGTCATTTCGGTGACACTCGAACGATTCACAACCACCACCAACCCCGACCCCACCCCGGCCAGAGCCCGCTCACAGAAGCCCGGCTCACGGAACCAACCTGCACGCCCCACGCCCGCCCTGCTACCCGTACCAGGGCCGTCCGGATGGCTTCACCCCCTCCCACGCCACCCCAACCCCACCCACAACCCCCCAACCACACCACCCCAACCCCACCCGACACCCCCACCCCCACTCAACCGAACGAGTGACCCACACCACCCCAACCCCACAACAGCACCCCCCATGGCGGCGAGAACGGCCCCGGCAACGATCCGCACAAGGATCCGCACGGCGGGCCGGACAGGGATCCGGACAGCGAGCCGAACGACGAGCCACACGGCGATCCGCACAGCAGGCCGCACGACCGGTCGTCACCGCCCTCCACCACCACCCCGGCCCCACCGGAAAAGACCGCCAAAAGGACCTTGCCCGCCAGACCGACCAAAGCCACAGGTCAGGCCGCCGAGCAGGCCACAACAGATACTCAAACCCCCGCAGACCGCACCACGCGCCGCCACCGCAGCCACACCACCGTCACGCGGCAGCCGCAACACTCGCCCCTGCCGAGCACAAGCCGACACCGAGCAACTGTCCTCGCGCACACCAGACCTGGACAAAACCTCCACGATCCACTGCGCCGACCCCCGAAGCTCGGACGGCACCACCCCCCAAACCAGCAACAGCCCTACTCTGGCCGACGCCCCGTCCCCGACCCCGCCGTCTTGCCCCGTGCGGCCCCCGCCCCGTCCCCGACCCCGCCGTCTTGCCCCGTGCGGCCCCCGGGCGGCAACAGCCCTCCACCCAGCGGGCGTCGACGCGTCGGGGCGCCGGTGGTGGCGGCCCCGCGCGGTCAGTGGAGGTAGGACTCCGGGCCCAGGCGCCCCCAGAGCACGAACGCAGCCAGCACGATGTAGAGCGCGTCGACCGCCACCAGGCCGTACTCCCGGCGCCGGATGCGCACCACAGCCGCGCCGGCCATCAGCAGCACCAGCCCCAGCGCGGCCAGCGGCACGAGCACCCGCGCGATACCGAGTACGGCGGGCAGCACGAGAGCGACGGCGGCCAGCACCTCCACCGCGCCGATCGCCTTCACCCCGCCGGCGCCGAAATCCTCCACCCAGCGACCGCTGCGCCCGGCGGCGGCGATCCTCTCCCTGGGCACGAGCACCTTGAAGGCACCGCCGAGCAGGTAGGCGGCAGCCAGCAGGGCGGTGACGATCCACAATGCAATGTTCACGGCGTTTCTCCTTGGGGTCAGGGCGAGTTCACAGGATTGGAGCTCGAAGAGCAGGGCTCGACAGACGGGGCTCGAAAGGCGGGGCTCGAAGGACGGCGTGCTGTCCCGCCCGGTAGCCTCCGACGGGCCGGCGGGTGAGGACGTTGCCCCGGCTGAAGGCTTTGATCACCGCGATCAGGCCCACCAGGGCGGCGAGTTGCTCCTCGTCGTAGTACTTCGCCGGAGTTCCCCACGTCGCGTCGCTCACCCCGCTCGTCGCGTCCGCGAGGCGGGAGCCCTCCTCGGTCAGGGCGAGGGCCGCCCGCCCGGCGTCGGGGAAGACGGTGGCCCCGCGCCAGGCCGCCACCAGGTCCAGCCCGCTCGCCTCCTCACCGGCGTGCCCGGCGTCCTCGACGTGCACGCCGACGCAGTAGCCGCAGCCGTTGACCGGGGCGGCGCAGGGGTTCCGGCGGGCTTGCATCGTGTTCTCCTCGGTACCTTGTCCGCTGGTGCCCTCTGAGACAGGGCAGCCCGGCCGCTCGTGACAGGTGCGCCGGTGTGACGCGCGCCACCCGCCGCGGTGGCGCCGGAAGGGACGGGGCTGCATGACGGGATCGGCGGACGTGGCCAACGCGGCGGACGTGAGCAACGCGGCGGAGGCGGCCGGGTACCGGCCGCTGCTGTTCTCCATCGCCTACGGCATGACGGGGTCGGTCGGCGACGCCGAGGACCTCGTCCAGGACACCTTCCTCAACCTGACCCGCGCCCAGCAGGCGGGCACCACCGTCACCAACCTCAAGGCGTACCTGACCACCTCGGTCACCCGCCTGGGCATCAACCACCTCAGCTCGGCACGGGCGCGGCGCGAGACCTACGCCGGCGAGTGGCTGCCCGAACCCGTCGTCGCCTTCGCCGAGCGCCCCGGCGACGCCCCCGCCGAGCACGCCGAACTCGCCGACTGCCTGTCAATGGCGTTTCTGGTGATGCTGGAGGCCCTCTCCCCCGTGGAACGCGCGGTGTTCCTGCTGCGCGAGGCCTTCGGCTACGGCTACCCGGAAATCGCGCAGCTGACCGGAAAGTCGGAGGCGAACTGCCGTCAGATCCTCACCCGGGCCAGGAAACACCTTGCGGCCTGTGCCACCGAGGCCCCGACCCCGCCCCCGGCCCAGCGCGCGCAGGGCGACGAACTGGCCCGCCGCTTCTTCGAGGCCGCCGCCGGCGGGGACCTGGACGAACTGCTGCGCATGCTCGCCCCCGACGTGGTCCTGCACGGCGACGGCGGCGGCAAGGCCCGCGCGATCGGCCGCCCGGTCACCACCTCCCTTCCGGTCGCCAAGCTCATCGCCAAGGCCGTCCACCGGATCACCGAACTCGGCGCCCGCCTGGTACCCGCCCGCGTCAACGGCCGCCCGGGCGTTGTGGCCTACGACGCCGAGGGGCGCGTCCTCAACGTCCTCGCCCTCGACTTCACCGAGAACGGCACCGTGCGCGAGATCCACGCCGTCGCCAACCCGGACAAACTCGGCCACCTCGGCCCGGTCTCCCACCACGGCCTGCGCACGCCCCGGAAACCCCGGACGCGGTAGCCACACGAAGCCCTTTCCCGCCCTGCGGCCCGCGTGCCGCAGGGCGGGCGCGGGCCCTCGGCCAGTACCTGGACGTGCTGAAGCCCGTCGCGGGCAACTCGACGGACGCCGGGGCGATCGATCACGCCGAAACGATCCTGCGCCACAGATCCGTTGAGGTACACCATCGAACGCCCGCTCCAGACGGCGCCTTGCCGGCCGGCGCGACTCCCGACCTGATCGAGGCGAACTCGGTGTAACGGCCTGCCACTCGGCGAGGCCTTCCCACTGCGCGATGACCTGCTCGGCCTGTTCGGTGACCCGGCCGTCACCGGCAGACCGACCGGCGACGACCTCCGCGAGGGCAACCGCACCCTGCTGATCGCCCACACCCTGGGCGGTCTGTCCCCCGCCGAAGCCCGTTACCTGGACGACCGCCTGGACGCGCCCGATCTGACCGCCGACGAGATCCTGGCCCTGCGCACCCCGGTCGAGCGCAGCGGCGCGGCCGACCTGGTCGAACGGCGGATCACCGAACTCCTGAGCGCCGCCCACGCGGCCCTCGACGCCGCTTCGCTGGCCGACGGGTCGGCCCGTGAGATGCTGCCGGCCCTCGCCGAGGCCGCTACGGTCCGCACGTACTGAGTACGCATCAGTAGCAACACTGGCCCCGCACCGCTACTTTGGTCCCAACGAACAGAACAGCACTCTGGGGAGGACGAGATGGTGCGGTTGGCGGATAATCCGAAGGTCGAGGTGGACGTGCAGGTGGCCGCTCCGCCGACGCGGGTGTGGGCCCTGGTCAGCAACATCACCACGCCGACCAGGTTCGGCGGCGAGCTGTACGAGGCGGAGTGGCTGGACGGCGCCACCGGGCCGGAGGTCGGCGCGACCTTCGTAGGACGCAACCGGGCCGAGCAGCTGGGGAGTTGGGAGACCGTCTCGCGAATCTCGGACTGCCGGCCGGACCAGGCGTTCGGCTGGGAGGTCCGGGGGCGCGATGGCGACTTCAGCCGGCCCGTGGCCCTCTGGCGGTTCGACCTGGAGCCCGCCGAAAACGGCACCCGGCTGCGCCAGTCGTTCGCCCTCGGACCAGGCTCCTCGTACCTGCACGATCTCATAGCGTCGCACCCCGACCGTGAGGAGGAGATCGTGGACATGCGGCTCGCCATGCTGGAGGAGGCCATGAAGGCCACCCTGGACGGCATCCGCGAGCTCGCGGAGTCCTGACACGCGAGCGGGGCGCGAGGTGATCCCTCGCGCCCCGCTCCTTGGTCAGCCCCTCAGCCCCTCAGCCGCTCGCGGGCCGGGCCCCAGCGGCGAATTACGCGGAGCTTGATGATCCGGCGCCCGGTGCGGGCCGGGGTGCGGCGCGGGCTGTGGTGGGGCCGGCTGGACCGGTCGTTCATGCCGGCCTCGCCGAGCGCGCGGCAGCGGTGCACCCAGCGCTTGGCCGTGGTGGGCGAGACCGGGAAGCCCTCGGCAGCTCGACGCAGCGGCCAGCCGTCCCCGACCACGCAGCGGGCCAGACGCAGGCGTCCGGTCTCGGTCAGCGGTGCGTTACCGTGTGGCCTGAGGGCCTTTCTGGTTGCCGGTGCAGATGTCGCGATCCACGCCGGGCCAGAAGGCCCTCACTCATTTCGAGATCACCCGCCCGTGAACCCCGTCACCAACCTCCGTGTTCAGTACAGCTGGTCCTTCTTGACGGGCAGGAGCGCCCAGGCATTCCGGAGGTCGGAGTTGGGAGACGCCAGCGCGAGCTGAGGCGGAAAGATCGGCTTCGGCGACATCACCAACTGCAGCTCCCTGTCGGGAACACGGATGAAGTAGGGTGCCGGCTGCTGCGGAGCTGGCTCGATCCTCCACTCACGGGTGGGGAAGTCACTCAGCGGCCCCAGGATCACCCTCTCGCCTGCCTCCGGCTCCTTGTAACTCAGGGAACAAGACGGGAAGAGGCGGGCTGGAATCTGAATGGCGATGATGGTGCCATCTTCGCGGACCTCCACCGACCACTCTTGCTCTCGTTCCGGCGCAGCCCCCGGAGCCGTAACGGTCAGATCCTGTTCGGTGCTCGTGAGGACCCGCGCCTCGGGCCTTCGGCGCCGGGCCAGCTGACGATGCGATGGACGCCAGATTTCAAGGTTTCCATGGTGACTCCTTCACCTGGTGATCGCCGCGCCCCGCGACTGACTCCGGTCGACAGCCTCCTGCGGCGACATGCGGGCCGGACCGCAGATCGGCCGGGCAACCGGGCAACGCTGCAGAGGCCCTGAAGATGCGCCACGAGACGGCAAACCACCTGGACGCGTGAAAACCTCAAGAAGACAGGCCCTAGACTCCCCGTCTTGATCAACTGCACGTCGAACCAGGAGTCCAGTATGAGCATCCGTCACCTCAATGCCACGGCACGGGTCATAGGGCGCCGCAACGCCCTCCGCTACCTGGCGATCGGCGCCGGGTCGGCGCTGGTCGCCGCCTGCTCAGGCAGCAGCGGTGCCGGCGGGGGGAACGACCAGGCCGCTCCCCCGGCCGGCACCGCCACGGCCGCCACCGCTTCCGCTTCCGCTTCCGCCACGGCCACGGCCACCGCCACGACCACGGCCACCGCCACCGCGCCGCCCGGCGACACCGCGAAGCCCACCGTCGCCGACCGTGCCTTCGACGCCTTCGCGCGCGGCAGTTGGAACCTGCGCTCCACCACCTCCCGCGGCGAGGCCATGACCGGCAAGGTCACCGTCCAGACCGACGGCGGCGGCAACGGCGGCTGGACGATCGCCTGGGACGGCCCGGGTGACAAGGCCGCCACCTGGAACGGCAACTTCCTGCTGCGCGGCGGCCACCTGTCGCTGAACATCGTCGACGGCCCCGAGAAGATGACCCACGAACGCGCCCCCGAGGCCCTCAACGTCCCCGCCACGGTGGGCGGCAGCGTCCGGCTCACCCTGCCCTGGCAGCCGCCCGGCTCTGCCGACAGCAAGAGCGAGAACCTCGCGGTCACCTACGACGGCACCACGCTGACCATCGTCCACACCGCCGGCAGCAGCCGCACCACCCACACCTGCACCCGCGCCTGAGGCCCGCTGCGCCGCCCGTGCTCACCCCACGGTGCGGGCAGCGCTGCCCAGCGCTTCCAGGTTCCAGGTGATCACCCGTCGGGGGTGAACGCGGATGATGTCGTTACTGAAGCGCCCGGGCGCCACCGGCGGGACGTCGACGCTCAGCACCTCGGCCCGGCCCCTGACCTCCACCCCACGCCCCCACCCGGCCGCGACCGGGTCATCGGCCGGGGCCATGTCGTCCACCAGCACGCAGACGTCCGGACGGGCCTGGGCGTTGCGGTACTTCTGGCTACGGGCCATCGCAGGCCCGCCGATGTCGATGGTGCCGTCGTCGTTGAGCCGAAAACCCACCGGACGCACCTGCGGCCCGCCGTCGGGTCCGATGGTGGCCAGCCGGGCCAGCAGCTGACCGGCGAGGTACTGGCGTTCCTTGTCAGTGAAGATCACGCTCTTGACGCTAGGAGCTCAAGCCCCCTTGAGGTCAAGTCCGCTGAGGCCACGCCGGGAACGCAGCCGTGGACGGCATCGCCCCACGAGTTCAGCAGCGGAGGACGCCACAGCCGGGTTCCCGGTCCGCCGCCTGTCCATGAGGTGGCGGGTGGCCGTCGACCGGGCGGTCGCGCCGTCCGGCCCGGCTCACGCCCAGTACGCGCTGATGGCCTCGCTGTACGAGCCGGCGCAGGCCGGCTGGCCCCGTCGTCGTCCCCGAGCAGGACGGCCGGCTCGCGGGCGCACTCCCCTGCGCGCGGGCCCGCCTGGCCGCCGAGCGGTGCCAGCAGCCGGTCCAGCACCTCGTGTCCCGGCCTGGTGAGCGTGAGCTGCATGGCGTGCGGGTCGTGCGGGTCGTGCGGGTTGTCCGGGTGCCTGGTGCGGGCGAGCGGACCGGCGGCCTTCAGGGTGTGGGCCGACTTGGAGGCGCAGAAGGCTTCGAGGCCGTCGCGCACGGCCTGCCGGGGAGCGCGCGGGGCGCTGTCACTGCCCTTGATCACTCCAGGTAGTGGTGCCAGGACGTCGTCACCTTCAGAAGGCGCCTGCCGACCAGGTCCTCAGCGTTGATCATCCGTCGATGCTGCCATGACGCTCCACGATTCGGCACCGGTTTCCAGGAGGTGCCGCGCCGGGTCCGCGTAACGCATGGCGGTCCTCTCGTCGAGCCCGAAGACCTCGGCAAGGTGGAGCGGTCGGGGAAATGGACCATGGCCTCTTCGAGTTGTCGATCGACGCGGAGCCCTCAGGAGACCTCGCGGAATGTCGCACATTCGGGGGCCGCCGGGACGGCGTCGTCGGGCAGGGCGGCCAGGATCACCGCGACGGCGGCCGCCGCGCCGTCCACCTCCCGCACCCGGCGGTCGGCCAAGGTCACCTCGTAGCGGCCCTCGCCCAGCGGTCTGGTCCTCGGCAGGTCGTGGCAGATCGGCGGCTCGGCACGGCGGCTGAGGGTGAACCACCACATCGACCGCCCGGGCGACAGGGCCCGCAGGCGTGGCTCGGCGTGGGCGGCTTCGACGAGGTCCCGGAAGTCGGAGTCCTGCCGGCGGGCGGGGCCGCGAAGCATCATCCGCCACCGGGCCGGGACGGCCTCGCCGCGCTCGTGCGCCTCGGCCAGCTCCCAGGTCCGAAGGAAGGGCCACCGCTCGGTGAGTTCGCGCACCCCGGCACCCGCCCGTACCCAGGCGTGCATCGCGCCGGCGATCTCGGCGAGGCCCTGGGCCGAGCCGCTGGCCATGTGGATCCCGTTGGTCCAGCAGTTGAGCGCGAATGTGCGTTCGCGGGCTCGCAGCATGCTGACGGTCGCCAGGCGGGCGCCGGTTTCCGCCTTCGCGGCCACGTGGCGCCAGCCCGGTGAGGACGTCAGCTCGACCGTGAGCTCGTGGCCCGCGCGGTCGGCCGCCGCCTGGAGGGCGTCGCGCACCGAACCGGCCCGCGCCACCTCGGGGTAGAGCTGCGCGTACTCGTGCAGCGGATGAGTGTCGTCGCCCGGCGCCGTGCCGGGGAGCCGTTCGGGTTCGGACATGCGGTCGAGTGTGCCAGAACGGCCCGCGCCCCGTCGGGACCCGCGGCCGTCAACCGGCCGTCACCGGCAGGCATTCGGCGAGCAGGGCGAGGACGTCGCGCCAGGCGCGCTCGGCGTGCCGCGGGTGGTGGGCGACGCCGGGCACCACGGCCTGATCGACGGGCGGGTGATGGAAGGCGTGCCGGGCACCGCCGTAGATGGTCAGGCGCCAGTCGACGCCGGCGGCCTGCATCTCGGCGGCGAAGGCGTCCCGCTGGGCGGCGGGCATGATCGGGTCCTCGGATCCGACCCCCGCCCACACCGGGCAGCGGATGTTCGCGGCTTCGCCGGGCCGGCCGGTGGTCAGGGCGTTGACGGTGCCGATCGCCTTCAGGTCGGCACCGTCGCGCCCGAGTTCGAGGACGACGGCGCCGCCGGTGCCGTAGCCGATGGCGGCGATGCGCCCGGGGTCGGTGCGCGGCTGGGCCCGCAGCACGTCGAGCGCGGCGTGGCCGATGCCGCGCAGCCGGTCGGGGTCGGCGAGCAGGGGCAGGCAGCGTTCCAGCATGTCCTGGGGGTCGGTGAACCAGCGTCCGCCGTGGAGGTCGAAGGCCAGGGCCGTGTAGCCGAGTTCGGCGAGGGCGTCGGCCCGGCGGCGCTGGAAGTCGTTCAGGCCGGTGCCCTCGGGTCCGATCAGGACGGCGGGTCGGCGGCCGGTGCCGGCGGGCAGGGCGAGGTGTCCGACCATGGTGAGGCCGTCGGCGGGGTATTCGACGGTGCGGGTGGTGACGGTGTCCATGGGTTCCGACGGTAGTGGCAGCCGAACCCGGCGAGGGCCGGGCTTAGCCGTCGGCAGAAGCAGGAGCCGCGCGGCTGGGCGGGAATGCCCGGCCGCTCACAGCACGAAGTAGCTGGCCCCGAAGGTCCTGGCGGACTGGCCGGGTTCCACCTGGGCGATCACCGGGCCCCGGCAGTTCGCCTCGGCGTGCACCGCTGCGGGCCGGGGCGGGTGGTGGTTCGTTTCCTGACTGCGCGTCGATCGTTGAGCGTTGCACAAACGGATTACGCGCAGCATCAACGGAGAGCCACCCCATGCCCGTTCGTTCCCGGCGCGTGGCGACGACGCCCGCCCTCGCCGTCCTGCTCCTCCTGCCGGCCACCACGAGCGCCACCGCGAGCGCCACCGCACACGCGGCCATCCACGCGGCCGCCGGCCCGGCTTCCACCTACTCGCTGCGCAACGCCCGTACCAGCACCTGCCTGCACCACACCTTCGGCACCGAGCAGGTGCGGCTGGAGCCGTGCGGGGCGGTGCCCGAACAGCGGTGGGAGCTGCGGCCGGAGGGCGCCTGGGTCAACCTCGCGGCGTTCGACCCGGACAAGGACGCCGTGGGCTGCGTGGCCATCGGCGACAACTGGAGCGTGCGCTACGGGCAGTGCCGCGCCACCGAGTCCGCGTGGAGCATCACGGGCGCCGGCCGCAGCCGGGTGCGGTCGGGATCAGACCTCAACGACAACGACCTCTACCTGACCGAGACCCTGGCCGGATCCCTCGGCGCCCAGCCCGGCGGCACCACGCCCTCCGCGGACTGGTTCGTCATCGAGAATCCCTGAGCTTCCCGTACGGGTGAACTTCCGTATCGGCGGGGCCCGGGGAGGGAAGCGACCCGGTCATGGGATCCCTTTCACCGCCATCCTTCCACATGCCGTTCGAGCCCCGCCTCAACCCCCACCTCGACCGGGCCCGGGCCCACGCCGCGCGGTGGGCCCGCCGGATGGGCATGTTCGACGAGGAGTACGTGCAGTGGCCGCAGCGCTGGAGCGAGGAGAAGTTCACCCGCGCCGACTTCCCCCTGTTCATCGCCCTGACCCACCCCGACGCCGACGCCCGCGAGCTGGAGCTGGTGACCGACTGGCACCTCGCCCTGTGGTTCGTCGACGACCTCTTCCTGCCGCTCCACCGCCGCGACCACGACCACGCGTCGGCCGCCGCCCAGGTGGATCGGCTGATGCGCTTCCTGCCACTGGACGGCTTACCCAGGCCGCTCACACCCCGCAACCCCGTCGAACGGGCCTTCGCCGACCTGTGGACCGGCACGGCCGCCACCATGAGCCCGCGGTGGCGCGCACGGTTCACCGCCAGCGTGCGGCGCTTCCTGGACGGGGTGCTGTGGGAGCTCGACCACGTCGAGCACGCCGTCACCGACCTGATCGAATACCTCGGCGCCCGCCGCGACTTCGGCGGCCTGCAGTTCACCGCCGTCCTCATGGAGCACGCGGCGGGCGAGCTGCCCGCGGACGTGCTGCGCGACCGGGAGTTGCGCACCGCCGTCGACGCGTTCGTGGACGCCGTCAGCCTGCACAACGACATCGTGTCCTACGACCGGGAGGTCGAGGAGGGCACGGTGGGCAACAACGGCGTGGAGGTCGCCCGCCAGGCGTTCCGCCTGAACCGGCGCGAGGCCACCGCGCTGGTCGACGGCCTGCTCACCGCCCGGGTCGACACCCTCGCCCACGCCCCGGCGGCCGTCCCCGCCCCCGGCGGTGCGCTTCACCGAGTCGCTGGCGGGCTCCTACCGGTGGCACCAACTGACCGGCCGCTTCGAGCGGGCCGGCGCCGCGGCCGTCGAAAAGCCCCGGGGGCTGGGCACGTCCGCGGCCTACGTCTTCTCCTGAGCACCCGCCCGAATTCTCCTGAGCACCCGCCCGAAACCGATCCTCCCAACTCTCGCCCGGAGCACACCACATGAAGATCTCCGTCCGCCGCACCTGGTCGGCCGCCGCCGCCTCGCTGCTGGCCGCACTCCCCCTGCTCACCGGCGCCGCCGCCCCGGCCCGCCCGGTGCCCGTCGCGCCCGTCACCGACGCCACCTGCGTCCTGAACGCCCACGGCGTCTTCGCCAACGCGGTCGGTGCCGGCGCCACCAACCTGCCGGTGCCCGACACCCTGGCCATGACCGGCACCCTCTCGTGCGTGGACGCCTCCGGCGCGCCCTCGGCCACCGGCACGTTCGAGCGCACCGTCACCATGCCGGCCACCGAGTGCACCGGCGACGAACACGGCGACACCTCCACCACCACCGTCCACTGGGCCGACCTGACCACCTCCACCCTCCAGTTCACGCACACCGACGTCGTGAAGGTCAACGGCACCGCCTCACTCGTCGTCACCGGCGCCGTCACCGCAGACAGCGCCCGCTTCGCGGGCGACGCCCTCACCGCGGTCGGCACCAGTTCCGGCGCCGGCTGTGGCACCCCGGCCGGCGAGACCACCCTCGACTCCACCCTCGTGCTGCGCCTGACCCACTGACCGGCCCGACTGCCCGCCCCCGCTCACGAAGGAAGACCCGACATGCCACAGCCCCAGGCCGCACCCCGGCCGGCCCCGGCCGATGCCCTCACCGCCACCCCGAAGGGCCGCGTCTACGCGATGCTCGACACCGACGGGGACGGCATCGCCTCCCGGCACGACTACTTCGTGCGCATCGAACGGGCCCGGCAGGCCACCGGCCGCACCCACGACGACCCCCTGGTGATCGCCGCGCAGGCCACCGGAGAGCGGGCCTGGGCCGCGATGGACGCCAACGGCGACGGCGTGATGACCTACGAGGAGTACGTCGCCTGGGTGGACGCCGACAAGTTCGACAACGTCTGCCGCTACGCGCTGGGCGCCCTGTTCGACCTCGCCGACGCCGACCAGGACGGCGCCCTGGACCGCTCCCAGTTCACGGCGCTGCGCCGAGCCCTGAACAACCGGGCGGACAACGCCGACGCGGCGTTCGACGCCCTGGACACCGACGGCGACGGGCGCGTCAGCCGCACCGAGTACCTCGCCTCCATCCGCGCCTTCGTCACGGGCGACGGCTCGCCGATGGGCGATGCCCTGTACTGATCCCCGGCGGGCCGTGGCATCCCCTCGTACACCAACCACCCGCCGGGAGACGCGTGTCCAAGCGCCTCCCCACTCGTTGGCAGCCAATGACCCCTCGCCGGGCGCTGACCGCCCTCGCCCTCGCCGCCACCACCACCGGCGGTGTCCTGGCCGCCGCTCCCGCCTCCGCCGGAGGCGCCGGGGACCTCCTCTCCCCCGCCTTCGGCACCGACTGCGCCAACCACGGCGCCGGCGCCCACGCCGCCGGGGCCACCACCGCGGGCCCGGGGTCGGTGACCGGCAACCTCCTCGGCCTGCCCGTCGACAACCCGCTCGACCAGTGCGGAGGCGCGGACCTCTCCCCGCCTCATCGGCATGGACCTGCGCGTCAACATGCTCTCGGGGCAGTAGACGATCCCCGGCGCCGCACGACCGACCCCGAGGACGGGCGGGCCTGGTGGATCCAGCTGCGTGCCCTTGGTGCTGCCCTCGGCCGGGCGAGGGGCCGGCCCGTGTCTCACGGACGGGGTGTCGTGCGCCCGTGGACGGTCAGGCGCGCAGCAGACCGGTCGAGACCTCCCACAGGCGCTCGGCGGCGGCGGGATCGAGTGCCCACTCCTTGACGCCGTGCGGGTGTTGCGCGAGGTCGGCGTCGTTGGGCACGGTGTAGGCCTCCTGCGTGTCGTCGAGGTAGTGGCCTCCGGAGTGGGCGAACTGCGGGGCCACGGCCGCGACCAGGGTGGTGGCGGCCCCCTGTTGGAGCGTCTTGTAGGTGAACACTCCGGCGGCCTCGGCCGCGTCGAGCGAGCGCCTCTGCTGCGCGGTGAAGTTGCGCTGCAGGCCCGTCGCGACGCCGCCGGGGTTGACCGCGTTGGCGACGATGCCCTCGCCCGCCCACCGACGCGTCGCCTCGACGGCGAACAGGGAGTTCGCCGTTTTCGACTGGGCGTAGGCGATCTGCGGGTCGTAACCGCGCTGCTCGAAGTGGAGGTCCTCGAAGTCGATGCCGGAACGCATGTGCGCCGTCGAACTGACCGAGACGATCCGCGCCCCGTCACGCTCGCCCGCGCCCAGGGCCAGTGCGTCGTGCAGGCCGACGGCGAGCGCGAGGTGACCCAGGTGGTTCGTCGCGAACTGCAACTCCCATCCCTCGCGGGTCCGTTCGAGGCCGCCGGTGACCACACCCGCGTTGTTGACCAGCAGGTGGAGCGGGCCGCTCCACGCATCGACGAACGCCGCGACGGCGGCCCGGTCGGCGAGGTCCACCCGGGCGACCCGGGGGCGGATCCCTCCGGTCGAGGCCTCGATCGTCGCGGCGACGGCAGCCCCCGCGGCCGTGTTGCGCACCGCGAGCGTCACCTCGGCCCCGGCCGCGGTCAGCGCGCGGGCCGTCTCGACGCCGATCCCGGAGGACGCCCCCGTCACGATCGCGCGCACGCCGGTGAGGTCGACACCGCGCACCACCTCCTGTGCGGTGCTGGACGCGGTGAAGGGCGTGGAGAGGAGTTCGCGAGCCGTCATGCAGCGAAGCTATACGCAGTCGACAAGATTTGTATAGCTGGTGGCCCCGCTCCTATGCTCGCCCCATGAGCAGCCCCGAGGCCGGCCCCCCGTCGCCGCCGGCCACCGACACCGACCGCCGCAGCGCGGTGCTGGACTCCGCCCTGGCCACCTTCGCCCGGTTCGGCTACCGCAAGTCCTCGATGGAGGAGGTGGCTCGGGCCGCGCGGATCTCCCGCCCCGGGCTCTACTTCCTCTTCTCCTCGAAGCAGGACCTGTTCCGCGCCGCGGCGGCCCAGGCGCTGGAACGCGACATCGCCGCGGCCGAACGCGCCCTGGCCGATGCCGGCCGCCCCCTTCCCGAGCGCCTGGTCGAGGCCTTCGACCACTGGGCGGGCCGCTACGTCGGCCCGCTGGCACGCGATGTCGCCGCGGTCATCGAGGACAACCCCGACCTCCTCGGAGAGATCGCACGAACCGCCCCCCGGCGTTTCGAGGAACTGATCACGGATGCGATCGCCGCCGGATCGGGGCGGGAGAAGGCCGCCGCCGTCGCCCAGACGCTGATCAGCGCATCGACCGGCCTCAAGCACCAGGCCGCGACCCGGGAGTCCTACCTCGAACGCCTCGGGGTCGCCGTCCAACTCCTGGTGCCCTGACGGAGCGCGGCGTGCCGCTCGGGCGTCCGGCACCACGGGCCGAAGTCGGGCCGGGCCGAGGCCGGAATCCGCCATCCCCTGCTTCCGACCGTCCGTCAGGTACAGTCGCCGTTCACCGCATTGGACCGCGGGGCCGGTCCGGGCCCGCGAGAAGAGCCCAGGGGGACACAGCACATGGTGAACCAGCCGCGACTCGTCCTGCTCACCGGCGCCGCCGGCCGGATCGGCTCCAGCCTGCGGGAGTCGCTGCCCGCCTACGGGTACCGGCTGCGCTGCTTCGACCGCCTGCCGGTGCCCGGCGAACCGCAGGCGCTCACCGCCGACCTCCAGGACGCCGGCGCCCTGGCGGAGGCGATGGAGGGCGTGGACGCGGTGGTGCACCTGGCCGGGCTCCCGGGCGAGGCACCGTTCGCCGACATCCTGGCCGCCAACATCGACGGCACCCACCGGCTGTACGAGGCCGCCCGGGCGGCGGGGGTGCGCCGGATCGTCTACGCCAGCAGCAACCACGCGGTGGGCTTCACCGAGCGACCCGCCGGCGGTGCGATCGTGCCGGTGGACACCCCGCAGCGCCCCGACACCTTCTACGGGCTGTCCAAGTGCTTCGGCGAGAACCTGGCCTCGCTGTACGCCGACCGGCACGGGATGGAGAGCGTCTCGCTGCGGATCGGCTCCTTCGCCGACCGGCCGCGCAGCATCCGGGCCCTGGGCACCTGGCTCAGCCCCGGCGACTGCGCCCGCCTGGTGCACGCCGCCCTCACCGGTCCGGTGAGCGGACACACCGTCGTCTACGGCATCTCCGCCAACACCCGCGCCTGGTGGGACCTTTCGACCGCCCGGGCACTCGGCTACCAGCCGCAGGACGACGCCGAGAAGTACGCGGAGGAGCTGATCGCCGAGCTCGGCGAACTGCCCGCCGACGACCCCGAGTACCGCTACCTGGGCGGGCGCTTCACCCGCTGAGCCCTCCGTGGCCGGTTCCTCGACACTGTCGTCGGGCGGTCCGTGCGGATCTCTTCGAGGAGGCCGGGCCGCCCTCGACGAGGACGGGAACATCACGCGCCCGACTTCCCTGCGGCGGCACCCGGCAGCTCACCACAAGATCCAGGGACCGGCTCAACGCGCCTGGACACCGAACGGTTTCACCAGCGTGTGAGTGGCACCTCCTCTACTGTGTCGCGCCATGACCATCCTGATCGTCGGCGGCAGTGGATTCCTGGGCACGGAGCTGGTTCGCCAGGCGGTAGCGGCGGGCCATGCGACGGCCGCGACCTTCGCCACCCGGCCCGGCACCACTCCGGAGGTCCCGTGGCACGCCCTCGACCTGCGCGACTTCGATCGCGTCGAAGCGGTGATGGCCACGGTGCAGCCTCGCGTGGTCGTCAACGCGACGAGCGGCGGCCCAGATTGGGCGGTCACGGCCGAGGGGCCGGTCCGCCTGGCGATGACCGCGGCGAAGCACGGCACCCGCCTGGTCCACGTATCCAGCGACGCCGTGTTCTCCGGCACTCGCATCCACTACGACGAATCCTGTCTCCCCGATCCGCTCACCCCCTACGGTGCCGCGAAGGCCGCGGCAGAGACCGGCGTCCGCCTCGTGAACCCGGGCGCCGTCGTCGCCCGGACCTCCCTGATCATCGGCGACCGGCGGTCGGAACACGTGCGCGCGGTGCACGACCTCGCGGCCGGCACCCGTACCGGTGTCCTGTTCACCGACGACATCCGCTGTCCCGTACACGTCGCCGACCTGGCCGCGGCCCTGCTGGAACTCGCCTCCAGCGACCTGTCCGGAGTCCACCACCTGGCGGGGACCGATGCCGTGAGCCGCTACGAACTCGGCACCCTCATCGCCCGGCGTGACGGTCTCGACGCCTCCCGGCTCCCCGCCGGCCGGCGGGCCGAGAGCGCCCTTCCCGGAGCACTCGACGTCCGCCTCGACAGCCGTAGCACCCAGGAACGGCTCCGCACCGGACTCCGCGGCGCCCGCCGGTTCCTCGCCACCGGGGCGTGAACTCCACGTCGTGGGACGGCGGGAAGCGGCTCAGCGCCTCGTCTCGTACCTGGTCAGGACCACGCCGCCCGGGAACGTCCGCGTCTCGACCAGGTTCAGGTTCACCCAGCTGTCCAGCGCGGTGAAGAACGGCGTGCCGCCGCCCACCAGGACCGGATGGGCGGCGATCACGTACTCGTCGATCAGCCCGGCACGCATGGCCGCCCCGGCGAGCGTTGCGCCGCCGATGTTCATCGGGGCGCCGTCCTCGGCCTTGAGCCGGGTGATCTCGGCGATCGCGTCGCCGGTGACCAGGCGGGCGTTCCAGTCGACCTCGTCGATCGTCGAGGAGAACACCACCTTCGGCGTGTCCCGCCAGGTCCGCGCGAACTCGATCTCCGCCGCGGTGGCGTCGGGCTGCCGGTCGCCGGTCGGCCAGTAGGAGCTCATCGTCTCCCACAGCTTGCGCCCGTACAGCGACAGGCCGCTCGCCTTCTCCTGGTCGAGCCACCACTGGAACAGCTCGGGGCTCGGCGGTCCGCTCCAGCCGATGTCGTCGCCGGGCGCGGCGATGTAGCCGTCCAGGGTCAGGTTCATGCCGTAGACCAGTTTCCGCATGGCGCCAGCCTTCCGTCCGTGGGTGTCCGGCCCCCGACCTCGCCCCCCGTGAGGAAATACCACGGGTTCAGGACCGAACACGAGCGACAGGGCCGTGGAACGGCCGAGGACCCCCGCGGTCCCGCCCTCGTCCTCTCCGCCACCGCCCGGCAGTCCTTCCTCACCGCCGTCGGCACCGACGAGTTCGACGCCCGCTGACCGCGGTTGACGGCCCCGCTGGCCCTCCCACGGGGTCGGCGGGACCGCGCCGCCACCACCCGGGCAACTTCCGCCGCCGAACGGGTCCGCTCCGATCGTTTGCGGCCAGTACCGGTCCGCGTCTGGTGCGGTAAGTAGTCGAACCACTACGGTCGGGCACGAATCGACCCCGACCGAGGCGGTAAGTCATGACTGCGGCACCCCGTATCGACGTCTCCACCTCCCTGCGCACCAGCGCGGCGGAACCGACACCGGCCGAACTCTCCGAGCTGGCGGCGGGCATCTCCTCCGACGTCCTGTTCACCACCGAGATCGGCGCCCCCGGCAGCCGCGTGCCCGACACGACCTGGCCGCTGCCCGGTGGCGAGGCAGCGGTCTACTACGGCAACGGCCGCACCCACCTGGAGAAGCCGTTCCTGTTCGCCGACGGCTTCAACTACGGCAAGAGCGACCTGCCCGCCCTCTTCGCCCACTTCAACACCCCGTACGAGGACGACCGTCCGGGCTTCTTCGACCAGCTCCTCGCCCGCGGCCACGACATCGTCCTGATCGGCTTCGACGAGCGCCACGCCCGCATCCAGCACAACGCCCGGGCCGCGATCACCGCGATCCAGCAGGCCTGCGCCGAGCGGGTCGGCTCCGCGCCCCTGACCGTCGGCGGCGTCAGCATGGGCGGCATCGTCACCCGCTACGCGCTCGCCAAGCTGGAGAACGAGGGCATCGACCACGAGACCGGCACCTACCTGTCCTGGGACTCCCCGCACAACGGCGCCTGGATCCCCCTGATCCTCCAGCAGATGGCGTACTTCTTCGAGAAGCTCGCCCCCGCCAAGCCCGGCCAGCCCTCCCAGGCCGACCTGATCCGCAGCCCCGCCGCCCAGCAGCTGCTGTGGGCGTGGGTGCCGGACGCCAAGTACTCCGGCGAGGTCGCCACCGCCAGCGAACTGCGCACCGAGTTCGTGCGCGAGCTCGCCGACCTCGGCGACTTCCCGCAGCGCCCCCGCCTGCTCGGTGTCTCCAACGGCACCGGCCACGGCATCGGCCGCCCGCTGCCCGCCGGCGAGGTCGCCTTCGACTGGCAGGCCCTGATCGCCAGCGCCACCGCCCGCTTCCAGCCCGACCGGGGCACCGAGCAGCGCATCGGCGGCATGCACGTCGGCCTGGAGCTGCGCCGCTCCACCACCAGCGAGGTCCGGGCGCTGGACGGGGTGCCCGGCGGCACCCTGGACTCCTTCGGCAAGGTCGCGGACGCGATCAAGGCGAAGATCAGCGAGGAGTACCGCAGCGGCGCCTTCGTCCCGGCGGTCAGCGCCTCGGCCCTCAAGTACGACCCCATCACCTGGGACGTCGACCCGAACCTGAACCTCGAATCCCAGGCCCCCGACCGCTTCCACCTGCACGAGGTCGCCTTCGACATCGAGAACACCGAGCACAGCCACGTCTCAGGCGTCCTCGTCGAGTGGATCCTCGACCGCCTGTCCTGAACCTTCCGTGCCGGGAGTGAGAGGCCGCCGGTCCGGCCTCCCACTCCCGGCGCCGTGTTCAAGGGGGCCCTCCGAACTGCCCGTACGGGCACGGACCGCTGCCCCCACGGCCCTTCCGTCCCACCACCCCGCCGGATGACCATGGAACGTCGGCAGGAACCCGGGGGGACACACCCATGCGCACACACGACGGCGAGCGCGGGCACGGCAGCCGGGACACGGTCACCGACCGCACCGGGCGCACCGAGCGCACCGGGCGGCCACCCACCCGCCAACTGCTCGCCCTGCAGACCAGCGTGGGCAACGCGGCCGTCGTCCGGATGCTGCAGCGATCCGCCGGGTCGGCCGCCGCCGTGCAGCGCTCCACCGTCCACGACGTCCTGCGCACCGCGGGCCGCCCCCTGGTGCAGGCGACCCGCACCGAGATGGAGGCCCGCCTGGGCGCCGACTTCTCCGACGTCCGGGTCCACGACGGCCCCGCCGCCCGCGCCTCCGCGGCCGAGGTCGGCGCCCGCGCCTACACCTCCGGCAACCACGTCGTCATCGGCGAGGGCGGCGGCGACAAGCACACCCTCGCCCACGAGCTGACCCACGTCATCCAGCAGCGGCACGGCCCCGTGGCCGGTACCGACCACGGCGACGGCCTGCGGGTCAGCGACCCCTCCGACCGGTTCGAGCGCGAGGCGGAGGCCACCGCGCGCCGGGTCATGTCCGGGCCCGTACGCCCGGCCGGGGCGGACGTGCGGCAGGAGCGGACGGCCGGCTTCGGCGGGGCGGTGCAGCGCAGCGCCTCCGACGACCTGCCCCAGGCCGACGAGCCGTCAGCAGTCGTGCCCGAGCTGCCCGTCGCCCTGGTCACGCAGCTGGAGCAGGCGAAGGCCGCCACCGGGACGAGCGCGAAGGCCGTACGCCAGGCGGCGCTGGACGCGCTGCTGCGCTACGTCCTCGACCGGCTGCCGGGGGCCGTGGAGGAGGAGAACCTCGTCCTCGGCTACAAGCACTCCCGCCAGGGCGCGGGCAAGCCCATGGCCCTCACCAGCACGGGGACCTCGGGCGACAAGGTCACCATGGCGCTGTACCGGAACCTGTTCGACGACTACGGCCCCGCCGAGATCCACAGCACGCTGCGCCACGAGCTCATCCACGCGGCCCAGGCCATGCTGATGCCCGACGAGGACGCCGCCGACGGCGCGGACCCCCACGTCTACATGGACGTGCTGACCGACACCGGCCACGAGACCTTCGCCACGCTCCAGCAGCCGATGCGGGAGATCGAGACCCACGTCTGGGAGTTGGAACACGCGGGCCGCACCGGGATCAGCAGCGGCTACCTGGGCGAGACCGTCGGCTATCTCGTGCAGTACGCGGACGAGTTGGCCGCCAACCTCGGCCGGCCCGCCACCACCGACCAGCACCTCGACTACTGGCGCGCGTACCTGGAGAACTCGGTCGCCGCGCTGGGTCGGGCCGCTGCCACGCCCGCCGTCGCCGGCCACACCGACCAGGCCCTGGCCGGGCAGATCACCGGGGCGCAGCAGCGGCTGCGGGGCGCCATCGACGCCAGGGACCGGGCGAGCGCGCCGGCCGGGAAGCGGTCGGGGGGTACGGGCCGGGGCTCCACGGCCTCGCGCAAGCGGGGGAAGACCGATCAGTGACCGCGACCAGGTCCTGATGCCCGGTCGGCCGGGTCAGTGCCCGGCGGGCCGGGTGGTCCCGGTCCCCGGTCGGCGGGGTCAGTGCCCGGCGGGCGGGGTGGTGGTGCGCCGGCCGGGCAGCCAGCGGCGGGGGCGGCGTACGAGGAGGCGGCCGAAGCTCTTCCTGCCGACCAACGCGATGCGCAGCCTGATCGGAGCCTGTGGATCCGGGGTGTGGCGGTTCTTCACCTGGCTGAAGCCCAGGGTCAGGCCGTCGGGGTCGACGGTGATGCCCGGGCCGACGATCAGCGTCAGGTCGCCGCCCTGCATGTCGACGTCGATCTCCAGGGTGTCCCGGGTGATCACGGCCTGGGTGAAGTCGAGCGTCACACTGCACCACTCGGCGGCGATCTCCAGGCGCCGGGGCAGCACCCAGGGGCCGGTGCGCTCGGTCTTGCTGAACCTCTGCTCGATCCGCAGGACGTCCTTGGGCTCGACCGCCGTCCCGCCGATCCCGCCCGCCGGGGCCGGCAGGGGCGGCAGGTCGGCGGTGAGGTCGGTCAGTTCGTCGAGCGTGCGGGCCGACAGTGCGGCCTCCACCCGCTCGTCCAGCTCCTGCGCGGTCAGGCGGCCGTCGCCCGCCGCGACGCTCAGTGCCGCGACCACCTGGTCGCGGTCCGCGTGCGAGGCCCTCAGCGCGGGCTGCGCGCTGAGGGCGGAGCGGCTTCCGGCGGTCGCGATCTTTCCCGGCATGCTTCCCGTCCCCCAAGTCCGACGAATCGTCCGCGCGCCGTGGGCCCGAGGTTCAGGGGTCAGGGCTCAGCGACGCGCGGACGGCAACTTACGCTATATCGCGATAGGGTATATCGCGATACGCGTTCCCGCCAGGCCCGGGCGCCCGGGCACCCGTCACCCGGAGCGCCGGGCGGACCCGGCCGCTCCCGTACGGGCGTGCAGCTGGGCCATGTCGTGACGGTCCTTGTCGCGCGGCGGATAGCCGAGGTGGCACCGCACCTGGGTGGCGGCGTCGACGCAGGGGACGGTGCGGCCGCCGATGGTGCCGGTCACCGGGGCCGGATAGCGGAACTTCCCGCCGTCCGGGAGGAGTTGGTGGCCGCCGTGGCGGGCGGATCCGGTCACCGGGTGGAGGTCGACGGAGCGGCCGGCGCCGTCGGCCAGGGCGAGGGCGGAGGGCAGCAGGCCCCGCAGGAGGGGGGTGAACCCGGCGGCGGCCAATGCCCGACGGGCCGCGTCGAGCTGGTCGTGCGGCAGGACCAGGTCGAGGTCGTCATGGGGACGGGTGGTGTGCCCGACCAGGGCGTCCACGCCCCAGCCGCCGTCCACCCAGGCGCTCACGCCCGCGTCCGTCAGGAGGTCCAGGACGCGGAGGACGTCGGTCTCGTTCACGAGGTGCCGTTCTTGCGGAAGCGCTTGGCCAGAGCCGGGTCCGACTCCCACCACAGGCCGGTGCCGCCCTGTTCCTCCCCGGCGGGCTCGGCCGGTCCAGCGGCCCGCGCGGCCGGGAGAGCGGAGTCGCCGACGGCCCTCAGGCGGAACAGCAGGCCGGGGACGGCCCAGAAGACGGCGCCCATCAGCAGCAGCAGCGCGAAGACGTAGTACGCGGGAACCATCGCGACCGGGGCCAGCGGCGGTACCAGGAGGGCGTACACAAGGCCGGTGCTCCGGCTCGTGACCAGGAACTCCCGGTCCTCACCGACCTCGACGCTCACCGTGTTGGAGCGGCTCCGGTCCCGGGCGGCGATCCGGACGGTGCGGGTCCCGGCGGGCACCGGGAAGCGTGCGGTGGCGCCCCGCCTGACCGTGCCGACCCGCACGCCGTCGATCACCACCCAGTAGCAGCCCCTCCTCAGGGCCACCACCGGCGATTCGGCGTGTACGACGACGGTTCCGGTCTTCAACGGTCCCCCTGGTTTCCGGTGATCATGCCGCGAGAGCGCGCCCATGATAGGGGACGGCGGCGTCGGCCCGGCTGCCGCGCGACAGGGTTCTCCGGGTTCCGACTGCCGGGGGGCGCGGGTGGTGGCGGGGGCTGCGCCCAGCCTGGTCGGCCACCGGCGCGCCCGCCAGGGCCCAGCGGGAGCATCCCGGGCGCACGGTGTACCGCCGGGTGCGCCGCGATGCGCCGCTGCCGCCCGTACGGGTGGAGCCCTCCGCGCACCTCGGGGGTGCGGGGAGGGCTCCGGTGAACCCGACCGGCAGAGGGGGCCGTTGGGCTCTGGTGGGGGCTCGGGACCGGCGGGCCGCGCCCGCGCAGGAGGTCAGCCCCGTCGGCCTCCTGCGCGGGCGGGCGGTTCCGGTCGGCGCCGTGGGCGGGGTGACGGCCCCGCCGACGGCGGCCTCGGTGCACTCGGCCGTCAGGGGCCTGGCGCACCAAGTCGGGGGCCGCTCAGTCGGGCAGGTTCCCGTCGCCGCCAAGGTTGGCGGTGATGCGGCGCAGGACGTTGACGGCGGTCACGAACTCGGCCTCGTCCACGCCCTCGTGGGCACGGCGGTGCACGTTCAGGTTGCGTTCGCGGGCCCGCAGGCGTGCGGCCTCCCCCGCCTCGGTGAGCGACATCCCGCCCGTCGCCGCGTCCTCCAGCAGCCAGCCTCGGGAGGTGAGGTCGTCGAAGACCTCACCGAAGTCGATGCCGAGGTCCTCGTAGCGGGCCAGGCGCTCGGTCAGCGTGGTGCGGGTCCAGGTGCCCGGGGCTCCGGCGGCGTGGTTGAGCGTCCACCAGTGCGGCTGGGTGAGCCCCTCCACCGCCAGCTGTTCGCGCAGCGCTCCCACCACCCGCCGGTACACCTCACCGGTCCACGCGCCGATGGGCTGGGCGGCCAGGGCCTCGTGCGGGTACTCCTTGAGCGTCACGGCGACGCGCCTCCTTCTCCGTCGGAATCACCAGAACGCGATCACCGTAGAAGCTCAAGTCGGCTTGAGGTCAAGACGCTTCATGCTCGGCGCTCCGGTGTCCCTGCCGCGCGGGCAGGGCCACCGGAGACGACGGATCGGGCACCTGCTCCGGCCACAAGGGCGTGCGCGTCCGGTTCAAGTAGGACGCTTCACCCGTCGGCGCCACGGGCTCTGCACCGTCGGGCCGGGCGCGCACGGTCCGGCGGTCACGGAGGCGGACACACACCGCCGCGGCGGTCCCCTTCGCCGCCGGGCGGGCGCCCGGGTCCTTCGGCGCTGTCAGAGCCCCGCGCTAGCGTTCGGGCATGACGACCTCCCTGACTCTCGCGCCGTGGTCCGGGCTGGGCCTGGACCTGCTGCACCGCCAGAACACCTCCGAACTGACCGAGCACCTGGGCGGGGTGGAGAGCGCCGAGCAGGTCAGGCGCCGGCACGAGCGCTACCTGGCGATGACCGACGGGCAGATGTTCCTGCTCCTGCTCGACGGCGAGATCGCCGGGTCGGTCGGGTACTGGCCGCACCTCTGGCAGGGGCAGGACGTGTACGAGACGGGGTACGCCGTGCTGCCCGAGTACCAGGGCCGGGGTCTGGCGGTCCGGGCGCTGCTGCTGTGCGCGCAGCGGGCCGAGCGCGAGGGCGTGCTGCCGTGGCTGCACGCCTTCCCCTCGGTACGGCACGAGGCGTCCAATGCGGTCTGCCGCAGGGCGGGCTTCGAGCTGGTCGGCGAGGTGGCCTTCGAGTACCCGCCGGGCCACCACATCCGCTCCAACAACTGGCGCCTGGCACTGACCGGTTGACCGCACGCCGGCCCGCGCTGCCCGGCCCGCGCCCCGCTACGCGGCGAGCGGCGGGCCGAGTCCGGCGGTCCATGGCGGGCGGAGTGCGACCTCCTCCTCGTGCCGGTCGAGGATGCGGGCGGCGAGGGGCAGCGGGGCTCGGGGCGGCCTTGCGGTCATGCGGTTCACGCTGGGCTGCCGGGGGTGGGGCCCGCCATGAGGCCGTCCGCCCGGTCGTCCTGCGGCTTTCCGCACGGCACCGTCGGGGCGGGGGCGGGGCCTTCGGCGAGGGTGGTGTGAAGGACCACGGGCAGTTCCTTGTCGGCCTGGCCGACGCTCAGGCCGATCCAGCGCCGACCGCCGGGCAACGGCCACACGTGGAGGGTGACGGCCTGCTGGCAGAGCAGGGCGACCGGTTCCGGGGCCTGGTGGTCACGGTCGGAGCTCGCGCGCAGGTAGGAGAACAGGTCGACGGCCTGCGGGCTGCCCCAGCGCGTGGTGAACTCGCGCGCCAGGGCGTCGAGTCGGGCTTGGGCCAGGTGGTGTTCGCGGTCGCAGGCCTGCCCGTCCTCGTCGTCGTCGCCGTCCTCACCGTCGAAGAAGGCGCGGCTGACGTACAGCTCCTCGACCCGGTAGCCGGGGCCGGCGCGGCCGGTGGCGTGGTCGGTGTCCTCGGGCGGGAAGGGGTGGGGGTCGGCGAGGAGGCCGTCGATGCGGGCGAGGTCGGCGGGGGTGGTCACGTCCGCAAGGGTAGGGCCCGGCACCGACAGCGGCGCCGGGTTGGCGGTTTCGAAGGAGGCGGCCGGTCCCGGCGGGGGCGGGCGTCCCGGCGGGGGCGGGCGTCCCGGCGGCGGCGGTCCCGGCGGCGGCGGTCTCGACGCGCGGGGCCGAGTGGGCCATCCTCGTGGCTGGCCCTGCGCCGTACGGACCCGACCCGCCCCCCGTGAAGGAGCCCCGATGCGCGACGAGTCGACCGAGGCCGCGCGTTGCCCGATGGAGCAGCGCCTCGTCCTTGACCCCACGGGGCGCTCCCGCGACGCCGAGAGCGCCGAGCTGTGCGCGCGCGGCCCGGCCACCCCCGTGGACATCCTCGGCGTTCCCGCCTGGGCGGTGGCCGACCCGGAGCTGCTGGAGGGACTGCTGCGGGACCCGCGGGTGTCCAAGGACGGGCACCGGCACTGGCCGGATTTCGAGGAGCTGGTGCCGACCTGGCCGCTGGCGCTGTGGGTGAGCGCGCGCAACATGTTCACCGCCCACGGCGCCGACCACCGCCGGCTGCGCCGCCTGGTGGGCGCGGCCTTCACCACCCGTCAGGTCGCCGCCCTGGCCGGACGGATCGAGGCGCTGACCGCCGCCCTGCTGGACGACATCGCCCTGACCCCCGCGGGGACCGTGGTGGACCTGCGCGAACGCCTGGCCCACCCGCTGCCGATCCAGGTGATCGCCCAGCTCCTGGGCCTGCCGGACGCGCTGCGCGACAGCTTCCGCCAGACCGTCGACCGGGTCTTCTCCACCACCCTGACCCCGGAGGAGTCCGCGGCCAACGCGGCGGCCTTCTACGGCATGCTCGACGAACTCATCGCGGCCAAGCGCGAACGGCCCGGCGGGGACATGACCTCCCGGCTGATCGCCGTACGCGACACCGAGGGCGACGGCGGCGCGCTGACCGAGGAGGAGCTGCGCGACACCCTGCTGCTGGTCGTCTCGGCCGGCTACGAGACCACCGTCAACCTCATCGACAACGCGATCACCCTGCTGCTCACCCATCCCGACCAGCTGGACCTGGTGCGCGCGGGCAAGGCCGGCTGGGACGACGTCGTGGAGGAGGTGCTGCGCCGCGAGGCCCCGGTGGCGCACCTGCCGCTGCGCTACGCCGTCGAGGACATCACGCTGCCCGGCGGGGTGACGATCCGCCGGGGCGAGGCGATCCTGGCCGCCTACGCGGCCGCCGGGCGCCACCCGGTGCGCTACGGCGAGGACGGCGCCCTCTTCGACGTCACCCGCCCGGTCAAGGACCACCTCGCGTTCGGGCACGGTCCGCACTTCTGCCTCGGCGCGCCACTGGGCCGCCTGGAGGCGCGTACCGCGCTGCGGGCGCTGTTCGAGCGCTTCCCGCGGCTGGCACTGCTGCCGGGAGCGGAGCTGGAGCCGGTGGAGTCGCTGATCTCCAACGGGCACCGCTCGCTGCCGGTGCTGCTCACCCAGGACGACTAGGACGCGTATTCGGTCGTGATCAATGGGTTCGGGTGAGGTCCTTGATCCAGATCATTGCGCCGCGGAGGTGAAGGCCGGCGAGGTAGCTTTCCGGGCTCTTGTCATACCGGGTCGCGATGCCTCGCCAGGCCTTCAGCTTGTTGATCAGGCGCTCGACGGTGTTCCGCTCCTTGTAGAGCTCGGCGTCGTGGCTGACAGGCCGGCCGCCCCGGCTGCCCTTCTTCTTCCGGTTGGCGGCCTGGTCCTTCTTCTCCGGGATGACCGCCTTGATACGGCGTTTGCGCAGGTGGGCACGGTTGCCGCGGGACGAGTAGGCCCTGTCCCCGGCGACCGCGTCGGGCCGGGTGCGAGGACGGCCGACCGGCACCCGGACCCGGACCTTCTTCGGCACGGGGATGAACTGCGGGCTGTCCGCGGCCTGGCCCTCGGTCAGGATGAACACCAGCGGGCGGCACTTGCGCTCACCGGCAACGTGGATCTTGCTGGTCTGCCCACCCCTGGAGCGCCCGAGCAGGGCTTCCTTCAGCCGGAGCTTGCGCCGGCGCCGGATGCGTCGCCGTTCTTCCCGTTTCGGGTCATCTGAGGCGTCCTGCCTGTCTTGTTCCTCCGGGCCTCCCCCTTTTGTCTGGCCTTCTCCGCCTCCTCGGCGGCCTTCTCCAGGGCGGCCATGGTGTCGGAGTCGAGGTGCATCCCGGCGGCGTCGTGGTGAGCGCGCACGGTGGTGGAGTCCACGCTGACCAGGGACAAGTCCACCTCGCCGCGCTTCGCGGCTTCCGCGATCAGGCCCTCCATCAGGGATTCGAAGACACCGGCGTCCCTCCACTGCCGGAACCGGTTGGAGACGGTCGACCAAGCACCGAACTCCTTCGGCATCTCCCGCCACTGCCCGCCCGTCCGGAATCGCCAGATCACGCCCTCGAACTGCTGCCGCAGCCGATCCGGGTACGGGCCGTACTCGCCGATCGGCAAGTACGGCTCGATCAACACCCACTCCGCATCCGTCAGTTGCGCTCGCGTCACACACCACGGTCTATCGCATCAGGACCCACCGCGAAGGTAAATCACACAGATTGATCACGACCGAATACGTGCCCTAGGACGGTTCCCAGCGGCGTTCGACGGCGTTCGGGGCGGCGTTCGGCGGTCCTCGGGCCTTCGGCGGTCCTCGGGGCGTTCGGCGGGGTTCGCCTTCAGGGGGCGTTCAGCGGTCTTCGGGGGCGGCCGCGGTGGCCTGGCCGAAGCCGTCGACGAACGCGGTGATCAGACGGGCGAACTCGGCGCGGTCGTGCTCGCTCCAGGTGGCCATCGCGCGGGCGAAGACGGCGCGGCGGAAGCGGTGGGCGGTCTCCAGCTGCCCGCGTCCGGCGGCGGTGCGGGAGAGGAGGGTGCGGCGGGCGTCGCGCGGGTCGCTGCCGCGCTCCGGCCGGCCCTCCTCGACGGTGCGCAGCACCAGGCGGCTGGCGACCCTGCTCACTCGCCCGGCCGGCCGTCTCGACACCCTCGCCGAGACCGGCTGACCCACGGCGGCGCAGGCCTCCCGGAGCCCCGAACGGCCGATCCTGCCGGACCACGCGCGGCGCCGGGCGCGGCACGCTGCCGCGTGCCCGGGTCGGGCCCGCACCGCGCGGCACGCTGCCGCCGTGACCGAGCTGGGCGCCGGGCGACCAGGTCCGCAGCCTGCCCGGGTGAGCGGCGAGTTGGACAGCCGTCGGCTGCGGCACGCTCGCCCACCGGTACCGGCCGTGCCCGCCGGCAGCGCCCGGACGCCCGGACGCCCGGCCGGCCGGCCACCTGGCGCCGGCCGGCCGAACGGTCACCTCGCGGGGCTCACTTGCCGGCCGTCGCCGCGGAAGCGACCGCCTCCGCGACGCTCGCCCGGTACAGGCCCATCCGGGGGTTCAGCACCCGCACCTCGCCGGGCAGCGGGAAGTTGCGGATGTTCGCCAGAGGCATGTTGGTGCCGTCCTGGTCGACCAGCACATTGATCTCGTTGACCCCCTGGGCGGTTCCGGCGGTGGCGCCGCTGGGGTCGAGGTCGATCACCACGTAGGCCTTCTGCCCGGCCTGGACGGTGTAGCGCGCGGTGCCGCTGGCCAGGACCGGCTTGATGTTCTTGCTGCGGTCCTGCGCGGCGGAATCGCCCAGGTCCACCGCCGGCAGCGAACTCAGACTGCAGGCGCCGCCACCGGTGTTGCGCACCTCGATCACCCACTGGTTCGGCGCACCCGAGCGCGCCGAGGCGCTGATCGACAGGTTCCGGATGTCACACGGACGCCCCTCCGCGGAACCGCCGCCCGACCCGCCCGAGCCGGCCTGGCCGGCCTGGCCGGAGGTGGTGTGCGGGGCCGGGCGCGAGGGCGACGTGGTCGCCGGGGCGCCGCCCGCCGGGGCGCCCGCCGTGACCGGAGCGGAGGCGGGCGCGGAGGCCGCCGGGGCGGCCGAATCGGTGTTGTCGGGCCCGCAGGCGGTCAACGCCAGGCCCGCCCCGGCGACGAGGACGACGGAGGCGAGCAGCGGGCGGCGGCGAAGGACGGACATGACAGCTCCCGATCGGTACGTGTCGACTGCTGTGGACACAGAACAGGACGGCCGCTCGACCGCTTCCGGTGGCATGCACAGCGTCACAATCACGCGGACACGACCGGGACGGGACCGTGACATTACGTCACGCCCCACGCCGCCCAGTACCAGGCACCGGCGCCCGCCGCACGCCGACGCGCCCCTGTCGGATGTCAGGGACCACAGCGGCGCCCGCATTCCTACGCTGACAAGCACCGGGTCCGGCCCTCGCGGCCGGACCGCCGCGAACAGCAAGGGAGAACCAACCATGCGCAGGATCACCCGTGCCCTGGCCGCCCTCGGGGTGGCGGCCGCCGCGATGACCGCCGTGGGCACCGGCAGCGCTGGCGCCGCCGACGGCTCGTGGGCGGGCTGCCCGTACGGCGCCGTGTGCCTCTACCCGCAGGACCAGAACCCGGCCTCCTCCCCCAGCGCCGTGTACTGGAGCTACGGCGCCCACAACCTGAGCGGCCAGTACGGCAACCACTGGGTGCTCAACAACCAGTCCGGCGGCGCCCACGCCCACCTGTGCCAGAGCTCGGGCGGCGGCAACTGCGTGTACGACATCCCCGCCCAGAAGGGCGTCTACTACGACCTGGGGCCCATCAACTCCATCACGCTCGACCGCCCCTGACCGCAGGTCACCAGTCCGGGGGTGCCCGCCGTCACAGGGGAACGGCGGGCACCCTCGCCCGCGTCTCCGGTCGCAGCCGGTCGAAGAAGCCGAGGTCGACGTAGGCCCTCCGGCCACCTGGGCAGCAGAACAGGCCCACCACCGACGTCTTCGGACCAGACGCCGTCACAGCCCCGGCCGGGGATCAGATCTTCCCGGAGAAGGTGTCGCACTGGGCGAGGTCGCCGCTGCGGTAGCCGGTGGTGAACCAGGCCTTGCGCTGATCGGCGGAGCCGTGGGTCCAGGCCTCCGGGTTGACCCTGCCGGTGGCCTGCTTCTGGATCCGGTCGTCGCCGACGGCCGCGGCCGCGTCCAGGCCCTGGGCGATGTCCTGGTCGGTCAGCGCGGCGATCAGGGGACGGCCGGTGGAGGCCTGCGGGGTCGTGGTGGCGTGGTGGGCCCACACTCCGGCGTAGCAGTCGGCTTGCAGCTCCAGGCGCACCGAGGCACTGTTGGCGCCCTGGCGGTCGCTGCCGACCTTCTGCATGGTGCCCAGCAGGGTCTGCAGGTGGTGGCCGTACTCGTGGGCGACGACGTAGGACTCGGCGAACGGGCCGCCCTTGGCGCCGAAGCGGGTGGACAGCTCGTCGAAGAAGCCGAGGTCGAAGTAGGCCTTCTGGTCGCCGGGGCAGTAGAACGGGCCCACCGCCGAGGTCGCCGGGCCGCAGGCGGTCGAGACCCGGTCGGCGAACAGGACCGTCTGGGCGGGCCGGTAGGCCGTCTTCGTGTGGCGCGGCAGCTCCGCGCTCCAGAACTCCTGGAGGCTGTTGGTGACGGCGGTGATCCGGCAGTCCTGGCGCTTGTTGGCATCGGCGCCCGTCTTGCAGGACTGCTGCACCTGCCCGTCGGTACGCGCCCCGGAGGACGTGCCGCCGCCGGAGGACAGGCCCAGCAGCTGGGGGTCGACCCCGAGGACGACCGCCAGCAGCACCGCGAGCAGGCCCACCGCCCCGCCCCCGATGGCCACCTTCCCGCCCGGGATGCCACGCCGGTCGTCCACCTGCGAGGTGTCCAGGTCTCCCTGGTCGTCGAACTGCATGCCCCTGCCCTGCCCGTTTCCCGTCGTCCCGCCGACGCGCCGGATCGTCGATGCGCCGAGTTGTCGATATGTCGGAGTTGTCGATGTGTCGTTTCACCGCTTTGGTGGCGTTTCATGCCGCCTGCGACCCGCCCAGCCTACGGGCAGCGGGCCCTGACGCGCCGCATCCGCCGCGTCACACCGGGCAGCCCCCGGGGCCCGCCGCGCATGCCCTACGCGCCGACACCGACCACCCTCAGCAACTCCAGACGGAAGGCAACACCAGCCCTCGTCATCAGGCAGAACGGCCGCATCCACCCGCCACGTCGTAGCGCCACCTCGTACCGCCCCCGAACACACCGCGAACTCCTCTCCCGTGGCGAGGAGTTCGGCTGGCAGCTCGGCGGCGCGCCGGTCCCCGGAAAGGCCGGATGGCCGGCACGCCGACCCGCCACATGGGCGCGGCGCAGCGTCCGGTGACCCCGGGGGCAACAACGCGTGGCCCGCCGGGTCGGCGAACCAGCCCGGCAGCAGGACCTCGCCGCCCACGCGGCAGGGGCCCCGACGCCCGACCAGCCGGTCCAGGATCGGCAGCAGCCGGGGCTGACCGGGGTCAGCGAGCCGCGCGGCACGGCGCCTTCTCATGCCCGGCCAGGTGAAACAGGTGGTCCCGCTGGCCCTCGCACAGCCCGCGGTGCCCCGGCCGGCGCCGCCGGCAACTCCGCCTCCTCCCGGCGCCGGGGTGCAACGCCAGACCCCGGGGGTAAAGCCGACGTCGGGGCGGGCGTCAGGCAGGCGCCGGAGCGAATGAGGAAGTAGGCAGGGGCCTCACGGCCGATCACGGCGCGCAGCATGGCGCGCAGCATGGCGCGGACCCGGGTGCGGACCCGGGTGCAACCGGGGCGCGGCAGCCCGGGACCGGCGGTGCCTGGCGGTCGGTCGTGCTCTAGGGTCGTCATCCGTGCCTGATACCTCGTCACCCTCCTCGCCCGCGTCCTCCCCGTCCTCCCCGTCCCACCTGGCCGCCACCGCCGAGGCCTACAACGCCGTCGCCGAGCTCTACGCCGACTTCGTCAAGGACAGCCTGGCCCAACTGCCGTTGGACCGCTCCTTCGTCACCGCCTTCGCCGACCTGGTACGCGCCGCCGGCCCCGCCCCCGTGGCCGACCTGGGCTGCGGCCCCGGCTACCTGACCGCCGCCCTGCGGGAGGCGGGCCTGGACGCCTTCGGCATCGACCTGTCGCCCGCGCTCATCGCCATCGCGCGCCGCACCTACCCGGGCGTGCGCTTCGAGGTCGGTCCGATGGCCGCCCTGCAGACGGCCGACGGCACGCTGGGCGGCGTGGTGTCCTGGTACTCGCTCATCCACACCCCGCCCGAGCAAGTGCCCGCCCACCTCGCCGAGTTCCGCCGTGTCCTGGCGCCTGGCGGTTACGCGCTGCTGGGCTTCTTCGAGTCCGAGGGCGATCCGGTCACCCCCTTCGACCACAAGGTGACCACCGCCCACCGCTGGCCCGTGGACACCCTCGCCGCCCTCGCCACCGAAGCCGGCTTCACCGAAACCGCCCGTATGCTGCGCCAACCCGGCGACAACGAACGCTTCCGCCGCGGCCACCTCCTCCTGCGCGCCGCCTAGGAACAGCTGTGCGCTGCGCTGCTCGGCGGGGGGATGTCCACCCCGGTGTGGTGAACGTGGTCGCCAAGGTCCCGGCGCGTCTCTGACCGACCTTCGCGACGGTTTCCGTGACGAAGAGCAGCTCCGGCGTGTCCAGGCGGTCGTTCATGACCGCCTGGCGGACGACCGTGCCCCCTACTGGAGTGCCGCTGTCTCATGCGCTTCTGGTGGCAGCTGCGGATGACGTACCAAGCCGTTGAGGTTGTCGGACGCCTCACCAGCAAGCTCCGCGCCTGCCCGCGGCCGAGCGTCCTCGTGGTTGATGAGGTCCTCGCCACCGCCATCCTCGACCGGCTCCTGCACCATGGCGACGTCATCTCGATCAACGGCAACAGTTACCGCCTCAAGAACCGTCTCCCGGGCCGCCGACCGGGAACCGACGTAGCCTGAGCGGTTGACCGTCTCGCCGGAAATTGACCGGTGCCTGAGCTGCCAAGCGGCGTCAGACTGTTACTGGAGCACGGAGGCCGCGTCGTCGCTCTGGGCTTGGTAGACGGTCACGATCGAGGCGACAGCGTCGACTTCGATCGGTCCGGTGATCCTCAGCCAGACCAGTTCGGGCAGGTCAGAGGAGCGGTCGAGCCGGTCGACGGCGTCGGCAGGCCAGGGCGACGGCAGCTTCGGCAGGTGGGTCAGGGAGATACCGTCGATGAAGCCGGGGGCCGGTCCAGGTTCCCACGGGCGGACCGAGTAGAGATGGGACAGCGAGATCACTACGTCGGGTTTCCGCGGACCCTCACGCAGCCAGACGTCCAGCGTGTTCTCCTTGCGGTCCTCGTTGGATTCGTTCAACGAGATGCGCTCGACAAAGTAGCTGGTGCAGGATTCCAGCCTCCGTGCCGCATTCGTGCATCGGTTCTTGAAGGCGTCGGGTGCCGCATGCTCGTCGACCACGGCACGAGACTACGGTGAGTTGAACGGTCCGCGGGAGCACTCTCCATATCGGACCGGTGAACGGCCAGCCCAGGCTGGCTGCGTAGGTGAGAGAGGTGACAGCACCCGGGCCGGGGGGGTGTGTCGGTGGCCTCCGAAATGATGCCCCTTGTTCGAGGCCGACGAGAGGGACTGTGATGGATGATGACCTTGGCGACCTGATTCACCTCGCTGATCCGCCCGGAACGAGCGGTCACGTGGTCTCTCTCCGGGTACTGAAGCGGGTCCCGGGCACTGGCTACCTCGACTGCGAGTTCGTTGTGGAGACCGGAACCGTCAACGGCAGCTTCCCCGTCGGCATCACGTCCGATGACCTCGACGAGTGGGAGGAGGCCCTCGACAGTCTCGCTGGTAATCGGAGGGTCTCGTGGCTGAACTCCGGCCGGTCGGTCCAGCTCGGGATCAAGCCGTGGCAGCCTGGTGTGATCGCAGTGTCGATCCATGACGGTCCGTCGTCGCAGGTGACAGTCAGCCTTCCTCTCTCGCCGCCGACCGGCTGGATCGAGGCTCACCGTGCGCGCCTTGAGAACGTGCGGCGGGTGCTCGCGGGCTGACCTCCCGGCGCCGTGTTCGGGTTCCCGCCCAACGATCTCCCCCGAGCACCGCACTCCTTCCGCGGCTCCGGGGGCTGCCGTTTGCGGCGCCGGCCGACTCGGGGGAAGGTACGTAAGCCGACGCCGAGTTCCTGCGGCAGGTGTTCCCAGGCGATCCCTGCAGGCAGCACGAACAGGATGACTTGGAGCACCAGCCGGTCCGGATGTCCGGCCGGGAGCCGAGGTCGACGCTCGACCTCAGGCAGCAGCGGCTTGATCACCGCCCATAGCCCGTTGTCGGCCTCCCAGCGCTTCGGCTGCGTCGCTCCCACCCTCAGATCACCGGCTTTGGAGTGATCCAACCATGTCGAAGATCATTCGTTGGGAATTCCCAAGGGGGGCTTGTTGAGGCCCCGCTGGTCCGGCCCGGTCAGTCGCTCAGGAGGACCTCGTGCCAAAGGCAGCGCCGTTGCGCGACGCCGGGATCGCGGTCGGCAATGAAGCCGAAGAAGTCCCGCAGACATGACCAGCGTTCGACGCTGTCCTCGGAGTTCACGATCCCGAGGACCCAGTACCAGCGCCAGGCCGCATCGACATAGACACTGATCGACGAGTTGATGAACCGGGCGCTCGGACGCCAGCTGGTCAGCGGGACTCCCCAGACCTGCCCCGACGGGATCGCCGCCGCCACTTCGACGTCGAGCCAGAGGCCGAGCCCGTAGTAACGGCGCCCGTCCGCCAACTCCTCCGGCCTCTCACCCTCGTGGATGTTCGAGACCAGGCCGCACTCCTCGGCCACCGGCAGCCCCCACCGCTCCAGGGCCTCACGGTCATGGGCCGCGACGGCCCACCGCCGGAGGGCCGACGGGTCCTCGGCCGCCGCCCGGTCGCCCGGGACCACGAGCTCCGACAACGGGCGGCCGAGGACCTCGCGAATCCGCTCACGCATGGATCCCAAACCCCGGTCAACTCCTTACCCGTCACACAGCTACCCCCGGAGCGTAGCCGCCGCCCGACCGTACCGGGCTCCGGTGTCGCGCAGAACGTCCAGCGGGTGCCGGGGCGGCCCGGCCGGCCAGGCCGTCGGGGCGACCGGAGGTCCCGGCCCTCCCCGGGCGGAGAGGGCCGGGCCGGGAGCGCGGCTCAGCCGGCCGACGCCGGTGCCGGTCCCGACGCCGGTCCCGACGCAGAGGCCGACGCCGGGGCGTAGCCGGCGAGGCTGGTGGTGAAGGTGCCGCGGCCCTGGGTGCGGCTGCGCAGGCGGCCCGCGTAGCCGAACAGTTCGGCCAGCGGCACCAGCGCGCTGACCCGAGCCGTACCGCCGGGGCCGCCGTGGCTGCCGGGGCTACCGGGGCCGTCGTGGTCGCGGTGGCCGGTCGTGCTGGTGGCCTGGACGGTGGCGCGGCGGGCGGCCAGGTCCCCCAGGACGGCGCCGAGGGCATCCTCGGGCACGGTGACGGTCACCTCCGCGAGCGGTTCCAGCAGGTGCAGCCGGCAGGCGCGCAGCGCTTCGCGCAGGCCCAGGCGGGCGGCGGTGCGGAAGGCGAGTTCGGAGGAGTCCTTGGGGTGGGTGGCACCGTCGGTGAGGGTGACGGCGAGGCCGGTGACGGGGTGGCCGCCGAGCGGGCCCTCGGTGAGGGCGTCGCGGCAGCCGGCTTCGACGGCCTGGACGTATTCGCGCGGTACGCGGCCGCCGGTGACGGTGGAGGTGAAGGTGAAGCCGTCGGCGGCGGGCGCCAGGTCGAGGACGAGGTGGGCGAACTGGCCGGCGCCGCCGTCCTGTTTGGCGTGGCGGTAGGTGAAGCCGATGACGCCTTCGAGGAGGGCTTCGCGCAGGGCAACCTGGGGCCGTCCGACCACGGCCTCGACGCCGGTGTCGCGGCGCACCTTCTCCACGGCGACCTCCAGGTGGAGTTCGCCCAGTCCGGACAGGGTGCGCTGGCCGGTGTCGGGGTCGGTGGCCAGGCGCAGCGAGGGGTCCTCCTCGGCGAGGCGGGTGAGAGCGGTGGTGAGTTTGTCGGTGTCGGCGGCGCGGCGGGCTTCGACGGCGACGGTGACGACGGGTTCGGCGCTCACGGGTGCCTCCAGCAGGACGGGGTGGTCGGGGTCGCACAGGGTGGCGCCGACGCGGGCGGTCTTGGGGCCGATGACGGCGACGATGTCGCCGGCCAGGGCGTGGTCGATCTCGGTGTGGCGCTCGGCCATCACGCGCAGGATGCGGGCGATGCGCTCGGTGCGGCCGGTGGCGGTGTCGAGGACGGTGTCGCCCTTGCGCAGGGTGCCGGTGTACAGGCGCAGGTAGGTGAGGCGGCCGGTGGGGGCGGCGGTGACCTTGAACGCCAGTGCGGTCAGGGGTCGTTGGGGGTCGGCGCCGTGCTGCCCGTCGCGGTCGGCGCCGCGCTGCCGGTCCCGGTCGCCGGAGGGCGCGGGCGCGGTGTCCAGGGGTGAGGGCAGGTAGGCGACGGCGGCGTCGAGCAGTGGTTCGATGCCGCGGTTGCGGTAGGCGGAGCCGCCCAGGACGACCACGGCCTCTCCGCTGTGGGTGAGGCGGCGCAGGGCGGCCGTGAGGGTGGCGTGGCTGAGGGCGCCGTGGGTGCAGTACTCCTCCAGGGCAGGGGGGTCGAGTTCGGCCACCGCCTCGTCCAGGGCGTGGCGGCGGGCGGCGGCGCGCTCGGCGAGGTGGGCGGGGACGGGGCCCTCGGTGAGGGTGCCGCTCTCGTCCCAGGTGAGGGCGCGGTGGCCGACGAGGTCGACGACGCCGGTGAAGGCCTCCTCGGCGCCGATGGGAAGGTGGACGGCCAGCGGGTGGGGGTGCAGGTGTTCCCGGATGGAGTTGACGGCGGAGTCGAGGTCGGCGCCGGGGCGGTCGAGCTTGTTGACGAAGGCGATGCGGGGGACGCCGTGGCGTTCGGCCTGGCGCCACACCGACTCGCTCTGCGGCTCGACGCCGGCGACGGCGTCGAACACGGCGACGGCGCCGTCCAGGACCCGCAGGGACCGTTCGACCTCGTCGGCGAAGTCGACGTGACCGGGGGTGTCGATGAGGTTGATCCGGTGTCCGGCCCAGGCGCAGCTGACGGCGGCGGCGAAGATGGTGATGCCGCGGTCGCGTTCCTGGGGGTCGAAATCGGTCACGGTGGTGCCGGTGTGGACTTCGCCGCGCTTGTGGGTGGCGCCGGTGAGGTAGAGGATCCGTTCGGTGACGGTGGTCTTGCCGGCGTCGACGTGGGCGAGGATGCCGAGGTTGCGGACCGCGGCGATGCTGCTGGTCGTCGTCGTGCCGGCGAGGGTGGTGCTGATGGTGGTGGTGTCGGTGCGCATGGCCCGGCTGCCTTTCAAGGCGGTGTCTGCGGGATTGGGCGCGCGATTGACTCAGCACCGTTCGTGTTCTGACTTGCCGTCAGAAGACTTGCCGGAAAGGGACCGTGCCGTGTGAAGGAACGCACCCGGACGCACATGGACGCACCGACGCGCGTAGGGACACGCACGGCGGCACGGGGGCGCGGGTGGGGCGGACGGTCAGGCGGTGGCGGCGCTGCTCCGGTGCCGGCCGCGCAGCGGGCACCGGAAGGACGGGGACACCAGGATCACCTCGTACCGCGACGCGGGAGAGGGGGCGGCGGCGCTGTGCTTGGGCATGGCCGCTGCACCCCCTCTCTCTGTGTGTGCTCTCGCGTGCCGGTACGGTCGTTGGTGCGTCCGCACCCCCTGGGGCTGCGGCCGCGTGGCGAGTGTAGGCGGCCCCGAACCGGCGGAGCGAGGGGTTTTACGGCTCCTGCGCGCCCTTGGGGCCGTACGGCGGGCGCAAGCGCAGCACGGGCCGCGTCCAGCCGTCGTCAGCGCGCAGCGCGCCGCCCGGAGCGGCATCCAGGGCCGTATCCAGGGCGGCGCCGACAGCGCGTTCCTCGTAAATGAAGTGGGACTCCATGACGGCCGCCAACCCGTCGAGTTCGCGACCGATCGACTCCAGGGCGGCGCCGTTCTGCCCGGCGGCTTGGTCGGCGAGGTCGCGCACCCGGGTGAGGATGGCGGCGATGAGACCGTGGTCCTCGACGAGTTTGGCGACGGTGGGTTCGAGATCGGGGCGTTCGCGCAGCAGGGCGGTGAACATCCCTTCGTCCTCGCCCTGGTGATGGATCGTCATGGCGGCGCAGAAGGCGAGGCAGTGGGCGGTCAGGGAGTCGCCGCCGGCGCCCGGGCTGCGGCCCAGGGCGGAGCGGACGCCCGCCAGGCGGCGGCGCAGTTCGTTGTGCGCTTGGGAGAGTTGGAGACTGAGGGCGGCCGTACGGCCGGTGTAGGGGGAGGCCACGTGCGGGCGGTCCCTTCGTTCGGGCACCTCCATGCCTGGCGCGGTCCGCCACCGACACGCGATGCCGGCGCCCATCCGATCACGGCACGCGCCGACCGGGCAAGCCCACACCCCGACCCCGGCTCCGGCCCCGGCCCCGGCCCGCGACCGGGGCGCCGGCTGCGGCGTCGGCGGCGGTTCCCGTTCCGGTGCGGGTGCCGGCGTCGGCGGCGGTTCCGGTGCACCTGTCGGCGGCGGTGTCGGTCCTGCTGTCGGCGGCGGTTCCTGTGCAGCTGTCGGCGCCGGTTCGGGTGCGGGGCCGTCCGAGCAGGATCCCGGCGGCCACCAGGGCCAGTCCCAGCCCCTGGCGCGGCCCCAGTTCGTCGCCGTCCAGCGCGGTGCCCAGCAGCACGCCGGTGAGCGGATTGAGCAGTCCGAGCAGGCCGACGGTGCCGGCCGGCAGATGCCGCAGTCCGGTGAACCAGCAGGCGAAGGCGAGGGCGGTCGCGGCCAGGGTGACGTACCCGAAGGCGAGCAGGGTGGGGCCGTGCAGCGGCGGCGGCGCGCCCTCGGCGCCGGCGGCCAGCGGCAGCAGCACCAGGCCCCCGGCGGTCAGCTGCCAGGCGGTGGCGGCCAGCGGGTCGGCGCCCTCGCGCCAACGGGCGGCGAGCACGTAGCCGACCGAAGAGACCAGCATCGCGCCCGCCGAGGCCGCCAGCCCGGCTCCGTCGGGGGCGCCGCCCGCCCCGAGGACGGTCAGCGCCACCCCGGCCAGGCCCACCACCGCCCCCACCAGGTGGGCGCGGTGCGGGTGCTGCCCGGCCAGCGCCCAGGCGGTCAGCAGCATGGCCAGCGGGGAGGCGGCCATGACGGTGGCGGCGGTACTGGTGGGCAGCAGCTGGGAGGCGAGGTAGAGCAGGACGAAGAACACGGCGGTGTTGAGCACTCCGAGCAGGGCGCTGCGCCACCACCAGGGGCCGCGGGGGCGGCGGCGGGCGAGGGCGAGCAGGAGCAGTCCGGCAGGCAGGGCACGCAGGGCGGCGCCCCACAGAGGGTGGTCGGCGGGCAGATAGGAGTGAGTCACCCAGTAGTTGGCGCCCCAGGCGATCGGGGCGAGGGCGGTCAGCAGCACCCACCGCACATTGGCTTCCATGGAAGACATTATAGCTTCCCTGGAAGCTACCAGGGGTAGGATGGCTCCCATGGAGCACCAGCAGCACCCGGACGACGACGGGGACCACGTCGCGCTCATCCAGGCCGCGTGGCACCGAGAGCGTCCCGACCTCGACGTCTCCCCCCAGGCCGTGATCGGGCGCCTGCACCGCCTCGCGGCCCGCCTGACCGCCGAGCTCACCCTCGTCTACCAGCAGTACGGGCTGAGCGAGGGCGAGTTCGACGTGCTCGCCGCCCTGCGCCGCGCGGGCGCCCCCTACGAACGCGCCCCCGGGGAACTCGCCGCGCACACCATGGTCACCACCGGCGCGATGACCAAGCGGATCGACCGCCTGGAACACGCCGGCCTGGTCACCCGCCGCACCGCCGAGGACGACCGACGCGGGCGCGTGGTCGCCCTCACCGACGCCGGACTGCGCCTGATCGACGAGGCGTTCACCGCCCACATGCGCAACGAGCACCGCCTGCTCTCCCACCTGGACCCCGGCGAGGCCGCCGCCCTGGAGGAGTTGCTCACCGCCTGGCACCGGCGCCTGGAGGGGGCCGGGCCCAGCACAGTGTGACGCTTGAACACCCCTCCCCGACCCGGCCCCGCCACGGTTCCGGCCCCGGCCCCGGCCCCGGCCCCGAGCGTCCCGACGAGCCCGCCTTCCCAGGGTGGGAGAACCCGGCGGTGCGGGGCCGACCGGCTCCTGATGGAACTGCTGCAGAGGCTGCGGGTGCTGCAGACCGGCGTGCAGATCGTCCTCGCGTTCCTGCTCGGCATCGCCTTCAGCCCGCCCTGCGCCGAACCCTGCGACGCTCAGCAGCACATCTACGTCGCCATGCTGCTGCCGGCCGTCCTCGGCGCAACGGCGGCCGTCGCGATCAGCACCGCCATCGCCCTGGTCTCCGCGACCCTCTGGTTCGTCCCGCCCCGGGCCCCTGCGCCGAACCACCCGCGACCGGCCGTCACCGCAGCCGCCCCGCCCCGCCGCACCCCCTGTCACCGCCGCCCGTCCGCGAGGGCTCGCGGGCGGGCGGCGGTGGCGGGGACCGGGCCTTGGGCCGGCTGCGGGGCGCCGGGGGCCGGGCCAGGAGGCCGCCGACCGCGGGCGCCTCCCCCACTCCTTCCGACGCCGCCGGCGCCCCGGACGGATGACCGCCCCGCATTAATGTGACCGTATGCACACCAGCCACCGTCCCTGGGACGTCCTGCTGATCGGCGGCGCCTCCGGCGTCGGCAAGAGCCGCGCCGCCGCCCGCCTGGCCGCCGTGCACGGCGCGTTCACCGTGGAGTTCGACGACGTCGTCGGCGCCCTGCAGGCCGCCACCACCCCGGCCACCCACCCCGGCCTGCACCACTTCACCACCGCCCACGCCCAGGACCTGGACACCGAACGGGTGCTGGAACTGCAGATCGCCACCGCCCACGCCCTCGACGAGGCCCTGCTCGGCGTCGTGCGCAACCGCCTCAGCGTCGACGTGCCCGCCGTCGTCGAGGGCGACTACCTCACCCCTCGCGCCGCCGCCCGCGCCGCCGCCGAGGCCACCGCACACGGCCGGCGCCTGGCCGCGGTGTTCCTCCACGAAGGCGAGGCGGCCCGCATCAGCGCCAACTACGCCCGGCGCGAACCGCAGGCCGGCGTGCAGAGCGAGCGCGCCGCCGTCAGCGCCCGCTACTCCCACTGGCTCGCCGCCCAGGCCCGCGCCCACCGCCTGCCGGTGGTCGACTGCCTGCCCTACGACACCCTGTCGCAGCGCCTGGCCGCCACCTGGGCCTGAACCGCCGCCCGGGCGGCGGCAGGCCGTGCAGAACGCCCGGCCGGTCGTCGGTGCCGTCGCGGACGGCGCCGACGCAGGCGAGTGGAAGTCGGCGACCAGGTCCGGCGCGGACTCCGGGCTGCCGCCGAGGGTCACGGTGCCGCCCCGGAATGTCGGTCCTGACCGTCCCTGCGTCCGCGCCCGGGGCGGCGTGGGTTTCGGGTACAAAGGGCCCGACAAGCGGCGCGCGCGGGCGGGTCGGACGGGAGACGAGCGGTGCTGATCGTGGTGAGCGGCGGGCCGGGCAGCGGGAAGACGACACTGGCGCACGCGCTCGCCGACGCCGTCGGCTGCCCCGCCGTGTGCCGCGACGAGATCAAGGAGGGCCTGCTGCACGCCGGCACCCGCTCCCCCGCCCCCGACGAGGCGGTGCGCGACGCCTTCTTCGAAGTACTGGACGTGCTGGTGCGTGCCGGGGTGAGCGTGGTCGCCGAGGCCGCCTACCAGGACCGGGTCTGGCGCCCGCGTCTGGAGCCGCTGGCCGCCCGCACCGAACTACGGGTGGTGCACTGCCGGGTGGACCCGGCCCTGGCCCGGCGCCGCGTCGCCGAGCGCCTGGCCACCGGCCGCCACCGCGCCGCCCACGCCGACAGCACCCTGCTCGCCGCCCCGCCCGGCGCGGGCAACCTGCTGGACGACTTCACCCCGCCGACCGTGGCGGGCGCACCGCGGTTGTGCGTGGACACCACCGACGGCTACGACCCCCCGCTGACGGACATCGCCGCCTTCGCCCGCCGCTGAACGTCGCTTCACGTCGCTGAACACCGCTCGGCACCGATCGACGCCGCGAACCCGGTCGCGGCGTGCGCCGCCGGCGTGGGACGATCCCGGCCTGCAACTGGTCACCGACGGCATCACCCCGGTCCCGCGGTTCGTGATGGTCGACGAACTCGGGGCGGAATTCGGCTACTTCTGCGAACTGGCCGAGCCGCTGTTCCTCGCACCGGGCGACCGGATCCTGTTCGACGGCATGCGAGCGACCCTCACGGTCACCCGCGCCGGCGGCGCGACATCCTCCCCGTCCGCCCGCTGGGGGGTGCGCTGCGGCCGCGACATCCGGATCTGATCCGACCCGGATGTCGCGCGAGTGCGCGCGGTGCGGAGGTGTCAGCGGCGCACCCAGGGCATGGCCAGCGCGGCCGTCCGGTCGTCCCACTGCTCGGCCGTCCATCCTCCGACGCCCCACTGCCCACCCCACTTCGTGCCGTCCCAGTCGTAGCCCGGCGTCCACAGCGGGCGCGGCGGCTGTGGCCCCCGTTCCCGCTCGTCCGGTATCACCCGCAGCTCGTTCCCGTCGGCGTAGCCGCCAGTCAGGACGGTCACCACGAACCGGGCGAAACCGCCTTCGTGGACGTCGAGTTCGCCGTCATTGGGGCCGTTGAAGACCGCGACCGGCCACTGGTCCGGATCCGGGCCGGTGGTCAGCCAGCAGCAGTACATGTGGTCGCTGCTCAGGCCCCAGGGCAGCAGTCCGCCCGGGTCGGGGAAGACCGGGGTGCTGTCCTGCTCCCAGAACCCGTCCTCGCACTCGACCTGTTCGCGGAACTCGCCGTCGGTGTCGGCGCGCCAGTACGCAAAGCCGCTCAGGCCCTCCCCGGTACGGCGCAGCGGGCTGGTGACTCCCCACTCGCCGTTGAAGTTCACCGCACCGTACAGGTCGATGAACGCCCGGTAGTCCGACGGAAGTTGGACGCCGAGCTCGGCAGGGGCGAGCTCCCATGGCACCCGGGCCGGGGTGTAGGCCGGCTCCCCCATGATCGCGCGCAGCCGCTCGAACTCCGCCGTGGCCATGTGTCACCCCTCTGTCGTTCCGTTTCCGCCTGCCGGACGGGCCCAACCGTAGACGAACCCACCGACAGACGCGTCGCCCGGGCCACCGAAGGCGGCAACCGGTGGCACGCCCGCGGCCGCAGGCTCGCCGTGCGGCGCGGTCGTGTCGCGGCCGGTGCCGCTGGCTGCCTCCCGGCAGAATCAGTGGCCGTCGGCGTGGCGGTGGTCGTAGTCGGCGCGGGCGGCCAGCACGTGGGGCATGTGGGCTTCCGCCCAGGTCTTGATCGAGCGCACGAGTGGCAGGAGGTCGTGGCCGAGCGGGGTGAGGGCGTAGTCGACGCGGACGGGGACGGTGGGGGTGACGGTGCGGTGCAGCAGGCCGTCGCGTTCCAGGGTGCGCAGGGTCTGGGTGAGCATCTTCTCGCTGACCCCGGCCAGGCGCTTTCGCAGGTCGCTGTAGCGCTGGGGTCCGTCGGCGAGGGCGTTGACGACGAGGGTGACCCACTTGTCGCCGATGCGGTCGAGGAGTTGACGGGCCGGGCACTGGGCGAGGTAGGCGTCGTAGCCCGCCCGTTCGGCGGCGCGGCGCTGGGCGGCGGTCATGGTGGGCATCGGCCTGCTCCTCTCCTCGGGGTCGGTTACGCACCTTGGGGTGCGTCCTTCCCGTGGGAGAGCAACTCTCCCTAGGTTGGGCGGTGTTCGCAAGGGTTGCTGTTGGCGAAGGAGTGGGGTGCGATGCGCGCGGTGGTGGTGCGGGACTTCGGCGGGCCCGAGGCGCTGGAGCTGGTGGAGGTGGAGCGGCCGGTGGCGGGCCCGGGACGGGTGCGGGTGCGGGTGGAGGCGGCGGGGGTGAACCCGGTGGACGCCCTGACCCGCTCGGGTGCGCTGGCCGGGGCGGGGCTGATGGGCCGGCGGGAGGTGACGGGCATCGGCTGGGACGTGGCCGGGATGGTGGACGCCGTCGGGCCGGGGGTCGCGGACTTCACGCCGGGCCAGCGGGTGGTGGGACTGCGGGACCGCCTGGAGGTGGACCTGGGCGGGTACGCGGAGTACGTGGTGCTGGACGCTCAGGCGCTGGCTCCGGCCCCGGCGGGCGTGGACCCGGCTCGGGCGGCGACGCTGCCCCTGAACGGCCTGACCGCGCTGCAGGCCCTGGACCTTCTGGAACTGCCCGCCGGTGCCACCGTGCTGGTGACGGGCGCGGCGGGGGCGGTGGGCGGCTTCGCGGTCGAGCTGGCGGCACTGCGTGGGCTGCGGGTGGTGGCGCTGGCCGCCGAGGAGGACGAGGAGCTGGTGCGGGGACTGGGCGCGCACTGGTTCGTGCCGCGTACGGTGCCCGATGTGGCCGAGGCCGTCCGGGAGTTGGTGCCCGGTGGGGTGGACGGCGCGGTGGACGCGGCCCGGCTGGGGGTGGCGGCGCTCGGTGCGGTGCGCGGGCGCGGGGCGTTCGCGGCGCTGGCCGGCGGCAGCGAGCCGGTGGGGCTGCGCGGCATCCGGGTGGTGAACGTGTGGGTGAGCGCCGACGGGCCGGCGCTGGCACGGCTGTCGGCGCTGGCGGCCGACGGCCGGCTGACCCTGCGCGTGGCCGACACCCTGCCGCTCCAGGACGCGGCGCGGGCGCACGAGCACCTGGCGCGCGGCGGGTTGCGGGGGCGGCTGGTGCTGGTGCCCTGAGCGGGCCGCCCCCGCGCGCGCCGTCGCGTACAGCCGCCGTCGCGTTCAGCCGGCCGTCGCCGCCTCGCGCAGGCGCTTCTTGTCCGGCTTGCCGACGGACGTCAGCGGGATGGCGTCCACCAGGTGCAGCGCCTCGGGGGCGTAGATGCGGCCCTTGTTGGCGGTGACGAAGGCGCGGACCTCCTCCAGCTCGGGCTGCTGTCCCTGGGCGGGGACGACGGCGACGTGGACGTGCTCGGACTCCTGGGTGTCGCGCACGCCGAAGACGGCGCACTGGGCGATCGCCGGGTGGGTGAGCAGCAGGTCCTCGACCTCGGTGGGGTAGACGTGGCCGCCGACGACGATGATCAGGTCCTTGAGGCGGTCGGCGAGGTAGAGGTAGCCGTCCGCGTCGAAGTAGCCGATGTCACCGGTGTTCAGCCAACCGCCCTGCAGCACCTCGGCGGTGAGTTCAGGCTGCTTCCAGTACCCGGCCATCAGCGTGGCCGAGCGGACGTGGATGTGTCCCTGTTCACCGGCCGGCAGTACGGTGCCGTCGGCGGCGCGGATCTCCACCTCGACGCCGGGAAGCGGGCGGCCCACGGGGAGCCGGCCGCCGTGGCCGATGCGGTCGTGCTCGCTCGGGCCGAGGATCGCGATGTTCTGCGCCTCCGACATGCCGTAGCCGCTCACCAGCACCGGGCCGAACACCTTGAGGGCCTCGCGGATGCGGGTCGGGGAGGCCGCGCAGCCGCCGTAGGAGACGCGGCGCAGGCTGGACAGGTCGGTGCGGCCGATGGCCGGATGGTCGAGGAGTTGGTAGAGCAGCGGGGGCAGCACCCACAGGTCCGTGATGCGCTCGCGTTCGACGGTGGCGAGGACGTGAGTGGGGTCGAAGGTGCGGTGCAGGACCACGGACCCGCCGTGGTGGAGGGTCAGGTCGGACAGGACGCCGGCAAGGTGGGCGAGGGAGGTCGCGGCGAGGAGTCGGGGCGGCTCGGCGTCGGGGCGGGGGTCGCCGTAGGGGACGTCGAAGGCGCTGCGGTAGGGGCCGTGCAGGCTCAGGATGCCCTTGGGGATGCCGGTGGTGCCGCCGGTGTGGCGGATGCCGAGGTCGTCGTCGGGCCCGATGCGGA
>NZ_JBIWPL010000029.1:22721-105597 GCF_044768255.1 Kitasatospora sp. NPDC101157 | reverse complement strand
TCCGCGGAGACCACCACGGTGTGGGACACCCCGGGGGTGTTGTCCACGAAATTGGTGATCAGCCAGTTCAGGTTCTGTGCGGCCTGGCTCATCTGAGTCAACTCAACGCTCCTGGTGGTTCGAGCCGCCGAAGAGATCGGTGCTCCGGTTCTGTCCGTTGCCGGACTGGTCTACCTGATCGGGGTCGATCCGGAAGCTTCCGGTGTTGCCGGCACTGCGGCCCTGCTCCACACCGCGGCGCAGGTTGGTGAGGCGGCCACGGACCTCCTCGGGGCTGCGGGAGACCTGCGGCCCCTCCTGCGGGGTGGGCTTGGCGTTGCCGGGCACCAGGTTCTGCTTGGGAACGCGCCGGGGCAGTCCGGCCCCGGTGGTGCCGGCGGACGAGGGCTCGCGCAGTTGCTCGGCACGCTGCCAGTCGCCGTCGTTCGGCGACTGCCAGGTGGAACTGGCGGTCGGGCCGGTCGGGCCGTATCCGCCGAGTGCGGACACGTCGTGGCCGCGGGCCTCGGTGGGCGAGGAGGTGTCCTTGGCGCCGGCGAACCAGTTCGGGCTCTCCCCGGACGGGTTGCCGAGGACCGGGGCGCTGCCCGGGCCGCCGCCCGCCAGCTGCTGGCCGGGGCGGCGCTGGGGCAGCCCGGACGGCAGGGTGGTGGCGGGCTCGGCGGCGGGCAGGGCGGGCGGCGCCGGGGCGTACGGGTGGCCGGCCGGGGCCTCCTCGGCCTGGTGGCCGTAGCCGTCCTGGGCGTACTCGTCCTGCTGGTAGCCGTACTGGTCGTCGGCGTACCGGCCGTCGGAGTAGCCGCCCTGGTCGTAACCCTGCTGCGGGTACTGGCCGTAGCCGTCCTGGGCGTACTCGTCCTGCTGGTAGCCGCCCTGGTCGTAGCCGTACTGGTCGTCGGCGTACTGGCCCTCGGCGTAGCCCTGGTCGTAGCCCTGCTGCGGGGCGTACTGGTCGTAGCCCTGCTGGTAGTCCTCCTCGACCTCGGCGTCCACCACGGGCGGCTGCGGGGCGCCCTCCAGGGCCGCGCGGCGGACCTGGTCGAGGCGCTGCGAGCGCTGGACGGCCTCCAGGGCCGGGCTGAAGCCGGAGGAGCCGGCGTTGCCGATGCCGGTCAGGTGGTCGTCGAAGCCCAGCTCCGCGGCGCTGCGGTCGCGGCCGTCGGGGGCCCACTCGGAGGTCGGCTCCTGGTCGGCGAAGATCCGGGAGACGGTGAACTGCTCCTCCGGCTCCGGCGCCACCGCGGACTGGGTGACGAACGGCGGGAGCATGACCAGCGAGGTGGTGCCGGCCGACTCGCCGGACGGGCGCAGCTGGACGCGGATGTCGTGCCGCTGGGAGAGCCGGCCGACCACGAAGAGGCCCATGCGGCGGGAGATGGTGGCGTCGACCGTGGGCGGCTCGGCCAGCTTCTCGTTGATCTCCGCGAAGTCGTCGGCGGTGAGGCCGATGCCCTTGTCGTGGATCTCGACCAGCACCCGGCCGTCCGGCAGGCGGGTCGCGTTGACCAGCACCCGGGTCTGCGGGCTGGAGAACGAGGTGGCGTTCTCCAGCAGCTCGGCGAGCAGGTGGACGAGGTCGGTCACGGCGGCGCCGACGACCTCGACCTCGGGGATGCCGGACAGCTCGACGCGCTCGTACTGCTCCACCTCGGAGGCGGCGGCGCGCAGCACGTCGACCAGCGGGACCGGGGTGTTCCAGCGGCGGCCGGCCTCCTCGCCGGCGAGGACGAGGAGGTTCTCACCGTTGCGGCGCATGCGGGTGGCGAGGTGGTCCAGCTTGAAGAGGTTCTCCAGCTGGTCCGGGTCGGCCTCGTTGTTCTCCAGGTCGGTGATCAGCGCCAGCTGGCGCTGGATCAGGCCCTGGCTGCGGCGCGACAGGTTGGTGAAGATCGCGTTGACGTTCCCTCGCAGCAGCGCCTGCTCGGCGGCGAGCGCCACGGCCTGCTGGTGGACCTGGTCGAAGGCGCGGGCGACTTCGCCGATCTCGTCCTTGCCGTGCAGCGGGATCGCGGACACCGAGGTGTCGACCCGGTCGGGGTCGGTCTTGGAGAGCTTCTCGACCAGGTCCGGCAGGCGGTGGTCGGCGATCTCCAGGGCGGCGCTGCGCAGGGTGCGCATGCCGAGGATCATCGAGCGGGCAACGTAACCGGTGAGCAGGCCGGCCAGGATCAGTGCGGCGACGACGATGACCGTGTTGAGGATGGCGTCGTAGAGCGCGTTGTCCTTGAGGTTGCGGGAGTCGGTGAGGACGTCGTCCAGCAGCGCGACTTCGGTGTTGCGCAGGGCCTGGATGTGGGTCCCGGCGGCCTGGTTCCAGTTGTCCGGGGTCAGACCGGCGTTCTTGGCCTCGGCGTAGGCGGCGTCGGCGGCGGCCTTGCCCTTCTGCTGCCCGATGGCGGCGGCCTCGGCGTAGTTGGCCGCGAGCGCCAGCAGGCCCTGCATGGTGGGCGCGGTGCCGTTGGGCATCTTGTAGGCCGAGCGGTCCTGGGCGGTGGCCAGGGCGACCTGCGCGTCCGCGTACTTCTTGGCGTCGACAGGGTCGCTACCGGTGGTGAACTCGCTGATCGAGACCTGTTCCAGCTTCTCGGAGACCAGGATCTGCTGGGTCATGTCCTGGTTCTCGTACCGCGTGGTCGCGCCCGTCGAGGCGCCGACCAGCAGGCTGAGCATCAGCGAGCGCTGGGTCGAGGCGGAGGCCTTGGCCAGGGACATCGCGTAGATCGCGCGGCCCTTGCTGGTGGCGTTGGCGGAGCCGTTGCCGACCGAGTTGTCGTAGGCCAGCAGCGGGGCGAACATCGTCGAGTAGGCGCTCGCGGTGGCGCTGGCGAACAGCTCCTTGCCGTACGCGACCTTGCGCAGGTGCGGCAGGTCGACCACCAGGGTCTCGAAGGCCTCGTGGCGGCGCGGCAGCTCGCCGGACTTGTCGGAGGCCGCGTACGCCGCCTCGTAGGCCTTCAGCGCGGCGTCGGTGTCGGCGCGGCGCTTGGTGACCTCGTTGTTCGGGTCCTGCCCCGTCATCAGGGGTATCAGGGTCTTGTCGCGCTCGTTCTCCAGCGCTTCGGCGAGTTCGGTCGCCGCCTTGGCCAGCTCGGCGGTCTTCTCGGCGCGGGAGGCCTTGATGTAGCCGTCGACCGAGGTGTTCACTCGCAGACCGCCGAAGACCAGACTGATGATCACGGGGATCAGCAGGATCGCGATCAGACGGGTCGGCACGCGCCAGTTGCGCGGACGGAGGAAGTCGTACCGGCTGGAGCCGCCGTCGCCCGCAGGACCGGCGCCCGGGCGCGGCTCGTTGGCCGCGGTCGGGGGCTTGGGGGCCGGGACGGTCGGGGTGCGCTCCTCGGTGGGAGTGAACGCGGAGAATCCGGCCTGTTCCGCGGCGGCGCCGTTCGGCTCGCTCTGGCGGGGCTCGGAGCGCCGCTGCGGGGCGGGTTGCTGCTTACGCCTCACTCGACTACTACCTCTCGGCCGACTTGCCGGCCATGGATCAATCCAGCGCTACCCCCGGGGCCCTGGCCCGCCGCCGGACGGCCGGCGCGGGATATTCAGGGGTAGCTGGAATTTCAGCACGTGCAGGGATGGGGGACAAACAGCCGCCGTATGAGGCCCGCGTCGTCACAATCCGGACAATCAGTGACATGGCGGAGCAAATCCGTGGTCACCTGGCGCTGAGTGACGCTGATTCGCCACGCTGCGTCATTGTTGATCACAAAATGCCTACCGAACTGTTATCCGCTGCTTATACACGGGCCTTGCGCACGGCCCCGCTAGGGCATCGGCCGGTGAGCGCCGCCGCCCCGGCGATCCGTCAGTGTGACGGCTCGCCGGGGCCGGACGGTTCCGCTGTTCTCCTGTTCGGTGCGGCGATCGCGCGTTCGACTACCGCAGCCGGGCCAGCAGGGCGTGCTCGACCAGGGTGATCAGGGCGCTCTTGGCGCTGTCCCGACGCCGGGCGTCGAGCGCGATCACCGGGGTGTCGGCGCTGAGCTGCAGCGCCTCGCGCACCTCGTCCGCGGTGTGCGGCTGGTGGCCGTCGAAGCCGTTGAGGGCGACGACGAAGGGCAGGCCGCTGTTCTCGAAGTAGTCGAGGGCGGGGAAGCAGTCGGCGAGGCGTCGGGTGTCGACGAGGACGACGGCTCCGATGGCGCCCCGGACGAGGTCGTCCCACATGAACCAGAAGCGGTCCTGTCCGGGGGTGCCGAACAGGTAGAGGATGAGGTCCTCGTCGAGGGTGATGCGGCCGAAGTCCATGGCGACGGTGGTGGTCGTCTTGCCGGAGACGTGGCTGATGTCGTCGATGCCGGCGGAGGCCGAGGTCATGACGGCTTCGGTGCGCAGGGGGTTGATCTCGGAGACGGCGCCGACGAGCGTGGTCTTGCCGACACCGAAGCCGCCCGCGATGACGATCTTCGCGGAGGTCGTGGCGCGGGCGGGTCCGTTAGAGCTTGCGAAGTCCACTGAGGACCCTTTCGAGCAGCGTGACATCGGGCGTTCCGCCCGACTCGCCCGCGGCGGCGGGCTGGTGGATGGCGACGAGACCGGCCTCGGCCAGGTCGGCCACGAGGATGCGGGCCACACCGAGCGGCACGCCGGCCAGTGCGGAGATCTCCGCGATGGACTTGACCTCACGGCAGAGGTTCACGATCCGGGCGTGCTCGGGCAGCAGCCCGGTGGTGCGCTCGGCCGAGCCCGTGGTCGAGATCAGCGCCTCGATCGCGAGCTGGTACCGGGGCCGGGTCCGGCCGCCGGTCATCGCGTACGGGCGGACCAGCGGCTGCTGCTCGTAGCCGTCGGACTGCTGCCCGCCGTAGCCGCTGCCGTACCCGTTGCCGTACGGGCCGGCGGGTGTCGAGGGCGGGGTCATGGGTCCTCCTTGTGCTGCAGCCTTGGGCAGCCGGTTCCAGCTGGGGCGGTGCCAGCTGAGGCGGGATCAGCTGCCTGAGGGTAGCTGAGGGTGGGGCGCCGGGTCCGGTCGGGTCGGACCCGGTGCGGGGTGGAACGGTGGGAGATCCGCGCGGGTTCCGGTCAGTGCAGGAGACTGCCCTGGAGTTCCGCGCGGAGTGCGGGGGTGAGGACGGCGCCGGCTCGGTCGACGAGCAGGGCCATCTCGTAGCCGACGAGGCCGATGTCGGAGTCGGGTGCGGCGAGGACGGCGAGGGCGGAGCCGTCGCTGATGGCCATCAGGAACAGGAAGCCGCGCTCCATCTCGACGACGGTCTGGTTGACCTCGCCGCCTTCGAAGATCCGGCTGGCGCCGGAGGTGAGGGAGGTGAGGCCGGAGGCGACGGCGGCGAGCTGGTCGGCGCGGTCGCGCGGGAAGCCTTCCGACATGCACAGCAGGAGGCCGTCCGCGGAGACCACCACGGTGTGGGACACCCCGGGGGTGTTGTCCACGAAATTGGTGATCAGCCAGTTCAGGTTCTGTGCGGCCTGGCTCATCTGGTTCAACTCAACGCTCCTGGTGATCTGCGCCGTTGCCGTCGGTCCGGCCACCGAAACTATCGAATCCGGCCTGCTGGGCACCATGCTGGAAGCCCGGCGGGTTGCCGGCCTGCTCGGCCCCGGCCCGGCGGCCCTGCTGGATGCCGCGGCGCAGGTTGGTCAGGCGTCCGCGGACCTCCTCGGGGGCCCGGGAGACCTGGGGACCGGTCAGCGGTGAGGCCTCGGCGGTGCCGGAGACCAGGTTGGCCTGCGGGGTCCGCCGGGGGAGGCCGGACATGGTGACACCGCTGGTCGAGGGCTCGCGGACCTGCTCGGCCCGGCGCCAGCGCTCGTCGTTCGCGGACGGGCGCCACGGCGCGTCACCGGTGAGCGGCTGGCCCTGCTGGGGCTGGCCCTGCGGGACCTGCTGCTGCGGGGCCTGGGGCTGAGCCTGCTGCGGCCGGCCCTCCTGCTGGAACTCCGGCGCGGAGGTGCCGGGACGGCGCGGCTGGTACGAACCGGGCCGGGCCTGCTGCGGGTCCTCGGCCTGCTGCGGGTACCACGGCTGCTCGCCGGTGACCACGGACGGGCCGGTCGGCAGCGCCATCGGCTCCTGCCGCTGCGGCTGCTGGACCGGCTGCGGCTGCTGCTGGACCGGCTGGGGCTGCACCGGCTGCGGCTGGGCCGGGTTCGGCACGTTCGGCAGCACCGGCTCCACCAGACCGAGGCCCAGCGGGTCACGCGGGTCGATCTGGCTGGCCTCGAAGCGCGGCCGGGCGAACTGCTGGGTGCTCTCCACCGGGGCCGGCTCGGCCGCCGGCAGCGGCTGGGGCTGCTGCTGCGGGGGCAGCTGCGGCTGCTGGCCCGGCTGCTGGGTGTCCGGACCGGGGCGCTGCGGACGGCGCTGACCCTGCGGACCCTGGGGGCCCTGCGGACCCTGGGGGCCCTGCGGACCCTGACCCTGGCGGACCGGGGCACCGGGGCCCTGGCGGCCGGGGGCGCGCTGCGGCAGGCCGTCCTGCGGACGGTTGCCCGGACGGGCACCCTGCTGCGGGGCGCCGGGACCGCCCGGACGGCCGTGCTGCGGCTGCTCGCCGGTCTGCGGGACCGGCGCGCCCGGACCGGCCTCGGGGCGCGGACGCTCCTGGCCGGGGCGGCCCTGGCCGCGGCGCGGCAGACCGTTCGGGCCGCCCTGCGGCGGGCCCTGACGGCCCGGGGCGCGCTGCGGCAGACCGCCCTGCGCCGACTGCTGCGGCCGGCCCTGCGGGGCCTGCTGCTGCGGGGCGGGCTGGGGCTGACCCTGCTGCTGTCCCTGCTGGGGCTGACCCTGCTGGGGCTGTCCCTGCTGGGCGGGAGCCGGCCGGCCCTGGCCGCGCCGGCCGGGGCCCTGGCCGCGGCCCTGCTGCTCCTGCTGGCCCGCCTGCGCCGGGTTCTCGCGCAGCGACTGGCCGACCTGACGGGTCGGCAGTCCGCCCAGCCCGCCGGCGCGGCCGCCGGGCGCACCCGGGCCGGTCGGCGCGACAGGGGCCGCGGGAGCGGCCGGACCGCCCTGGCCGAGCTGCGGACGGCCGCTCTGCGGAGCGCCGCCGGACGGGCCCTGGCCGAGCGCGGCCGGACCGTTCTGACGGCCGGGCGGCACCTGACGTTGCTGGCGCGGCGTCGGGGCGACCCCGCGCTGCTGCTTGCCCGGGCCGCCGGAGCCCGCGCGGCCGGGGGTCCGGCGCTCGGCGGAGTTGGTGACGTCGACCGGGAGCATGACCAGCGCGGTGGTGCCGCCGGAGTCGCTCGGGCGCAGCTGGATCCGGATGCCGTGTCGCAGGGACAGGCGGCCGACCACGAAGAGGCCCATGCGGCGGGAGACGGAGACGTCCACCGTCGGCGGGTTGGCCAGGCGCTCGTTGATCTCGGCGAGGTCGTCGGGGCTGAGGCCGATGCCGGTGTCGTGGATCTCGACCAGCACCCGGCCGTCGGGCAGGGCGTGGCCGGTGACCCGGACGCGGGTCTGCGGGCTGGAGAACGAGGTGGCGTTCTCCAGCAGCTCGGCGAGCAGGTGGACGAGGTCGTTGACGACGCGGCCGGCGACCTCGGCCGACGGCACGGCGGCGAGCTCGATGCGCTCGTACTGCTCCACCTCGGAGGCGGCGGCGCGGAGCACGTCGACCAGCGGGACGGGGCGGGTCCAGCGGCGGCCCGGGTCCTCACCCGCGAGGACGAGGAGGTTCTCACCGTTGCGGCGCATGCGGGTCGCGAGGTGGTCCAGCTTGAACAGGTTGGCCAGCTGGTCCGGGTCGGCCTCGCGGCTCTCCAGCTCGGAGATCAGCGACAGCTGGCGCTGGATGAGGCCCTGGCTGCGGCGCGAGAGGTTGGTGAACATCGCGTTGATGTTGCCTCGCAGGAGGGCCTGCTCGGCGGCGAGGCGGACGGCCTCGCTGTGCACCATGTCGAACGCGTGGGCCACGTGGCCGATCTCGTCGGTCGAGTCGACGGCGACCGGCTCGACCGTGGTGTCGACGTCGTGCGGGTCGCTCTCGGAGAGCGTCTTGACCAGCTCGGGCAGGCGCCGCTCGGCGACGTCCTCGGCCGCGGTCTGCAGTCGGGTCAGCGAGCGCACCATCGAGCGGGCGATCAGACCCGCGCCGCCGAGGGCGACGAGCAGGGTCAGGGCGACGGCGGCACCGATGATCAGGGCCTCGGTGTCGGCCTGGGACTGGAGGTCCTGGGCCTTTCCGTCGAGGTCCTCGATCAGCTTGGCCTCGATCCGGCGCTCGGCGGTGATCTTGGTGCTGGCCTTCTCGTACCAGTCCTTGTACGTGACCGGCTCGGTCTGGTGGATGCCGCCCGGCTGGAGGATCGAGCGCGAGTAGCGGTCGGCCTCGGCGACCACGTTGTTGTAGCTCAGCTGGCCGCGCAGGTTGTCCAGATCGTGCGCGGAGTAGATGTTGTTGAAGCCGTTGAGCGCGTTGTCGTACGTGGTGCGCAGGCGGATGCCGAAGGACTCGTCGCTCGCGCTCAGGTCCGGGCCCTTGGGGTTGGCCAGACCGGCGCTGATCAGCGCCCGCTGCTGCGAGGTGGCGTCCTTGGCCAGCGAGAACTGCTGCAGGGCGCGGGTGGCGACCAGCAGGTCCTTGTTGTTGGAGGCGAGCGCGATGTCCTGGGTGATGTCCAGCAGGTCGCGGATGATCACGTCGTACGCGGTGATCGTCGCCTGGATGTTCTGGTTGTTCTGGTACGGCGTGTTGCGCGCGTCCGCGATCGAGTTCAGGTCCTTGCGGATCTGGAACAGCAGCGCCTTCCCCCCGGAGAGTTCGAGGTTCTCGAACTTGTCCGAGGAGGTGGTGAAGGTGCGGCTGAGGTCGTCGGTGGACTTGCGGGCCGCGACGATGTCGTCGTCCAGCGGCTCGTTCGGCTTGTTGGTGATGTAGCCGGCGCTGATGTCGCGCTCGGTCTGCAGGGCGTCCGCGAGGTTCGTCGCCTTCTTGGCCAGGTCGGACAGGTTGGCCATCTGGGCGAGTTGCTGCGAGTTCTCCAGCGAGGTCTGGATGCGCAGCCCACCGAGGACCAGCGAGACCAGGATGGGCAGTGCGAGCAGCGCGATCAGGCGGGTTCGGATGCGCCAGTTGCGCATCGCGAGCCGGCTCAGACCGGTGGCGCGGCGCCTGGTCAGGGTGGTCCGGAGCTTGTCTCTGGCGGACTTGCGCTCCTGGCCGTCGTCCTCCGGGCGGGCGGGGGCCTCGGGCGTCACCGGGCCGGCCGGGCCGCCGGGGGCCGCCGCCTGTTGAGGGGCTGCCACAGGCTCGCGCGACTCCGGGTCACCCGCGGCGCCGCTACCCCTTTTGAAACGTCCCTGCACTGGCGTCGCAACCTCTGGACCGGGCGTCCCGCCGCGTCGCCACGGCCTGGACGGTGTCGAGTTTCCATCCGCACCCCGGCCGGTCCGGGAGAGCGGGTCACCGGGGTGGACTGCTCCCTACCCACGGTCCGTGGCATTCCAGCACAGCGAGGGAATCCCAACAAGGGCCGCAGGAACCGACCGCCGTGTACTACCGAACGCATGCGCGGTCTCACTGACTGTGCGGTAACCGGACCGGAATACCGCCTTTTTCGGACACTCGCCGGATACATGCCAACGTGGCCCGAGATCGACAAGAGTCGCAGACCTGCCGGAATGACCGTTCCGCGTGGAATGTCGGGAAATTCCGATGCGGCGAAATGTCGGATATAAGTGATTTGCTCGTCAATTTGTGAGCAAAATCACAGACTAATGTGTAGCTTTGGTCACGGCGTCTGTGGAAAGAGATCTCGTAACCTGGCTGTCTCCGGAGCACGGCCCTGATCAGCCTGCCCAGAACCCCTCCGAATCAATCGGAATCACTCCGGCCGGTGCGGATCCCTGGCGGTCCACCCGGCCACGACCACGAGGTGCTCTCGATGTCCCTGGCGAAGAAGGCCACCAAGTCCACGCTGTCCTGCCGCCCGACGGCGAACCCGCGCCGGACCACGCTGGCCTCGGTCGAGGACTTCAGCAAGATCCCGGGCGCCCGCAAGGCCGAGGACGTCGTCACCTACGGCACCGAGCTGCCGGCCGTCACCGCCAACCCGCGCCGCACCCAGCTGATGGTCGCCCCGGTCGTCACCGTCCTGGACTGATCCGACCAGCGCTCCGCCGAGGGCGCCGTGGACCCGCACCGCCGCGGTCCACGGCGCCCTCCGCCGTCAGGGCCCGTCCGCCTTCCGGCGCTCCCGGCGCTTCGGCCCGGGGCGGGTCCACCCCAACCACGCTGAACAGGGGCAAAGCGGTCGGGGAGGGCCCCACGCGATAGCCTGGACGTCGATTGACGGGGCCGCGCCCGGTGCGGGCGAGGCGCCCGAGCAGCGCCCGGGGGCGCCCCGGGCGGCCGACGAAGCGAGGGGTAGCCCAGCCGTGCGCATTGCCAGGTTTTCCGTCCGGGAAGGGAGCCCTGCCGCCGGCAGCGTTTCCTTCGGCGTGGTCGAGGGGGACCCTTCCCGGCCCGACTCGCTGGTCGTCCACGAGCTGGCCGGCCACCCGTTCGGCCAACCCCAGCCCACCGGTGAGAGCTACCGCTTCCAGGACGTCAGGCTGCTCAGCCCGATGCTCCCCAACAAGATCGTGGCGGTCGGCCGCAACTACGCGGCGCACGCGGCCGAGCTGGGCAACGACGTCCCGGACGTCCCGCTCACCTTCTTCAAGCCGTCCACCTCGGTGATCGGCCCGACCGAGAACATCGCGTACCCGCCGTTCTCCTCGGACGTCCACCACGAGGCCGAACTCGCCGTGGTGATCGGCCGGATGTGCCGCGAGGTGCCGCTGGACCGGGTGCCCGAGGTGATCCTCGGCTACACCTGCGCCAACGACGTCACCGCCCGGGACGTCCAGCAGCGCGAGGGCCAGTGGGCGCGGGCCAAGGGCTTCGACACCGCCTGCCCGCTGGGGCCGTGGATCGAGACCGACCTCGACCCGGGTGACCTCGCCATCACCTGCACGGTCAACGGCGAGCTCCGCCAGACCGGCCGCACCTCCCTGATGATCCGCTCGGTCGCCGAGCTGATCGTCCACATCTCCGAGGCCATGACGCTGCTGCCCGGCGACGTCATCCTCACCGGCACGCCCGCAGGGGTGGGCCCGCTCAACGTCGGCGACGAGGTCGCCGTCTCCATCGAAGGCATCGGCACTCTCACCAACAAGGTGATCAAGCGTGGCTAACACTGACCCGGCCGTCCGGGTTCGCTTCTGTCCGTCCCCGACCGGCAACCCCCACGTGGGCATGGTCCGCACCGCCCTGTTCAACTGGGCCTACGCGCGCCACACCGGCGGCACCATGGTCTTCCGGATCGAGGACACCGACTCCGCCCGCGACTCCGAGGAGTCGTACGTCCAGCTGCTCGACGCCATGAGCTGGCTCGGGCTCGACTGGGACGAGGGTCCGGAGGTCGGCGGCCCCCACGCGCCGTACCGCCAGTCCGAGCGGATGGACATCTACGCCGACGTCGCCCGCCGCCTGCACGAGGCCGGCCACGCCTACCACTGCTACTGCAGCACCGAGGAGCTGGACGCCCGCCGCGAGGCCGCCCGCGCGGCCGGCAAGCCCTCCGGCTACGACGGCCACTGCCGGAACCTGACCGACGACCAGGTCGCGGTCTACAAGCTGGAGAAGCGCGAGCCGATCCTGCGCTTCCGGATGCCCGACCGGACCATCTCCTTCGACGACCTGGTCCGCGGCACGCTCACCTTCGAGCCGGAGAACGTGCCGGACTACGGCATCGTCCGGGCCAACGGCGCCCCGCTGTACACCCTGGTCAACCCGGTGGACGACGCCCTGATGGGCATCACCCACGTGCTGCGCGGCGAGGACCTGCTGTCCTCCACCCCGCGGCAGATCGCGCTGTACGCGGCGCTCGCCGACATCGGCGTGGGCACCGGCGCCACCCCGCGCTTCGGCCACCTGCCGTACGTGATGGGCGAGGGCAACAAGAAGCTCTCCAAGCGCGACCCGCAGTCCTCGCTCAACCTGTACCGCGAGCGCGGCTTCATCCGCGAGGGCCTGCTCAACTACCTGTCCCTGCTGGGCTGGTCGCTGGCCGAGGACCGCGACCTGTTCGACATGGACGAGATGGTCGCCGCCTTCGACGTCGCCAAGGTGAACTCCAACCCGGCCCGCTTCGACCTGAAGAAGTGCGAGGCGATCAACGCCGAGCACGTCCGCCGGCTGGCCCCGGAGGACTTCGTCAAGCGCCTGGTGCCGTTCCTGCAGGGCCCCGGCCTGCTGCCGGCCGAGCCGACCGCCGAGCAGCTGGACCTGCTCGCCCGGATCGCGCCGCTCACCCAGGAGCGGATGGTCGTCCTCAGCGAGATCGTGAACATGGCCGGCTTCCTGTTCGTCGACCCGGCCGACTTCACCGTCGACCCGGACGACGCGGCCAAGGTGCTGACCGCCGACGCCCGCCCGGTGCTGGAGGCCAGCGTCAAGGCGCTGGAGGAGCTCACGGACTTCACCCCCGAGCCGATCCAGGCCGCGCTGCGCGAGGCGCTGGTGGAGGGGCTGGGCATCAAGCCCAAGTTCGCCTTCACGCCGCTGCGGGTGGCCGTCACGGGCCGCCGGGTCTCGCCCCCGCTGTTCGAGTCGATGGAGCTGCTCGGCCGCCCCGAGACGCTCCGCCGGCTGCGCTCCGCCCTGGACGCCCTGCCGGCCGCCTGAGGCCGTCCTCAAGGGCCGCTGAGCAGCCCGCGGGCCCGGCTCCGTGCCGGGCCCGCGGCGCACCCGGACGTCCCCGGACGTCCTCCCGGCCGCTGCCTGCGGTTATCGATTTTGGAGCCGGGGCCGACGTCGGGTAATGTTCTTTCTGCGCCGCCCGGGAGGGAACGGACGAGGGAGCGAAAGCCCCTCGGAACGGGACCGACCGAGAGGCGCAACGCCTGAGAAGGGCCCTCCGGGGTTCAACTCTGGTGGGGTATGGTGTAATTGGCAGCACGACTGATTCTGGTTCAGTTAGTCTAGGTTCGAGTCCTGGTACCCCAGCGCTGTACGATCGGCAACGGTCGCACCGCAGTACAAATGAAGATCCAAGCCCCCGTTGTGTAGCGGCCTAGCACGCTGCCCTCTCACGGCAGTAGCGCCGGTTCGAATCCGGTCGGGGGTACTGATCCCGCAAGGGATCGCCTGGAAAGCCCCCGTTGTGTAGCGGCCTAGCACGCTGCCCTCTCACGGCAGTAGCGCCGGTTCGAATCCGGTCGGGGGTACTGATCCCGCAAGGGATCGCCAGGATGCCCCCGTTGTGTAGCGGCCTAGCACGCTGCCCTCTCACGGCAGTAGCGCCGGTTCGAATCCGGTCGGGGGTACTTCAGAGCAGGAAGCCGATGGGCTCGCCCATCGGCCCTTGCTTTGTGTTGGGGTATGGTGTAATTGGCAGCACGAGTGATTCTGGTTCATTTAGTCTAGGTTCGAGTCCTGGTACCCCAGCCAGTAAATGGAGAGGCCCCGCCCGGCGGGGTCTTTTTCGTTTTCCCCGAATGCTTTCGAAGGGCCCCGCTCGGAGTCGAGCGGGGCCCTTTCGTTTTCGGTGGGGGAGTGGGGGGACGGGGTGAGTGGGGGAGTCGGCCGGGTCAGCTCCGGCGCAGCGCCTCGGTGAGCCGGTTCGCGGCCTCGATGATGGCCTGGGCGTGCAGCCGGCCCGGGTGGCGGGTCAGGCGCTCGATCGGGCCGGAGACGGAGACGGCGGCCACCACGCGGTTGGAGGGGCCGCGGACCGGCGCGGAGACGGACGCGACGCCCGGCTCCCGCTCGCCGATCGACTGGGCCCAGCCGCGCCGCCGGACGCCGCTCAGCGCGGTGGCGGTGAAGCGGGCGCCCTGGAGGCCGCGGTGGAGCCGCTCGGGCTCCTCCCAGGCCAGCAGGACCTGGGCGGCCGAGCCGGCCTTCATCGGCAGGGTGCTGCCGACCGGGACGGTGTCCCGCAGGCCGGAGAGCCGCTCGGCGGCGGCTACGCAGATCCGCATCTCGCCCTGGCGGCGGTAGAGCTGTGCGCTCTCGCCGGTGACGTCGCGCAGGTGGGTCAGGACCGGGCCCGCGGTGGCGAGCAGCCGGTCCTCGCCCGCCGCGGCGGAGAGTTCGGACAGGCGGGGGCCGAGGATGAAGCGCCCCTGCATGTCCCTGGTGACCAGACGGTGGTGTTCGAGTGCGACGGCGAGTCTGTGGGCCGTGGGGCGCGCCAGACCGGTGGCGGCGACCAGCCCCGCCAACGTGGCGGGGCCCGACTCCAGTGCGCTCAGCACCAGAGCGGCCTTGTCGAGAACGCCGACGCCGCTAGTGTTGTCCATGCCCTAAGACTGCAGTCTCATTCCGCGAGACGCAAGTTCAATCTTCCGGGAAAAGCGCCACTCTGGATGCAGCAGCCCGGGAGACATCCAGGATGGGACCTCGTCAGAGTGTCCGCATCGTGGACAGCGATCCGGCGTGCAGGTCTCGCGAACGCGCTCCGCACGGACGGCGCACGCAGTGACCCCGACGACACGAGAAGGCCGGCAACGCGGCCGGCTGGAGGGAATCCGATGGGACGGACACTCGCAGAGAAGGTCTGGGACGACCACGTCGTGCGGCGCGTGGAGGGCGAGCCCGACCTCCTGTTCATCGACCTGCACCTGCTCCACGAGGTCACCAGTCCGCAGGCCTTCGACGGGCTGCGGCTGGCCGGCCGCAAGGTCCGCCGCACCGATCTGACGATCGCCACCGAGGACCACAACACCCCGACCCTGGACATCGACAAGCCGATCGCCGATCCGGTCTCCCGGGTGCAGCTGGAGACCCTGCGCCGCAACGCGGCCGAGTTCGGCGTCCGGATCCACTCGCTCGGCGACGTCGAGCAGGGCGTGGTCCACGTCGTCGGTCCCCAGCTCGGCCTGACCCAGCCCGGCACCACCGTGGTCTGCGGCGACTCCCACACCTCCACCCACGGCGCCTTCGGCGCGCTGGCGTTCGGCATCGGCACCAGCCAGGTCGAGCACGTGCTGGCCACCCAGACCCTGCCGCTGGCGCCCTTCCGGACCATGGCGATCACCGTCGAGGGCGAACTGCCCGAGGGCGTCACGGCCAAGGACCTGATCCTGGCCGTCATCGCGAAGATCGGCACCGGCGGCGGCCAGGGCTACGTCCTGGAGTACCGCGGTTCGGCGATCCGGAGCCTGTCCATGGAGGCCCGGATGACCGTCTGCAACATGTCCATCGAGGCGGGCGCCCGGGCCGGCATGATCGCCCCGGACGAGACCACCTTCGCCTACCTCAAGGGCCGCCCGCACGCCCCGCAGGGCGAGGACTGGGACGCCGCCGTCGAGTACTGGCGGACCCTGGTCACCGACGAGGACGCGGTCTTCGACCACGAGGTGTTCATCGACGCGAGCGAGCTGACCCCGTTCGTCACCTGGGGCACCAACCCCGGCCAGGGCGCCCCGCTCGGCTCGAACGTCCCCCACCCCGAGGACTTCGCCGACCCGCAGGAGCGGGTGGCCGCCGAGAACGCCCTGAAGTACATGGGCCTTGAGCCCGGCACCCCGCTGCGCGAGGTCGCCGTCGACGCCGTCTTCGTCGGCTCCTGCACCAACGGCCGGATCGAGGACCTGCGCGCCGCCGCCGCCGTCCTGGAGGGCCGCAAGGTCGCCGACGGGGTACGGATGCTGGTCGTCCCGGGATCCGTCCGGGTCGCCCTGCAGGCCGTCGAGGAGGGCCTGGACAAGGTGTTCACCGCCGCGGGGGCCGAATGGCGGCACGCCGGCTGCTCGATGTGCCTGGGCATGAACCCCGACCAGCTCGCCCCCGGCGAGCGCTGCGCCTCCACCTCGAACCGCAACTTCGAGGGCCGCCAGGGCAAGGGCGGCCGCACCCACCTGGTCTCCCCGCAGGTCGCCGCCGCGACCGCCGTCCTGGGCCGTCTGGCCTCCCCGTCCGACCTGTCCGACCGTTTCGCCGACGCCACCGTGGAGGCCTGAGCCATGGAGAAGTTCACCACCCACACCGGCCGGGCCGTCCCGCTGCGCCGCAGCAACGTGGACACCGACCAGATCATCCCGGCCCACTGGCTCAAGAAGGTCACCCGATCCGGTTTCGAGGACGGGCTGTTCGAGGCCTGGCGCAAGGACGACTCGTTCGTCCTGAACCGGCCCGAGCGCCGGGGCGCCACCGTCCTGGTGGCCGGGCCCGAGTTCGGCACCGGCTCCTCCCGCGAGCACGCCGTCTGGGCGCTGCAGAACTACGGCTTCCACGCGGTGATCTCCTCGCGGTTCGCCGACATCTTCCGCGGCAACTCGCTCAAGAACGGCCTGCTGACCGTCGTGCTGCCCCAGGAGACCGTGGAACGACTCTGGTCGCTCACCGAGAGTGACCCTTCGGCCGAGATCACCGTTGATCTGGAGAAGCGGGAAGTCCGGGCCGAAGGCGTCACCGCGCCCTTCGAACTGGACGACAACGTCCGGTGGCGGCTGCTCAACGGCCTGGACGACATCAGCATCACCCTGCAGAACGAGGCCGACATCGCCGCCTACGAGGCGACCCGCCCGGCGTTCAAGCCCCGTACTCTGCCGGTCTCCTGAGTTCCCCTCAGAACAAGCATTCTGACGATCCACCGGATGGCCCGCGCTCCCCCTCGGGGGGGCCGGGCCATCCGGCGTTCCGGAGCACGAGTTAGCGCCGGGCGCTCCCCGGATTGCCCATTCGGCTTTGCGGAAGAGGGCCCCGCGCAAGTACAACTGCGGGTAGATGGCACAATCAGTACATGCACCGGCACCATGAACCTCCGTACGCGGGCGGCGAACCCGCGTCCGAGGAGTCCATGGGCCGGGGATCCGAACGCCGAATTGACGATCGGCCGGACGTCACCTCCGCAACACCAGCTGAGGCGCCGGACGACCCGGAAGTCGCAGCGCTCTACGCGCTCGTGGCCGAGCGGTTGAAGCAAGCTCACGCCCGCGTGCATGCGCTGAACGTGTCTGTCGATGCAAAGACCGCTCTCACCCGTCAACTGCTCATCGTCACCGAGACCGCCAAGCGCGATCTTCCGGAGGCGGCAAGGCGGTTGAGTCGCTTTGTACATGACCTCGACGAGGGGCACCCGCCGCTCGACTGAGGTCGCGGACGCGCAAATCCATTGCGACACTAGGGTGATTCGCGCGTTTGGTAATTGAAAGTCCGCAGATACATACCTAACGTGCGAAAAGAACGGATGGAATCATCCGGCGCCCGTTTCCGAAGGGGAAGACGTGAACAAGGCTCAGCTTGTCGAAGCGGTGGCCGAGCAGCTGGGCGGTCGCAAGGCTGCCGCAGAGGCCGTCGACGCAGTGCTCGACACCATGGTCCGTGCCGTTGTGGCCGGTGACCGGGTTTCGGTCACCGGTTTCGGCACCTTCGAGAAGGTGGAGCGCTCCGCGCGCTTCGCCCGCAACCCGCAGACCGGCGAGCGGGTCAAGGTCAAGAAGACCTCGGTCCCCCGCTTCCGCCCGGGCCAGGGCTTCAAGGACCTGGTCAGCGGCAGCAAGAAGCTGCCGAAGGAAGGCCCCTCGGTGAAGAAGGCCCCCAAGGGCTCCCTCACCCCGGGCAAGACCGGCGTCGCCGCGACCCCGGCCGCCAAGCGTGCCGCCACCAAGCGCGCCGCCACCGCTGCCGCCGCCGCCCCGGCCGCGACCAAGAAGGCCGCCGCCAAGAAGGCGACCACCACGGCTGCCGCCAAGAAGACCACGGCCACCGCCGCGAAGAAGGCGCCCGCCGCCAAGAAGGCGACCACCACCGCCGCCGCCAAGAAGACCACGGCGACCGCGACCAAGAAGACGGCCGCCGCCAAGAAGGCGACCACCACCGCCGCCGCCAAGAAGACCACGGCCACCGCCAAGAAGGCGACCGCCACGGCCAAGAAGACGGCGCCGGCGAAGAAGACCGCCACCCGCAAGACCACCGCGCGCAAGACCTCTGCCAAGTAGGTCCCGCGCGACCGTCCTCGGACGGCCTTCGGCCAGGAGCCGCGGCACCCCCTCCCGCGAACGCGGAGACCGGGTGGCCGCGGCTCTCTCGATTTCCGGGCGCTCAGTCAGGATTCGGTGGCAGCCGTCGGCCGGGCGCGGGGAGCCGCGGGACCGGCGGGAACAGCGGTGCCGCCGCTACCGGCGGGGGAGCCGGAGCCCGGCGGGGTCAGCGCCCCTCGGCGGGGTCGGGGAAGGTCTGCAGGGTCACGAAGACCACCCGGCGGCCCTCGCCGGTGCCCTCGGTGCGGATCCGCACCCGCTGGCCGGGCCGCAGCAGCCGCAGGCCGCCGGCGTCGAAGGCGGCCGCGTCGAACGGCACCGGGGTCCCGTCGTCGAGCAGCACGGAGCCGGCCCGGGTGGCGGGGTCGAAGGTGAACGCGGTGGCCTGCATGCCAGCAGCATAGCGAGCGGCCCGGACGGGCCCGCCGGTCAGGAGTGCTCCGGGAGCGGGTGCGGCAAGCGCCGGGCCGGGGTCAGGAACGACTCATCCGGGCGAACAGCGCACTGGTGTACGGGCCCAGGCCGAGCGCCGCCGCCTCGCCGAGGTCGGCACCGGTGTCGACGTCCCGGCGCACCGACTCCACGCCCGCCAGGCGCAGTTCGAGCGCCCCGCCGGCCGCGTGCCGGGCCCGTGAGCCGTCCCCGAAGGCGGGGGAGAGCGGACGGCCGGGGGCGCTGGCGAGCAGGGTGGTGCCCAGGCCCGGGGAGTCGGGCAGGAAGGCCCGTCCGTTCGTCGGCACCGCGCCCAGCACCCGGGCGAGTTCGGCCGGCCGCAGGGCCGGCAGGTCCGCCGAGAGGGCGGCCAGCGGTGCCCGCGGGGCGAGTGCGAGGGCGGCCGAGGCGCCGTGCGCCAGCGCCCGGTTGAGGCCGCCGCCGGGTTCGTCGGCGACCACCAGGGCGCCGAGCGCGGCCAGGCGGGCGCCGGCCGTGGCGTCCCGGGTGACCACCAGGACGCGCGCGACGCCGGGGGTGGCCAGCGCGGCGGTGACCGTGTCGAGGGCGAAGGACAGGGCCAGACCGGCCCGGTGCGGCCCCGCGTACGGGGCCAGTCGGCTCTTCGCCAGGGCGAGTGGCTTGAGCGGCAGCACCAGCGACCAGTCGGCGGCGGGTGCGGCGGGCGCGACGGGCCCGGTGGGGCGTACGGTGTCCTGGGTCATCGGCGTCATTGTGACGCCGGTCCCGGAGCCCTCGCCAGGCCGTCCGAGCTGTGCGGACGTGCGTTTGATCACGCCCGCCGGGCGGGTTGGTGCGCTCGCTCGACAGTCGGCGAGCAGGCGGGCGACACTGTTCCGCGCCCGTGCGCCGGGCCCCGGTCGCAGCGGTGCGCGGCACCGGGAGGCTATGACCGCGGCACCCCACGTGCCGCATCGAAAGAGAAGGAGCTGGGGTGGCCCGCCGCTCGTACGCCAAGTTCGGCAACGCCGACTACGGCATCTGGTACCGCTTCGCGGCCGTGCTGGTGAAGCCGGTGACGACCGCCCTGGTGAAGCCCGACTGGCGGGGCTGGGAGCACATTCCGAAGGAAGGCGGCTTCATCGCCGCGGTCAACCACAATTCGATCATCGACCCGGTGATCTACGCGCACTGGCAGTACAACAGCGGGCGTCCGCCGCGGATTCTCGGGAAGTCCTCGCTGTTCTCCATTCCCTTCATCGGATTCATGCTCCGCAAGACCGGTCAGATTCCGGTGTTCCGCGAGTCCACCGACGCCGCGCAGGCTTTCCGGGCCGCGATCGACGCCGTCAACAACGGCCAGTGCGTGCAGTTCTACCCGGAGGGAACACTCACCCGGGACCCGGACCTGTGGCCGATGACCGGCAAGAACGGCGTCGCCCGGGTCGCGCTGATGACCGGTGCGCCGGTCATCCCGGTCGCGCACTGGGGCGCCCACGAGATCATCCCGCCGTACGGCCGGGCCGGTTACGGCAAGGGCAGGTTCAACCTGTTCCCCCGGCACCGGGTGACCGTGGCGGCCGGGCCCGCGGTCGACCTGAGCAAGTACCGGGGCCAGGAGCTCACCGCCCAGGTGCTCAACGACGCCACCGAGGACATCATGGCGGCGATCACCGCAGTGCTGGCCGGGATCCGCGGCGAGCAGCCGCCGGCCGAGCGCTACGACATGCGCAAGGCCGCCCGCGAGCGGGCCGCCGCCGCGCTGGCCGAGCGCCGCCGGGCCAAGGGCAGCCCCGGCGACAACGACGGTGAGGGGACGGGCCGGTGACCCGCTGCGCCGTGATGGGGACCGGCTCGTGGGGCACCGCGTTCGCGATGGTGCTGGCCGACGCCGGCTGCGAGGTCGTGCTGTGGGCCCGCCGCCAGGAGCTGGCGGACGCCGTCAACACCACCCACGAGAACCCGGACTACCTGCCGGGCGTCCGGCTCCCCGACTCCGTCCGGGCCACCACCGACGCCGCCGAGGCGCTGGCCGGCGCCGACTTCGCGGTGCTCGTGGTGCCCTCGCAGACGCTGCGCGACAACCTGGCCGCCTGGGCGCCGCTGATCGAGCCGCAGACCGTGCTGGTCAGCCTGATGAAGGGCATCGAACTCGGCACCGCCAAGCGGATGAGCGAGGTCATCGACGAGGTCACCAAGGTCGGCCCGGAGCGGGTCGCGGTGGTCAGCGGGCCCAACCTGGCCAAGGAGATCGCCAACCGGCAGCCCGCCGCGAGCGTGGTGGCCTGCACCGACGAGTCGGTCGCCAAGCGGCTCCAGGCGGCCTGCCACACGCCGTACTTCCGGCCGTACACCAACACCGACGTGGTCGGCTGCGAACTCGGCGGCGCGGTCAAGAACGTGATCGGCCTGGCCGTCGGCATGGCGGCCGGCATGGGCCTCGGCGACAACACCAAGGCGACGCTCATCACCCGCGGGCTGGCCGAGACCACCCGGCTCGGCGAGGTGCTGGGCGCCGACCCGCACACCTTCGCGGGGCTGGCCGGGATGGGCGACCTGGTGGCCACCTGCTCCTCGCCGCTGTCGCGCAACAACACCTTCGGCATGAACCTGGGCCGGGGCATGTCGCTGGCCGAGACCATCGCGGCCACCCGGCAGACCGCGGAGGGCGTCAAGTCCTGCGAGTCGGTGCTGGACCTGGCCCGGCGCAGCGGGGTCGACATGCCGATCGTCGAGGCCGTGGTGGACGTGGTGCACAACGGGCGGCCGACCCAGGAGGCGCTGCAGGCGCTGATGTCGCGCTCGGCCAAGGCGGAGCGGCGCTGACGTCGCGGCGCTCCGGGAAGGCGTTGACTTCCCGGAAACACGTCGCACGGTAGTCTCAAACGCGATATGAGCATCGAACAGACCCCCCCGAACCCGTCCGCCCCGAAGCCGCGCGTGGCGCTGGTCTTCGGCGGGCGCAGCTCCGAGCACGCGATCTCGGTCTCGACCGCGGGCAGCGTTCTGCGGGCGATCGACCGCGACAAGTACGACGTGCTGCCGATCGGCATCACCCACGAGGGCCGCTGGGCGCTGACCAGCGACGAGCCGGCCCGGATGGCGATCACCGACGGCCGGCTGCCGGACGTGGCGCACGTCGCCGAGGACGTCGACGGGCAGGTCGCGCTGCCGGTCTCCCCGGGCAGCCGTGAGGTGCTGCTGAGCGAGCCCGGGAGCGCCCCCAAGGCCCTCGGCGAGGTCGACGTGGTGTTCCCGCTGCTGCACGGCCCGTGGGGCGAGGACGGCACGCTCCAGGGCCTGCTGGAGCTCTCCGGCGTCCCGTACGTCGGCAACGGCGTGCTGGCCAGCGCGGCCGGCATGGACAAGGAGTTCGCCAAGCGGATCCTGGCCTCGCACGGCCTGGGCGTCGGCCACTACACGGTCGTGCGGCCGCGCGAGTGGGACACCGAGCAGGGCCGCGCCGCCGTGCGCGAGCGGGTCGCCGGGCTCGGCCTGCCGGTGTTCGTGAAGCCCTGCCGGGCCGGTTCCAGCATCGGCATCACCAAGGTCCGGGACCTGGCCGAGCTGGACGCCGCGATCGAGGAGGCCCGCCGGCACGACCCCAAGCTGATCATCGAGGCGGGCGTCTCCGGCCGCGAGATCGAGTGCGGCGTGCTGGAGTTCGAGGACGGCCCGCGGGCCAGCGTCCCGGCCGAGGTGCTGGTCGGCGAGGGCTTCGACTTCTACGACTTCGAGGCCAAGTACATCGACTCCTCCGAGGTCCGGATCCCGGCCGAGCTGACCGCCGAGGAGGTCGCGGAGATCCGGCGCCAGGCGGTGGCCGCGTTCGAGGCCTTCGGCTGCGAGGGCCTGGCCCGGGTGGACTTCTTCCTGCTGGAGGACGGCAGCTGGATGATCAACGAGATCAACACCATGCCGGGCTTCACCCCGATCTCCGCCTACCCGAAGATGTGGGAGGCCAGCGGGGTCTCGTACGCGGAGCTGATCGACCGGCTGCTGCAGAGCGCGCTGCGCCGCTCGACCGGCCTCCGGTAGCACGGCGCGGGGGCGGGCCGGGGACTCCCCGGCCCGCCCCCTCGCGCCGGGGCGGTGCTTCAGCCGGGGATGTTGGCCTTGACGAGCGGGGTCAGCGCGGCGGCCGGGTCGAAGGCGTTCTGCGCGGCTCCGGCCGGGACGGTCACCTCGACGTAGGCGGCGCGCATGGTGGTCACGAAGCGGTAGCCGCCGTCGCCGAGCTTCTGGGACCACCAGGTGACGTCGTCGACGGTCGGGGAGAAGTCCGCGGCGTGCGGGCCGTTCAGCTCCTCCGGCCGGTCGACGCCGCAGCGCAGCACCGTCCGGGGCGAGCTGCCCCAGGCGGCCACGTACGGCGAGGCGGGCGACGGGTCCCTGCGGGGGTGGCCGAGCAGCTCCTGCGGGAGCGCGGCGGCCAGGGCCCGGCAGTACCCGGCCGCCCGGCCGGAGGGCTGCGGCACCTCGACGGCCGGGTCGGCCGAACTCCAACTGCCGACCAGCGCCACCACGGTGCAGGTCAGCGCCACCGGCACGGCCAGCCAGCGGACCGGCGCGGGGAGCGCGGTCAGCGCCTTCGGGATGCGGAGTTCTCTGGCCACCCGCCGATGGTAGCCGGGACTACAGGTGGACCACCGGACAGGTGAGGGTGCGGGTGATGCCCTCCACCTTCTGGACCTTGGCGACCACCATGCGGCCCAGGTCGTCCACCGTCTCGGCCTCGGCCTTGACGATCACGTCGTACGGACCGGTGACGTCCTCGGCCGTGAGCACGCCGGGGATCTTCGAGACGGTCTCGGCCACCGCGGTGGCCTTCCCTACCTCGGTCTGGATCAGGATGTATGCCTGTACCACGGGTGACCTCCCGGCGGCCGGTTGGGGGGATCGCCGCCGTGATCGCCCGGTCTGGCGCAGGGGTGGATGCGGGCTCACCGGCAGGCTGATCACCACGCTACCGCGCAGCGGGCCGGGGAGGGGAGACTTCCGCACCCCCGAAGGGCGTACGCTGCGCGCGGGGGAGCGCGACGGGGGCTGGAACTTGGAAACGCGAGAGGACGGCAGATGCAGGGGACCGTGGGCGAGCTCGGCGAGTTCGGACTCATCAGGGAGCTGACCGCCCGGGTACCGCTCACCGACGCGGTCGACCTCGGCCCCGGGGACGACGCCGCGGTGGTGAAGGCCCCGGACGGCCGGGTGGTGGCCACCACGGACGTCCTGATCGAGAACCGGCACTTCCGCCGGGACTGGTCCACCGCCTACGACGTGGGCCGCAAGGCCGCCGCCCAGAACCTCGCCGACGTGGCCGCGATGGGCGCGGTGCCGACCGCGATACTGCTCGGGCTGGTCGCCCCCGCCGACCTGCCGACCACCTGGGCCACCGAGCTGATGGACGGGCTGCGCGACGAGTGCCAGGTCGCCGGGGCGACGGTGGTCGGCGGCGACGTGGTGCGCGGCGACACCGTCACGCTGGCGATCACGGCGCTCGGCGACCTCCAGGGGCGCGCGGCGGTGACGCGCTCCGGCGCCCAGGTCGGCGACGTGGTCGCGGTGAGCGGCTGGTTGGGCTGGTCCGCGGCCGGACTGACCGTGCTGCAGCGCGGGTTCCGCTCCCCGCGCGCCTTCGTGGAGGCGCACCGCCGGCCCGAGCCGCCGTACCACGCGGGCCCGGCCGCGGCCGAGTTGGGCGCGACCTCGATGATCGACGTGAGCGACGGGCTGGTCGCCGACCTCGGCCACGTGGCCCGGGCCAGCGAGGTGGACATCGACCTCAGGGCCGCCGACTTCGACGTCCCGGCGCAGATGGCCGACATCGGACAGGCGGTCGGGGTGGACCCGTTGGTCTGGGTGCTGTCCGGCGGTGAGGACCACGCGATCGTGGCGACCTTCCCGCGCGGGGTCCAACTCCCGTCCCGCTGGCGGGTGGTGGGCGAGGTCACCGGCCGTCCGCGGGGTTCGCGCAGCGGCCGGGTGACGGTCGACGGCGCACCCTGGGACCGGGTCGGCGGCTGGGACCACTTCTCCGAGTGACGCACTTCGCCGACCGGGGTACGGCGTACGGCTGACGGGCCGTGGACGCCGGTGCGGGCGCGTGACGCTCCGGGCGTTGCGGCGGCGGGCTTCCAGGATGCGTTTTGCGTAGGCTTGCGGCATCCGAGCCCGCCCGCCGTCCGGCGCGGGCCGTCCGATCCACTGCGAGCGGGAGCACACCCCACATGCGCATCGGTGTACTGACCAGCGGCGGCGACTGCCCGGGCCTCAACGCGGTGATCCGCTCGGTCGTGCACCGGGGCACGGACGTCCACGGCGACGAGATCGTGGGCATCCAGGACGGCTTCCTCGGCCTGATCGAGGGCCGCACCAGGCCGGTCTCGCACGACGACGTCACCGGTCTGCTCACCCTCGGCGGCACCATCCTGGGCTCGGCCCGGGTGCAGCGCGACCGGATCGCCTGGGCGGTGGAGAACGCCAGGACGCTGGCCAGGGACATCCGCATCGACGCGCTGATCGCGATCGGCGGCGAGGGGACGCTGACCGCCGCCAAGCTGTTCAGCGACGCCGGGCTGCCGGTCGTCGCGGTGCCCAAGACCATCGACAACGACATCGACGCCACCGACGTCACCTTCGGCTTCGACACCGCGGTGCACGTGGCGACCGAGGCGATCGACCGGCTGAAGACCACCGCCGAGTCCCACCAGCGCGTCATGGTGGTGGAGTTGATGGGACGGCACACCGGCTGGATCACCCTCACCGCGGGCATGGCCGGCGGCGCCCACGGCATCCTGATCCCGGAGAAGCCCTTCGACATCGAGGCGGTGGCCCGGATGGTCGAGGACCGCTTCGACCGCGGCAAGAAGTTCGCCATCATCGCCGTCGCCGAGGGCGCCGCCCCGATGCCCGGCACCATGCGCTTCGACCACGGGGACGTCGACCAGTACGGCCACCGCACCTTCGGCGGGATCGGCAACCGGCTCGCCCACGAGCTGGAGAACCTGCTCGGCAAGGAGGCCCGCCCGGTCATCCTCGGTCACACCCAGCGCGGCGGCACCCCGACCGCCCGGGACCGGGTGCTCGCCACCCGCTTCGGCTGGCACGCGGTGGAGGCCGTCCACCGGGGCGCGTTCGGGCACTTTACCGCGCTGCGCCGGACCGGCATCGAGCTGCTGCCGATCGGGCAGGCGGTGACCAGGCTGAAGACCGTGCCGGAGAACCGCTGGGCGGAGTCCGAGGCCGTGCTCTGAACCGCCGGAGGTAGGTTGGGCGCATGTCCTCCACCGCACCTCCCCGCGTGCTCACCGTCGCCGGCTCCGACTCCGGCGGCGGCGCCGGCATCCAGGCCGACCTCAAGGCGATGCTCGCCCTCGGCGTCCACGGCATGAGCGTGATCACTGCTGTCACCGCGCAGAACTCGCTCGGCGTCCAGGGCTACTGGGAACTGCCCGCCGAGGCCGTCCGGGCGCAGTTCCGCAGCGTGGTGGACGACATCGGGGTGCAGGCCGTGAAGACCGGCATGCTCGCCTCGATCGAACTGGTCGAGACCGTCGCCGACCTGCTCTCCGGGGTGGACGCCCCGGTGGTGGTCGACCCGGTGGGCGTCTCCAAGCACGGGGACGCGCTGCTGGCCGCCGAGGCGGTGGCCACCGTCCGGGAGAAGCTGCTGCCGGTCGCCACCGTGGTCACCCCCAACCTGCACGAGGTGACGCAGCTCACCGGCCGGACCGTCGAGGACGAGTCCCAGATGCTGGCCGCCGCCGCGGCGCTGCTGGACCTCGGGCCGCGCTGGGTGCTGGTCAAGGGCGGCCACCTGGAGGGCGAGGCCGCCGACCTGCTGTACGGGGGGCCCGGCGAGGTCCACTGGTACCGCGCGCCGCGCTACGACAACCGGCACACCCACGGCACCGGCTGCACCCTGGCCAGCTCGATCGCGGCCGGCCTGGCCAAGGGCGAGCCGCTGCCCGAGGCGGTCGGCTCGGCCAAGGAGTACATCACCGGCGCGATCGCCGGGGGCTTCGCCCTGGGCGCCGGGATCGGCCCGGTCGACCACGCCTGGCGCTGGCGCTGACCGGAACGCAGTGATGGGCGGGCCCCTGGAGGGGGTCCGCCCATCACCGGTGCGTCCGGAAAGCGTGACCGGTCCCGGAAACAGCGAAGCCGGCCCATCCGGGGATGAACCGACTCACTGGAGGACCGGCATGCCGGTCTGCGCGTCAGCGCGAGACCTTACCGGCCTTGATGCACGAGGTGCAGACGTTGAGCCGCTTCGGCGTCCGCCCAATCACAGCGCGCACCGTCTGGATGTTGGGGTTCCAACGACGGGGGGTACGGCGGTGAGAGTGGGAGATGCTGTTGCCGAAGCCCGGCCCCTTGCCGCAGACGTCGCAGTTGGCAGCCACAGGAGTCACTCCAAGACTTCAGATCAGTTACTTTCGAAAACCCCGCCCACCCACCGGAGCACTCGCGTGAACCAGACCGGACCAGGGGGGTGAGCCTGGACGGTTCCAGGCAACCGGAAGAGCATACAACGCTTGCTTCCGTCCCACGAAACTACCATGACCGGCCGAGTGATCGCTCCGGTCGCCGGTCCGGGCACCCCTCCCCGGCCCCCGATAACCTGCCGGTACCACCCCTCGCCGCCGCATCCGGTGCGGTGCGGCCGCACAGGCCATGACGGCGTCCCATCCGGAGGAGACCTGGTGCTGCACACGCTCGACGCCCCGGCCGTGCGCACCTGGTGCCAGCTCGCCCTGCGCGCGCTCGGCCAGGCCCGCAAGGAGATCGACGCGCTCAACGTCTACCCGGTCCCGGACGGCGACACCGGCACCAACCTCTACCTGACCGTCGAGTCCGCCGCCGCCGAGGTGGAGAGCCGCTTCGCCGACCCCGCCGCCGCCCCGGCCCCCGGACTGGCCGACACCGTCCGGGCGATGGCCCGCGGCGCGCTGGTCGGCGCCCGCGGAAACTCCGGGGTGATCCTCGCCCAGTGGCTGCGCGGAACCGCCGAGAAGCTCGCCGAGGGCGGCGGCGCCGACCAGCTGCGGGCCGCCCTGCAGCAGGCCGCCGACTCCGCCTACCAGGCCGTCGCGGAGCCCGTCGAGGGCACCCTGCTCACCGTCGCCCGGGTCGCCGCCCGCGAGGCGGTACGGGCCGGGGAGGGGCTCGCGCAGGTCGCCGACACCGCCCACCGGGCCGCCCGGGACGCGCTGCGCCACACCCCCGAGCAGCTCGCGGTGCTGGCCGAGAACGGGGTGGTGGACGCCGGCGGCCGCGGCCTGGTGGCCGTCCTCGGAGCGCTCGCCGACGCCGTCGCCGGGCAGCAGCCGATGGGACCGGTCGCGCTGCGCGGGGACGTCCGGGCGGTGGAGAGCTGCGAGGTGCACCTGCGGCCGCCCGGCCCCGGCCACCCCGCCTTCGAGGTCATCTACCTGCTGGACGCGCCCGACGCGGCGCTGCCCGGGCTGCGCGAGCGGCTCGGCCGGCTCGGCGACTCGCTGGTGATCGGCGGCGGCGACGGCCTGTGGAACGTGCACGTCCACGTGGACGACGCGGGCGCCGCCGTGGAGGCCGGGGTCGAGGCCGGGCGCCCGCACCAGATCCGGATCACCCACTTCGCGGAGGCCGCCGCCCGGGCCGGCAGCGCCGCCGAGCGCGGCGAACGCGAGGAGCGGGCCCGCGCGGTGCTCTCCGTGGTCTCCGGCGAGGGGCTGGCCGAACTGTGCGAGCAGGCCGGCGCCGTCGTCCTGCACGCCGACCCGGACCGCCGGCCGGCCAGCGCCGAACTCGCCGACGCCGTGCGGGCTTCGGCCGCCCGCGAGGTGGTCCTGCTGCTCAACGACCCCGAACTGCGCGCCGCCGCCGGGGCCGCCGCCGACCAGCTGCGCGAGGAGGGCGTGCGGATCGCCGTACTGCCCACCCGTTCGCCGGTGCAGGGCCTCGCGGCACTCGCGGTGCACGAGGGCGGGCGGCGCTTCGACGAGGACGTGGTCGCCATGACCTCCGCCGCCGGGGCCACCCGGTACGCCGAACTGGCCGTCGCCGAGGGGGAGTCCTGGACCATGGCCGGGGTCTGCCAGGCCGGTGACGTGCTCGGCCTGATCGACGGCGACGTCGCGGTGATCGGCGCCGGGCTGGCCGAGGTCGGCGAGAGCGTGCTGGACCGGATGCTCGGCGCGGGCGGCGAACTCGTCACCCTGATCCTCGGAGAGGGCGCCGACCGGGCGCTCGCCGACCGGCTGGTGGCGCACGTCCGCCAGCAACGGCCGGAGGTGGACTCGGTGGTGTTCCACGGGGGGCAGGAGTCCACGCCGCTGCTCATCGGGGTCGAATGAGCGCCGACCGTCGGCACCGGACATGAACGACCCGGAGGCGAGCGGGCGGATGTCCGTCGGTGCCTTGGTGTAAACAAGGGCCTGATGGGCGCTCTCGATGAACCACTGACCAAGCTCGTCGGCGACCGCACCGCGAAGGTGCTCGCCGACAGCCTCAAGCTGCGCACGGTCGGGGACCTGCTGCACCACTACCCGCGCCGCTACGTCGAACGCGGCCAGCTCACCAGCCTGGACGAGCTGGAGATCGACGAGCACGTCACCGTGCTGGCCCGGATCGAGAAGGTCACCCTGATCCCGTTCCGCGGCCGCAAGGGCGACCGGCTGGAGGTCGTCGTCACCGACGGCCGCAGCCGGCTCTCGCTGGTCTTCTTCAACCAGGGCTGGCGGCAGAAGGAGCTCAAGGCCGGTGCCCAGGGCCTGTTCGCGGGCAAGGTCGGGGTCTTCAACCGCACCCGCCAGCTGGTCTCGCCCGACTACCAGCTGCTCGACGAGGACGCCGGGTCGGACGCGGCGAAGCAGTTCGCCGGCCGGCTCATCCCGGTGTACGGCGCCAGCGCGCAGATGCCCAGCTGGAAGCTGTCGATCTGCATCGAGACCGCCCTCACCAAGCACCTCGGCGACGTCGGCGAGCCGCTGCCCGCCGAACTGCGCGAGCGGCACGACCTGATCCCGCTGCCCGAGGCGCTGGAACTGATCCACCGCCCGCGCAGCCAGGCCGACCGCGAACGCGCCCAGAGCCGGCTGCGCTGGGACGAGGCCTTCGTCCTGCAGGTCGCCCTCGCCCGGCGCCGGGCCGCGGACTCCGCGCTGCCCGCCAAGCCGCGCAGGGCACGTGAGGGCGGACTGCTGGACGCCTTCGACGCCCGGCTGCCGTTCACCCTCACCGAGGGGCAGCAGAAGGTCTCGGCCGAGATCGCCGCCGACCTGGCGACCGAGCACCCGATGCACCGGCTGCTCCAGGGCGAGGTCGGCTCGGGCAAGACCCTCGTCGCGCTGCGCGCCATGCTCGCCGTGGTGGACGCCGGCGGCCAGGCCGTACTCCTCGCGCCGACCGAGGTGCTCGCCCAGCAGCACCACCGCTCGATCGTCGAGATGATGGGCGACCTCGCCGAGGGCGGCATGCTCGGCGGCTCCGACCTCGGCACCCGGGTGGTGCTGCTGACCGGCTCGATGGGCGTTCCGGCCCGCCGCCAGGCGCTGCTGGACATGGCCAGCGGGGACGCCGGGATCGCGATCGGCACCCACGCGCTGATCGAGGACAAGGTCCAGTTCCAGGACCTCGGCCTGGTCGTGGTGGACGAGCAGCACCGCTTCGGCGTCGAGCAGCGGGACGCCCTGCGCGCCAAGGGCGAGCAGCCGCCGCACCTGCTGGTGATGACCGCCACCCCGATCCCGCGCACCGTCGCAATGACCGTCTTCGGGGACCTGGAGACCTCCGTCCTGGACCAGCTCCCGGCCGGCCGCTCGCCGATCTCCACCCACGTCGTGCCCGCGCTGGAGAAGCCCAACTTCCTCACCCGGGCCTGGGAGCGGGTCCGCGAGGAGGTCGGCAAGGGCCACCAGGCGTACGTGGTCTGCCCCCGGATCGGGGACGAGGAGCCGGCCGTCGACCCGAAGGGCGCGAAGAAGAAGCGCCGGGCGGCCGAGGAGGACTTCGAGGAGGTCGCGGACGCCGGCGCCGCGAGCGACGAACGGCGGCCCCCGCTCTCGGTGGTGGAGACCGCCGAGATGCTGGTGCGGGGCCCGTTGAGCGGCCTGCGGGTGGAGATCCTGCACGGCCGGCTCGCCCCGGAGGCCAAGGACGAGGTGATGCGCCGGTTCGCGGCGGGGGAGGTGGACGTCCTGGTCGCCACCACCGTCATCGAGGTCGGCGTGAACGTCCCCAACTCCACCGTGATGGTCATCATGGACGCCGACCGCTTCGGCGTCTCCCAGCTCCACCAGCTGCGCGGCCGGGTCGGCCGGGGCAGCGCGGCGGGCCTGTGCCTGCTGGTCAGCGAGATGCCCGGGGGCAGCCCCGCCCGGGGCCGGCTGGACGCGGTGGCCGGCACCCTGGACGGCTTCGAGCTCTCCCGGATCGACCTCGAACAGCGCCGCGAGGGCGACGTGCTGGGCCAGGCGCAGTCCGGGGTGAAGTCGTCGCTCAAGGTGCTCTCGGTGCTGGAGGACGAGGAGGTCATCCTCACCGCCCGGACCGAGGCCACCCGGCTGGTCGCCGAGGACCCGGACCTGGCCGCCCACCCGGAGCTGCGCACCGCGTTGGAGAGCCTGCTCGACGAGGACCGCGCGGCCTACATGGAGAAGGGCTGAGCAGGGCTCGGCGAGGCCGGACTGTCAGACCCCCGCGAGAGAATGGAGTTGTTCAGGGCGCACCCTCAAGGTGCGTACCTGGCGCGACACTTGGGGGTCCTGCCATGGCATTCCGTCATCTCAACGAGCTCCCGCTGGGCGACAAGGTCTTCCGGATCGAACTCGCCAGCGACGACGACCGCGAGGTCACCCTCACCCTGACCGGCTGGCGCGAGGGTGCGGCGGCCGCGCCGCTCGCCTCCGGCAAGCTCCGCCTGCCGGTCGAGGACGTCGCCTCGCTGCGGATCGCGCTCAACCGCGCGCTGCGGGCGCTGGCGATCGTCGCCGACGTCTCCGAGCCCATCCCCGACCGTGACGTGCTGCGCGAGCTGTACCCCGGCCACGGTGCCCCCTGGGTGCCGCAGCACGAGGAGGAGCTGGTCCGGCGCTTCCACGACGGCGAGACCGTCGCCCGGATAGCCGCCCGCTTCGGCCGCACCCCCGACTCCGTCCGGACCAAGCTGCGCGAGCTCGGGCACGACCCGCGCCGCCCCGAGTTCTGCCCGCCCGACGGCTGCCTGTCCTGGTCCCGCTACGCCTCCCCGGCCCTGCTCGGCGCGGCGGTCCCGGCCCAGTCGGCGGGCTCCGAGGCGAGCTGACCGCCCGAGCGCGTGACCGCGGCCCGGCGGGGACGCCCCCGCCGGGCCGCGGGGGTTCGGCGTGAGCGCGGCGCGGTGAGCGGGATAGCGTGGTCGGGCAGCGACGAAAGGACCTTCCACCACCATGACCCGCGTGATCGCCGGGTCGGCCGGCGGCCGCCGGCTGGCCGTACCGCCCGGCCGGGGCACCCGTCCGACCTCCGACAAGGCCCGGGAGGCGATGTTCTCCACGCTGGAGGCGTTCCGCGGCACCCTGCAGGGGGCCCGGATGCTGGACCTGTTCGGCGGCTCGGGCGCGGTCGGCCTGGAGGCGCTGTCGCGCGGCGCCGAGCACGTCCTGCTGGTCGAGGCGGACGGCCAGGCGGCCCGGGTGATCCGGGAGAACGTCCGGACGATCGGTCTGCCGGGCGCCGAGGTGCGGGCCGCCAGGGCGGAGAAGGTGATCGCCGGGCCGCCCCCGCAGACCCCCTACGACCTGGTCTTCCTCGACCCGCCGTACGCCGTGACGGACGAGGAACTGCGCGAGATGCTGATCACACTGTCGGCTGGGGGCTGGCTCGCGGAGGACGCACTCGTCACCGTGGAGCGCAGCACCCGTGGCGGAGAGTTCGGCTGGCCCGAGGGCTTCGAGGTGCTGCGCTCCCGCCGCTACGGCGAGGGCACGCTCTGGTACGGTCGCGCCGCCGCCGGGGCCAGCGATCACGAGTAGCGGGCCGCGGCCCGCAGCAGCCGTCACCCCACGAGGGAGCACACACGTCATGCGCCGAGCCGTCTGCCCCGGTTCGTTCGACCCGATCCACAAGGGCCACCTCGAAATCATCGAGCGGGCCTCGAAGCTGTACGACGTGGTGCATGTCGCGGTCCTGATCAACCGGAACAAGCAGGGCATGTTCACCATCGAGGAGCGGATCGCCCTGATCGAGGAGGTCACCGCCCAGTTCGGCAACGTGGTGGTCGAGTCGCACCACGGCCTGCTGGTGGACTTCTGCCGGGAGCGCGGCATCCCCGCGATCATCAAGGGGCTGCGCGCGGTCAGCGACTTCGACTACGAGCTGCAGATGGCCCAGATGAACAACGGTCTGACCGGCGTGGAGACGCTGTTCCTGCCGACCTCGCCGACGTACAGCTTCCTCTCCTCGACGCTGGCCAAGGAGGTCGCCTCGTACGGCGGCGACGTCTCGCACCTGCTGCCCGAGACGGTGCACCGCCGGCTGGTCGAGCGGATCGCGGAGCGCAAGGCCGAGCAGTAGGGCGCGGCCGTGGGGCCCGGCGGCGGGGTTCGTCCTTTTCTGCCGGTTCGTCACGGCTTGTCCGCAGTCGTGGCGGCGGGATCGGCTCAGGCGTTGTGAGGTCGCCGCACGGGGGCCGTAAAGTCTGTATTCCTGCCCTGCGGTGAGGTCCACCGCGCCGGGCCTGCCTCCGCCGGACCGTCGGCGGCACACGGAAAGACGAAGCCCCGTGGACGTGCAGAACAAGGTCGACGAGATCGTGGCGGCGGTCGAGAACGCCCGCTCGATGCCGATGTCGGCCTCCTGCGTGGTGAACCGGGCCGAACTGATCGGCCTGCTCAACGACCTCAAGGCGGCCCTGCCCGCCGAACTCGCCCAGGCCCAGTCGGTGATGGCCGACCACGAGCAGGTGGTGGCCGGCGCCCAGGCCGAGGCGGACCGGATCATCCAGGGCGCGCACGCCGAGCGCGGTTCGCTGATCTCCGACACCGAGGTGGTCCGCCGGGCCCAGGCCGAGGCCGACCGGATCCTGGCCGAGGCCCGCGCCGAGGTCGACGCCAAGCGTGCCGAGGCCGACGACTACGTGGACAGCAAGCTCGCCAACTTCGAGGTCGTGCTGACCAAGACGCTCGGCGCGGTCGGCCGCGGCCGGATCAAGCTGCGCGGCGACTCCGGCGCCTTCGAGATCGAGGGCGAGGGCGACGGCGAGGAGTTCCGGCCGCAGCGGACCACCCCGAGCCCCGAGGTCGACGAGTACGTCGACGTGAAGCTGGCCACCCTGGAGAACGTGCTCAGCGCCACCCTGGAGGCGGTCGGCAAGGGCCGCGACAAGCTGCTCGGCAAGAAGCCGATCGACGAGCTGGGCGCCTACCTGGCCGCCGCCGACGAGGCCCAGCAGGCCAAGGAGCGCGCCGAGGCGGTGGCCGCCGGCTTCGCCGCGGAGGACGAGGCCGACGGCTCCGACATCGCCTGGTACCGCGAGGACGTCCCGCAGCAGCAGACCTGGCCCGAGCAGACCCCGGCCGCGGCCGGCTGGCAGGCCCCCGGCGCCGACCAGTACGCGGCCGCCGCCCAGCACCAGGGCGGCCAGCCCCACGACGGCGGCCACCAGACCGGGCAGCACCAGGTCGGGCAGTACGCCGAGGTGTACGGCGGCGGCTTCGACCCGGCCGTCCAGGGCGACCCCTACAACACCCAGTGGGGCCACCAGCAGGGCGGCTACCCGCAGCAGCCCCACTACGAGGGCCAGCAGCACCAGGGCCAGCAGCAGGACGCCTACGGCTATCCGCAGCAGCAGGACGGCTACGCGGCCCAGCCGTACGACGGCTACAACTACCCGCAGCAGCCCGCCCTGCCCCCGGCCGTGCCGCACCAGCAGCAGGGCCTGGACGAGACCAGCTTCTTCGACACCAGCATGATCGACATGACCCGGCTGCGGGAGCTCGGCGGCCGCTGAGCGGCGCCGACGGGACTGCGCGGGAGTCTCCTGACGGGACCGAAGTTGGGCCTGGCCGGAGACTCCGGTAGTCTGACCACTCCGGCATCCCCATGTCCGGCTGTCGGCTTGCCCGCGCAAGGTCGACCGGTGATGGGGACCACAGCGTTGATTCCTATGGAAGTCAGGACACCTTGAACCGCCTCGACCACCGCGACCCCCTCGTGTTCGACACGCACGAGCTGGGCCGTCGTCCGGGCGCGATGCGCAAGGTGAGCCGGACCCTGGAGGCCCCCGAGGGCTTCGGGATCATCGACGTGATCGGCGTCCCGGAGAAGAGCCCGATCGATCTGGAGCTCCGCCTGGAGTCCGTGGTCGAGGGCGTGCTGGTCACCGGCACCGCCGAGACCCACGTCGAGGGCGAGTGCGTCCGGTGCCTGGAGCCCGTCGAGTTCGACATCGACGTGGACTTCCAGGAGCTGTACTACTACCCGGAGTCCGACGAGCGTCACCGCGCCCGGACCACCGGGACCGAGAACCTCGACGAGGACTCGGAAGAAGAGACTTACCGCCTGGAGGGCGACTTCTTCGACCTCCAGCCGGTGCTGCGTGACGCGGTGGTGCTCGCACTGCCGCTGCAGCCGGTGTGCCAGGAAGACTGCCTGGGCCTGTGCTCCGAGTGCGGAGCGCGCCTGAGCGACGACCCGGCGCACCACCACGACGCCGTCGACCCCCGGTGGGCGGCTCTGCAGGGACTCTCCGCCGACTCCGGCGAAGAGGCCCGTGGCGAAGCCGCTGATCTGCGGCGGGGAATCAAGAACAGCGACACCCGTGAGGGTCTCGCCGAGAACCAGGAGAAGTAGCCGTGGCTGTTCCGAAGCGGAAGATGTCGCGCAGCAACACGCGCCACCGCCGGTCCAACTGGAAGGCCGTTGTTCCGGCCCTCGTGGCGTGCGACCGCTGCCACGAGCCGAAGCTGGGCCACATCGCGTGCCCGAGCTGCGGCACGTACAACCGTCGCCAGGTCCTCTCGGTCTGATCGGCGGGGTGCACGGATCGATGTCGGACGGTAACTCCACCCGCAAGGCGTCCTCTGCCTCGAAGGGTTCTTCGGGCAGCGGCAAGGCCGGCGGGCCGGCTTCGACCGAATACGACGTCCTGGAAGGGCGCCTCGGGTACACGCTTGAGCGCGCCCTTCTGGTACGTGCCCTGACCCACCGCTCGTACGCGTACGAGAACGGGGGTCTGCCCACCAACGAGCGCCTGGAGTTCCTCGGCGACTCGGTGCTGGGCCTGGTGGTGACCGACACCCTCTACCGCGTCCATCCGGACGTCCCGGAGGGCACGCTCGCCAAGCTGCGCGCCGCGGTGGTCAACTCCCGCGCGCTCGCGGACGTCGGCCGGGGTCTGGACCTCGGCGCGTTCATCCGGCTCGGCAAGGGCGAGGAGGGCACCGGCGGCCGCGACAAGTCGTCGATCCTCGCCGACACCGTCGAGGCCGTGATCGGGGCCATCTACCTGGACCGCGGTCTGGAGGCGGCGACCGAGTTCGTCCACCGGCTGTTCGACCCGCTGATCGAGGAGTCCTCTCAGCTGGGTGCCGGCCTGGACTGGAAGACCAGCCTCCAGGAGCTCACCGCCTCGGTGGGCATCGGAGTGCCCGAGTACGTGGTCATGGAGTCCGGCCCGGACCACGAGAAGACCTTCACCGCGGCGGCCCGGGTGGCCGGCGAGGACTTCGGCAGCGGCGTCGGCCGCTCGAAGAAGGAAGCCGAGCAGAAGGCCGCCGAGAGCGCCTGGCGTGCGATCAAGGAGAAGTACGCCGACCGGCTGCCCGCGGGCGCCTGACGAAGAAGTAGCCTTCACTCCTGCCGATCCCTTCGAAGCAGGAGGCCCTTTCCCGTGCCCGAACTCCCCGAGGTCGAGGTCGTCCGTCGCGGTCTGGCGAACTGGGTCGCCGGGCGGACCGTCGGCGAGGTCCAGGTGCTGCACCCGCGCGCGGTGCGCCGCCAGCCGGCCGGAGCGGCGGACTTCACGGCCCGGCTGACCGGCACCACCCTCGGCGCCGCCCGGCGCCGCGGCAAGTACCTCTGGGTGCCGCTCGGCGGCAGCGGCACGGGGTTCTCGCTGATCGGCCACCTCGGGATGAGCGGCCAACTGCTCGTCCAGGACCCGTCGGTACCGGACGAGACCCATCTGCGGGTCCGGCTGCGCTTCACCGACGGCGGGCGCGAGCTGCGCTTCGTCGACCAGCGGACCTTCGGCGGCCTGGCCGTCGAGGAGGCCGAGGAGGGCGACCCGGAGGGCACGCCCGTCTCCATCGCGCACATCGCCCGAGACCCGCTCGACCCGCGCTTCGACGACGCCGCCTTCGTGGCCGCGCTGCGCGCCAGGCGCACCACCGTCAAGCGCGCGCTGCTGGACCAGACCCTGATCAGCGGAGTCGGCAACATCTACGCCGACGAGGCGCTGTGGCGCTCCGGGCTGCACTACGACCGGCCGACCGCGACCGTCACCCGCCCGCAGGCCGCGCTGCTGCTGGCCAACGCCCGGGACGTGATGACGGCGGCGCTGGCCGTGGGCGGCACCAGCTTCGACAGCCTGTACGTCAACGTGAACGGCGAGAGCGGCTACTTCTCCCGCGACCTCGACGCCTACGGCCGGGAGCACGAGCCCTGCCGCCGCTGCGGCACCGCGATCCGGCGGGCCGCCTGGATGAACCGTTCCAGCTACTTCTGCCCCCGCTGCCAGCGCGTGCCGCGGCTGCGCAGCGGGGGCTGAGGGCCGCGCCGCTACTTGTGGGCGAGCTCCGGGTGTTCGGCGGACGCCTCGCTCAGGGCGCCGTGGTCGCCCTGGCCGAAGTAGGCGACGCCGACCGCCGAGACCACGGCGAGCAGGAAGCCGACCACGCCGAGCCAGCCCAGGCCCGCCTTGGAGGAGTCGCCGAGCCAGAGCACGCCGACCACGCCGGGCAGCACCGTCTCGCCCACCACCAGCGCGGCGGTGGCGCCGTTGACCGAGCCGATCTGCAGCGCCACGGTGTGCACGTACATGCCGCCGAGGCCGCCGACCAGGACCGCGTACAGGGCGGGGTCGGAGAGCAGCGTGCCGAGCTGGAAGGGGTCGAGGCCGTTCAGGATCCGCACGCCGACGCCCAGGCCGCCGAAGCCGAGGCCGGAGAGCAGACCGGCGACGATCGCGCCCTTGGAGCCCATCCGGCGCACCAGCAGGCTGCCGCCGGCCAGCAGCACGGTGGTGATGATCAGCAGGCCCCAGTGGAAGGCCATCGAGGCGTGGTGACCGCCCTCGGGGCCGGCCGAGACGGCCAGCAGCACCAGGGCCGAGCAGAGCACGCCGATCGAGGCCCACTCCAGCTGCTTGAGCCGGATGCCCAGCAGCTTGATGCTCAGCACCGCGGTGATCACCAGGTTGGCGCTGATGATGGTCTGGGAGAGGAACAGCGGCAGCAGGCGCGCGGCCAGCGCGCCGAGCCCGAAGCCGACCAGGTCGAGCACCGAGCCGAGGATGAACTCCCAGGTGACGGCGGCCTTGGCGGTGGAGGACAGGCTCGGCCCGCCGTGCTCGGTGGTCGAGGTGGTGGCGCCCTTGGCCGCCTCCTCCCGGGCCGAGCGGCGGGATCCGACGGCCTGCAGGACCGAGCCGGTGCCGTAGCAGGCGGATGCCGCCACGGCCGTGACGAGGCCGATGATCACCGAGCGCTCCGATCGGGTGTTGGGTCAAGAAAAGGTAATGGGACCTGTGGTCCGGGACCAGTGTGCCCGTTCGCGCGGTAGCGTCGGGACGCCCCCTCGGCCTCGCCCCAGGACCGCCCGGGCCCGCCGGGACGTACGTCCGGCCGCTACCCGCGGTTCCCGCCTCCCACCCGTCTCAGGGTTCACTCGGGGAAATCTCATCCGCGAGAAGGGGAGCCGACCCGGCGGACGGCGGGGAATCTTGTCATAACCAGTATGCGAAGGGTATGCCGTGCTCTGACGCCCGTCACGGTAGCGTCGGGGACATGAGAACCCTTGCACGACGTTCCCGGGGCGCCGGGCCACTTGCCCTGGTGGCGGCGCTGCTCGGGCTGCTGATGCTGTTCGCCCCGGCGGCCTCCGCCGCCGGCGGGCTGAGCGACGCCGCGGCCACCCTGAAGAAGGGGCAGGTCTACGTCGCCCCGACGATGCAGGACCGCTTCAGTCAGGCCCAGGCGGACGCGCTGACCAAGAAGATCGAGAAGGCCGACAAGCCGATCTTCATCGCTGTCGTCCCCGACGCCGCCAACAAGGACACCGTCCTCACGGACCTGCGCACCCTGGTGGGCATCGACGGCGTCTACGGCGTCTGGCGGGGCACCAGCGGCTTCATGGCCCGCTCCGACCGCGGCGCGATGGGTCCCGGCGTCGCGGACCGGATCGGGGGCGCCGTCAGCCGCGCCGACAAGGGCGACATCAACGCCACCCTGAACGACTTCGTCGACCAGGCCGCCCCGCAGACCAAGGGCACCGGGGTCAACCACAGCACCTCGATCGCCTGGGTGATCATCCCGGTCGTGCTGGTGGCCCTGGCCGGTGCCGGTGTCTTCTTCCTCTTCCGCCGCGCCAAGAAGCGCAAGGAGGAGCAGGCCCGCGCCGAGCTGGAGCAGCTGCGCCGCGTGGTGGACGAGGACATCACCGCCTTCGGCGTGGAGCTGGAGCGGCTCGACTTCAACCCGGCCGCGCCCGACGCGGACGACGCCCAGCGCACCGACTACAGCCACGCGCTGGACTCGTACGAGAAGTCCAAGCGGCTGATGGACGAGGCCAAGAAGCCCGAGGACGTCAAGCAGGTCACCGAGGCGATCGAGGACGGCCGGTTCCAGCTGGCCACCCTGGCCGCCCGGCGTGAGAAGCGCCCGCTGCCCGAGCGTCGCCCCCCGTGCTTCATGGACCCGCGGCACGGCCCGTCCGTCAAGGACGTCGACTGGGCCCCGGCCGGCGGCTCCGCCCGTCCCGTCCCGGTCTGCCAGGCCGACGCGGACCGGGTGGCGGCCGGCCTCGACCCGGCGGTGCGCACCGTCGACACCCAGCACGGCCCGCAGCCGTACTGGAACGCCGGCCCGGCCTACGCGCCGTACGCGGGCGGTTACTACAGCGGCTTCGACGGCGGCGGTCTGCTGCCGGGCCTGCTCGTCGGCACCATGCTCGGCTCGATGATGAGCGGCCCGGCCTACGCCGCGGCGCCGATCATGGAGGGCGGCCACGGCGGCTACCAGGACCAGTACGAGGGCGGCGACTACACCGGCGCCGACTTCAACGCCGCCGACTTCAGCGGCAGCGACTGGAGCGGTGGCGGCGACTTCGGCGGCGGTGGCGACGACTGGTGATCCGCTGATCCGGGCCCGATCCGAACGGCCCCGCCGGTTCCTCCGGCGGGGCCGTTCGCACGCCCGGCCGGGGACCCCGCGGAGCTGTGACCGGCACCGCGGCCCGTTAGGGTCAGGGGCATGCACGGTCGCGATGCCCACAGTGATGAACCGGTCCGGGTGACCGCCTGGGTCCGGGGGAAGGTCCAGCAGGTCGGCTTCCGCTGGTGGACCAGGGCGAGGGCGCTGGAGATCGGCCTGACCGGGTACGCCAGCAACCTCGGCGACGGCCGGGTGCAGGTGGTGGCCGAGGGTCTGGCCGCCGACTGCGAGCTGCTGCTGGCCCTGCTGCGCGGCCCCGACACGCCCGGTGCGGTGAGCGGTGTGACCGAGATCTGGACGGCCGTCGGCGCAGGTTACGAGGGTTTCGAGATCCGCTGAGCCCCGGGTTCGCGGCCCCGCGCCGCGCCTCCGCGGAAATGATCGGCAACCGTCGGTGTCATACGGTTGCCATTCGGGCAGACTCGTGGTTGACTCCGCATCGAACGATGATCCACGAGCACGTGGTGGACCCGGGCCCGAGACCCCCCAGGCGTGACGACACCGCCGGGCAGGTGACAGGGGCGCGGTAGCGTGCGGTGATCGTGTTGACCCGTACCGTCTTTGGTGAGACGCTTGAAGCCCGCGCACACGATCGCGTTCTCCGGTAGGCGCATGCCCTCGTGAGCCCAGCTCACGGTGGATGTGCCGTAGTGCCCAGCCAGCACTTCCGGGTGCGCGCCGCGCGTGCGTCCCCCTTCCCCCTAGACCTGTACCGTTCCGGTTCGGTCACTCAGCGTGGAGGACCATTCATCATGGCAAAGGCGCTTCTCGGGTACGTCGGCGGCCCCGACCCGCGAATGCTCTCCGAGATGCGGCGGCTTCAGCAGCGCGTCCAGGACCTTGAAGCCGAGCTTCTTCGGATGCAGGCTGAGAACGACGCTCTGACCGCTGTCGCTGGCGAGCACTCGCTGCTCAACAGCATCGATCTGGATCAGCGGGAGCCGGCTCTGACCTGAGCCCCGCCCCGATCCTCACAGATCGACGCCGCTGTGCACTGAGCCGCCCCGAAAGGGACGCAGCTTTGCAAGGGACGCCCTGATGTGGCGTCCCTTCGTCGTGTCGGACTCCGGATACAGTCGGTTCCCGTCGTGAGCGATTGAGGAGACCGGCCGCGTGCACCTGAAGAGTCTGACGCTGCGCGGATTCAAGTCCTTCGCCTCCAGCACCACCCTGCGCTTCGAGCCGGGCATCACCTGCGTGGTCGGACCGAACGGCTCCGGCAAGTCCAACGTGGTGGACGCGCTGTCCTGGGTGATGGGCGAGCAGGGGGCCAAGTCGCTGCGCGGCGGCAAGATGGAGGACGTCATCTTCGCCGGGACCAGCGGTCGCGCCCCGCTCGGTCGCGCCGAGGTCAGCCTGACCATCGACAACGGCGACGGCGCCCTGCCGATCGACTACTCCGAGGTGACGATCACCCGGACCATGTTCCGCAACGGCGGCAGCGAGTACGCCCTCAACGGCGAGCCCTGCCGCCTGCTGGACATCCAGGAACTGCTCTCCGACTCCGGCATCGGCCGCGAGATGCACGTCATCGTCGGACAGGGCCGGCTCGACTCCGTCCTGCACGCCGACCCGGCGGGCCGGCGCGCCCTCATCGAGGAGGCGGCCGGCGTCCTCAAGCACCGCAAGCGCAAGGAGAAGGCGCTGCGGAAGCTGGACGCGATGCAGGCCAACCTCAACCGCGTCCAGGACCTGGTCGGCGAACTGCGCCGCCAGCTCGGACCGCTCGGCCGGCAGGCCCGGATCGCCCGCCGCGCCGCCGGCATCCAGGCCGACCTGCGCGACGCCCGGCTGCGGCTGCTCGCCGACGACCTGCTCACCCTCCGCCGGGCCGTCGAGGCAGAGGTCGCCGACGAGCTCGCGCTGCGGCTGCGCCGCACCACCGTCGAACAGGAACTGGCCCGCGCGGTGCAGCGCGAACGGGTCCTGGAGGCGCAGGTCCAGCAGCTCGGCCCGAGCCTGGAGACCGCCCGGCAGACCTGGTACCGGCTCTCCGCGCTCGCCGAACGCACCCGCGGCACGATCGGGCTGGCCGAAGCCCGGGCCCGGCACGCCCTCGCCGGGGGCACGGCCGAGGAGCGGCGCGGCCGGGACCCGGAGGAGCTGGAGCACGAGGCCGAACGGGTCCGCGAGGAGGAGGCCGCCCTCGCCGAGGCGCTGGAGGAGGCCCAGTACGCCCTGGCCGAGGCCGTCGAACGCAAGGGCGAGCTGGAGCGCGGGCTGGCCGCCGAGGAACACCGGCTGCGGGACGCCGCCCGCGCCATCGCGGACCGCCGCGAGGGACTGGCCCGGCTGCAGGGGCAGGCCGCCGCCGCCCGGTCCCGGGCCGGCTCGGCCGAGGCCGAGATCGGCCGGCTCATCGAGGCCAGGGACGAGGCGCTGCTGCGCGCCGAGGCCGCGCAGGGCGAACTGGACGAGCTCCAGCACCAGGTGGACGGCCTGGCCGGGGACGACGAGCGGGCCGAGGAGGGGCACCGACGGGCCCGGGTCCGGCTGGCCGAGATCGAACGGGAGCTGTCCGCCGCCCGGGACGCGGCCGGGGCGGCCGAGCGCGAGCGGGCCGGGCTCATCGCGCGGCACGAGGCGCTCTCGCTCGGGCTGCGCCGCAAGGACGGCACCGGTGCGCTGCTGGACGCGGGCGAGCGGCTCACCGGACTGCTCGGCCCGGCCGCCGCGCTGCTGCGGATCGAGACCGGCTACGAGGTGCCGCTCGCCGCCGCGCTCGGGGCGGCCGCCGACGCGGTGGCCGTCGACTCGCCGTCCGCAGCCGCCGCGGCGCTGCGGCTGCTGCGGGCCCAGGACGCCGGGCGGGCCGCGCTGTTGGTCGCGGGTGCCCCGGAAGTTCCCTGCAGCCAGGGTCAGTTCCCCGACGGAGCCCGCTGGGCCGCCGAACTGGTGGACGGCCCGGCCGAGTTGCTCGCCGCCGTGCGAGGCGTGCTGGCCGGGGTGGCGGTGGTCGCCGACCTGGACCACGCGCTGCGACTGGTCACCGAACGCCCCGAGTTGTCCGCCGTCACCATCGAGGGCGACCGGCTCGGCACCGGCTTCGCCCAGGGCGGATCCGGAGGTGCCCCCAGCCTGCTGGAGACCCGGGCGGCGGTGGACCGGACTTCCCGCGAGATCGACGAACTCGCCCTGCGCTGCGCCGAGTCGGCCGAGCGGCTGGCCGAACTCACCGAACTGCGGCGGGAGTCGGCGGCCGAGCTCGAACGGCTCGGCGAACTGCGGCGGCAGGCGGAGAAGGACCGGGCCCAGGTCGCCGGTGCCCTCGGCCGGCTCGGCGGGCAGGCCCGCGCCGCCGCCGGGGAGGCCGAGCGGCTGTCGGCCGCCGCCGCCCGGGCCGAGCAGGGCCTGGCCGAACTGCTCGCCGCCGCCGAGGAACTGGCCGAACGGCTTGCCGCCGCCGAGGAGTCGGCGGACGCGGGGGAGGACGAGCCGGACCAGGCCGAGCGGCAGCGCCTCGCCGAGGCGGCCTCCGCCGCCCGGCAGGCCGAACTGGAGGCCCGGCTCGCGGTGCGCACCCACGAGGAGCGGGTCCGCGCCCTGGCCGGCCGGGCCGACCAGCTGGACCGGGCCGCCCGCGCCGAACGCGAGGCGCGCGCCCGGGCCGCCGAGCGGCGCCGTCGCGCCGAGCACGACGCCCGCGTGGCGAACGCCGTCGCGGCGGGCGCCCGGCAGCTGCTGGCCTGCCTGGAGGTCTCGCTGGCCCGCGCCGACGCCGGGCGCGCGGCCGTCGAGCAGGCCCTCGCCGAGCGGGAGACCGAGCTCCGGCAGCACCGCGAGCACGGTCGCGGTCTCAAGGAGGAGCTGGACAAGCTGGTCGACGCCGGGCACCGGGACGAGGTGCTGCGGGCGGAGAAGCGGCTGCGGATCGAACAGCTGGAGGCCCGCGCGCTGGAGGAGTTCGGCATCGACGGGGGCGAACTGCTGGCCTCGTACGGGCCGGACCGGCCCGTCCCGCCGTCCACCCCCGAGGAGGGGCAGGAGCCGGGGGAGCCGTACCCGTACGTCCGGGCCGAGCAGGAGAAGCGGCTGAAGGCGGCCGAGAAGGCGTACCAGCAGCTGGGCAAGGTCAACCCGCTGGCGCTGGAGGAGTTCGCCGCGCTGGAGGAGCGCCACCAGTTCCTCGGTGAGCAGCTGGACGACCTCAAGCGCAGCCGGCGCGACCTGCTGGACATCGTCCGGGACGTCGACCAGCGGGTCGAGCAGCTGTTCACCTCGGCGTACCACGACACCGCCGCCCAGTTCGAGGGCGTCTTCGCCCGGCTCTTCCCGGGCGGCGAGGGGCGGCTGGTGCTGACCGACCCGGACAACATGCTCACCACCGGCATCGAGGTGGAGGCCCGGCCGCCGGGCAAGAAGGTCAAGCGGCTGTCGCTGCTGTCCGGCGGCGAGCGCTCGCTGACCGCGGTGGCCCTCCTGGTGGCGATCTTCAAGGCCCGGCCCAGCCCGTTCTACGTGATGGACGAGGTGGAGGCGGCCCTGGACGAGACCAACCTGCGCCGCCTGATCGGGATCATGGAGGAACTGCGGGAGAGCTCCCAGCTGATCGTGATCACCCACCAGAAGCTGACCATGGAGTCCGCCGACGCACTGTACGGCGTGACCATGAAGGGGGACGGGATCTCCCAGGTGATCAGCCAGCGACTGCGCGAGGAGCACCGGGAACGCGGGTCGCGTGCGGTGCTCCCTCGGCAGCACGAGGAGGCCAGTGCCTCTGGGTAGACGGACCGAGATTCCTCGGCCGATGTCGGGGCAGATGCCCTCGGTCGTCCCAGATCACGGATACTGGTGGGCGTTGTGACTCCTCCCCCTCGCACGCGAGGGGGCTTCTCACTCAGCCGTCGGACGACCTCGTGACGGCCAAGCCCTGACCGGTGCCGAACGGCACATGGGCCGGCGTATGGGAGGCGGGGACGCTCGTGCGTCGGTGACCGAAGGATCACTCGATCGAGGGACCCAACGAAGGAGATAGATGTGGAATACGTGATCCTTGCCGTAGTCATCGCCGTGATCGCCATCGGCGCGATCGCGGGCCTCGTCGTTTCCGGCAGACGACGCCGGCAGCTGCCCCCGAAGTCGCAGGCGCCGGTCATCACGGCGCCGAAGACCACCCCGCAGGAGCCCCAGGTCGGCGAGGAGGCCGCGCCGCCGACCGAGGAGCCGCGCCGTACGGTCGAGGAGGTGCCGCTTCCCGAGGCCCCCGAGGTCGTCGAGGTCGAGGCCCCGGCCGAGGCCGAGGTGGCGCCCGCCATCGAGGTCCCCGAGCCCACCGCCGGCCGGCTGGTCCGGCTGCGCTCCCGGCTCTCCCGCTCGCAGAACTCGCTCGGCAAGGGCCTGCTCTCGCTGCTCTCCCGCGAACACCTGGACGAGGACACCTGGGAGGAGATCGAGGAGACCCTGCTCACCGCGGACGTCGGCGTCGCCCCGACCCAGGAGCTGGTCGAGCGGCTGCGCACCCGGGTGAAGGTGCTCGGCACCCGTACGCCGGACGAACTGCGCGGCCTGCTGCGCGAGGAGCTGGTCGAGCTGGTCGGCAAGGACGCCGACCGCACCGTCCGCTCGACCAAGCACGAGGAGGGCCCGGCCGTGGTCCTGGTCGTCGGCGTCAACGGCGTCGGCAAGACCACCACCACCGGCAAGCTGGCCCGGGTGCTGGTCGCCGACGGCCGCAAGGTGGTGCTCGGCGCGGCCGACACCTTCCGGGCCGCCGCCGCGGACCAGCTGCAGACCTGGGGCGAGCGGGTCGGTGCGCGCACCGTCCGCGGCCCGGAGGGCGGCGACCCGGCCTCGATCGCCTTCGACGCGGTCAAGGAGGGCATCGCCGAGGGCGCGGACACCGTGCTGATCGACACCGCCGGCCGACTGCACACCAAGACCGGCCTGATGGACGAGCTGGGCAAGGTCAAGCGGGTCGTCGAGAAGCACGGCCCGGTGGACGAGGTGCTGCTGGTGCTGGACGCCACCACCGGCCAGAACGGTCTGATCCAGGCCCGGGTGTTCGCCGAGGTGGTGGACATCAGCGGCATCGTGCTGACCAAGCTGGACGGCACCGCCAAGGGCGGCATCGTGGTCGCGGTTCAGCGCGAGCTGGGCGTGCCGGTCAAGCTGATCGGTCTGGGCGAGGGCGCGGACGACCTGGCGCCGTTCGAGCCCGGTGCGTTCGTGGACGCGCTGATCGGGGACTGACCGGGGTCTCCCCGCCGGTGAGGGTCCGCTCCTTCGGGGGCGGGCCCTTTCGCGTGTGCGGGCTACCGCCCCGGGTCGTAGGGGCGCGCCGGTGCCGAGAGGGAGGAGCGACAGAGGAGGGACGAGCGCCGGAGTGAGGACGGGCGACGGGCGTCGGAGTGACGGGCGTCGGAGTGATGGGCGTCAAAGCGACGGGCGTCGGAGTGATGGGCGTCAAAGCGACGGGCGTCGGCGCCGGGTCAGAGCGCTCCGGGGGCGAGCGGGCGAGTCACGAGGCCATCCACGCGGGCTCGGCGGTGCGCTCGCGGCTGCGGTGGCAGGCGTAGGCGAGGGTGCCGAGCAGCAGCCGGGCCTCGGGCGGGCAGCCGGCGTTGTCGCGGGTGGGGCGGCGCAGCCAGCGGACCGGGCCGAGCTCGCCGAGGACGGTGGGCGGGGCGGCGACGTAGCTGCCCTCGCCGTGGCAGGTGAGGTCGAGCGCGGCGTCGTCCCAGCCCATTCGGTACAGCAGGTCGGGCAGTCGGCGGGCGGTGCCGGCGGCGACCAGGAACTGCATCCGGCCGGTGGGCGGGGCGAGCACCGGGCCGACCTGGGTGCCCATCCGCTCCAGCCGGACCAGCGCCTGGAGGCCGGCCTGCTCGGGGACGTCCAGCACGTCGAAGGCGCGGCCGGTGGGGAACAGCACCGAGCCCTCGGCGCCGGCGGCGGTCCGGCCCGCCGTACCAGGTACGGGGTGCAGGCCGGGTGCGGCGCAGCGGTGGGAGCCGCAGGGACAGCGGGTCGGGGCGGTGGCGCCGGCGGCCGGGGTGCCGGCGGCGACCGTCCAGCCCCAGCGGCCGGTGTACTCCGCGGCGGCCTGGGACGCGGTGACCTTGGTGCGGCGGCGCGCGCCCAGCGGTGCCAGCCGCAGGTGCCCCAGTCGAAGTTCGCCGAACAGGTTGTCCATGCCTCCCCCAACAGGTTCTCGTTGCCGATGGTTACGGGATGGTGACTGTGTGTTGATTGTCCGTTGCGTGGTGCGTGGTGCGGTGGCGGCGCGCAGCGCTTGGCGTGCGCCTGTTGCGATGGTGTGCCTCGGGCGCCGCCTTGTGGGGGCGGCGCCGATGCCGGATCGTCGGGTGCGTGAGGCGGCTGCCGTCCCGAGTGGACGGCGAAATCGCTTGTGACTGCGGTCGATTGCGGGGTCTGCCGGGTCTTCCGGGGTTGGCCGGGGGACTTGGCGGCCCGCATATGCCGGACCGTCGCGACTATCCAGTGAAGCGTGTGCCCCCATGCTTCGGTTCACTCCTGGGGGTGGCGAAAGGTGGCGTTTCGCCAGGGCCGCTCCCACGGGTGCCTCCGGGGGCACTACGTTCAGCACACGGACGTCGCCGTGCTCCTGCTCCGGGCCGTCGGGGAACGGGAGTTGGGGATCTGACGCACCGTCCACGACGATGGCACAACAGTACGACGAGGCGGTACGCAACACCTCAGGCACGGCACGTCTGGCAAGAGCCCGCAACCGTCGGGCGGTCACGATCGGGGGCCCCGCAGGGGCCGGGCGGGATGGGGACGTTCCCATGGCAGAGAAGCAACCCAACGAGAAGCTGACCACGTGGTTCGCCCGCAGCGGCTGGTCCAAGGGCGAGTTGGCCCGCCAGGTCAACCGCCGCGCCCGGCAGATCGGCGCCCACCACGTCTCCACCGACACCTCCCGGGTGCGCCGCTGGCTCGACGGCGAGCAGCCCCGGGAGCCGATCCCCAAGATCATGTCGGAGCTGTTCTCGGAACGCTTCGGCTCGGTGGTCTCGATCGAGGACCTCGGCCTGCGTGCCGCGATCCCGGTCTCCACCGTCGGCGGCGGCGTGGACCTGCCGTGGAGCGGACCGCAGACCGTCCAGCTGATCAGCGACTACTCCCGCAGCGACCTGATGCTCAACCGCCGGGGCTTCCTCGGCACCTCGCTCGCGCTGACCGCCGGTGCCGCGCTGATCGAGCCGATGCAGCGCTGGCTCACCCCCGGCCCGACCGGCGTGCCCACCCCGATCCTCACCGCGGCCAACGGCGGCGAGGCGTTCACCGGCCGGCTCTCCGAGCCCGAGCTGGAACTGCTGGAGCAGACCACGGTCATGTTCCGCCAGTGGGACGCCCAGAACGGCGGCGGGCTGCGCCGCAAGGCCGTGGTCGGCCAACTCCACGAGGTCACCGACCTGCTCCAGGAGACGTACAACGAGGACACCACCAAGCGGCTGTTCCGGCTCACCGCCGAGCTCGCCCACCTGGCCGGCTGGATGTCCTACGACGTCGGGATGCACCCGAGCGCGCAGAAGTACTACGTGCTGGCCCTGCACGCGGCCAAGGAGGCCGGCGACCGCCCGTTCGGCGCGCTGATCCTCACCGACATGAGCCGCCAGATGATCCACCTCAACCGGGGCGAGGACGCCCTGGAGCTGATCCACCTGGCCCAGTACGGCAGCCGCGACACCGCCACCCCGCGCCAGCAGTCCCTGCTGTACGCGATGGAGGCCCGCGCCTACGCCACTATCGGCGAGGTCAACCGCTGCGCCCGGGCGATCCGGCTGGCCGAGGACACCTTCACCGACATCCGCGAGGGGGACGGCGATCCGGACTGGCTGAAGTTCTTCTCGCCGGCCGAGCTGAACGCCGAGAACGCCCACTCGTACCGCGACCTGGCGTACCACTCGGACAACGCCCAGCTGTACGCCTCGCTGTCGGCGCCGGTGATGGAGCGCGCGGTCGACCTGTTCCGCCAGGACGAGGACCACGTGCGCTCGTACGCCTTCAACCTGATCGGCATGGCCAGCGTGCACCTGCTGCAGAAGGAGGCCGAGGAGGCCGTCCGGTACGCCGAGCAGGCGGTGGACATCGCGACCAAGGTGCGCTCGGAGCGGCTGAACTCCAGGGTCCGCAAGACCACGGAGGCGGCGTCCGCCCGGTTCCTGGGCGTGGACGCGGTGAGCCGGCTCAAGGAGCGGGTGGTCCAGGACATTCCGGAGTTCGTCTCGGTCGTCTGATCGACCCCCGGCGGGGACTCCACCGACCGTGACGGCCGCCGCCGTCACGGTCGGTGGCCTTTTCGGCGACGGACTGTGCGGTGCGGCGGCACGGTAACCCATCCGGCCCAGTGGCTGGGCCGCGGTTCACGTGCCCGTAACCCGCGCGTCGCACGCGTCACGGCCGTGAAACAACCGGCCGCACTGGCCGAAACCAGCCTTCGGCACTCTCCTGTTCATCGCCGACACCCCGGGTGGCACGGGACAGGTACCCGGGGGTGGAGCGGCTTTCACGCAGAGGAGACGCCGATGCCGGACGGCTTCAGCGCGGGCGACACCGCCTTCGTGCTCATCAGTGCGGCCCTGGTCATGGTGATGACCCCGGGCCTGGCCTTCTTCTACGGGGGCATGGTCAGGGCCAAGAGCACACTGAACATGCTGGCGATGAGCTTCCTCTCGCTCGGCATCGTCAGCGTGCTCTGGGTCCTCTACGGCTACTCGCTCAGCTTCGGGCCCGACGCCTTCGCCGGACTCATCGGCAACCTGGACTTCCTCGGGATGCGCGGCATCGGGCTGAACGAGCTGTCCGGGTCGATCCCGGTGACGGCGTTCGCGGTCTTCCAGCTGATGTTCGCGATCATCACCCCGGCACTGATCAGCGGCGCCGTCGCGGACCGGGCCAAGTTCGCCGCCTGGGGCCTGTTCATCGCGCTCTGGGTGACGGTCGTCTACTTCCCGGTCGCGCACTGGGTGTTCTTCGTCGACAACGGCAACGGCGGCTGGCTGGGCGACCGGAACGGCGTGATCGACTTCGCCGGCGGCACGGCCGTGCACATCAACGCCGGTGTGGCGGGCCTCGCACTCTGCCTGGTGCTGGGCAAGCGGGTCGGCTTCAAGAAGGACCCGATGCGCCCGCACAGCCTGCCGCTGGTGATGCTCGGCTCCGGGCTGCTCTGGTTCGGCTGGTTCGGCTTCAACGCGGGCTCGGCGCTGGCCGCCAACGGCGTCGCCGCGATGGCGATGGTGAACACCCAGGTCGCCACCGGCGCGGCGCTGGTCGGCTGGCTGGTCTTCGAGAAGCTCAAGCACGGCGCGTTCACCACGCTGGGCGCCGCCTCCGGCGCGGTGGCCGGGCTGGTCGCGATCACCCCGGCCTGCGGTTCGGTCAGCCCGCTCGGCGCGGTGGCGATCGGCCTGATCGCGGGCGCGGTCTGCGCCGCCGCCGTCTCGCTCAAGTACCGCTGGGGCTTCGACGACTCGCTCGACGTGGTGGGCGTGCACGCGGTCGGCGGGGCGGTCGGCTCGCTGCTGATCGGCCTGTTCGCCACCGGCGGGGTCGGCCAGACCGCCAAGGGCCTGTTCTACGGCGGTGGGCTGGGCCAGCTCGGCAAGCAGGCGCTGGGCGTGGCGGTCGTCGCGGCGTACTCCTTCGTGCTGTCCTGGCTACTGGCCAAGGCGGTCGACAAGCTGGTCGGCTTCCGGGTCCCCGAGGAGGTCGAGGTGGCCGGCATCGACCAGGCCGAACACGCCGAGTCCGCCTACGATTTCAGCGCCGTCGGTGCGGGCCTGGCCCGGGCGCTCCCGTCCTCGGGCCCCGGCTCCGCGCCCGGCGGGAAGCCCGCCGCGAAGGCCGCGGGCGAGCCCGCCGGGAAGTCCGTTGAGAAGTCCGCCGAGAAGACTGCCGAGAAGACCGAGGTCGACGCCCGATGAAGCTCATCACCGCCGTGATCAAGCCGTACCGCCTGGACGAGGTGAAGGCCGCCCTGCAGGCCTTCGGGGTCCACGGCCTGACCGTCACCGAGGCCAGCGGCTACGGCCGCCAGCGCGGCCACACCGAGGTCTACCGGGGTGCCGAGTACACCGTGGACCTGGTCCCGAAGATCCGGATCGAGGTCCTGGTCGAGGACGAGGACGCCGATGACCTGATCGACGTCCTGGTGAAGGCCGCCCGGACCGGGAAGATCGGCGACGGCAAGGTGTGGAGCATCCCGGTCGACACCGCCGTCCGGGTCCGCACCGGCGAACGCGGACCCGACGCCCTGTGACGCACTGAGCGGTCCGGCGGGCCCGCCCCTCCCCGGGGCGCGGTCCGCCGGTCGGCGTACCGGCGCCCGGGCCGCCGCCGCGGCCGTACGGGCGTCCAGGACCAACCCGCACCACGGACGGGACCCCGCGCATGACCATCGAGACCGGCCCCCCCTCCGGCACCCCCGACCCTTCGGACCCCCCGGCCCACGCCGCGGCCCGGGCCGAGCTGCTGGAGCGGCCCGGGCTGACCGGCTGCCCGCGCCGCGCCGCGCTGGCCCGGCTCACCGACGACTGGCTGGCCGGGCTGCTCGCCGCGGCCGGCGCCCCGCCGTCCGGCGTCGCGCTGGTCGCCGTGGGCGGCTACGGCCGGGGCGAGCTGTCCCCGCGCAGCGACCTCGACGTGCTGCTGCTGCACGACGGCCCGATCGCCGCCGACCTGCCCGAGCGGATCTGGTACCCCGTCTGGGACGCGGGCGCCAGGCTCGACCACTCGGTGCGCACCCCCGCCGAGGCCCGGGCGGTGGCCGCCGCCGACCTCAAGGCCCAGCTCGGCCTGCTGGACGCCCGCCACCTCGCCGGGGACGGGGCGCTCACCGCCGCGCTGCGCTCCGCGGTGCTCACCGACTGGCGCGCGAACGCCCCCGCGCGCCTGCCCGAGCTGCGCGAACTGGGCCGGGAGCGGGCCGAGCGGCACGGCGAGCTGTCCTTCCTGCTGGAGCCCGACCTGAAGGAGGCCCGCGGCGGCCTGCGCGACCTGGTCGCGCTCGACGCCGTCGCCGCGACCTGGCTCGCCGACGCGCCCCGGGACGGCCTGGCCGCCGCCGCGCTGCGGCTCGCCGACGTCCGCGACGCGCTGCACCTGGTCACCGGCCGCGCCACCGACCGGCTCAGCCTCCAGGACCAGGACCAGGTCGCCGAGCGGCTCGGCGTGCTGGACGCCGACACCCTGCTGCGCCAGGTCTACGAAGCCGCCAGGACCGTCGCCTACGCGAGCGACGTCACCTGGCGGGCGGTGGACCGGGTGCTCGCCGCCCGCTCCGCCCGGGGTCGCCGGACCGGCCGGCTGGGCTTCCCGTTCACCGGCGCCCGGCGCGGCACCGGCGCGGTGGCGCGGGGCGCCGTCGCGCGCCGCCCGCTCGCCGAGGGCGTGGTGGAGCAGGACGGCGAGGCGGTGCTCGCCCAGGGCACCCGCCCGGCCACCGACCCGGTGCTGCCGCTGCGGGCCGCGGCCGCCGCCGCGCAGAACGGGCTGACCGTCTCCTACGCGACGGTGCGCCGGCTGGCCGCCGAGTGCCGGCCGCTGCCGGTGCCCTGGCCGGACGAGGCGCGCGAGCAGCTGGTCACCCTGCTGGGCGCCGGGGAGGCGGCCGTCCCGGTGTGGGAGGCGCTGGAGGCCGAGGGGCTGGTGACCAGGCTGCTGCCGGACTGGGAGCGGGTGCGCTGCCGTCCGCAGCGCAACGCGGTGCACCGCTGGACGGTGGACCGGCACCTGGTGGAGACGGCCGTCCGGGCCGCCGCGATGACCCGCCGGGTGGCCCGGCCGGACCTGCTGCTGGTCGCCGCGCTGCTGCACGACATCGGCAAGGGCTGGCCCGGCGACCACAGCGAGGCCGGCGAGGTCATCGTCCGCGACCTGGCCGCCCGGATGGGCTTCCCCGCCGAGGACACCGAGACCCTGGCGGTGCTGGTCCGCCACCACCTGACCCTGGTCGACACCGCGACCCGGCGCGACCCGGACGACCCGGCCACTGTCGAAACGATCACCAAGGCGGTCGGCACCCTGCCGGAGCTCGAACTGCTGCACGCGCTCACCGAGGCGGACGCGCTGGCCACCGGCCCGGCGGCGTGGAGCGGCTGGCGGGCCTCGCTGGTGGACGGTCTGGTGGTCCGGGCCGCCGCGCAGCTGGCCGGGGGAGGGGCCGCGCCGGTGGAAGCCGCGCCGAGCGCCGAGCAGGAGCGGCTCGCGGTCGAGGCCTCCCGCACCGGCGGCCCCGCGCTGTCCCTGCTGGCCCGGGCCGAGGGCGCGGACCCGGGCACCGGGCCGATGGGCGTCGAACTGACCCTCGCCGTCCCGGACCGGCCCGGACTGCTCGGGACGGTGGCCGGCGTACTGGCGCTGCACCGGCTGACCGTCCGCTCGGCGGGCCTGCGCGAGCTGGACCCGGTCGGCTCCGGCCCGGTGCTGCTGCTGTCCTGGCGGGTGGCCGCCGAGTTCGGGGAGCTGCCCGAGGCGGCCCGGCTGCGCGCCGACCTGCGCCGGGCGCTGGACGGCTCGCTGGACGTCTCCCGCCGCCTCGCCGAGCGGGACGCGGCCGCCCCGCGCCGCAAGGGCATCCCCACCCCGCCGCCGCTGGTCGCGGTGGCGCCCGCGGTGGCCTCGGCCACCGCGACGGTGCTGGAGGTGCGCGCGCACGACGCCCCCGGGCTGCTGCACCGGATCGGCCGGGCGCTGGACGGGGCGGGCGTCCGGGTGCGCACCGCCCACGTGTCCACGCTGGGGGCGGAGGCCGTCGACTCCTTCTACCTGACCGATCCGGCGGGCCGTCCGCTCACCGCGGGGCGGGCGGGGGAGGTGGCGGCGGCGGTCCGGGCGGTGCTGGGCTGAGGGGTGGCGCGGGGGCTGCACCAGGGCTGCTCCGGGTTCGGTCCCGGGCCCGGTTCGGGTCCCGGTTCCGGGCCTTCTGCACGGGGGTGGAGACCGTACCCGGGGTGGCCGGATACCCTGGGGGACGACGACCGTACCGATACCGATGCCGCAGAGGACCCGCGCCGACGTGTTCGACACCCTTTCCGATCGCCTCGCAGCGACGTTCAAGAACCTCCGGGGCAAGGGCCGCCTGAGCGAGGCGGACATCGACGCCACCGCCCGCGAGATCCGCATCGCACTGCTGGAGGCGGACGTCGCGCTGCCGGTCGTCCGGGCCTTCATCAAGCAGGTGAAGGAGCGGGCGCTCGGCGCCGAGGTCTCCGGCGCGCTGAACCCGGCGCAGCAGATCATCAAGATCGTCAACGAGGAGCTCATCGCGATCCTCGGCGGCGAGACCCGCCGGGTGCGCTTCGCCAAGAGCGGCCCGACGGTCATCATGCTCGCCGGTCTGCAGGGTGCCGGTAAGACCACCCTCGCGGGCAAGCTCGGTGCCTGGCTGAAGAAGCAGAAGCACACCCCGCTGCTGGTCGCCTGTGACCTCCAGCGCCCCAACGCCGTCAACCAGCTGCAGGTGGTCGCCGAGCGGGCCGGCGTGGCCTTCTACGGCCCGCAGCCGGGCAACGGCGTGGGCGACCCGGTGCAGGTCGCCAAGGACTCGATCGAGTACGCCAAGCAGAAGCAGTACGACGTCGTCATCGTCGACACCGCCGGCCGTCTGGGCATCGACGCCGAGCTGATGCAGCAGGCCGCGGACATCCGCGCCGCGGTCAACCCGGACGAGGTCCTGTTCGTCGTCGACGCGATGATCGGCCAGGACGCGGTCACCACCGCGCAGGCCTTCCTCGACGGCGTCGACTTCACCGGCGTGGTGCTCTCCAAGCTCGACGGCGACGCCCGCGGTGGTGCCGCCCTGTCGGTCGCGCACGTCACCGGCCGGCAGATCATGTTCGCCTCCAACGGCGAGAAGGTCGACGACTTCGACGCCTTCCACCCGGACCGGATGGCCTCGCGCATCCTGGGCATGGGTGACGTCCTCTCGCTGATCGAGAAGGCCGAGCAGACCTTCTCGCAGGCCGAGGCCGAGAAGATCGCCGCCAAGCTGCGGGGCGGCCCGAAGGCGTTCACCCTGGACGACTTCCTGTCGCAGCTGGAGCAGGTCCAGAAGATGGGCTCGATCTCCAAGCTGCTCGGCATGCTGCCCGGCATGGGCCAGATCCGCGAGCAGATCAACAACATCGACGACAAGGACGTCAACCGGGTCGGCGCGATCATCAAGTCGATGACCCCGGCCGAGCGCGCCGAGCCGGAGCTGATCAACGGCTCCCGCCGGGCCCGCATCGCCAAGGGTTCGGGCGTCCAGGTCGGCGAGGTCAAGAACCTGGTCGAGCGGTTCTTCGACGCCCGCAAGATGATGTCCGCGATGGCCTCCGGCAAGGGCATGCCCGGCATGCCGGGGATCCCGGGCATGGGCGGCGGCGCCAAGAAGTCTGGCAAGAAGGCCCCGCAGGCCAAGGGCAAGCGCAAGAGCGGCAACCCGCTGAAGCGCGCGCAGGAGGAGGCCGCGGCCGCCGAGCGCCGCGCGCTCGGCGCGGGCGGCGGCCAGGGTCCGGCCGACGGCGGGGCCTTCGGTCTCGGCGCGGGCAAGGGCCCGGCCGACTTCGAGCTGCCCAAGGAGTTCAAGGACATGCTGTAAGTCCTCGGTGGGTCCTGATCGGCCCGTCGTCCGGTGTTGCCGGGCGGCGGGCCGATCGGGTGTCCGAGGCGGGTGCCGTGTCCGGGAGCGCCGCCGTGTCCGATGATGTCGGCATGCGAGTGATGATCAGGGCCCCGAGGGCCGAGGACGAGGTTCTGTACGCGGAGGCGGTCCGTCGGTCCGCCGAGCACATCGGGCGGTGGAACCCGGTCGAGCCGGACGGGCTGCCGGAACTGCTGAGCCGCCAGGGCGCGAGCCTGCGCACGTTCCTGATCTTCGACCGGGACACCGGCGGGCTGGTCGGCAAGGTGAACGTCGCCAACATCGTGATGGGCCGGTTCTGCAACGCCGCGCTGGGCTACGACTCCTACCTGCCGTACGCCGGCACCGGGCGGATGTCCGAGGGCCTGCGGCTGATCCTGGACCGCTGTTTCGCCCCGCAGTCGGCCGGCGGGCTGGGCCTGCACCGGCTGGAGATCAACGTGCAGCCGGAGAACGAGCGCTCGATCGCGCTGGCCAAGCGGCTGGGCTTCCGGCACGAGGGCTTCACCCCGCGGATGCTGTTCCTGCAGGGGGACTGGCGGGACCACGAGCGGTTCGCGCTGACGGCCGAGGAATGGCCGGGCGCGGCCGGCTGATCGGTGAGGGACGGCCGGGCGGCACGGGGCTGGCCCCCAAGGGGCGGCCGGGCGGCGCGGGCTGATCGCGGAGGGGTGGCCGGCGGTGCGCTCCGACAGTCGACGGTGCGGCATATCCGCTGGTCGGGGGGCATGGGTGCGGCCGTACGGTCGGTTCGGTGCGGCGTTGCGGTTGGCCCGCCCGAGCGCCTGTCCGTATCGTCCGGTGGGTGACCGAACCCGTGCCGCCGCGCCAGACGCCCGACCAGCCCTGGCGGTCCGAGGGCGCCCCGCCCCCACAGCCGCCCCGCCGCCGGATGCCCGGCGGCTGGACGGGCCTCATCCTCACCGCACTCGTGGTGTTCCTGATCTCCGACCTGCTGCTGTCCTTCTTCGGCAACGAGGGCGCCACCACGATCTCGTACACCGAGTTCAACAACCAGCTGAACAAGGGCAACATCACCAAGATCTACGCCAAGGGCGACGCCATCGAGGGCACCCTCAAGAGCGCCCAGCCGAAGCCCGACGGAGGCAAGGGCGACTACACGGAGTTCGACACCCAGCGCCCCTCCTTCGCGGGCGACAACCTGTGGACCACCCTGCAGCAGCAGGGCGTCGAGGTCACCGCCACCTCGCCGGTCCAGCAGCGCAGCTTCCTCACCAACCTGCTGCTCTCGCTCGCCCCGATGCTGCTGCTGGTCTTCATCTGGGTGCTGCTCGCCCGCCGGATGTCCGGCGGCCTGGGCGCGGGACCGCTCGGCCGCAAGGCCCCGCCCAAGCCGGTCACCGCCGAGCAGGGCAAGCGCACCACCTTCGCCGACGTGGCCGGCATCGACGAGGTCGAGGCCGAACTCACCGAGGTCGTCGACTACTTGAAGAACCCCGAGCGGTACCGCAGGCTCGGCGCCAAGATGCCGCGCGGGGTCCTGCTCAGCGGCCCGCCCGGGACGGGCAAGACCCTGCTGGCCCGGGCCGTGGCCGGCGAGGCGGACGTGCCGTTCTTCTCCGCCTCCGCCTCCGAGTTCATCGAGATGATCGTCGGCGTCGGCGCCAGCCGGGTCCGCGAACTGTTCGCCGAGGCCCGCAAGGTCGCCCCGGCGATCATCTTCATCGACGAGATCGACACCATCGGCCGCCAGCGCGGTGCCGGCGGCGGCATGGGCGGGCACGACGAACGCGAGCAGACGCTCAACCAGATCCTCACCGAGATGGACGGCTTCACCGGCTCCGAGGGCGTCATCGTGATCGCCGCGACCAACCGGGCCGACGTGCTCGACCCCGCCCTGCTGCGTCCCGGCCGCTTCGACCGCCGGATCACCGTCAGCCCGCCGGACCGGGAGGGCCGCGCGGCCATCCTGCGCATCCACACCCGGACCGTCCCGCTGGCCGGCGACGCCGACCTCCAGCAGCTGGCCAAGGTCACCCCCGGGATGACCGGCGCCGAACTCGCCAACCTGGTCAACGAGGCCGCCCTGCTGGCCGTCAAGCGGGAGCAGGAGGCGGTCAACGAACGGGACCTCTCGGACGCCCTGGAGAAGGTCCAACTCGGCGCCGTGCGGCCGCTGGTGATGCCGCAGGAGGAGCGTGAACGGACGGCGTACCACGAGAGCGGCCACGCGCTGCTGGGCATGCTCCAGCCGGGCGCGGACCCGGTCCGCAAGATCACCATCGTGCCGCGCGGCCGCGCCCTCGGCGTCACCCTCTCCACCCCGGAGAACGACCGCTACTCGTACACCGAGCCCTACCTGCGCGGCCGGATCATCGGTGCGCTGGGCGGGATGGCGGCCGAGCAGGTGGTCTACGGGGTGATCACCACCGGCGCGGAGAGTGACCTGGAGCAGGTCACCAACATCGCCCGCGGGATGGCCGGGCGCTGGGGGATGAGCGAGCGGGTCGGCCGGCTCACCGCGGTGCCCTCTGACGCGCAGGGCGCGTACGGGCTCTCGGCGGCGCCGACCACGCTGGACGCGGTGGACGAGGAGGCCCGGCGGATCGTCGCCGAGTGCTACGAGGACGCGGTGCGGATCCTGACCGAGCAGCGGCACCGGCTGGACGCGCTGGCGGCGGCGCTGCTGGAGGCGGAGACGCTGGACGAGGAGGCGGCCTACCGGGCGGCGGGGGTGCCGCGGGGGGCGTCCGACGCGGAGGCGTGAGGCGACAGGCGACAGGCGACAGGCACGGGGCGCGGGGCCGGGGGCGCGGGGCGTGAGGCGCGGGGCCGGGGGCGCCCGCCGTGGTGGCGGGCGCCCCCGGTTTCGGGTGCCCGGCTCGGTCTCCTCAGCTCGGTGCGCTCGACTCGGTGTGCTCGGCTCCGTGCGGCGTCGTTCGTCGCTGTCTTCGTATGCCGCCGCCCTCGTAGCTCGCCGTCCTCGTAGCTCGCTGTTCTCGTACGGCGCCGTCCTCGTACGTTGCCGTCCTCAGCGCGGTCGCTCGGCGACCAGGTAGCGGAACACGTTCTCCATCCGGACCGAGCCGTCCGGGCGCAGGTACGGCTGCAGCGCCTCCTCCAGCTCCTTGGCCACCAGCGGGGCACCGGAGAACTCCTCGGCCGCCTCGAACAGCCCGGTGGAGAGCAGACCGCGCACCGCGCTGTCGAGGTCCGGGTAGGCGAACGGGCAACTGACCCGCCCGCTCCCGGCCGGACGCAGGCCGACCGGGACGAGGAGGTCCTCCAGTGCGCCCGGCGCGCTCAGCTCGAACGGGTCCCGCGCGGTGGTCCGCCCCGCCATCCGGCGGGCCGCGTCCAGCACCGGAGCGCTCTCGCAGCGCTCCTGCGGGCCCCACGCGGCGAGCACCACGTGTCCTCCCGGGAGGGTGAGCCGGGCGGCCTCGGCGACCACCCGGCCCGGATCGGCGGCCCCGGGCAGCTGGTCGAAAACCGTCACCAGGGAATGGGCCGAGCGGGGGACGGCGGCGGTCGGCCGGGCCCCCGCGCACACCCGCAGCCGACGCCCCCGGGCCAGCTCGCGGAGCTCCTCCCGCGGCTCCTGCCCGGAGACCTGGGCGCCCCGCCCGGCGGCGAGCAGCAGGGCCAGTCCGGACCGGCAGCCCAGACCCAGCACGCTGCTCGCCGGGCCGACCTCCAGGCGGTCGTACACCGCCTCGTAGAGCGGCACCAGCATGCGTTCCTGGATCTCCGCCCAGTCGCGCGCCCGCGCGGGCCCGGCGGGCCCCTGCTGCGGGTGGTGCGGTCGTGCGCCCGTCGGTCGCGCGTCCGCTGGTCGCGCGTCCGCTGGTCGTGCGGTCGTGCCGGTCGTCCGAGCTGAAGCCATCGCGGCCTCCCATCCGGTCCTTCGGTGTGCTGCTACGGCTCCCCCAAAGTCCCGCCCCACTCCAGCCAACAGCGGGTCGGGCCCGGCGTCCAGAGGGGTGCAGGGTGGTGCGCGAGCGTCGCGGTCGTGCGCCCCCTGCGGGCGGCGGGGGGACGGCCGCGGCCGTCCCTCCCTTCCCGCAGGTGTGATGGCGATTCGAAGTGAGGGCGTCGATCCCCGTACCATTCCGCCCATGGCTAAGGCACCCGTTCTCACCCCTCAGGCGGAAGACTTCCCGCGCTGGTACCAGGACCTCATCAACAAGGCCGAGCTTGCCGACAACGGTCCGGTGCGCGGCACCATGGTCATCCGACCGTACGGCTACGGCCTGTGGGAGCGGATGCAGCAGGAGATGGACGCGCGCATCAAGAAGGCGGGCGCCCAGAACGCCTACTTCCCGATGTTCATCCCGCAGTCCTACCTGACCAAGGAGGCCGAGCACGTCGAGGGCTTCGCCCCCGAGCTCGCGGTGGTCACCCACGGTGGCGGCAAGCAGCTGGAGGAGCCGGTCGTCGTCCGGCCCACCTCCGAGACGATCATCAACGAGTACTTCTCGAAGTGGGTGCAGAGCCACCGCGACCTGCCCCTGCTGATCAACCAGTGGGCCAACGTGGTCCGTTGGGAGCTGCGCCCGCGCGTCTTCCTGCGCACCACCGAGTTCCTCTGGCAGGAGGGCCACACCGCCCACGCCACCTACGAGGACGCCCGCGACTACGCGTCGATGATCCACACGCAGGTCTACGGCGACTTCATGACCAACGTGCTCGGCATCGACGTCGTGCTCGGCCGCAAGACCGCCAAGGAGCGTTTCGCCGGCGCCATCAACACCCTCACCCTGGAGGGCATGATGGGCGACGGCAAGGCGCTGCAGATGGGCACCAGCCACGAGCTGGGCCAGAACTTCGCCAAGGCGTTCAACACGACCTACCAGCTGCAGGGCGCCGAGCGCGAGCACGTCTGGCAGACCTCCTGGGGCGTCTCGACCCGTATGGTCGGCGGCCTGATCATGTCCCACGGCGACGACAACGGCCTGCGGGTGCCCCCGCGCCTGGCCGCGGTCCAGGCCGTGGTGCTGGCCATCAAGGGCGACGACGCGGTCATCGCCAAGGTCCGCGAGATCGGCGCCCAGCTGGAGGCCGCCGGCGTCCGCGTCGTGGTCGACGACCGCACCGACACCCCGTTCGGCCGCCGCGCCGTCGACTGGGAGCTCAAGGGCGTTCCGCTGCGCATCGAGGTCGGTCCGCGCGACCTGGAGAACGGCACCGCGATGCTGGCCCGCCGCATCCCGGGCGGCAAGGAGCCGGTCTCCATCGACGCCCTGGCCGCGCTGCTGCCGGGCATCCTGGAGGAGGACCAGGCGCTACTGCTGCGCCAGTCCCGCGAGCGCCGCGAGGCCCGCACCGTCGATGTCAAGACCCTGGACGAGGCCGTCGAAGCCGCCGCGACCGGCTGGGGCCGGATCTCCTGGGCCGACCTCGGCGCCGAGGGCGAGGCCAAGCTGGCCGAGCAGGGCGTCACGGTGCGCTGCATCGTCGCGGCCGACGGCTCGGTGCCGCAGGCGGACGACCAGGACGGCAATATCGCGATCGTCGCGCGTGCGTACTGATGTCGGCCGTCCTGTCGGTCGTCGGCGGGTAATGACCGTTACCGGCGACATTTGCCCGGAATGCGGGTGGGTAAGAATCCGGTAACTCTGCCGGACGCGTCCAGGAAGCGGACATCCCTACTGGCCGGTCAACTGCCGGTATTAACGGAATAGCGGTACGGTGTACGGCCCGTGGCCCTGTCAACTTCGGCGGGTCCACGGGCCGTACGTCCAGGGAGCGACAGCCCGCTCCCGGGTGGAATTCACGAGGCCCGCCGACGCTGCGACGGGCCGAAACCGGCAGGGGGTTGGTCTTGCGTCAGATCCGGAACGCGCAATTCGCGCACAGTCGCGCATTCCTGGGAGTTCCCTGGGAATTCCCGGAGAACGGGAACATGCGGAACATCGGCTCGCCCTGCATCGTTGGTCTAGCGTGAGCACGACACAGCCCCTCGTCCTCGCGGCCGAACTGGCCGCCGCCTGGAGTGACATCCAGGCCTACCACCAGGACCTCCCCGACCTCGCCTCGCCCGAGGCGCTGATCGGCGAGTCCTCCTCGGCCTGTGGCACGCGGCTCGGTTTCGAGCGGCTCCTCCACGAGGCTGCCCATGGTCTGGCCGCGGCCCGGGACATCCGGGACACCTCGCGGGCCGGCCGCTACCACAACCGGCGCTTCCTGATGCTCGCCTCCGAGCTGGGCCTGGCGCACCCGGTCGAGCCGCACGCCAGCAGCGGCTTCTCCCAGGTGACCATGCTCAAGGAGACGCAGGAGCGCTACGCCGAGACCATCGAGCGCCTGGACCGCGCCCTGGGCGCGCACCAGGAAGCGGTGACCGGCGACGGCACGAACCGCGCCTTCCGCGGGCCTGCCGCCCGGCACGGCTCCTCCGGGGGCGGCGTCCGGGTCAAGGCGGTCTGCGGCTGCGGACGCAACGTCCGGGTCGTGCCGTCGGTGCTCGCGCAGGCGTCCATCGTCTGCGGCGCGTGCCAGCAGCCGTTCAAGATCGCGTAATCCGGGGCCGGGACCGGTCGGCGACTGTGCGGGCAGTCGGTACGGCCGGGGTGATCGGCGCCGGTGGCGTTGACGCAGGTGACCTGGCGGTGACGCCGGTGACCGGGGTGTCGACGCCGGTGGCCTGGACAGTGACATCGGTGACACGGGTGAGTCTGTGGGCTGACCGGGAGCGGGGGCTCCCGGTCGGGCCCTGAACGGCGCGCGCCGCGTCGGTGCCCCGCCTCGGGGCCTCCTCGCGCCCTGCGCCGGCATTCCCCGCGCGCCCTGCGCTGCGGCTTCCCCGTAGCGGTCGAGTGAAGAGCGTCCGCGCCGGTATGGCAGAATGGACAGCTGAGTACTCGGCAGCCGGGCAGGACCCCTCTCTCCTACGGCTGGCGTGTCCCTTGAACGGCCTGCCCCGCAACCCCACGCGGACGGCGAGGCTGCTCACCCACGTCAACACCAGGAGAATCCACTCCCGTGGCAGTCAAGATCAAGCTGAAGCGTCTCGGCAAGATTCGCTCCCCGCACTACCGCATCGTCGTCGCCGACGCCCGCACCAAGCGTGACGGTCGCGCGATCGAGGAGATCGGCATCTACCAGCCGACCTACAACCCCTCGAAGATCGAGGTCGACAGCGACCGCGCCCAGTACTGGCTGTCCGTCGGCGCCCAGCCGACCGAGCCGGTGCTCGCCATCCTCAAGCTGACCGGCGACTGGCAGAAGTTCAAGGGCCTGCCGGCTCCGGAGCCGCTGAAGGTCGCCGAGCCCAAGGTCGAGGACTTCTCGCACCTGTTCGCGAAGGCCGTCGCCGGCTTCGAGGACGCCACCACCGGTGTCGCCATCACCCCGAAGGCCAAGAAGTCGGACAAGGCCGAGGCTGAGGCCGACGCCGCCGCCGAGGCCTGATCGTGATCGAGGACGCCCTCGACCATCTGGTGAAGGGCATCGTCGAGCACCCCGACGAGGTGCAGGTGCGCTCGCGCAACCTGCGTCGGGGCAACACCATCGAGGTGCGGGTGCACCCCGATGACCTCGGCAAGGTGATCGGCCGGGGCGGCCGCACGGCGCGCGCACTGCGCACCGTGGTCGGCGCCCTGGGCGGTCGCAACGTCCGGGTCGACCTGGTCGACGTGGACAACATTCGCTGACGCAGCTGCTCGTTCAGCCGTCGGGCTTGAGGCCGACCGGGACGCATGTCGTCCCGGTCGGCCTTTTTTGCTGGCTGTCGCTGCTCACCCGTCTCAGCTCCCCGTGTCTGAGCGCACACCCGCTCAGCGCACAGCTGTTTCAGGTCACACCTGTTTCAGCCCAACCCGTCTCAGCCTTCTCGCTCAGCAACTCCAGGAGAACGATCACCGTGCAGCTCGTCGTCGGCAGGATCGGCCGCGCCCACGGCATCAGGGGGGACGTCAGTGTCGAGGTCCGCACCGACGAGCCGGAACTCCGGCTCGGCCCCGGTGCCGTCCTGCTCACCGATCCCGCCTCGGCCGGACCGCTGACCGTCGAGTCCGGCCGGGTCCACAGCGGCCGACTGCTGCTGCGCTTCGCCGGCGTCAAGGACCGCAACGCGGCGGAGGCGCTGCGGGGCACCCTGCTCATCTCCGAGGTCGACCCGGAGGAGCGTCCGGAGGACCCGGAGGAGTACTACGACCACCAGCTGATCGGCCTCGACGTGGTGCTGCTCGACGGCACCCCGGTCGGTGAGCTGACCGAGGTCGTCCACCTGCCGTACCAGGACCTGCTCACGGTGAAGAAGGCCGACGGGACGGAGGTGCTGGTGCCCTTCGTGACCCAGATCGTGCCGACCATCGACCTGGAGAACCAGCGGGCCGTGATCACCCCGCCGGCCGGGCTGATCGACCCCGACCAGGCCGAGGTCGTCGGCAACGCGTCGGAGGAGCCGGAGGAGTCGGAGTGACCGTCGAGCAGACCGCCGGGAGCGCCGGTCAGGACGAGGGCGCTGGTGCCGGTTCGGGTGCCGGTGCGGGTGTCGGTCCCGGTGCGGGTGCGGGTGCTGGCGCTGGGGCGGGTGTCGGTGCGGCGGCTGGCGTCCGGTCCGGGATGCGGATCGACGTCGTCTCGATCTTCCCGGAGTACCTGGAGCCGCTGAACATCTCGCTGGTCGGCAAGGCCCGGGCCCGCGGTCAGCTGGACGTGCACCTCCACGACCTGCGCCGATGGACCCACGACGTGCACCGTACGGTGGACGACAGCCCGTACGGCGGCGGCCCCGGCATGGTGATGAAGCCCGAGCCGTGGGGCGAGGCGCTGGACGCGGTCGTGGCTGGCGGACCGGCGGGCGAGGTGCCGACCCTGGTCGTGCCCACCCCGAGCGGGCGTCCGTTCACCCAGGAGCTCGCCCAGGAACTGGCCGGCCGCCCCTGGCTGGCGTTCACCCCCGCCCGGTACGAGGGCATCGACCGCCGGGTGATCGAGGAAGCGGCCACCCGCATGCCGGTGGTCGAGGCCTCGATCGGCGACTACGTGCTGGCCGGCGGCGAGGTCGCGGTGCTGGTGATGGTCGAGGCGATCGCCCGGCTGCTGCCGGGCGTCCTCGGCAACGCCGAGTCCCACCGGGACGACTCCTTCGCACCGGGCGCGATGGCCGACCTGCTGGAGGGCCCGGTCTACACCAAGCCCGCCGAATGGCGCGGCCGGACCGTGCCGGAGGTGCTGCTCAGCGGCAACCACGGCAAGATCGCCCGCTGGCGTCGGGAGCAGGCCTTCGCCCGCACCCTGGCCAACCGGCCCGACCTGGTCGGCCGCTGGCGGTACGGCGCCTTCGACAAGAAGGACCGGGCGGCGCTCAGCGCCCTGGGCCTGGCCTGGGACGAGGAGCTCGGCCGATTTCGGTCCGCGGCCGGTGGTGTGGAAGAATAGGCGGCTGCTGTCTGTCGCTGGTTCCCTTCCGTAGGGAGCACGTGGACCGGCGCCCCCGCCACGGGGGGATCGCCGCCAGCCGATGCGGCCCGCAGCAGACCCCATTGTGACGAACTTCCGTGGGCGGCCCGTGGCGCCTGCGATGGAGAGCAACATGAGCAACAAGCTCGCTGCTGTCGACGCGGCCTCGCTGCGCACCGACATCCCGGCCTTCCGCGCCGGTGACACCCTGAAGGTTCACGTCCGGGTCATCGAGGGCAACCGCTCCCGTGTCCAGGTCTTCCAGGGCGTCGTCATCCGCCGCCACGGCGCCGGCGTCGGTGAGACCTTCACCGTTCGCAAGGTCAGCTTCAACGTCGGCGTGGAGCGCACCTTCCCGGTGCACACCCCGGTCGTCGAGAAGATCGAGGTCGTGACCCGCGGTGCGGTTCGCCGCGCCAAGCTGTACTACCTGCGTGACCTCCGCGGCAAGGCCGCGAAGATCAAGGAGAAGCGCGACCGCTGATCCACCGGCCCCCGGCCACGCCGGGGGATCGGAGCGCTCAGAAGGGCCGGGCCACCGCAAGGTAAGCTCAGCGCCCGATGAGCACGCACGAACCACCCGCGGACCGCGACAGCAGTCCCGTACCCACCGGTGCGGACTCGCTGTCGCGGTCCGCGGTCGTTTCCGGGCCGGAGCCGTCCCCGGAACGGGAGGCGACGCCGGGCGGCGGTCCAGTGCCGGGCGATGGTGTGCCGCCGGCCGACGGCTCGGTGCCCGGGCAGGGTGAGAACCGACCCGAGGAGCAGTCCGACGGTCGGCCCGAGGAGCAGTCCGAGGAGCAGTCCGAGGCGGCGGAGAAGGGTGACGAGGACGACGAGTCCGAGCCCGGGCGTTCGCGCTCCCGGGACCTGCTGCTGTTGGCCGGGATCTGCCTGGCGGCCCTGCTCCTGGTGAACGCGTTCGTCGCCCGGCCCTTCACGGTGCCCTCCGGCTCGATGGAGGACACCCTGCAGCCCGGCGACCGGTTGATCGCCAACCAGTTCGCCTACGCCTTCGGCGGCCACCCCCAGCGGGGCGACATCGTGGTCTTCGACGGAACGGGCTGCTTCCTCCCCGAGTCGGCCGAGCAGCCGGGGTTCTGGGACAACGTGCGTTCGGTCGGCCGGGACCTCGGGTTGGTCCCGGCCGGGGACACGGTCTACGTCAAGCGCGTGATCGGCGTCGGCGGAGACCGGGTGCGGAGCACCGGCCCGGGTGCGCCGCTCACCGTCAACGGCGTACCGGTGGACGAGGCCTCCTATCTGGCCCCGGGAGACCAGCCGTCCGACGTGGCCTTCGACGTGGTGGTGCCGGGTGGCGAGCTGTTCGTGCTGGGCGACCACCGGAGCGCCTCCCGGGACTCGCGCGACCACCTCGGGGAGCCCGGTGGCGGCTTCGTGCCCGAGGACAAGGTGATCGGGCGGGCGGACTGGGTGGTGTACCCGTTCTCGCGCCTGACCGGATTGGACCGGCCCTCGGCCTTCACCGCGGTCGCGGGAACGGGTGGTCATGGGAACCAGGGGTAGGGGGCGGGTCACCGACCGCCCGGCCCCGGAGCCGGAGCCGAAGCGGCGGGGAGGTGCGGGCGAGCGCGAGAGCGGGGCAGGTCGGACCGGGGCCGGGCCCGTCCGTTCCGTCGGGTCCTTCGACCCCGTGGATTCCGCGCATCCAGCCGAGCCGGCCGCGTCGGTCGCACCGGTCCGAGGCCGCGCCGAGCGCCGTCGCAGTGCCCGGCGGGCGGCCCGCCGTCGCAAGCGCTCGCTGCTGCGGGAGTTCCCGCTGATCATCCTGGTGGCCCTGCTGGTGGCGCTGGTGATCAAGACCTTCATGATCCAGGTGTTCGTGATCCCCTCGGGCTCGATGGAGCAGACCATCCAGGTCGGGGACCGGGTGCTGGTGGACAAGTTGACCCCCTGGTTCGGCAGTGAGCCGCAGCGCGGCGACGTGGTGGTGTTCAAGGACCCGGGTGGCTGGCTGGAGAGCGATCGCAAGCCGTCCCACGACGGTCCGGTACTGAGCGGCGCCAAGCAGGCACTGACCTTCGTCGGACTGCTGCCGTCCGACAACGAACAGGACCTGATCAAGCGCGTGATCGGCATCGGCGGGGACACCGTCGAGTGCTGCGACGCGCAGGGGCGGCTCACCGTCAACGGCCACCCGGTGGAGGAGCCGTACCTCGCGCCGGGCAACCCGCCCTCCCGGCAGCCGTTCAAGGTGACGGTGCCGAAGGGGCGCCTGTGGGTCATGGGTGACCACCGGGACGTCTCCGCCGACTCCCGCTTCCACATGGGCAATCCGGGGCAGGGCACCGTCCCGCTGACCGACGTGGTCGGTCGCGCGTTCGTGATCGCCTGGCCGCTGGACCGCTTCCATCAACTCGATGAGCCGAGTTCACTCTCCTCTCTCGCCGCGACGTCGCAGCCCGGCGGAACTACGCCGGAATCGATGGGCGTTGGGCCGGTTCCAACGGAACCTCCGCTCGTTATGGGTGTGTTGGGCATCCTTCCGCTCGTCTTTCGCCGGCCCGGGCGGCCTCCGAAGTGAGCCGCTTCGGCCGTTGGACGGCCGGACAGCGCGTGTGGAACCGCGAGCCGGATGCCCTGGAGTGATAGAGAAGTGCAGGTGCGGCCGGGAGTGGTCCCGGCCGTGCGTCGAGGCCGGGTTGGTGTCAGGGAAGTCCGCCGTGGGCAACCCCGAGGCGTTCACGGTCGTGGCGAGCGTGGTGCCCGCTGTGCGGCACTCTGAGCGCGGGCGCGCGGGCGTCCGCACAGCAGGGAGGAGACGTTGTGGGGGATTTGGTGATCGGTGCCCGCTCAGGTGCCGGGGAACCCGAGGGCCCGGGCGGCCGGGTGAACCGGGCCGCCGAGTCCTCGGCACCGTCGGCGGCGGTCGAGGACGCGGCCGCCCAGAACGCTGACGAGCACGGCACCGGGGCGGACCGCCCTTCGGAGCCGCAGCGGCCGGAGGGCGAGCAGGTGGACGAGTCGGGTTCGGAGGCGCCGGCCAAGCCGCGCAAGCAGCGCTCCTTCCTGAAGGAGCTGCCGATCCTGATCGGCATCGCGCTGATCCTCGCGCTGGTGATCAAGACCTTCTTCGTCCAGGCGTTCTCCATTCCGTCCGAGTCGATGCAGAACACCCTGCAGGTCGGCGACCGCGTGCTGGTGGACAAACTGACCCCCTGGTTCGGATCCGAGCCCGAGCGCGGTGACGTCGTGGTGTTCCACGACCCGGGCGGCTGGCTGAACGACGAGCCGACCCAGCAGAGCAGCAACTCCTTCGTCCGCGGCGTGCAGGACGTGCTCAGCTTCGTCGGGCTGATGCCGTCCGCCAACGAGAAGGACCTGATCAAGCGGGTCATCGCGGTCGGCGGCGACACCGTCGAGTGCAAGGACGACGGACCGGTCAAGGTCAACGGTGTCGCCCTCAACGAGCCGTACATCTACGCGGGCAACACCCCCTGCGGGACCCAGCCCTTCGGCCCGGTGAAGGTGCCGAACGGCCGGATCTGGGTGATGGGCGACCACCGCGCCGACTCGCTGGACTCCCGCTTCCACATGGACCAGCCGGGTGGCGGAACGGTGCCGGTGGACAACGTGATCGGGCGGGCCTTCGTGGTGGCCTGGCCGGTGAGCCACTGGTCCACGCTCCCGGTGCCGGACACCTTCGACCAGAAGGGCCTGGCGGCGGCCTTGCCGGTCGCGCCCCCCGCGGTCGGTGTGGTGGGTGCCGTCGCCCTGCTTCCGCTGGTGCGTCGGGTGCGGAACCGGAAGGAGCGCCGGAGGGTGTCCTGAGCTCCATCTGGTCGCCCCCGACTCTTGCGCGGGCCGTGGTACCGACGAGTAATCTGCTCGGACGTGCCACGGCCCGTCGGCGTTCGCGCCCGAGCCACCGGCGTGCCAGTGGTGTTCTCCGGTCGGCCAGAGGTGGACGGTGTCGATGAGCAGTGTCGTGGAACAGTCGGCCGACCATCCGGAGGCGTCGGCCCGGCCCCGCCGCGGGCCCGCCGCGGTACTGCAGGGCATCGCGCTCGCGCTCGGGCTGCTGATGATGATCGGTGGCTTCGCCCTCATCGCGGTCGACTACCGGCCGTACAAGATCCCCACCGCCTCGATGCACCCGACGCTCCAGGCCGGCGACACCGTGCTCGCCCGCAAGACCGACGGCGGTGCGATCGGCCGGGGCGACGTGGTGGTCTTCCGCGACCAGGCCTGGGGCGGAGAGCTCATGGTCAAGCGGGTGGTGGCGGTCGGCGGTGACACCGTCGCCACCACCGCGGACGACCACCGGCTGACGGTCAACGGAAAGCCGGTGGACGAGCCGTACCTGGCGAGCCAGGGCCGCCAGGGCGAGTCCTTCAGCGTGACGGTGCCGCAGGGACGGCTGTTCCTGCTCGGCGACAACCGGGTCGGCTCGCTCGACTCCCGCACGCATCTGGAGGTCGACGGCGGGACCGTCCCGGCCACCGAGGTCGAGGCCAGGGTCGAGGCCACCCTGCTGCCCTTCGGCCGGGCCGGCCTGCTGGACCGGACCACGGCCTTCGACGGCTTCGCGGGCCCGAAGGCCACCGGTCCCGGGCCGCTGGCGCCGGCCGCCTACACGAGCGTTGCGGGCGCGGCGCTGATCGTCGTGACCTCGGCGGTGGGCGGGGTGGCGGGCCTGGCACGCCGGATCCGGGGGCGCAGCTCCTGAGCGCGGCCGTCGCCCGCCGGCCCGCTCTGCCGAACATCGCCCCGGACGGACGCGCCGGGTGGCAGGATCGGTAGCGCCACCGATGCGAACGGAAGGAGCGTGGAGCGCTGCCATGACTGCACAGCGCCGCAGGGCCGCACGGATCCTGCTGCTGGACGGGCTGGACCGCATCCTCCTCTTCCTGGGCGCCGACCCGGCGGTGCCCGACGAGACGTGGTGGTTCACGCCCGGGGGCGGCTTGGAGCCGGGGGAGGACGTGCGCGAGGCGGCCGAGCGGGAGCTCGCGGAGGAGACCGGCTTGCGGGATGTGGACCTAGGGCCCTTGGTGGCGTACGGCACGGTGTCGTTCTCCTTTCGGGGAAAGCGCTACGAGCAGGAACAGTGGTTCCACCTGGCCCGGACCACGGAGACGGGTCTGGACCACTCGCGGATGGGCGAGGACGAGCACGCCCAGCTGCTCGCGGCGCGCTGGTGGACGGTCGAGGAACTGCGCGGGACGGCCGAGACGGTCTACCCGGCCGGGCTGGCGGACTTCCTGGGGCGACTGCTGGCGGAGGGCCCGCCGGTCGATCCGGTACGGCTCTGAGCGTGGGTGCGGTGGTCCACAATGGGTGGACGTGACAAGTTGAGGGGACGCCTGGATGAGTGCCGAAGATCTCGAAAAGTACGAGACCGAGATGGAGCTCAAGCTCTACCGGGAGTACCGGGACGTCGTCGGCCTGTTCAAGTACGTGATCGAGACCGAGCGACGGTTCTACCTCACCAACGACTACGAGCTGCAGGTGCACTCGGTCCAGGGCGAGGTGTTCTTCGAGGTGTCGATGGCGGATGCGTGGGTCTGGGACATGTACCGGCCGGCCCGGTTCGTCCGCAAGGTCCGGGTGCTGACCTTCAAGGACGTGAACATCGAGGAACTCGCGAAGAGCGATCTGGAGCTGCCCTCGGACGAGTCCGGCTTCGGGAACTGACGTTGGACGACCCCGTCCCGCGTTGTCCAGCCGAATTTCGCCCGGCGGGGGCTTCTCACCCCTGCGGGTGACAAGAGTTATCCACAGGCCGGAGTTATCCACAGGGAAACGGAATTTCCCGACCCCGGCCCGCACGGTGGTGCAGCCTCCTCGGCGGAGGTGGTCATCGTGCAGAACACCGTCGTGCAGGACCAGGCCGTACCGAACGCGGCCGCAACCGGGGCGGACGCCGGAGCCGAGCCGGACCGCAGCACCAGGAACGGGCTCGGCCGCTACGGGGAGCGGGTCGCCGCCCGTCACCTCGCGGAGTCCGGGCTCCGCATCCTCGACCGCAACTGGCGCTGCGCCGAGGGCGAGCTGGACATCGTCGCCCTCGACGGCGACACCGTCGCCGTCTGCGAGGTGAAGACCCGCTCCGAGCGCGGCTTCCAACAACCCAGCGAGGCCATCGACCGGGCCAAGGCCGCCCGGTTGCAACGGCTCGCCGAGCGCTGGCTGGCCGAACGCTGGCCCGGGCACTTCGCCCGGCTGGCCGGGCCCGGGTACGACCCCGGGCCGTCCGATCCGCAGTGGCCGCCCGCCCCGCCGGGAGGGGTGCGGATCGACCTGGTCGCCGTGGTCAACCGGGCGCGGGGTGCGGCCCTGGTCGACCACCTGCGGGGGGTGGTCTGAGATGGCCTTCGCCCGCACCTGTTCCGTCGCGCTGGTCGGGGTCGACGGAGTGATCGTCGAGGTCCAGGCCGATCTGGAGCCCGGGGTGGCCGCGTTCACCCTGGTCGGCCTGCCCGACAAGGCGCTGACCGAGGCCCGCGACCGGGTCCGCGCCGCGGTCTGCAACAGCGGGGAGGCCTGGCCCCAGCGCAAGCTGACCGTCGGCCTCAGCCCCGCCTCGGTCCCCAAGAGCGGAAGCGGTTTCGACCTCGCGGTGGCCTGTGCCGTGCTGGCCGCGGCCGAGCGGCTCGACCCCTCCGCCATCGCCGACCTGCTGCTCATCGGCGAGCTGGGGCTGGACGGCCGGGTGCGGCCGGTCCGCGGGGTGCTGCCGTCGGTGCTGGCCGCCGCCGACGCCGGGTACGAACGGGTCGTGGTCGCCGAGCAGACGGCACCCGAGGCCTCGCTCGTTCCCGGGGTGACGGTGATCGGGGTCCGCAGCCTGCGCCAGCTCGTCGCCGTGCTGACCGGGGCGGCGGAACCGGAGGAGCCGCCCGACCCGATGGGCGGCCGACCGGATCCGCTGATGGCCGGCCTGATGCTCCCCAGCGCGGGAGTCCGGGGCCTGCCCGACGACCGGACGCTGCGCCTCGACATGGCCGACGTGGCCGGTCAGTACGAGGCCCGGCGAGCCCTGGAGATCGCCGCCGCCGGAGGACATCACATCTACCTCAAGGGCCCGCCGGGCGCGGGCAAGACGATGCTGGCGGAGCGGCTGCCTTCGCTGCTCCCGCCGCTGACCCAGAAGGAGGCGCTGGAGGTCACCGCCGTCCACTCGGTGGCGGGCCTGCTCCCGGCCGGGCGCCCACTGATCGACAGCGCACCCTACTGCGCCCCGCACCACTCCACCACGATGCCCGCGATCGTCGGTGGCGGGAGCGGCCTGCCGAGACCCGGCGCGGTGTCCCTCGCCCATCGGGGCGTGCTCTTTCTGGACGAGGCGCCCGAGTTCCCCGTGCGGGTGCTCGACGCGCTGCGCCAGCCGCTGGAGTCGGGCGAGGTGGTGATCGCCCGTTCGGCCGGATCGCTCCGGCTCCCGGCCCGGTTCCTCCTGTGCCTGGCGGCGAACCCCTGTCCGTGCGGCCGGTACTCGCGGCGGGGCGAGGGCTGCGAGTGCACTCCGGCCATGGTCAGCCGGTACCAGGGGCGGCTCTCCGGGCCGCTGCTGGACCGGGTCGACCTCCAGGTCCAGGTCGCCCCGGTGACCAGGATCGAGCTCATGGAGCGGGACGCCACGGCGGAGAGCACCGGGACCGTCGCGGCCCGGGTGCTGGCCGCCAGGGAACGCGCGGCGGCCCGGCTGGAGCACACCCCCTGGCGGACCAACGCAGAAGTGCCCGGCCACGAGCTGCGGACCCGGTGGCAGCTCGGGGACGGCGCGCTCAACGACGTGGCGCGTCAGCTGGAACGCGGCCTGCTGACCGCCCGGGGCCTGGACCGGGTGCTGAGGGTCGCCTGGACGGTCGCCGATCTGGCCGGCCGCGACCGACCGGACCAACAGGACGTGCGTACCGCCCTGGTCCTGCGCACCGGCGTCGAGCAGGGGCTCCCGCTCTCCGGACGCGTCCCCGGCCGACTCGGGAGCATCCCGGCCCAGCGCCGGAGCGGCCCGGACGACTGGCCCGCAGCGGGGACGAAACCCTCTGCGAACGACGAGGAGGCGGCATGAACCAGCTGTTGGGAGACGCGGCTCAGGCACCCCAAGCACCGCAGGCACCGCAGGCACTGCACGCATCCCAGGCACCGCAGGCACCGCAGGCATCCCGGGCGGCAAGACCGGCCGCCACCGGCCCGTCGGCCGGCCAGGAACCGGAGCGTCTCGCCCGGGCCCTGCTCAGTCGGCTCAGCGAACCGGGCGACGCGGTGGTCGGCCGCTGGCTCGGTCGACTCCCGGCCGCGGAGGTGGTCCGGGCGATCCGGGACGGCACCGTCCCCGACCATCCCGGGCTGGACTCCGCCCGGCTGGCCGGCTACCAGGCACGGCTCCCGGGCCTGGCCCCGGCGGACGACCTGAAACGGGTACGGGACGCCGGTGGACGCTTCATCATTCCGGGGGACACCGAATGGCCCAGTCAACTGGACGACCTGGGCGACGGACGCCCGATCGGGCTCTGGACCACCGGCACCGGTTCACTGCGGCTGCTCGCCCTCCGCTCGGTGGCGGTGGTGGGCTCGCGGGCCTGCACGGCCTACGGCGCCCATGTCGCGGGCGAGCTCTCGGCCCAGCTGGCCGAGCGCGGCTGGGTCGTGGTGTCCGGAGCCGCGTACGGGATCGACGCGGCGGCCCACCGCGGGGCGCTGGCCGTCGGCGGGATGACCGTCGCCGTGCTCGCCTGCGGCGTCGACGTGGCCTACCCGAAGGGGAACGCCGCACTGATCCGGCGGATCGGCGTCCAAGGCCTGCTGGTCAGCGAACTCCCGCCCGGGGAGCATCCGAACCGGTTCCGCTTCGTGCTCCGAAACCGTGTCATCGCAGCACTGACCCGGGGCACCGTGGTGGTCGAGGCGGCCCTGCGCAGCGGAGCCCTGAGCACGGCCAGACGGGCGCGCGACCTCAACCGCCACACGATGGGCGTCGCCGGCCCCGTCACCTCGGAGCTCTCCGCAGGGGTGCACGCCCTGATCCGCAGCGGAGGCGCCACGCTGGTCACCGACGCGACCGAGGTCACCGAGCTGGTCGGTGCGATCGGGGACGACCTGGCTCCGCAGCGAAGCGGCCCGGTGCTGCCACGGGACCTGCTGGAGCCGGCGGTGGCCCGGGTCCTGGAGGCCGTCCCGGCCACGGCGGAGGGCGCTCCGGTCGAGCGACTGGCCCGCCAGTCCGGGCTCCCGCCGGACGAGGTCCTGCAGCGGCTCTACGAGTTGGTCTCGCTCGGCTTCGTGGAGCGGCACGGTGCGCACTGGCGCGTGGTGCGGAGGAGGTGATCATCGGAGAAGCGAACACGGGTGCGCCCGGGGGAGGCGGGCCGGAACGGCCCGGCTGACCTGCTGATCAGGTCCTTCCGCTCGTGTGGCCGGATCCGGTGGGCCAAGGCCACCGGATCGAGGGACGACCGAGCGGCGGTAGCGCTTTGCAGCGAGTCGGTCACGCTACGCTCCACATGCCTTCCCTATCAGCACATGACTCGGCAGAACGGCGCAGACCAACGTATGCCCACACACATTCCCGGACACAGAGTGACCGGTGGCGCCCGGTCCTCGGGAGGGCCGCGCACCGAGCGGCGCCCCGTGACCGAGTTCCCGCCCAAGTCGGCGGGGACGATGGGAGGCCTGTCGCGCCAGGGCGGCCGGCCGACGGTGGTGCCGGGGCAGCCGGCCGACACGGCCAGGGACGTCGACGCCGCGCCCGGCGCTGACGCTGCCCACGGCGCTGACACCGCGCCCGGCGCTGACGCTGCCCACGGCGCTGACGCCGCACGCGGCGCTGACACCGCGCCCGGCTCCGGCGCCGCCCACCCCGGCGCGGCACCGGACGCCGAGCCGGCGCACGGCACCGGAGCGCCCCACGGTGCGGGGGCGGTCGCCGAGGCGGACGCGCCCGGCGGTGCGGCCGTGGAGCGCGCTCCCCGGCTGCCGTCGAGCGCTCCCGCACCGGACGCCACCTCCCCACCCGTCTCCCGGCTCCGCCGGGAACGGGCAGGCGACGGCAAGGGCGAGGGCACGGGCTCGGCCGCCCGGGACACCGGCGCCCAGGGGCGTAGCGCGCTCGAAGAGCTCTGGCGCTCGTACAAGGAGACCGGCGACCAGCGGCTGCGGGAGCAGCTGATCCTGCACTACTCACCACTCGTCAAGTACGTGGCGGGCCGGGTCGGGGTCGGTCTGCCCTCCAACGTGGAGCAGGCCGACTTCGTCTCCTCCGGAGTCTTCGGCCTGATCGACGCGATCGAGAAGTTCGACATCAACCGCGCCATCAAGTTCGAGACCTACGCGATCAGCCGCATCCGCGGCGCGATCATCGACGAGCTGCGCGCCCTGGACTGGATCCCCCGCTCGGTGCGGCAGAAGGCGAAGGCCGTCGAACGGACGTACGCGACGCTGGAGGCCCGGCTGCGCCGGACGCCGCACGACCCCGAGGTCGCGGCAGAGATGGGCATCGCGATCGAGGACCTGCACGCGATCTTCAGTCAGTTGTCGCTCGCCAACGTGGTGGCCCTGGACGAGCTGCTGCACCCCGTGGGGGAGGGCGGCGACCGGCTGAGCCTGATGGACACCCTGGAGGACCACGGCGCGGACGATCCGGTCGAGGTGGCCGAGGACCGCGAGCTGCGCAGGCTGCTGGCCCAGGCGGTGAACACCCTCCCCGAGCGGGAGAAGACCGTGGTGACGCTCTACTACTACGAGGGCCTCACCCTCGCCGAGATCGGACAGGTGCTGGGGGTGACGGAGAGCCGGGTGAGCCAGATCCACACCAAGTCCGTCCTCCAGCTGCGCGCCAAGCTCTCGGACATCCGGTAGCCGGCGCCGGGGCCGCCCTGCGGGCCCGCCCTCGCCTGAATGCGCGGCGCCGTATCGGCCGCAGGTAGGGCTCCGTACAGTGGGAGCGTGCCGAAGATCCGAGCGGCCACGGTGGCCGAGCATCGCCAGCTGCAGCGGGCAGCCCTCCTCGACGCTGCCCGCACCCTGCTCGTCGAGGGCGGCATGGAGGCCCTGACCTTCCCCGCCCTCGCGGCCCGCACCGGGCTGGCGCGCTCCTCGGTCTACGAGTACTTCCGCTCCCGCGCCGCCGTCGTCGAGGCGCTGTGTGAGGTGGACTTCCCGCTCTGGGCGGCCGAGATCGAGGCCGGAATGGCGAGCTGCGACACCGCCGCCGGGCGGATCGAGGCGTACGTCCGGGGCCAGCTGGCACTGGCCGGGGACCCGAGGCACCGCGCGGTGATGGCCATCTCGGCGGTGGAACTCGACGAGGCCGCGCGCGAGCGCATCCGGGCCGCGCACGCGGGACTCGTCGGGCTGGTCGTCCAGGCCCTGGAGGACCTCGGCCACGAGCAGCCAAGGCTCGCCGCCGCACTGTTGCAGGGAGTGGTGGAGGCCGCCGTCCGCCGGGCCGAGCAGTTCGCCGCGGGGGACCGCGGGGGTTGTCCGGTCGAGTCCGCCGAGGCGGTCGCCGACGCCGCCGTCGCCCTGGCGCTCCACGGCCTCGACCGCGGCTGAACCGCGGCTGAACCGCGGCTGAACCGCGGCTGAACCGCGGCCGGGTTCCGACCAGCTGCCCCATGAAGCCCCTGCGGCTACGCCCCCGGCCTACGGCCCCGCCCCCGTGCCCCGCCCCTACGACCCCGCGCCGCCCAGCGGCAGCAGGCGGGCTCGACCCGTGCCGAGCAGGGCCAACGGGTCGAGGTAGTGGCCGCCGCGCAACAGCCCCCAGTGCAGACAGTCGCGCTCCCGGCAGTGCCGCCCGTTCGGGGCGAGCCGCCCGACCACCTGCCCGGCGGCCACCGCGGTGCCGACCGGGAGGGTGCCGGTGACGGGCAGGTAGGTGGTCCGTAGCGGGGGTGTCCCGGAACCGGGATGGGAGACGGTCACCACCGGCCGCCCCGCCACCAGCCCGGAGAACGTGATCACCCCGGCGGCCGCGGCCCGCACCTCCACCCCGGGCGCGGCGGCGAGGTCCACGCCCCGGTGTCCGGCCGCCCAGGGCTTCGCAGGTGGTTCGAACCGCCCCACCACCCCCTCGGGCCCGCCCACCGGCCAGGCCCGCGCCGCACCCCGGGAAGAGCCCTCACCCCCAGCCGCCGCACCCCCGGCCGCCGCGCCCCCAGTCGGCGCACCCCCGGCCGCCGCACCCCCAGTCGGCGCACCCCCGGCTGCCCATCCCGCCCCGGGCACCCCCACGACACCCATCAGAGTGAGCGTCACCCCCACCACCATCCCGGTGCACGCCCGCCGATTCCTACTTCGATTCCCGCTTCGAAGCCGGGTACGGACCCAGCCGCGAACCCCGCCGCGCACCCCGCGGACCCCGCTTCGCACCTCACTGCGCCCAGTCATGCCCCGAGGCTGGTCGTCCCTCGCCTCCCGCACCACCCACTTCCGGATTCCTGTGGACAAACCGCCCCCGTCTCCGTGCGCCATCCCCCGGACGGGTGTACGGACACCGCCATCCGGTGTACAAACGGCATACGAGGACCGGTCAACGGGCAGACCGCCGACCAGTCGGCCACCGCTCTCCACCCTCCGCGGCTTCGCCCGCCGCAGCCGTTCCCAAGCTCCCCACCGGCCCTCCCTGGCCCGGCAGCGGTTCCGCCGTGAGCTCCGCCGTGAGCTCCGCCGCGAGCCCCGCAGAGGTTCCGGCCACAGCGCGGCCACACCCCGGCCGCGGGCCTTCCGGCGCCCGCGAAGTCGCTCGCCGCTCGGCGCTTCCCGTACACTTCACACGCGACCCGGTCCACCGGGTCGACTTCGCACGCCCCGCCACCGGCGGTCGGACGCGGTTCGTCCGCAGCCCCGCCAGGTGCGAGTGCCGCTCGGTCCGCCGAGCCCGACCGGTCCCCGGACCGAGCGGGTGGAAGCGGCTCGGCACGATCGGGGCGTCAGGCGTGGCTGTCACCTGGCCGCCACGGACAAACCGAGCCTGACCCGGCCGTAGGCGATCACCCAACGGGAAACCCCCGCGGGACCGCCGCAGTCGGGCCGTAACACCTGAGGAGAACGGCCATGGCCGTCGTCACGATGCGGGAGCTGCTGGAGAGCGGCGTCCACTTCGGTCACCAGACCCGCCGCTGGAACCCGAAGATGAAGCGCTTCATCATCACCGAGCGCAACGGCATCTACATCATCGACCTGCTGCAGTCGCTGAACTACATCGACCGCGCCTTCGAGTTCATCAAGGAGACCGTTGCCCACGGCGGCAGCGTCCTCTTCGTCGGCACGAAGAAGCAGGCCCAGGAGGCCATCGCCGAGCAGGCCACCCGCGTGGGCATGCCCTACGTGAACCAGCGCTGGCTCGGCGGCATGCTGACCAACTTCTCGACCGTCTACAAGCGTCTGCAGCGCCTCAAGGAGCTCGGCGAGCTGGACTTCTCGGACGTGGCCGGCTCCGGCCTCACCAAGAAGGAGCTCCTGGTCCTCCAGCGCGAGCACGACAAGCTGGAGAAGACCCTCGGCGGTATCCGCGACATGCAGCGCGTTCCCAGCGCCGTCTGGATCGTGGACACCAAGAAGGAGCACATCGCGGTCGGCGAGGCCCGGAAGCTCAACATCCCGGTCGTCGCCATCCTCGACACCAACTGCGACCCGGACGAGGTCGACTACAAGATCCCGGGCAACGACGACGCGATCCGCTCCGTCACCCTGCTGACCCGCGTGATCGCCGACGCCGTGGCCGAGGGCCTGAAGGCCCGCGCCGGTGTCGCCAAGGGCGACACCAAGGCCGAGCCGGGCGCCGACCAGCCGCTGGCCGACTGGGAGAAGGACCTCATCGAGGGCGAGAAGAAGGCCGAGGAGGCCCCCGCCGCCGCCGAGGCTCCCGCCGCCGAGGCGCCGGCCGAGCAGGCCTGACGTACCAAGGGTGAGGGGCACCCGCCGGTACGACACCGGCGGGTGCCCCTCTCTCCCGCGTCGGGGCCGAACCATCGGGCCCGGCGCATCCCCACGCAGACACGCGAGACGCGAGAAGAGATTCACACCATGGCGAACTTCACCGCCGCGGACGTCAAGAAGCTCCGTGAGCTCACCGGCGCCGGCATGATGGACTGCAAGAAGGCCCTGGACGAGGCCGAGGGCAACGTCGAGAAGGCCGTCGAGCTCCTGCGCATCAAGGGCCAGAAGGGCGTTGCCAAGCGCGAGGGCCGCGACGCCTCCAACGGCGCCGTCGCCGCGCTGATCGCCGAGGACAAGAAGTCCGGCGTTCTGGTCGAGCTGAACTGCGAGACCGACTTCGTCGCCAAGGGCGACAAGTTCGTCGAGGTCGCCGACGCGATCGCCGCCCACGTCGCCAAGAGCGCCCCGGCCGACCTGGACGCCGCCCTGGCTTCCGAGATCGAGGCCGGCAAGACCGTCCAGCAGTTCGTGGACGAGGCCAACGCGACCCTGGGCGAGAAGATCGTCTTCCGTCGCTTCGCCCAGTTCGACGGTGACGGCTTCGTCGCGGTCTACCTGCACAAGACCAGCCCCGACCTCCCGCCGGCCGTCGGCGTCCTGGTCGAGCTGGACAAGGAGAACGCCGAGGTCGCCAAGGACGTCGCGCAGCACATCGCCGCCTTCGCGCCGAAGTACCTGTCCCGCGAGGACATCCCGGCCGAGGAGCTGGAGAACGAGCGCCGCGTCGCCGAGGCCACCGCTCGCGAGGAGGGCAAGCCGGAGGCCGCCCTGCCGAAGATCGTCGAGGGTCGCGTCACCGGCTTCGTGAAGGAGAACTCCGTCCTGGAGCAGGCCTTCGCGAAGGACAACAAGAAGACCGTCGCCAAGGTCCTCGACGAGGCCGGCGTCACCCTCAAGCGCTTCGCCCGCTTCCGCGTCGGCGCCTGAGCCACGTTCCACCTGGTCCCCGGCCCCTCTAGGCTGGGAACCGCCCCCGCCCGCTGACCAGGGCGGGCGGAACGCCGAACGGGCTCACCCAGCGCCAACCGTCCATGGGCGGGCCGCTTCGGCACCATGAACGACGAGGAGGCCATTGCCGTGCAGGACACCGAACCGGTTCCCGCGGCAGTGGCCTCCTCGCGTGTACGCGCAGGCCGGGTATCCGCACACCCAGGCCTGTGAGCCAGCAGGTGCAAAAAGGAGAAGTCCATGCAGGAGACGCAGGAGACCGCGCAGGACCCGAAGGCGGGCTCGCGCCGCCGGGTGCTGCTCAAGCTGTCCGGTGAGGCCTTCGCCGGTGGCGGCGGGCTCGGCGTCGACCCGGACGTCGTGCACGCGATCGCCCGCGAGATCGCCACGGTCGTCCGCGCCGGTACCGAGGTCGCGGTGGTCATCGGCGGCGGCAACTTCTTCCGTGGCGCGGAGCTCCAGGTCCGTGGCATGGACCGGGCCCGCTCGGACTACATGGGCATGCTCGGCACCGTCATGAACTGCCTGGCGCTGCAGGACTTCCTGGTCAAGGAAGGGATCGAGACCCGGGTCCAGACCGCCATCACCATGGGCCAGGTCGCCGAGCCGTACCTGCCGCTGCGCGCCGTCCGGCACCTGGAGAAGGGCCGTGTGGTGATCTTCGGTGCCGGTATGGGCATGCCGTACTTCTCCACCGACACCACGGCCGTCCAGCGCGCCCTGGAGATCCACGCCGACGTCCTGCTGATGGGCAAGAACGGCGTGGACGGCGTCTACGACTCCGACCCCCGGACCAACCCGGACGCGGTGAAGTTCGACGCGCTGGAGTACTCCGAGGTCATCGCGCGCGACCTCAAGGTCGCCGACCTCACCGCGATCACGCTGTGCAAGGACAACAACCTCCCGATGCTGGTCTTCGAACTGCTGGCGGAGGGCAATATCGCGCGTGCGGTGAAGAGTGAGAAGATCGGCACACTCATCAGCCAGGATTCTGTCCGGGCCTGAGCAGCAGCCAGCCGTACGGGACGGCGTCCGCCGTGACCGGCCCCGATGCCGACACCGGTCGGGACAACAGCAGATGAACCGGACAGGGAGATCACAGTGATCGAAGAGACCCTCCTCGAAGCCGAGGAGAAGATGGAGAAGGCCGTCGTCGTCGCCAAGGACGACCTGGCGGCCATCCGCACCGGCCGTGCCCACCCGGCGATGTTCGCCAAGATCGTCGCCGAGTACTACGGCGCCGTGACGCCGATCAACCAGCTGGCCTCGTTCTCGGTGCCGGAGCCCCGGATGGCGGTCGTCTCGCCGTTCGACAAGACCGCCCTGAAGGCCATCGAGCAGGCGATCCGCGACTCGGACCTGGGCGTGAACCCGTCGAACGACGGCTCGATCATCCGGGTGGTGCTGCCCGAGCTGACCGAGGAGCGCCGCCGCGAGTTCATCAAGATCGCCCGCACCAAGGGCGAGGACGCCAAGGTCTCGATCCGTTCGGTGCGCCGCAAGGCCAAGGACGCCATCGACAAGCTGGTCAAGGACGGCGAGGTCGGCGAGGACGACGGCCGTCGTGCCGAGAAGGAGCTCGACGACACCACGGCCAAGTACGTGGCCCAGGTCGACGAGCTGCTGAAGCACAAGGAAGCCGAGCTGCTCGAAGTCTGATGAACGACGCCCCTGACGCCCCTGGCTACTGGGGCCCGTCCGACCAGCAGTTCCAGCCCTACCGTCCGGCGCCGCAGCCGCAGGCACCCCGTACCCCGGCCCACCCGGCGCCGGGGTACGGCGAGCATCCGGCGCCGGACCGGGGCCGGCCCCTCCCGGGGCACCCCGGCCACCCGGGCGGCCAGGCCGCCGCCCACCAGGGTGCGCCGGGTGGTGTCCCGGGGGACGAGGGCGTCCGTTCGGATCACCCGCAGCAGCCTCCGGTGTACTGGGGCGGCGACGCGGAGGAGACTCAGGTCATGCCTCCCGTACCGGCCGACCCCGGCCCGCACCCCGGCGCGCCCGGCCTGTACCCGGCTCCGGGTCAGCCGTCGGCGCCCGGCCGGCACGCGGCGCCCGGACGGCCGTCGGACCCCGGCCGGTCGGCCGATCCGGCCGCGGACCGGGCGCCCCGGGAGGCCGGTCGCCGATCCGGTGGCCCGCTGTTCCGGGACGAGCGGCCCGAGCCGGCGCCGCCGGGCGCGTCGGAGACGGTCGTGCTGCGCGCGATACCCGACGACGCCCCCTCCGCCCCCGGCCACGGCGTCCCGCCGCATCCGGGGGCTCCGGTGCATCCCGCGCCGCCGCAGAGCCACCACCGGGCGGCCGGGCAGCCCGCCTTCGTGCCGTCGTCCCATCCAGGGCAGGAGACACCAGTGGCCGCCCAGCCCGCCCCGCAGCCGGAGCCGCGCAAGCAGCGCGGCGGCCGTAACCTCCAGGCCGCCATAGGCGTGGGAGTGGGCCTCGGCGTGGTGATCGTCGCCTCGCTGTTCGTGGTGAAGGCGCTCTTCCTGTTCGTCGTGATGGCCGCGGTGGCGGTCGGCAGCTGGGAGCTGACCTCCCGGCTCGCCGAGCGCAAGCAGATCAAGGCCCCGCTGGTCCCGCTCGTGGTGGGCGGCGTCGCGATGGTCGCCTGCGGCTACTGGGCCGGCGTCCAGTGGGCCGCTGCCTCGCTGGCGCTGACCGGGCTGGCGGTGATGGTCTGGCGGATGGCCCAGCCGCCGGAGAACTACCTCCGGGACATAACGGCGGGCGTGTTCACCGCCTTCTACGTGCCGTTCCTGGCGACCTTCGTGGCGATGATGCTGGCCGCCGACGACGGCCCCCAGCGGATCGTGCTCTTCCTGATCGTCACGATCTGCAGCGACACCGGCGCCTACGCGGTGGGCTACAAGTTCGGCCGGACCAAGCTGGCCCCGACGATCAGCCCCGGCAAGACACGCGAGGGCCTGGCCGGCGGCATCGGCCTGTCGATGCTGGCGGGTGCCCTGCTGATGCAGCTGATCATCGACGGCGGCAGCTGGTGGCAGGGCCTGATCCTGGGCGGCTGCGCGGCGGTCACCGCGACCCTGGGCGACCTGGGCGAGTCGATGATCAAGCGCGACCTCGGGATCAAGGACATGGGCACCCTGCTGCCCGGCCACGGCGGCATCATGGACCGGCTGGACTCGCTGCTGCCGACCGCCCCGGTGGTCTGGCTGCTGCTGGCCGCCTTCGTCGGAAGCTGACCCGCGGACCCGGTTCCGCGGGGGGGGGCCCCCCCGCCCCCCCCCCCCCGGCCCCCCCCCCGCGCCCCCCCCCCCCCCACCCAACCACAACCCCCCCCCACCCCCCAGACGGCCGGGCCCCCCCCCCCCCCCC
>NZ_JBIWPL010000029.1:0-22711 GCF_044768255.1 Kitasatospora sp. NPDC101157 | reverse complement strand
GCGCGCGCAGGGGGGGGCGGGTTGGTGTGGCGCTTGTTGTTGGTATTTCTCCGCGTCCCGGGGTGCGGGGGGGGGGGCGCGGCCGCGCGGTGGTGGGGGCCCTCCGCGCGTCTGCGACACTGGAACAACCATGCCTAAGCCCGGAGAACTCACCTTTGTCGCGCCGCGCGGCGCCAAGCCCCCGCGACACCTCGCCGACCTGAGCCCCGCCGAGCGCAAGGAGGCCGTCGCCGAGCTGGGCGAGCAGCCGTTCCGCGCCAAGCAGCTCTCCAACCACTACTTCGGCCGGATGTCGAACGACCCGGCGAGCTGGACGGACATCCCCGCCGCCAGCCGGGAGAAGCTCACCGGGAGCCTGCTGCCCGAGCTGATGTCGGTGGTGCGGCACGTCTCCTGTGACGACGACACCACCCGCAAGACGCTGTGGAAGCTGTTCGACGGCACGCTCGTCGAGTCGGTGCTGATGCGCTACCCCGACCGGGTCACCATGTGCATCAGCTCGCAGGCCGGCTGCGGCATGAACTGCCCGTTCTGCGCCACCGGCCAGGCCGGGCTGACCCGCAACCTGTCCACCGCCGAGATCGTCGAGCAGATCGCCGCCGGGATGCGCGCGCTCAAGGCCGGGGAGATCCCGGGCGGCGAGGCCCGGCTGTCCAACGTGGTCTTCATGGGCATGGGCGAGCCGCTGGCCAACTACAACCGGGTGCTGGCCGCGATCCGCCGGCTGACCGACCCGGCGCCGGACGGCTTCGGCCTGTCCCAGCGCGGCATCACCGTCTCCACCGTCGGCCTCGTCCCGGCGATGAACCGGCTGGCCGACGAGGGCCTCAGCTGCCGCCTGGCGCTGTCGCTGCACGCGCCGGACGACGAACTGCGCGACGAGCTGGTCCCGGTGAACACCCGGTGGAAGGTCGCCGAGGTGCTGGACGCGGCCTGGAACTACGCGGAGAAGTCCGGCCGCCGGATCTCCATCGAGTACGCGCTGATCAAGGACATCAACGACCAGGCGTGGCGGGCGGACCTGCTCGGCCGGCTGATCAAGAACCACCGGGTGCACGTCAACCTGATCCCGCTGAACCCGACCCCGGGTTCCAAGTGGACGGCCTCCCGCCCGGAGGACGAGCGGGAGTTCGTCCGCCGGCTCCAGTCGCACGGCGTGCCGACGACCGTCCGCGACACCCGTGGTCAGGAGATCGACGGCGCCTGCGGTCAGCTCGCCGCGGCGGGCTGAGCGGCCGTACGGGGCGTCACCGCAGGCCGGCGGCCGCCAGCGCGGCGGTCGCCCCGCCGGTCAGCAGCAGCGTGGTGCCCACCGCGAGGGTGCGCAGCGCGACCGCGCCGAACAGCAGCCGGGGCGAGGTGCCGAGGCGCAGCAGCGCTTCGGTGATCTCCCGGCGATCGGTGCGGACCTCGGCGAGCCGGGCGATCACCGCGGCGGCCGCGCAGCCGAGCACCAGGCAGGCCTCTACGGCGGGCAGCGCGTCGGCGCTGTCGGGGGTGCCGATCCAGTAGCGGACGGTGGTCAGCACCAGGGCGACGACCAGGGTGAGGACGGCCAGCGGCGGGCCGAGCCGGCGCGCCTGCGCGGTGAGGCCGCGTCCGGCCAGCAGCCGCAGCGGGGTGGGCCGGCCGACGGCGAGCAGCCGTCCGGCGCAGGCGAGCAGCGGGCCGGTGAGCAGGGCGAGGCCGAGCGCGCCGGCTGCCCAGCCGCCGAGGGCGGCGGTGCTGGTGGTGCCGAGCCCGGCGGGCAGGTGGATCGGACGGCCGTCGGCGGGGGCGCCGGGTCGCAGCGCGATGAGTTCGAGCGCGGCGCCGATCACCACCAGCCCGATCGGCACGGCGATCCGCAGGGGGCCGAAGCCGGTGCGGCCGCGGGTGCGGCCGCCGGGCAGGGTCTCGGCGACGGGCACCGAGCAGCCGGCGGCGATGCCGGCGGTGAGCGGGACCAGAGCGAGCAGGGTGACCGGCGCGGCGGCGGGCAGCGGTACGCCCATGCCGAGGTCGGGGGCGAGCGAGGGCCCGGCGATGTCGTTGCGCAGCACCAGGAAGAGCAGCAGGGTGAGCACGCTGCCGAGGGTGCAGGCGAGGGCGACCTCGCCGGCGATCAGGACGCGGATGCGCCGGGAGCCGGCCCCGGCGGCGGTGAGGCCGGCGATCCGTTCGGGCCGCCGGGCGGGCACCGAGCGGGCGGCGACGGCCGCGAACCAGGCGACGGCGGCGAGCGGGGGCAGACACCAGAGCAGTCGCACCAGCGCGCCGGCGCCGCCGGCCGGGTCGCTCAGCGCCCGGCCGAGGGAGCGCAGCAGGAAGGCGGCGACGACGCCGGCCGCCAGTGCGGTGAGCAGCCAGCGGCCGAGGTCGGGCACCCGGTAGCTCCGGGCCAGACGGAGGTAGAACACGTCGACTCTTTCAGCGGCTCGGCGTCGTCAGCGGCGGGTCGCCGAGACGGCGGAGGCACCGGCCGTGCCGGGGGCGTGGGTGCCGCGCGGGACGGGGGCGGCGGGGGCGGTGAGCCGTCCGTCGACGAGGGCGACGGCGCGGTCCGCGAACCGGACGAGCTCGGGGTCGTGGGTGGCCAGGACGAGGGTGAGCTGGTGCGAGCGGGCCGCGCTGGTCAGTATCCGCAGGACCTGGTCGGCGGCCTCGCGGTGCAGCGGGGCGGTGGGATCGTCGGCGAAGACGACGGGTGGCAGCGGGGCGAGGGCGCGGGCCACGGCGATCCGCTGGCACTGGCTCCGGACCAGCCGGTCGGGGCGGTGCCGGGCGATGTCGCCGACGTCGAGGCGTTCCAGCCACTCGGCGGCTGCGGTGTAGGCGGCCTTGTGGCCGGCGCCGGCGAGCAGCAACGGCAGGGCGACGTTCTCACGGGCGGTCAGCTCGGGGATCAGGTGCGGTTCGGAGCCGACGAAGCCGAAGCGGTCGCGGCGCAGCCGTTCGCGGCCGGCCCGGCCGAGGGTGTGCACGGGGGAGCTGTTGAACCAGACCTCGCCCTCGTCGACCGGGAGCTGGGCGGAGAGGCAGCCGAGCAGGGTGCTCTTGCCGGAGCCGCGTGGGCCGGTGACGGCGAGCACCTCGCCCTCGCGGACGCCGATGGAGATGCCGCGCAGGGCGGGGGTGCCGTAGTGGGACTTGACGATCCCTCGGGCCCACAGCACGTCGTTGTCAGGCGGTGCCGCTGACATGAGGTTCCATCCTGGGAGGCCGCAGGGATATGACAGTCGTCAGATTAGAACGACCGGGACCGGTCGCGGTTGCGGCGCTCTGGGCCATCACGGGCAAATCACCCGCATTCAGGCATGTTTGGTCGTACGACTGTGATGTTCGGGGCGGTGGCGAGGACGCCGAAGGGCGGCCCCGCGGGGAGCGGGACCGCCCTTCGGCGGAGGGTGGGGAGGGGGCTCAGGGGATCAGAGCTTCGCCCACGCGTCGGTGAGGCTGGTCCGCAGGATCTGCTCGATCTCGTCGAAGGTCGACTGGTCGGAGATCAGCGGCGGGGCCAGCTGCACGACCGGGTCGCCACGGTCGTCGGCGCGGCAGTACAGGCCGTTGTCGAAGAGAGCCTTCGAGAGGAAGCCGTAGAGCACGCGCTCGGTCTCCTCGTCGTTGAAGGTCTCCTTGGTGACCTTGTCCTTCACGAGCTCGATGCCGTAGAAGTAGCCGTTGCCGCGGACGTCGCCGACGATCGGCAGGTCGCGCAGCTTGCTCAGGGTGCCCAGGAACGCCGACTCGTTGTCGAGCACGTGCTGGTTCAGGCCCTCGCGCTCGAAGATGTCGAGGTTGGCGAGCGCCACGGCCGAGGAGACCGGGTGGCCGGCGAAGGTGTAGCCGTGCAGGAAGGTGTTGTCACCCTTGTAGAACGGCTCGGCGATGCGGTCGGAGATGATCGTGGCGCCGATCGGGGAGTAGCCCGAGGTCATGCCCTTGGCGCAGGTGATCATGTCCGGCACGTAGCCGAACTTGTCGGCGCCGAACATGGTGCCGAGGCGGCCGAAGGCGCAGATGACCTCGTCCGACACCAGCAGCACGTCGTGGCGGTCGCAGATCTCGCGCAGGCGCTGGAAGTACCCCGGCGGCGGCGGGAAGCAGCCACCGGCGTTCTGCACCGGCTCGACGAAGACGGCGGCGACGGTCTCGGGGCCCTCGAAGAGGATGGCCTCCTCGACCTGGTCGGCGCACCAGCGGCCGTACGCCTCGGGGTCGACGGTGCCGTCGGGGCCCTCCAGGTAGTGCGGGGCGCGGTAGATGTTGGTGTTCGGGGCCTTGTGGGTGCCCGGCACCAGCGGCTCGAACGGGGCCTTCAGGCCCGGCAGGCCGGTGATGGACAGCGCGCCCTGGGGGGTGCCGTGGTAGGCGATGGCGCGGGAGATGACCTTGTACTTGGTCGGCTTGCCGATCAGCTTGAAGTACTGCTTGGCGAGCTTCCAGGCGGTCTCGACGGCCTCGCCGCCACCGGTGGAGAAGAAGACCTTGTTCAGGTCGCCCGGGGCGTAGTTGGCCAGGCGCTCGGCCAGCTCGACGGCCTTGGGGTGCGCGTAGCTCCAGATCGGGAAGAACGCGAGTTCCTTGGCCTGCTTGGCGGCGACCTCGGCGAGCTCGGTGCGGCCGTGACCGGCCTGCACGACGAACAGGCCGGCCAGGCCGTCGATGTACTTCCGGCCCTTGTCGTCCCAGATGTACGTGCCCTCGCCCTTGACGATGGTGGGCACGGGGGAGTTCTCGTACGACGACATGCGGGTGAAGTGCATCCACAGGTGGTCGTAGGCGGTCTTGGAAAGGTCCTTCTGCGCCGGGTCGGCTGTCATCGGGTGCCCCAGGTGTAGGTCTGTTTCCGGAGCTTCAGGTAAACGAAGCTCTCGGTGCTCCGCACGCCGGGAAGCGCGCGGATGCGCTTGTTGATCAGTTCGAGCAGGTGCTCGTCGTCCTCGCAGACCAGTTCGGCCAGGAGGTCGAACGAGCCTGCGGTGCAGACGACGTAGTCGACCTCGTCGAGGGCGGCCAGCGCGTCGGCGACGGGTTCGATGTCGCCCTCGACCCGGATGCCGACCATCGCCTGGCGGGTGAAGCCGACGGTGAGCGGGTCCGTGACGGCGACGATCTGCATCACGCCCTGGTCGAGCAGCTTCTGGACGCGCTGCCGCACGGCCGCCTCGGACAGGCCGACGGCCTTGCCGATGGCGGCGTACGGGCGTCGCCCGTCCTCCTGGAGCTGCTCGATGATCGCCTTGGAGGCGGCGTCGAGGGGAACGCTCGCGTTCCGGTCGCGGTTGGCCACGCGGCCACTGTGCCTGATCGTTCCTCTGTTCGCAAGCGTGGAAACTGCTGATTTCGTCGTGATCTTGGAAATCGCATGCGGATTTCATCGCCTGCGAGCGTTCGGCCTGTCGATACCGGCAGTCTTACGGCTACCCTGGCACGGTACGCGCGCGCCCCCGCCGGGTCTCGCGCATTCCGCCACCAGTGGACCGCGCCGCTTCCGGCCCGGCCACTCGGCGCCCTTCGTAGGCCGGATCCGCCGACGTACCATGGCGCCGGAATCTGCAACGCCGCAGGCCCAGACCGAGGAGAGACCCGTGAGCGACCTTCGCACGCTGCGCAACTACATCAACGGTGAGTTCGTCGACGCGGCAGACGGCCGCACGCTCGACATCGTCGACCCGGCCACCGGCGAGGTGTACGCGACGTCGCCGCTGTCCGGTGCCGCAGACGTGGACGCCGCCATGGCCTCGGCCGACGCCGCGTTCCCGGCCTGGCGCGACGCCACCCCGAGCACCCGGCAGAAGCTGCTGCTGAAGATCGCCGACGCGATCGAGGCCCGGGCCGACGAGATCGTCGACGCCGAGGTGCGCAACACCGGCAAGCCGCGCGCGCTGACCCTCTCCGAGGAGATCGGTCCGATGGTGGACCAGATCCGCTTCTTCGCCGGTGCGGCCCGCCTGCTGGAGGGCAAGGCCGCCGGTGAGTACATGGACGGGATGACCTCGATCGTCCGCCGCGAGCCGGTCGGCGTCTGCGCCCAGGTCGCGCCGTGGAACTACCCGATGATGATGGCCGTCTGGAAGTTCGCCCCGGCCATCGCCGCGGGCAACACCGTGGTGCTGAAGCCCTCGGACACCACCCCGGCCTCCACCGTGCTGCTGGCCGAGATCATCGGCGGCATCCTGAAGGAGCTGGACCTGCCGGCCGGCGTCTTCAACGTCATCTGCGGTGACCGCGAGACCGGCAGGCTGATGGTCGAGCACAAGACCCCGGCGATGGCCTCCATCACCGGCTCGGTCCGGGCCGGCATCCAGGTCGCCGAGTCCGCCTCCAAGGACGTCAAGCGCGTCCACCTGGAGCTGGGCGGCAAGGCCCCGGTCGTGGTCTTCGAGGACGCCGACATCGCCGAGGCCGTCGAGGGCATCTCGGTGGCGGGCTACTTCAACGCCGGCCAGGACTGCACCGCCGCCACCCGCGTGCTGGTGCACGAGTCGATCCACGACGCCTTCGTCGAGGCGCTGGCGAAGGCCGCGGCCGAGACCAAGACCGGCGGCGTGGACGACGAGGACGTGCTGTACGGCCCGCTGAACAACGCCAACCAGCTGAAGCAGGTCGCCGGCTTCATCGAGCGGCTGCCCGCCCACGCCAAGATCGAGGCCGGTGGCCACCGGGTCGGCGACAAGGGCTACTTCTACGCCGCGACCGTCGTCTCCGGGCTGAACCAGGACGACGAGATCATCCAGAACGAGGTCTTCGGCCCGGTCATCACCGTGCAGAAGTTCACCGACGAGGACCAGGCCGTCGACTACGCCAACGGCGTCGAGTACGCGCTGGCCTCCTCGGTGTGGACCAAGGACCACGCCCGCGCCATGCGGATGTCGCGCCGCCTGGACTTCGGCTGCGTCTGGATCAACACCCACATCCCGCTGGTCGCCGAGATGCCGCACGGCGGCTTCAAGAAGTCCGGCTACGGCAAGGACCTGTCGTCCTACGGCTTCGAGGACTACACCCGGGTGAAGCACGTCATGACCGCGATCTAGCGGGTCATGACGGTCGGGCGCAGGATGACCGCGATCTAGCGGGTCATGACGGTCGGGCGCAGGATGACCGCGATCTAGCGGGTCATGACGGTCGGGCGCAGGATGACCGCGATCTGATCGACGAAGAAGCGTACGAACTGACGAAGGGCCCGGGGTGTTTCGCCCCGGGCCCTGTCGCTTTGCACCCTGTCGGCGGCTCGGGTGACCGGCTGACAGGATGGAACTGCCTTTCGGGCCCGGGCCGCCCTAGCCTTACCGGCATGAGCATCCCCACCGCTGACTCAGCTGCCGGCCAGGCGGTCAAGGCCGCCGACCGCGCGCACGTCTTCCACTCGTGGTCCGCCCAGGCGCTGATCGACCCCCTCGCGGTGGCCGGCGCCGAGGGCTCGTACTTCTGGGACTACGACGGCAACCGCTACCTCGACTTCTCCTCGCAGTTGGTCAACACCAACATCGGCCACCAGCACCCGAAGGTGGTCGCCGCGATCCAGGAGCAGGCGGCGAAGCTCTGCACCATCGCCCCCGGCTTCGCGGTCGAGTCGCGCAGCGAGGCGGCCCGGCTGATCGCCGAGCGCACCCCCGGCGATCTGGACAAGATCTTCTTCACCAACGGCGGCGCCGAGGCCGTGGAGAACGCCGTCCGGCTGGCCCGGCTGCACACCGGCCGGCAGAAGGTGCTGTCCACCTACCGCTCGTACCACGGCGCCACCGCCAACGCGATCGCCCTCACCGGCGACCCGCGGCGCTGGGCCAGCGAGACCGGCGTCTCCGGGGTGGTGCACTTCTGGGGCCCGTACGCCTACCGCTCCAACTTCCACGCGGAGAACGAGGCGCAGGAGTGCGAGCGGGCGCTGGAGCACCTGGAGCAGGTGATCGCGTTCGAGGGGCCGGGCACCGTCGCGGCGGTCATCCTGGAGACGGTGGTCGGCACCGCGGGCATCCTGATCCCGCCGCCGGGGTACCTGGCCGGGGTGCGGGAGATCTGCGACCGCTACGGGATCGTGTTCATCCTCGACGAGGTGATGGCCGGCTTCGGCCGCACCGGCGAGTGGTTCGCCGCCGACCACTGGGGCGTCGTGCCGGACCTGCTGACCTTCGCCAAGGGCGTCAACTCGGGCTACGTCCCGCTGGGCGGCGTGGCGATCAGCGCGGAGATCGCGGCGACCTTCGCCGAGCGTCCGTTCCCCGGCGGGCTCACCTACTCCGGACACCCGCTGGCCTGCGCCTCGGCGGTGGCCACCATCAACACCATGGCGGAGGAGGGCATCGTCGAGAACGCCAAGCACATCGGCGAGACGGTGCTCGGCCCCGGTCTGCGCGAGCTGGCCGAGCGGCACCCCTCGATCGGCGAGGTCCGCGGCCTCGGTGTGTTCTGGGCGCTCGACCTGGTGAAGGACCGCTCGACCCGCGAGCCGCTCGTCCCCTACAACGCCGCGGGCGCCGCCAACGCGCCGATGGCCGAGCTGGCCGCCGCCTGCAAGCAGCGCGGGCTCTGGCCGTTCGTCAACATGAACCGCCTCCACGTCGTCCCGCCGTGCACCGTCACCGAGGAGGAGGCCAAGGCCGGCCTCGCCGTGCTGGACGAGGTGCTGTCGCTCACCGACGCGCACACTGTCTGACGTACCTCCCAGGACGGCCCCGGGCACGGCGAGTGTCCGGGGCCGTCCCACGTTCCGGAAGGCCCCCATGCCCAGCAGCACCACCCTGACCCGTCGCTCCACCAACTCCCGTGTCGTGCGTCGACGTTCGCTGCTCGGTGGGGCCGCGCTGCTCGGCGCCGGCACCCTGAGCGGCTGCGGCATCCCGTCCGCGTACGTGGCCGAGGACCGCCGCTCGGCGCCGGACCGCTCGGAGCGCGACAAGCGGCTCAACTTCTCCAACTGGACCCAGTACATCGACACCGACGACCAGGGCCGGCGCCCGACCCTGGACGCCTTCACCGAGAAGACCGGGATCGAGGTCACCTACACCGAGGACATCAACGACAACGACGAGTTCTTCGGCAAGATCAGCCCGGTGCTCACCCAGGGCGCCGATCCGGGCCGGGACCTGATGGTCATCAGCGACTGGATGGCCGGCCGGTACGTCTCGCTCGGCTGGGTGCAGGCGATGGACCGGGACAACCTGCCCAATGTCACCGCCCACCTGGACCCGCAGCTGGCGAACCCGGTGTTCGACCCGGGGCGCCGGCGCAGCGTGCCCTGGCAGTCCGGGATCACCGGCATCGCGTACAACCGCAAGGCGCTCGGCCGGGAGCTGAAGTCCACCGCCGACCTGTGGGCGCCCGACCTCAAGGGCCGGATCACCCTGTTCGCCGGGCTGGACGAGGCGCTCGGACTGCTGATGCTCTCCCAGGGCGCGGACATCGCGCGGTTCAGCGACGACGACGCCCACAAGGCGATGGACCTGGTGCAGAAGATGGTCGACACCGGCCACGTCCGCCGCTTCACCGGCAACGACTACACCAGCGACCTCGCCTCCGGCGCGGCCGTCGCCTGCCAGGCCTACTCGGGCGACGCCGTCCAGCTCACCGCCGAGAACCCGGACATCGCCTTCGTGGTGCCGGAGGAGGGCGGGGAGCTGTGGGCGGAGAGCCTGATGATCCCCAACCGGGCCGTCCACAAGCGCAACGCCGAGCTGCTGGTCGACTACTACTACCAGCCCGAGGTGGCCGCCGAACTCGCCGCGGCCGTCCAGTACATCTGCCCGGTGCCCGCCGCCCGCGAGGTGCTGGCGGACAGCGGGGACAAGGACAGGGCCGAACTCGCCGAGAACCCGCTGGTGTTCCCGACCGAGGAGATGCGCGCCCGGCTGCACGGCATGCGCGACGTCACCTCGGCCGAGCGGCCGGAGCTGCACAAGGTGTGGGGGCGCATCACCGGGGTGTGAGCCCGGGACGCGTCCCAGGCCTGTCCGGCGGATCTTGCCGGGCGCGCGGCGCCGCGCGCTGATCCGACAAGGTCCGCCGGACAGGCCCTACCGCCGGACGGCGTCCAGCGCGAGCAGCGCCACGTGCAGGGACAGGCAGGACTCCACCTGGTCGAGGTCGACGCCCAGGATCCGTTCGACCTTGTGCAGCCGGTCGTAGAAGGACGGCCGGGACAGGTGGGCGGCGTCGGCCGCCGCCGACTTGTTCCGGCCCTGGTCCAGGTAGATCCGCAGCATCTGCACCAACTGGCCGTTGTGCTCGGCGTCGTGGGCCAGCAGCGGCCCCAACTCCCGCTCCACGTACGTCTGCAGGCGGGCGTCGTCGCGCAGCAGGTGGAGCAGGCCGCGCAGCCGCACGTCCGGCAGCCTGTAGTAGGAGGCGGTGCGGCCGCCGCCGGGCGCGTCGTGCAGGGCGGCGTCGGCGACCTGGGCGGCCTCCAGCAGGGTGCGCCGGGCGTCGCGGACCGAGCCGACCGAGGAGCCGACCGCGACCACCGGCCCCGGAGCGTCGGCGCCCTCCCGGCCGGCCTCGGCGGACATCCGGCGCAGGGTGGCGGAGAAGGCGTCCAGCGCGGCGTGCTCGTCCTGCTGGGTGCCGAGCGCGATCAGCAGGCCGACGCCCTCGTCGTCCAGCGCGCCGACCAGGGCGGAGAGCCGGCAGGCCCGCACCGCTCCCGCCGCCAGCTCGGTGAAGTCGCGCAGCCGGGCCTGCGCCTCCAGCGCGGCCGGGATCGGCCCGCGGCGCTGGCGCAGCACCACGCCGACCAGCCGCCGGCCGTCCAGCGGGACGCCGAGCGCCTGGGCGCGCAGGGCCACCTCGGAGACGGTCAGCGCGTGGGTCAGGATGCCGGAGAGCAGGGTGCGGTGGGTCTGCCGCTCCAGGCTCTCCCGGTCGCGCACCACCAGCCGGTTGAGCGCCAGCGCGGAGGCGCCGCGCTCCAGCAGCATGGCGTGGGGGTGCGGCTCGCCCTCGGGCAGCGGGCCCGGCTCCTGGACCAGAACCAGCCGGCCCCAGTCCTGGCCGCGGGCGCCGACGGTGGTGACCAGCCAGCCGCTGCGCGGGTCGTGGCCGGTGCGGCCGGACGGGCGGACGCCGCGCGAACGGCGCTCCCAGTCCTCCAGCAGCTCGACCTCCGGGCGGCCGGCGGTGTCGTGGGCGAGCACCTGGTGGGCCAGGTTCTCCAGGACCACCGGTGCGCCGGCCATCCGGGCCACCTGGCGGACCACCTCGGGCGGCTCGGCGCCCTCCACCACCAGCTCGTTGAACACCTGGTGGACCGACTCGGAGATCCGCAGCTGTTCCAGCTGGGCGTTCACCACCAGGGCGTGCACGGCCTCGGTGACGGCGACGAAGCGCACCTCTCGGCGGAGCGTGACCAGCGGCAGCCCGCGCTGCTCGGCGGCGTGCACCAGGGCGCGCGGCAGCGAGTCGAAGTAGCGGCGGCCGAACTCGACCACCAGCCCGGCCACGCCGACCTCGTCCAGTTCCCGGACGTAGCGGGCCAGGCCCTCGCGGTCCTCGGGCAGCGCGATGCCGGTGGTCAGCACCAGCTCGCCCCCCTGGAGCATCCCGGCGACGTCGGGCAGTTCGCTGACGTGGACCCAGCGGACCGGCCGTTCCAGGCGGTCGGCGCCGGCCACCACCTGGGGCAGGCCGCGCCGCATCACCTCCAGGTCGAGCACTCGGGCGACGGTGGGGAGCATCGCGGGCCTCCGGAGCGGGGAGGAGGGAACGGGGTACACAGAGTGTCAGGTGAATCATGCATCCTCCGGACGACCTGTCGCCCTGCGAGGAGCCTTGCACTCTGTAAGGCCCTTCGTGTCGAGACTGGCGAAGTGACCCTTGTCACGTCAACCCCGCAGTTGGGAAGGTCAGCGGGACCGCAGACCCCCACTGCGGAAGCGTTTCGCCGCGGCGCGCGGTCGAAGCGCCGGCCCTTGGAGGAACCCAGATGGACCTGACCGACTTCGGCGCGGGCGCGCAGTACATCGCGGGCCGTCAGACCCGGGGGAGCGGCGATCCCTTCCAGGTCGTCAACCCCGCCGACGGAAGCGTGGTCGAGCAGGTCGCGCTGGCCACCGTCGCCGACGTGGACACCGCCGTCGCCGCCGCGCGGGCCGCCCTGCCCGGCTGGTCCTCCGCCACCCCGGGCGCCCGGTCCGAGGCGCTCACCCGGCTGGCCGCCGTACTGGCCGGCGCGGCGGACGACCTCGCCCGGGTCGAGACCGCCCAGACCGGCAAGCCGGTCAAGCTGGCCACCGAGTTCGACGTCCCCGGCACCGTCGACAACGCCGCCTTCTTCGCCGGCGCCGCCCGCAACCTGGAGGGCAGGGCGGCCGGCGAGTACTCCGGCGACCACACCTCCTACGTGCGGCGCGAGGCGATCGGCGTGGTCGGCTCGATCTCGCCGTGGAACTACCCGCTGCAGATGGCCGCCTGGAAGATCCTCCCGGCGATCGCGGCGGGCAACACCATCGTGCTCAAGCCGGCCGAGCTGACCCCGCTGACCTCGCTGATGTTCGCCCGGGCCTGCACCGAGGCGGGCGTCCCGGACGGCGTGGTCAACGTGGTCACCGGTGCCGGTCGTACGGCCGGCGAGCACCTGGTCTCCCACCCCGACGTCGCGATGGTCTCCTTCACCGGCTCCACCGCCGTCGGGAAGCGGGTCGCCGAACTCGCCACCGCGAGCGTCAAGCGCACCCACCTGGAGCTCGGCGGCAAGGCCCCGTTCGTGGTCTTCGACGACGCCGACCTGGACGCCGCGGTGCACGGTGCCGTCGCCGCCTCGCTGATCAACGGCGGCCAGGACTGCACCGCCGCCACCCGCGCCTACGTCCAGCGCCCCCTCTACGACGCCTTCGTGGCCGGGGTCGCCGAGCTCTACGCGGCGATCCGGATCGGCGACCCGCGCGACCCCCGCACCGACCTCGGCCCGCTGGTCTCGTACGCCCACCGGGACCGGGTGGCCGGCTTCGTGGAGCGGGCGCGCTCCTACGCCACCGTGGTCACCGGCGGCCCCGCGCCCGCGAAGGGCCACGACGGCAGCGACCTCACCCGCGGCGCCTACTTCGCCCCCACCCTGATCACCGGTGCGCCCCAGGACAGCGAGGTGGTCCAGGGAGAGGTCTTCGGCCCGGTGCTGGTGGTGCTGCCCTTCGACGGCGACGACGAAGGCCTGCGGCTGGCCAACGACACTCCCTACGGCCTGGCCGCCTCCGCCTGGACGGGCAACGTGCACCGCTCGCTGCGCGCCACCCGGGAGATCGCCGCCGGGTGCGTCTGGGTCAACGACCACATCCCGATCATCAGCGAGATGCCGCACGGCGGCTACAAGGCGTCCGGCTACGGCAAGGACATGTCCCAGTACTCGCTGGACGAGTACACCCAGGTCAAGCACGTCATGTTCGACACCACCGCGGTCGCCCGCAAGGACTGGCACCGCACCGTCTTCGGAGACCGATAACCCCTTCGGCCGGGTGCTCCCCCACGCACCCCGTCTTCCCCCAGGAGGCCCGTTCCATGGCGTTCAAGGCGTTCAAGGCGTTCAACGAGCTCACCGACGATCTGCCCGAACCCGTCCGCAAGGCCTGGGAACGCAGTCTGACCAGCGGTCGGGCCGCGGTCGGCCGCCGCACCCTGCTGCGCGCCGCCGCGCTGACCGCCGGAGCGGGCACCCTGGCCGCCTGCGGCATCCCCGCGGCGCCCAGGGCGACCGGCGACTCGACCGCCAACGCCGCGAAGGACCTCTCGGACAGCGAGAAGGAGGTCGACTTCTCCAACTGGCCGCTGTACGTGGACACCGACGAGAAGGACAAGGAGAAGCACGGCACCCTGGACGCCTTCACCGCGGCCACCGGAATCAAGGTCAAGTACAACGAGGACGTCAACGACAACGTCGAGTTCTTCGGCAAGGTCAAGCCGCAGCTGGCGGCCGGCCAGGACACCGGCCGCGACCTGGTGGTGCTCACCGACTGGATGGCCGCCCGGCTGATCCGGCTCGGCTGGGCGCAGAAGCTGAACCCGGCGAACGTCACCACCGCGATCACCAACGTCGAGGCCCGTTTCCGCGCCCCCGACTGGGACCCGGGCCGGCTCTACACCTACCCCTGGGCCGGCATCCAGACCGTGGTCGCCTACAACCGCAAGGCGACCAGGGGCAAGGAGGTCACCAGCGTCTCCCAGCTGCTGGACGACCCCGACCTCAAGGGCCGGGTCACCTTCCTCTCCGAGATGCGCGACAGCATCGGGATGGTCCTGCTGGACATGGGCAAGGACCCGGCGAAGTTCACCGCCGACGACTACGACGCCGCCGTCGCCCGGCTGCAGAAGGCCGTCGACGGCAAGCAGATCCGCCGCTTCACCGGCAACGACTACGGCCAGGAGCTCTCCTCCGGGGACATCGCCGCCTGCGTCGCCTGGGGCGGCGACCTGATCCAACTGCGCGCCGACAACCCGGACATCGAGTTCGCCATCCCCGACAAGGGCTACCTCGCCTCGACCGACAACATGCTGGTCCCGGCCAAGGCGCGGCACAAGACGAACGCGGAAAAGCTGATCGACTTCTACTATCAGCCGAAGATCGCGGCGCAGCTGGTCGCGGGCATCGGCTTCGTCTCCGCCGTCACCGGGATGAAGGACGAGCTCGCCGCCCTCGCCCCGGACAGCGCGGCCAACCCGCTGGTCGTACCCACCCCCGAGATGGCGGCCAAGGCGCACGTGTTCCGAACCCTCACCGAGGGCGAGGAGAGCGACTTCGAGCAGAAGTTCTCCAAGCTCATCGGCGCCTGAACCCCCGTCCCCGGCAGAAAGACCCAGGAAGACACCCCATGACAGACCAGCTGCGCGACGCGACCGGCGGCGACGTACGCCTCACCGGCATCGGCAAGACCTACGGATCGTTCACCGCCGTCCACCCCCTCGACCTGACCGTTCCCCAGGGCTCCTTCTTCGCCCTGCTCGGCGCCTCCGGCTGCGGCAAGACCACCACCCTGCGCATGATCGCCGGCCTGGAGGAGCCCACCAGCGGCACCGTCCTGATCGGCGGCCAGGACGTCACCGCCCTTCCTCCGTACAAGCGGCCGGTGAACACCGTCTTCCAGAGCTACGCGCTCTTCCCGCACCTGGACATCTTCGAGAACGTCGCCTTCGGCCTGCGCCGCCGCGGCAAGAAGGACGTCAGGAAGCAGGTCGACGAGATGCTGGAGCTGGTCGAACTCGGCCAGTACGCCCGGCGCAAGCCGCACCAGCTCTCCGGCGGCCAGCAGCAGCGCGTCGCGGTCGCCCGCGCGCTGATCAACCACCCCCAGGTACTGCTCCTGGACGAGCCGCTCGGCGCCCTCGACCTCAAGCTGCGCCGCCAGATGCAGCTGGAGCTCAAGCGGATCCAGACCGAGGTCGGCATCACCTTCGTGCACGTCACCCACGACCAGGAGGAGGCCATGACCATGGCCGACACCATCGCGGTGATGAACGGCGGCCGGGTCGAGCAGCTGGGCGCGCCCGCCGATCTCTACGAGAACCCCGCCACCACCTTCGTGGCCAACTTCCTCGGCCAGTCCAACCTGCTGCCCGCCGAGGTCACCGGCGGCGCGGGCGAGGACCTGCTGCTCAGCGTGGCCGGCACCCGCCTCGCGGTGCCCAGGGCGCGCTGCGCCGCCGGGGCCGAGCGGGTCCACCTGGGCGTGCGTCCCGAGAAGATCACCATCACCCACGCCACCGAGCAGGTCGCCGAGGGCCGCAACAAGCTGGCCGGCACCGTCCTCGACTCCAGCTTCATCGGCGTCTCCACCCAGTACGTGGTGCGCACCGACGGCGGCCAGGAGGTCACCGTCTTCGAGCAGAACATGGAGCGCGACGCCCGGATCGTCCCCGGCGCCGCCGTCCAGCTGCACTGGAACCCGGCGCACTCCTTCGCCCTGGACGCCGCCCAGGCGATCGACGCGGGCACCGCGGAGGAGGCCGCGTGACCACCACCGCCCCGGCCGCGCCGCCGGAAGTCGTCCCAGTGCCCGACGCGCCCTCGAAGCCGAAGCGCAAGCTCACCCCGTACTGGCTGCTGCTGCCCGGCATCGCCTGGCTGGTCGTCTTCTTCGCCGTGCCGATGCTGTACCAGGGGTCCACCTCGTTGCAGACCGGCTCGCTGGAAGAGGGCTTCAAGGTCACCTGGCACTTCTCGACCTACTGGGACGCCCTGGTCGAGTACAAGTGGCACTTCGTCCGCTCGTTCTCCTACGCGGCCATCGCCACCGCGCTCTGCCTGGTCATCGGCTACCCGCTGGCGTACACCATCGCCTTCAAGGCGAACCGGCGCTGGCGCAACGTCATCCTGATCCTGGTCATCGCGCCGTTCTTCACCAGCTTCCTGATCCGCACGCTGGCCTGGAAGACCATCCTGTCCGACGGCGGCCCGGTGGTCGGCGCGCTCAACGCCCTGCACGTCCTGGACGTCACCAACGCGCTCGGGCTCACCTCCGGCGACCGGGTGCTCGCCACCCCGCTCGCCGTGGTCTGCGGCCTGACGTACAACTTCCTGCCGTTCATGATCCTTCCGCTCTACACCTCGCTGGAGCGGATCGACCCCCGGCTGCACGAGGCGGCCGGAGACCTCTACGCCCGGCCGTTCACCACCTTCCGCAAGGTCACCTTCCCGATCTCGCTGCCGGGCGTGGTCGCGGGCACCCTGCTGACCTTCATCCCGGCCTCCGGCGACTACATCAACGCCCAGCTGCTGGGCTCGCCGAGCGAGCAGATGGTCGGCAACGGCATCCAGAAGCAGTTCCTGAACGTGCTCGACTACCCCACGGCGGCCGCGCTGAGCTTCATCCTGATGGCCCTGATCCTGGGCATGGTGACGGTCTACATGCGCAAGGCCGGGACGGAGGAACTGGTCTGATGTCCCGCATCCTGAAGTGGGTCCGCGCCCACCTGGTCGTCCTGGCCGGCCTGCTGGCCCTCGCCTACCTGGTGCTGCCCAACCTGGTCGTGCTGGCCTTCTCGTTCAACAAGCCGGTCGGCAAGTTCAACTACGAGTGGAACGAGTTCTCCACCGACGCCTGGACCAACCCCTGCGGCGTGGCCGACATGTGCCAGTCGCTCTCGCTCAGCCTGCAGATCGCGGTGCTCGCCACCATCGGCGCCACCGTGCTCGGCACCATGGTCGCCTTCGCGCTGGCCCGCTACCGCTTCCGCGGCCGCTCGGCCACCACCGCGATGATCTTCCTGCCGATGGCCATGCCCGAGGTGGTGATGGCCGCCTCCCTGGGGACGCTCTTCCTCAACATGCGCATCCCCTTCGGCTTCACCACCATCCTCATCGCGCACATCATGTTCTGCCTCAGCTTCGTGGTGACGGCGGTCAAGGCGCGCGTGATGAGCATGGACCCGAGGCTCGAACAGGCCGCCCAGGACCTCTACGCGACCCCCACCCAGACCTTCCTGAAGGTCACCCTGCCGCTGGCCGCCCCCGGCATCGCCGCCGGCGCGCTGCTCAGCTTCGCGCTCTCCTTCGACGACTTCATCATCACCCAGTTCAACTCGGGCCCGACCACGGTCACCTTCCCGATGTTCGTCTGGGGCGCCTCGCAGCGCGGCATCCCGGTGCAGGTGAACGTCATAGGCACCGCGATGTTCGTCGCCGCGGTCGCACTGACCGTGGCCGGCCAGTGGCTCGGCAACCGCCGGAAGGCCACCGCCTGACGTACGGTCGGCCAGCGGTGGCCCGTACCCCCGTCTATCCGTAGAAAGTGGCTGATAATGCATGGACTCCGCCCGCGCACTCAGTGACGCCAAGCCCACTCCCTTCTGGCTGGAGGACCCCGGCCGGCCGCAGGCGCTGCCCGCCCTGGTCGGCGACACCACCTGCGACCTGCTGGTCGTCGGCGGCGGCTACTCCGGCCTGTGGACCGCCCTCATCGCCAAGGAGCGCGACCCGTCACTGGACGTCGTCCTGGTCGAGGGCAACGAGGTCGGGTGGGCCGCGTCCGGGCGCAACGGCGGATTCTGCGCGGCCAGCCTCACCCACGGCTTCGGCAACGGCCTGGAGCGCTGGCCCGCCGAACTCGCCCAGCTGGAACGCCTCGGCGCCGCCAACCTGGACGCCATCGAGGCCACCCTCAAGCGCTACGGCATCGACGCCGAATGGGAGCGCACCGGCGAGATCGACGTCGCGACCCAGCCCCACCAGGTCGAGGAGCTCCACGAGGTCGCCGAGGCCGTCGCCCGCTACGGCTTCGACCTCACCGTCATGGACGCCGACCAGCTGCGCGCCGAGGTGAACTCGCCCACCTTCCTCGGCGGCCTCTGGGACAAGGAGGGCGTGGCGATGGTCCACCCCGCCAAGCTCGCCTGGGGCCTCAAGGAGGCCTGCCTCGGCCAGGGCGTACGGATCTTCGAGCACACCCGGGCCACCGAACTGCGCGAGCACGGCAGCGGCATGGCCGCCCGCACCCCGTACGGGCGGGTCTTCGCCCGCCGGGTCGCGCTCGGCACCAACGTGTTCCCCTCGCTGCTCAAGCGCGTCCGCCCGTACGTCGTGCCGGTGTACGACTACGCGCTGATGACCGAGCCGCTCAGCGACGAGCAGCTCGCCGCGATCGGCTGGCGCGGGCGGCAGGGGCTCGGCGACAGCGCCAACAAGTTCCACTACTTCCGGCTCTCCGCCGACAACCGGATCCTCTGGGGCGGCTACGACGCGGTCTACCACTACGGCGGCCACGTCCGGCACGAGTACGACCAGCGGCCGGAGACCTTCCGCACCCTGGCCAACCACTTCTTCCGCTGCTTCCCGCAGCTGGAGGGGCTGCGCTTCACCAACGCCTGGGGCGGCGCCATCGACACCTGCAGCCGGTTCTCGGCGTTCTTCGACACCGCCCACCGCGGCAAGGTCGCGTACGCCGTCGGCTACACCGGGCTCGGCGTCGGCGCCACCCGCTTCGGCGCCGAGGTGATGCTCGACCTTCTCGCCGGCGAGCGCACCGAGCGCACCTCGCTGGACATGGTGCGCTCCAAGCCGCTGCCGTTCCCGCCCGAACCGGTGCGCTGGGCCGGGATCGAGATCACCACCCGCTCGCTGGAGCGCGCCGACCGCAACGGCGGCCACCGCAACCTCTGGCTGCGCACCCTCGACCGGCTGGGGCTCGGCTTCGACAGCTGACCCCGCCGGTTGGGTCGCCCGACCCGTGTAAGAGGGACCCGCCGTCCGCCTCTCCTTGATGACGGCGGGTCCCGGTACGTCCCGCCGCGCCCGACCGGTACGAGTGGCGAGAAGCGGGGACACGACATGGAGAGCACCGGACTGAACTGGCTCACCCAGGTGGCACCGGACCCGGAGGCCTTCCGGGCACGGTGGGAACGCACCGGGCTGGGCCTGACCCTGCTGCCGGCCGGGCGCCGCTGGGACGTCCTCGCCGTCCCCGGGCGGCTCGGGCACCCGGCCCTGGACGTCCTGGACCTCCTGGACACCGGCGCCCGGGGCCCGGTCCTGACCGACACCGGGGAGGAGCACGTCAGCTTCCTGGTACCGGTCGGCACCGCGGCCCGCTGGATCGGCACCGGCGTGCGCTGCGCCGGGGAGGGCACCTGGATCGTCGTCCCCCACCCCGGACGCAGCAGCCAGGGCGTGCGCTGGCTGGTGCCGCCCGACGGCTCCGGGCGGCTCAACGACCCGGTGCTGCTGGAGCTCGCCCTGCACGAGGCGGCGGCCGGGCTGGGCGGCTGGTAGCGGGTGGGTCGGTAGCCGGTAGCCGGTGGTCGTAGCCGGTGGTGGGTCGGGCCGGGACAGCCGCCCCGACGATGGCGCGCGGGGTGGGCGCCCGGGTGAGACTGGAAACGTGACCACTGCCCCGCACGCCGTCGACGCTTCCCTCCGACCGGGCCCCGCCCAGCTGCGCCTGGCCGCCCTGGCCGGGCCGGTCTGCACCCGGTACGGGCTGGCGCTGGCCGGTGGACACGCGCTGCGCGCCCACGGTGTCCCGGCCTGCCCGCAGGACGGACTCACCCTGGCCACCGGCGGCGCCGACCTGCCGGAGGTGGCCGCCGCGCTGGCGGAGGCGTACCGCGCGGCGGGCGGCGGGGTCGCCGAACGGCCCGGCACGCCGCGCCTGGAGCAGCTGACCGTACGGCTGGCGCTGGGCGGGCGGTCGCACTCGGTGGAGCTGCGGAAGGAACCACTCGGCCACCGGCCGGTCCGGCTGGACTTCGGCGCGCCGGAGCCCGGCGCGCCGCCGGTGGTCCTGCCGGTGGTCGCCCTGGACGACGCGGCGGCGCTCACCACCGCGCTGCTGGCCGACCGGGGCATGCCGCGCGACCTGATCGACGTGCACGCCCTCACCTGCGACTACCGGAAGGGCGAACTGCTCGCCCTCGCAGTGGAGCTGGATCCGGACTTCCAGCCGGGCGGGCTCGCCGACCGGCTGGAGACGCTGGCCGAGGCGGCGGACGGCCGGTTCCGTGCCCGGGGTGTCGAGGCCGGCGAGGTGGACGGGCTCAAGCGGTGGGCACTGGCCTGGGCGCAGGACCTGCGGCTGGACCTGCTGGAGACCCAGGAGGCGGCGGACGGGTTGCACGACCCGTACCTGGAGGAGGAGTCCTGAGGCGCCCCGGGGTCGTCGGGCGTCGGACGGCTTCACGCGTGCGGCTCAGCGACCGGACGACCTGTAAGGCTGAATCCGCGATCCCCGTCAGCCTGTTCGTTGAGTCACGCCCTGGTGACCACCAGACTGGGAGACGAGCGCGGTAGCCCCGTGAATTCCGTCGCCCGGCCCACTCGCGGGCGGCGCCAGACCGGACCGGTGGCAGGACGCCGCCCGGGACTTCGGAGGCAGACGGACTTGAGCAAGCACATCATTCACTGGATCGGCGGCAAGCCGGTCGCCACCGCCGGTGCGGCGCCCCGTCGCGGCGACGTCTTCGACCCGGCCACCGGACAGGTCGCCGGACAGGTGGACTTCGCCGGGATCGCCGAGGTCGACCAGGCCGTGGCCGCCGCGGCCTCGGCCTTCACCGAGTGGCGCACCGCCTCGGTGGCCAAGCGGACGTCGGTGCTCTTCGCCTTCCGCGAGCTGCTGAACGCCCGCCGGGACGAGCTGGCCTCGATCATCGTGTCCGAGCACGGCAAGGTGCACTCGGACGCGCTGGGCGAGATCGCCCGCGGTCTGGAGGTCGTCGAGTACGCCTGCGGCATCCCGCAGCTGATCAAGGGCGGCTTCACCGAGCAGGCCTCCACCGGCATCGACGTCTACTCGATCCGCCAGCCGCTCGGTCCGGTCGCGATCATCTCGCCGTTCAACTTCCCGGCCATGGTGCCGATGTGGTTCTTCCCGCTCGCCATCGCGGCCGGCAACACCGTCGTGCTGAAGCCCTCGGAGAAGGACCCGTCCGCGGCCAACTTCCTCGCCGAGCTGTGGAAGGAGGCCGGGCTGCCGGACGGTGTCTTCAACGTGGTGCACGGCGACAAGGTCTCCGTCGACCGTCTGCTGGAGCACCCGGACATCAAGGCCGTCAGCTTCGTCGGCTCCACCCCGATCGCCCGCTACGTCTACGAGACCGGCACCCGCTACGGCAAGCGCGTGCAGGCGCTCGGCGGCGCCAAGAACCACATGCTGGTGCTGCCCGACGCCGACCTCGACCTGGCCGCCGACGCCGCGGTCAACGCAGGATTCGGCGCGGCCGGCGAGCGCTGCATGGCCGTCTCCGTCCTGGTCGCCGTCGACCCGATCGGCGACGAGCTGGTGGAGAAGATCAAGCAGCGGATCGCCACCCTCAAGGTCGGCCCCGGCTGCAACGGCGACTCCGAGATGGGCCCGCTGGTCACCGGTCAGCACCGCGACAAGGTCACCTCCTACGTCGAGTCCGGCGTCGCCGACGGTGCCGAGCTCGCCGTGGACGGCCGCAAGCACCCGATCGCCGCCGAGGACCGGAACGGCAGCCCGACCAGCGACGGCTTCTGGCTCGGCCCCACCCTGTTCGACCACGTGAAGCCCGGCATGTCCGTCTACAACGACGAGATCTTCGGCCCGGTCCTCTCCGTCGTCCGCGTCGCCTCCTACGAGGAGGGGCTGGCGCTGATCAACGCCAACCCGTACGGCAACGGCACCGCCCTCTTCACCAACGACGGCGGCGCGGCCCGGCGCTTCCAGTTCGAGGTGGAGGTCGGCATGGTCGGCATCAACGTGCCGATCCCGGTGCCGGTCGCCTACTACTCCTTCGGCGGCTGGAAGGCCTCCCTGTTCGGCGACGCCCACGCGTACGGTCCGGACGGCGTCCAGTTCTTCACCCGCGGCAAGGCCGTGACCCAGCGCTGGCTGGACCCGTCGCACGGCGGCATCAACCTCGGCTTCCCCACCAACAGCTGAGCCCCGCGGCACGGCCGGCCGGACCCTTCAGGGGGTCCGGCCGGCCCCTTTTGCACGTCGTTTGCATCCGGCGCCGGAAGCGCGTACAGTTCTTCGAGCTGCCTGGCAGGGAGCACCGGACACGCGTCTGCGCGGACGGTCCCGGGGCAGCCAATCCCTTGAAACACCACTCCGGTTCGTGCCGGTCGTTTCGCTTTTCGCGTTGCGGCTCGGTGCTTATTCGGCGTGTGCGTTTTATCGGATTGCGGCCGGACTCGGCTGGATTCGCTTTTCGGAGCGGGGATCGGCTAGAGTTCGGAACGTCGGACGGGGCGTCAAGCATCGGAAGACACCGGCGAGTTGGATGAGGAAGCCCCGGAAAACGGAGCGGAAAACATCTGATAAGCTGGAAACACGAAAGAACGAAGCGCCCGGAG
>NZ_JBIWPL010000028.1:0-114524 GCF_044768255.1 Kitasatospora sp. NPDC101157 | reverse complement strand
GCGCAGGATCCACCAAGCAACCGCCCGCCGCAGCCACTACCGGCGACGCCTCGCCGAGCCCTCAACCGGATAGATCACGAAGTCACACTGGAGTATTAGAAGCTGCGCGGACAGGGCGGCTGGTCATGGCCGGCGGTGGAGCGTCCGTCCGAACGCTGGACGGTCCAGGCCTGGAGGATCCGACTACGCGCAGTGATGTCGGCGACGCCGTAGAACCGCTGAATTAGCACTCGTCTTCGAGCGACATGATTCTCTCCCCGCTGACGATCCCAGGACGATGGCCGCCTTCGCGAGCGAGTACATGCGCCAGACCACCGGCAGGCATGACGTGACCTACTGGGAGGGCCTGGTCACCGCAGCGGCCGAAGGCACCCTTCGTGATTTCGCGTGACGCTCTACGAGCCTTTGGTGAGCAACTTCGCCAGGCGGTCTGCGAATTCGGTGAGCCAGTCCAGCTGTGGTCCGCTGCGGGCGATACGGAAGCCGTGGCGGCGACCCCAGAACGCAGCCTGTACGGCATGGAACTGGGCCCATCGCTGGACGCGTTCACGGTCGAGTTCCGCTGCTTCGGCGAACACGTCCAAGATGCGGTGGACGGCCTTGCTCGGGTCGTCCGCTTCGAGGAGCGTCAGCGCGCGTGACTTCAACAGTGTGCCGCCGTCGTAGGCGGGATCTCCCGCGTACCCCTTGGGGTCTACGGCCAGCCATGGCTCGCGGCCGGCGCGCAGGATGTTCCGGGCGTGGAGGTCGCCATGGATGAGGGTGTCCGGCTGGACCCGGCCCAGTTCCCGGACGGTCGCCACAGCGGCATCCACCACCTGGCGCGGCAACGGATGTGTCAGCTCCTCTGCGTCCCTGCGCAGCTGTTCCTGCCAGGCATCGGCCTGCTCGCGCAGCCGGGGCAGGCCGGACGGTGCGGGGATGGCCAGGCGGCGATTGAGCCACCCGGCAACCGCCACCACCTCGTCGCCGTCCGCAACCTCCGCCAGGGTCGCAGCCTGAACCCGCTCCAGCAGCATCGCGAACCGCTCGTCGTCGCGCTCATGCAGCAGGACGGCGCCGCGCCCGGCCCACGCCACGAACGCGTCCGGCTCATGGGCGTTGCCGGGATGCGGAAACGACACTTTCAGCACAGCGGTCTCCTCAGCCCGCCGTCGTACCGGGACGATGACACCAACGCCTCCGTGCAGGACCTTGCCATCCGGCACGCACTCCCAGCGCCCCAGTAACTCCTCCACGATCCCGGGCAGCTCGGCGAGCCACTCAGCCCCGGCCTCCCCCTCGCGCTCGATGGTGCTCCGTGCGAACTCCTCTGGCATGGATCATCTCGGCACCCTATGCGCCGGCCCACCTCAATGACCAAGTCCGAGGCAGGTATGTTCTGATCTTTTTCGGATAACCCTTGGGAGCGGGTAACCCCGCCGCTGTCGCCCGCTCCTGCGCGACATCTCCAGTCCGGCCGCATGCAGGCCCGTTTGCGGCTTTGTCGGGGCGGCTGAGATTCCAGGTACGAATCTCAGCCGCCCCGATTCCCGCTTGAGACTACGTGTGGACCGCCGGGTAGCCCCAGGAAAGCGAGGAGTTCACGCTGGTGCAGTATGCGTAGCTCCAGGAGTCACTGCCAGTCGCAAGCCACGGCCCGTACACAATCGTGCCGTTGTTGCATATGGCTACGGCTCGGAAGGCTATACCTCCGACTGCGGTTCCGCAGTTGGTCCCGAAGGTATTGGAATCCTGCCAATTGACGCAGGCGCCAGAGCTTGCACTCGCCGGAGTGGCGGCGAATCCTCCGAGCATAAGCGAGGCCGAGGCAACTGCCACCGCGGTCAGGGCGCGCACCTTGCGCATCAAGTCTCCCATCGACGCGAAATCGGCGCTGTGCGGCAGTCCGATTTCAATCTGTCATGACAATAAACAGATCCTCTCCTCCAGGGCCTACAAACGTCAATCGGGATAAAGGCCGTCGACATGCGCTCATATGAACCAATTGCCAACTTCAAACCAGGGCAAAGTTCATAAACTTGCATTGAAACCATGACAGTTGCCACACGCCGCAGCCACGACCGACGACGCCTCGCCGAGCCCTCCACCAGATAGATCACGACGTCACACTGGAGTATCGGCCGGGCCGGACCGGACCAGCGGCTGCCGTTCCGGCGCTACCCTGCTGGCACATCGGCGCGCGCGGTGATCAACTGGGGCGGACAACTCACCTGGGAGGGAACGGATATGGGCGTACGGGGGCTGGCGGAGATCCTGGCGGACGCGGCGGGCGGGGTGTTCCCGCCGCCGGACGGGGCGGTCACCGTGGTGCCGCAGCCCGCGCCGCGCGAGGCCGGGGTGCTGGCCCTCGCCGCCCACGCCGTGGTGTTCACCGACGAGGACCCGGACTGGGTGCGCGAGGCGATCGCCGCCGCCCCCGGCGACCCGTTGTCCGCACCGGTCTGCCCGCCCTTCCTCACCGCCTTCGCCGAGCGCACCGGGCGGACCGTCAACAACATCGACCTGCTCACCGTCGCCGACCGCCTCCCCGGCGCCCCGCCGCTGCCGCTCACCCCGGTCGAGGACCGCGAACACCCCCGGGTGGTACGGGCGTTGCGCTACCGCGAGGACGTCCGGGTGTACCAGGCCGACGGCGGTGTGCTGATCCTCGGCCGCGGCGTGGCGGGCCGCTGGGAGGCCGCCGTCGAGGTCGACCCGCACGCCCGGGGCCGCGGTCTCGGCCGCGCGCTGGCCGTCGCCGGCCGCCACCTGCTGCCCTCCGGCGGAACCGTCTGGGCCCAGCAGGCCCCCGGCAACGCCCCCAGCGTCCGCGCCTTCCAGGCCGCCGGCTACCGGCCGATCGGCGCGGAGGTCCTGCTGGTGGCCGGACGGCCGTAGGCCCTCACCGCACCAGCACCCGGTCGGCTCCGAGGTCGTACCCCAGGAACGGCGCATCGCCGCCCTCGACCCACGTGGGCACCGACCTGCCGAGCCGCCGCCCGATCGCGGCCAGGAAGCCGCACAGCGCGTCCAGCCCTTCCTGGCCGTCGAGTTCGGCGACATCGACGTCGAAGTCGATCCGCTGCGCACTGCGGAACCGGAACACCACCCCGACCCCCGGCCCCGGCCGCACGCTCAGCACCGGCTGCGCGGGGCCGCGCGGCCGGAACAGCACCTCCTCGGCCCGCGGCAGCGCCGTCTCGAAGCAGCCCACGACGAAACTGCGGGCCCAGCCCCGCTCCACCACCAGGTCGAGCACGGCCTGCCAGTCCGCCACGGTGGTGTCCGCGACCCACCCGTCCGGCAACCAGCCGTCCCGGCACGGATCGAGCAGCCATGCGGCGTGGTCGCCCCAGCGCAGCTCAGCCATCCCGCTCTCCTGCCCCCGGCGCGGTCCACAGCAGCCGGACCCGGTCGGCCGCGATGTCGTACCCGAGGAACGGCTCCCGGGTGTCGCCTTCGAAGTACATCGGCACCGACTTGCCGAGCCGGCGCCCGATCGCGGCGAGGAAGCCGCAGAGGACGTCCAGCCGCTCCTGGCCCTGCAGTTCCCGCAGGTCGACGTCGAAGTCGACCTGCTCCTCACCGAGGAACCGGAAGATCGCGCAGACCTCCGGGTCCGGCCACACGCGCAGGTTCGGGCACGCGGCGCCGGCCGGGCGGGACAGCACGGTCGCGGCCCGGGGCAGCGGCAGCACCGCCTCGCCCTCGGAGTACTCGAAGGCCCAGCGCTGCTCCACCACCAGGTCGAGCACCGCCTGCCAGTCCGCCACCGTCGTGTCGGCGACGTACACATCCGGGAGGCAGCTCCCGCCGGACGGATCCAGCAGCCACGCCACGTGGTCGTCCCGGAGCAGGTCGGGCATGCCGCCATCCTGCCGTCCAGGACGCCTCCCGCCGAGCGGTTTTCCGGCGGCGACCTCCGGGCCGCTGACCTGCGGGGGCACCGCGACCCTCGTCAGCCGGCTTCGGGCACGATCGCCCGGACCACTCCTACCCCCCGCGCGCCCGCCGGGGCGAGGTCGGCGATGGTCCGGACCGCGTCCGCGATCTGGGCGTCGGTGAGGTCGCCGCGGGCCGTCAGGCGCAGCCGGGAGATGCCGTCCGGGACGGACGGGGGGCGGAAGCACCCGACGGCGAGGCCGGCGCGGAGGCAGTCGGCGGCCCAGGTGACGGCGGCCTCGGGGCCGGGGGCGCGGACCGAGACCACGGCCGCGTCCGGTTCGCAGGCCCGCAGGCCGGCGGCGGTGAGGCGGGCGGCGAGGGTGCGGGCCACCTCGCGGGCCCGGTCGGCGCGCTGGGGTTCGGCGCGCAGCAGGCGCAGGGCGGCCAGGGCGGCTCCGGCGGCGGCCGGGGCGAGGCCGGTGTCGAAGATGAAGGTGCGGGCGGTCTCGGTGAGGTGGCGGATCACCCGGCGGGGGCCGAGGACGGCGCCGCCCTGGGAACCCAGCGACTTGGACAGCGTGACGGTGGCGACGGTGTCCGGCTGCCCGGCGAGCCCGGCCGCGGCCAGCGCGCCGCGGCCGCCGGGGCCGAGCACGCCCAGTCCATGGGCGTCGTCCACCAGCAGTGCGGCCCCGTGCGCCCGGGCGGCCCCGGACAGCCCGGGCAGCGGCGCCGCGTCGCCGTCCACCGAGAACACCGAGTCGGTGACCACCAGGGCCCGCCGCTGGGTCCGCCCGGCGAGGACCTCGGCGACGGCCGCCGGGTCGCTGTGCGCGGCCCGGTGGACATCGGCCCGGGCGAGCCGGCAGCCGTCGATCAGCGAGGCGTGGTTGTAGGCGTCGGACACGATCAGGGTGTCCGGGTCGGTCAGCGCGGTGAGCGCGGCGAGGTTGGCGGTGTACCCGGAGGAGAACACCAGCGCGGCCTCCACCCCGCAGAACTCGGCGAGCTCCTGCTCCAGTTCGGTGTGCAGCGCGGTCGTGCCGGTGACCAGCCGCGAGCCCGTCGCCCCGCCGCCCCACCGCAGCGCCGCCTCCCCCGCCGCGCGGGTCACCACCGGGTGCCGGGTGAGCCCCAGGTAGTCGTTCCCGGCCAGGTCCAGCACCTGGTCCTCCGCCCGACGACTGCGCAACCTGCGGGTCAGCCCGGCGTCGGCGCGCAACTCGGCGGCCTCGTCGAGCCAGTCGAAGACGTGCGCCGGGGCGGGCCCGGCGGCGGTGTGCGGTGCGGAGGTGAGCGGGAGGGTCATGCCCGGCACTCTGGCACGCCCCGCGAGACGGCGGCAATGTGCGACTCCACACAGCATGGGCAGGGCTTTCTTGTCGCCATTCACTTTTTGTTTACCTGATGTCAATCAGAGAGAAATTCCCTATTTCCCCACTTACTGCCGCTTCGCTCACCCTGACAACAGGTACCACCAGGACGGCAATACTTTCGGGTACGCTCCATGGCGATCTACACCTGGGGGCGGACACGTGACAGAATTCGAATTCGAGCGTCGAATGAATCCTTGGCTCTTCGACGAGAAGGGCAATCTGACCGAAGCGGCCAAGAAGCAGTTCCCGGACCTGGCCGGCAGCAACGCCGCCCCGGTCTCGCTGAACCCGGCGGGCGGCGGCGCAGCCGTGACGGTCAACACCGCCAGGGCGCCCTGGAAGGACCGGGCGCCGACTCGCACCTCTTCAAGACGGGCGAGGTCGAACGCCTGCTGGGCACACTCGGCCGGAACCCGGACGCCTACGCCTCGATCGCTGCCGGGCAGCAGGCCTACACCACCGCCCAGATCCAGGACGTGCTGGCCCACCCCGAGTTGCACAAGGACCTGGCCGTGGCGGTCGAGAACATCGCCAAGCCGGCCGGTCAGGTCAACGGCCTCATCACGAGCGCCATGGTCGACGAGGTGTACAACAAGCACACCGCCAGCGACGCCGAGTACAACGCCGCCATCGACACCAAGCGGGAACTCGCCGGCCAGCTCTGGTCGTTCGCCGGCGACGCGCTGAAGGAGCGGGCGCCCCTGATCGGCGAGGGCATTGACAACGTGGCCAACCAGATCATGGACAACGTCGCCGCCGGCTACAAGGTGGACACCCACAACGCCGCGAGCGACGAGGCCGTCACCGCGAAGCAGAACGCCGAGGCCAACTCCCAGCAGGCGATCCTCAACGCGGTCCGCGACGCCGGCCGCGCTACGGGCGCCGACCCGAACTACATTAACGACGTGGCCCGGCGGGCCGCCCAGGAGGAGAACACCGGCTACGGCAGCGGCTGGGACTCCTTCGCCACCGCCTTCCCCAAGAAGAACTAGGCCCCGGCCCGCCGCACCCAGGCCACGACCGAGAGTGTTGAGACATGGTTGACGTCGCCCACATCACCCCGCCGTCCCCGGACGACCCGCCCCGGCGCCGGTCACGGGTCCGCCCCTGGCACGCCGCCGTCGCCCTCGCGGCCGCGGCGGCCGTGGGCGGCGGGTTGTGGGCGTGGAAGCCGTGGCAGGAGGTGGAGCTGCCGCAGAGCGCCTGCTGGTCCCTGGTCACCAAGGACCAGCTCAAGGTGCTCGCGGGCCCGGACGGCCGTGGCTACGAGGGCACCCGCCAGGACCGGATGGCAACCCCGTCGGACCCGGTCAACGGCGACCGGTACGGCAAGTGCGAAGTCTGGTGGGCCGGGCAGCACACGACGGCCGACGTCCTGCTGTCGGCAACCGTCTCTCCCGCGTACGACGGGATCGACGCCGACCGGCAGAAGGACACCCGGGAGGCCGGTCGCACCATGCCACTGGACTTCGGCCCCGACACAGTGGGCTGGGTGGCCGACGCGGGCGGCGACAAGTCGCCCCGGGTGCGGTTGTACGTCCGGTGCGACGGCTACCAGCTGCCGCCGGAGCTCCGTAAGGCCGAGGCCGACCCGGCGTACGTCCAGGTCTCCGTCGACGGCGAGCCCTGGGTCTCCGCCGCGCCCCGTGCCAGGATCCGGCAGACGTACGCCGATGTCGCCCTGAAGATCGCGCGGGCCGCCCCGGGCGCGTACAGGTGCGCCAACACCCCCCGGCTCGCCCACACCGCCCCGACCGTTCCCGTCGAGTGATCCCGGGCTTTGCCCGGGGTGGCGGCGAGCAGGCAAGATAGCCGGGTGACCCTCCTTGATCTGATGCCGAAGCCCGCCACCCCCGACGCGCTGTACGAGACGTTCGCAGCCTGGGCGGAGGAGCGGGGGATCACGCTGTACCCGGCGCAGGAGGAGGCGCTGATCGAGCTGGTGTCCGGGAACAACGTGATCCTGGCGACGCCGACCGGGTCGGGGAAGTCCCTGGTGGCGGCCGGCGCACACTTCGCGGCGCTGGCGGAGGGGCAGCGGACCTTCTACACCGCGCCGATCAAGGCGCTGGTGTCGGAGAAGTTCTTCGACCTGGTGAAGATGTTCGGCACCGAGCAGGTCGGCATGATGACCGGCGACGCGAGCGTCAACCCGACCGCGCCGATCATCTGCTGCACCGCCGAGGTGCTGGCCCAGATCGCGCTGCGGGACGGCGCCCGGGCCGACATCGGCCAGGTGGTGATGGACGAGTTCCACTTCTACGCCGAGCCGGACCGCGGCTGGGCCTGGCAGATCCCGCTGCTGGAGCTGCCGCAGGCGCAGTTCCTGCTGATGTCGGCGACGCTGGGCGACGTCCGCCGCTTCGAGGAGGACCTGACCCGCCGCACCGGCCGCCCGACCACCGTGGTGCGCAACGCGACCCGTCCGGTGCCGCTGTTCTACGAGTACCGCCGCACCACCATGCACGACACCCTGGAGGAGCTGCTGCAGACCGGCCAGGCGCCGGTCTACGTCGTGCACTTCACGCAGAAGGAGGCGGTGGAGCGCGCGCAGTCGCTGATGAGCATCAACATGTGCTCGAAGGCGGAGAAGGAAGCCATCGCCGACCTGATCGGCAACTTCCGCTTCACCACCAAGTTCGGCCGCAACCTGTCCCGTTACGTGCGCCACGGCATCGGCGTGCACCACGCGGGCATGCTGCCGAAGTACCGCCGACTGGTCGAACGCCTCGCTCAGGCGGGCCTGTTGAAGGTGATCTGCGGCACCGACACGCTCGGTGTCGGCGTCAACGTGCCGATCCGCACGGTGCTGTTCACCGCCCTGTCGAAGTACGACGGCCAGCGGGTGCGGATCCTGCGCGCCCGTGAGTTCCACCAGATCGCCGGGCGCGCGGGCCGGGCCGGCTTCGACACGGTCGGCCAGGTGGTCGCCCAGGCGCCGGAGCACGTGATCGAGAACGACAAGGCGATCGCCAAGGCCGGGGACGACCCCAAGAAGAAGCGCAAGGTGGTGCGGAAGAAGGCGCCGGAGGGCTTCGTCGGCTGGACCGAGGAGACCTTCGACAAGCTGATCGCCGCCGACCCGGAACCGTTGGTCTCCCGGTTCAAGGTGAGTCACGCGATGCTGCTGTCGGTGATCGGCCGCCCGGGCAACGCCTTCGAGGCGATGCGCAAGCTGCTCACCGACAACCACGAGGACAGGGCGGCCCAGCGCCGGCACATCCGCACCGCGATCGCGATCTACCGCTCGCTGCTGGAGGGCGGCGTGGTGGAGCGGCTGCCGGAGCCGGACGCCGAGGGCCGGATCGTCCGACTGACCCTGGACCTCCAGGAGAACTTCGCGCTCAACCAGCCGCTGTCCACCTTCGCGCTCGCCTCCTTCGAGCTGCTCGACCCGACCTCACCCTCGTACGCGATGGACGTGATCTCGGTGGTCGAGGCGACCCTCGACGACCCGCGCCAGATCCTCGCCGCCCAGCAGAACAAGGCGCGCGGCGAGGCCGTCGGCGAGATGAAGCGGGACGGCATCGAGTACGAGGAGCGGATGGAGCGGCTCCAGGAGATCACCTACCCGAAGCCGCTGGAGGAGCTGCTCACCCACGCGTACGACGTGTACCGCCGGGCGCACCCGTGGATCGGCGACCACCAGCTCCAGCCGAAGTCCGTCGTCCGTGACCTGTACGAGCGGGCGATGACCTTCTCGGACTACGTCGGCTTCTACGAGCTGGCCCGCACCGAGGGCATCGTGCTGCGCTACCTGGCGGGTGCGTACAAGGCGCTGGAGCAGACCGTCCCCGAGGACGTGAAGACCGACGACCTCAAGGACGTCATCGCCTGGCTCGGCGAGCTGGTCCGCCAGGTCGACTCCAGCCTGCTGGACGAGTGGGAGCAGCTGGCCAACCCGACCGAGGCGGCCACCGCCGAGGTCACCCTCGACGACAAGCCGGCCCCGGTCACCGCCAACGCCCGGGCCTTCCGGGTGCTGGTGCGCAACGAGATGTTCCGCCGGGTCGAGCTGTGCGCGCTGGAGCACTGGGACGAACTCGGCGAGCTGGACGGCGAGTACGGCTGGGACGCGGACCGCTGGGCGGACGCGATGGACGGCTACTGGGACGAGTACGACGACCTGGGCACCGGCCCGGACGCGCGCGGCCCGAAGATGCTGATCATCGAGGAGGAGGACTCCGCCTGGAAGGTCCGGCAGATCTTCGACGACCCGGAGGGCGACCACGACTGGGGCATCAGCGCCGAGGTCGACCTGTACGGCTCGGACGAGGAGGGCCGGGCGGTGCTGCGGGTGACGGCGGTGGACCGGCTCGGCGGCTGACCGGGCAGGAGCACGCGGACGGGGCCCGGCGCGCGGACGCGCCGGGCCCCGTCCTTTCTCACGCCGGTTCGGCCACGCCCCTCGGCTACATCCAGACGAACGGCTGCCCCGCCGCGTACGACAGCGCGCGGGTGGCCTCGTCCAGGTTGGGTTCGCCGCTGCCGGTGGCCGGGGAGCTGGACGTCGGGGCGGTCGAGCCAGGGGTGCCCGGGCTGCCGCTGCCGCTCGTGCGGGCGTCGCCGGGGCGGGAGCTGGTGACGGTCACGTAGTGGCCGACCGCCTCGACCCGGGCCTCGCTGCCCGGCTTGGCGCTGCCGGCGGACTGGGCGGGCGCGAAGTTGGTGTCGGCGAGGATGAAGGCGACCGCGCCGGGCTTGCCGCGCAGGGTGTCGGCGGCCTTGGCGGCGGCGGCCTGGTCGGCGAAGCGGAGCAGGGTGACGCTGCTGAGCACCGGTCGGTCGACGCCGGTGAAGCTGACGATCAGGTAGGCCTGGCAGCCGCTGTCCTTGAGCAGCTCCTGGGTACGGTCCTGGAGCACCTCGTCGCACTTCTCGCCCTGCCGGATGCCGCCGCGCCGGGCCTTGTAGCCGGCGACCTCGACCGGGCGCTGGGCGGGGAACAGATTGCCGGCGTTGAGAGCCTCGGGGTCGGTGGTCGGCGGGGCGGCGCCCACCACCGGGGGCGTGCGGGTGGAGTCCGCCTTGGACGGGCCGAGGCCGGGTATGTAGTCGCCGGGCGTCGGGCGGGTGATGACCCATCCGCCGGCCACGACCACGACGGCCACGACGGCCCAGCCGACCGCCCGGCGGGGGGTGAGCCGGGGGCCGCGCCTGCGTGCCGTGCCGGCGGATCCCGCGGCGGGAGTGTCCTCGGCGCCCCCGCCGGTCCGCAGTCCTGCCCGGCCGTCCTGGCCATCTCCCGGAGTCGGGGTGCGCTCCCCCTGCGTGGTCATGGCGCAGATTCTAAGCACCCCCCGGGTGGCGTGCGTCACTGGGTGGGGGGTTGTCGATCTTCGCCCCGGGCACCCCCGCCCTACCCGCTGGTAACCTCGCCTCCGGGCCCCCGTCAAGCGCGTGACCAGCGCCGACGCCGTGAGCTTCGACACTGTGGCAATCGGCACATCCTTCCGGGGATCTTCTGGTGGGTTTGCTCTGGCGCCATTCCGACGCCAGCAGGCAGGATCGCCCCATGGATCTGCTCGATACCCTCACCGCCAAGGGCCTGCGCGGCGAAGTCCCGACCCGCGAGGAAGCCCTCGCCGTCCTCGCCACCACCGACGACGAGCTGCTCGACGTGGTCGCCGCGGCCGGCAAGGTGCGCCGCCGCTGGTTCGGCCGCCGGGTCAAGCTCAACTACCTGGTGAACCTGAAGAGCGGGCTCTGCCCCGAGGACTGCGCCTACTGCTCGCAGCGGCTGGGCTCCAAGGCCGAGATCCTCAAGTACACCTGGCTCAAGCCGGAGCAGGCCGCCGACGCCGCCCGCGCCGGGGTGGCCGGCGGCGCCAAGCGGGTCTGTCTGGTCGCCAGCGGCCGCGGTCCGACGGACCGTGACATCGACCGGGTCACCGACACCATGGCCGCCATCAAGGACGCCGACCCCGAGGTCGAGATCTGCGTCTGCCTCGGCCTGCTGTCCGACAACCAGGCGGAGCGGCTCAAGGCGGCCGGCGCCGACGCGTACAACCACAACCTCAACACGTCCGAGAACACCTACGGGACCATCACCAAGACCCACACCTACGCGGACCGGGTCGACACCGTGCAGAAGGCCCACGGCGCCGGCCTGTCCGCCTGCTCCGGTCTGATCGCCGGCATGGGCGAGACCGACGAGGACCTGGTCGACGTGGTGTTCGCGCTGCGCGAGCTCGGCTCGGACTCCGTCCCGGTCAACTTCCTGATCCCCTTCGAGGGCACCCCGCTCGCCAAGGAGTGGAACCTCACCCCGCAGCGCTGCCTGCGCATCCTGGCGATGGTCCGCTTCGTCAACCCCGACACCGAGGTGCGGATCGCCGGCGGCCGCGAGGTGCACCTGCGCTCGATGCAGCCGCTCGGCCTGCACATCGCCAACTCGATCTTCCTCGGCGACTACCTGACCAGCGAGGGCCAGGCCGGCCAGGCCGACCTCGACATGATCAAGGACGCCGGCTTCGAGGTCGAGGGCGCCGGCGAGGCCACCCTGCCGCGCCACCGCGCCGACGTCGCCGAGGCGGCCGCGGCCGGCTCCTGCGGGACGGCCGCTTCGGCCTGCGGCAGCGGCGGCGGCTGCGGCCCGTGCGGCGGGCACTCCCACCCGGAGCCCGCGCCGGTCGAGGAGGGCACGGACGAGGAGCTGCGCAGCGACCTGGTCAAGGTCCGCCGTCGCGGCGCCGGCACCGAACTCGCCCCCAACGCCTGACCCTTCGGCACCCTTCGGCGCCCTCAGGCACGCTTCGGCACCCCGGGGCGCCCGCCGTCGGAACACTTCGGAGAGACCTCACCATGTCCCAGCTGTCCACGGACACGCTGCTCGCCCTCGACCGGGCGCACGTCTGGCACCCGTACGGGCCGATGCCCGGCACCGTCACCCCGTACGTGGTCGAGTCCGCCTCGGGCGTCCGGCTGCGCCTCGCGGAGCCCGTGGAGGACGGGCGGCGCGAGCTGGTCGACGGGATGTCGTCCTGGTGGGCGGCCATCCACGGCTACCGGCACCCCGTGCTGGACGCGGCCGTGCGCGAGCAGCTGGGGCGGATGAGCCATGTGATGTTCGGCGGGCTCACCCACGAGCCCGCCGTCCGGCTGGCCGCCCGGCTGGTCGAGATCACCCCGGAGCCGCTGCAGCACGTCTTCCTCGCCGACTCGGGCTCGGTGGCGGTCGAGGTCGCCATGAAGATGTGCCTGCAGTACTGGCAGTCGACGGGCCGGCCGGGGAAGCGCCGACTGCTCACCTGGCGCGGCGGCTACCACGGCGACACCTTCCACCCGATGTCGGTCTGCGACCCGGACGGCGGGATGCACCACCTGTGGGGCGGGGTGCTGCCCGGGCAGCTCTTCGCGCCCCAGCCGCCGTCCGGCTTCGACGCCCCGCTCGACCCCGAATACGCGGCGCGGTTCGAGGAGTTGATGGCGCGTCATGCCGACGAGCTGGCGGCCGTCATCGTCGAACCGGTGGTCCAGGGCGCGGGCGGGATGCAGTTCCACTCCCCCGCCTACCTGCGGATGCTGCGCGAACTCTGCGACCGCTACGGGGTGTTGCTGGTCTTCGACGAGATCGCCACCGGCTTCGGCCGCAGCGGCGCGCTGTTCGCCGCCGACCACGCCGGCGTCTCCCCCGACGTGATGTGCCTGGGCAAGGCCCTCACCGGCGGGTACCTGACGCTCGCCGCCGCCCTGTGCACCGGCGAGATCGCCGACGGCATCAGCCGCGGGGAGATGCCCGTACTGGCCCACGGGCCGACCTTCATGGGCAACCCGCTGGCCTGCGCGGCCGCCAACGCCTCGCTGGACCTGCTGCTCGGACAGGACTGGGCGGTGCAGGTCAAGCGCATCGAGACCGGGCTCGCCGAGGGCCTGGCCGCGGCATCGGACGTGCCGGGCGTGCGCGACGTCCGGGTCCGGGGCGCCATCGGCGTGGTGCAGTTGGACCACCCGGTGGACGTCCCGGCGGCGACCGGGGCGGCGGCCCGCGAGGGCGTCTGGCTGCGGCCGTTCCGGGACCTCATCTACACCATGCCCCCCTACGTGACGGAGGACGAGGACGTGGCACGGATCGCTGCCGCCGTGACCGCCGCGGCGGTGGCGGGATGAGCGCGCGCATCCTGTTCGTGACGGGCACCAACACGGACGTCGGCAAGACCGTCGCCACCGCGGCCGTGGCCTCGGCGGCGCTGCGGGCCGGGCGGAAGGTCGCGGTGCTCAAGCCCGGGCAGACGGGCGTGGCTCCCGGCGAGCCCGGCGATGCGGCGGAAGTCGCCCGTATGGCGGGTGAACTGACGGTGCGTGAGCTCGTCCGGTACCCGGAACCGCTGGCGCCCGACACCGCCGCCCGGCGGTCCGGACTGCTCTACCTCTCCCCCGCCGAGGTGGTCACGGCCGTCGCCGACCTCGCCGCCACCCACGACCTGGTCCTGGTCGAGGGCGCGGGCGGACTGCTGGTCCGCTACGACGACCAGGGCCGTACGCTCGCCGACCAGGCCCGGGCCGTCCTCGACGCCGGCCTCCCGGCCGAGGTGCTGCTGATCGCCTCCGCCGGGCTCGGCACCCTGAACATCGTCTCGCTCACGGCGGAGGCCCTCGCGGCCCGCGGACTCCCGCTCGCCGGCGTCCTGGTCGGGTCCTGGCCGGCCGACCCCGGCCTCGCCGAACGCTGCAACCTCGCCGACCTGCCGCGCTCCGCCGGCGCCCCGCTGCTCGGCGCCCTGCCGGAACGCGCGGGCGCCGTCGAGGACTTCGCGGCGCTCTCGCTCGCGTCCCTGGCCCCCGAACTGGGCGGCACCTGGGACGCGGAGCACTTCGCACACGTCCACCGGCCGGAACCGGGCCCGCGTCCCCCGAAGGTGTGATCCCGGCGCCCAAACCGCGCGGGGTGCGGTACCGGCTCAATACCGTTCCAGGTATGACAGACGGGCTGACCGTGGACGAGGCCCTGCGGGCCTTGGCCGCCCTTGAGGCGGCGTGGAAGGACGACGACGAGGCCCTGTCCGCCCTTGCGGCGGGCGGGGCCGACGAGCGGCCGCTGCCGGCGCTGGTCGCCGCGTACGGCGAGCACGCGATGGACACCCTGATGGCGCTGGCCTTCGGCCTGCGGTCCAGCATGAGCGACGAGGAGATCGCCGAACTCTCGGACGCCGTCAGCGCCAACATCGGCGCGAGGATGAGCGCCCTGCTCACCCAGACCCTCAAGGCCTGGGGCACGGTCGCGGCGGCGGACGACCTCTGCGTCACCCGAATCATCGCCCACACCGTCATCGACGCCATGCGCGCCGTCACGGAGGATCCCAGCAAGACCGAAGTCCTGCCCCTCCTGGCCACCTTCCGCAACTACGCCCTCAACGGCGTCTGAGAGACGGACGGTCCCGGTGCGGGCTTCGAGCGATCCCGAAGCCCGCACCGCCTTCTGAACAGTCGCCCGTACCGGACGTCGGCGGGACCGACTTCCGGTACGGCGGTCATCGCCCCATCGACCGGGAGACGTCCCGGGCGTTCTCGTCCAACCGCGGCTCGGCCGTCCCCGTCGGCACCGCTCCCCCCCTGGGCACTGGCCCCGTCGGTACCGGCCCCTTCTCTTCGGCCCTCGTTCGATATACGGTACACAACGCTTGTTACGTACCCGGCAGGTCGGCGCGACGGTGCGCCGTATCCCCTCTGGAGAGTCCGCTGTGACCGAGCCCGCCCAGCCCACCGAGCCCACCCCGCCCATCAAGTACCGCAAGAACGGCCTCACGCGCGGGGTGACCGAGGAACTCGCCGAGAGCATGAAGCACGGCTGGGCCGACACCGAGCGCCACGGCCTGGAGCCGATCCCGCAGGCCGCCCACACCGAGCGCCGCCGGGCCGCGCTGTCCGCCGCGTACCCGGGCGAGCTGCTGGTGGTCCCGTCCGGCAACCCCAAGGTGCGGGCCAACGACACCGACTACCCGTTCCGCCCGTCCTCCGACTACGTCTACCTGACCGGTGACCAGTCCCAGGACGCCGTGCTGGTCCTGGAGCCCACCGGGGACACCGGCCACCGGCCGGTGCTCTACCTGCGCAACCGCTCCGACATCGAGAGCGGCGAGTTCTGGCTGGACGGCCACGGCGAACTGTGGGACGGGCGCCGCAACAGCCTGACCGAGAGCGAGCGGCTGTTCGGCCTGCCCTGCCGGGACGTCCGCACCGCGCGCGCGGACCTGGCCGCGGCCACCGCCCCGGTCCGGGTGCTGCGGGGACACGACGCCGGGGTGGAGGAGACCCTCCGGGACAGGACGACCGCCGAGCGGGACGCCGAGTTCGAGGTCTTCCTGTCCGGAATGCGCCTGGTGAAGGACGAGTTCGAGATCGCCCAGCTGCGCCTCGCCTGCCAGGCGACCGCCCGCGGCTTCGAGGACGTGGTGCGCGTCCTCGGCACGGACGCCGCGACGCCGGAGCGGCTGATCGAGGGCACCTTCTTCGTCCGGGCCCGGCTGGAGGGCAACGACGTCGGCTACAGCACCATCGCCGCCGCCGGTGCGCACGCCACCACCCTGCACTGGGTGCGCAACAACGGCCAGGCCCGCCCCGGCGACCTGCTGCTGCTCGACGCCGGCGTGGAGACCAACGAGCTCTACACCGCGGACGTGACCCGTACCCTGCCGGTCTCCGGCCGCTTCACCGACATCCAGCGCAAGGTCTACGACGCCGTGCACGCCGCCCAGGAGGCCGGCATCGCCGCTGTCCGGCCGGGCGCGGACTTCCGCGACTTCCACCGCGCCGCCCAGCGCGAGCTCGCCGAACACCTCACCGCCTGGGGCCTGTTCGGCGACCTCACCGCCGACAAGGTGTACGAGCTGGGCCTGCACCGCCGCTTCACCCTGGCCGGGACGGGCCACATGCTCGGCATCGACGTCCACGACTGCGCCCACTCCCGCACCGAGGAGCACGTCGACGGCACGCTGCTGCCGGGCATGGTGCTCACCGTCGAGCCCGGCCTGTACTTCCAGGAGAACGACCTGACGGTGCCGGAGGAGTACCGCGGCATCGGCGTCCGGATCGAGGACGACATCCTGGTCACCGAGGACGGCAACGAGAACCTCTCCGCCGACCTCCCCCGCGGCTCCGAGGAGGTCGAGGCCTGGCTGGCCCGCCTGCGCGGCTGAGCCGGGAGAGCGGACGTGCGGGCCCCCGGGGGAACCACCCGCCGTGCACCGGGCCATGGTGGTCCCCTGTCGGGTGGGCGGGTGTCGACGTCGTGACCGAACGCAACCGTTCGCACGCGCATCGGGCCCAGCGGACCACGTCCCCCGGACGGCCGCCAGCGCTCGGCGGCCGTCCGGACGGAAGACCTCCGGGCGGCGTCGCGTGCGGTTCCGCGCCGAGGACGGCAGGGAGCGGATCAGCCGAGGCGCCACACGGTGGTGGTCTTGACCGAGGCGTCCTCCAGGTCCGCCACCACCGGCACCTGGTAGGCGGCCACGGCGGTGAACCGCTCGCGGGGCAGGTAGGCCCGGCCCGGGTCGCCGACGATCACGGTGGCGCCGCGGGCGGCGGCCCGTTCCAGGAAGGGCAGGAAGCGGGCGGCCATGGCCCGTTCGTAGAAGACGTCCCCGGCGAGCACCACCTCGGCGGGGGCGCCGTCCCCGTCCACCAGGTCGACCAGCGCGCCCGCCACCCGGACGCCGTTGGCCTCGGCGTTCAGCTCGATCGCGGCGACCGCGTAGGCGTCGATCTCGGCGGCGCGCACCTCCTTCGCGCCGCGCAGCGCGGCAGCCACCCCGACCAGTCCGGATCCGGCGGCGATGTCCAGGACCGCGCGCCCGTCGACCAGTTCGGGGTGGTCCAGCACGTAGCGCGCGACCGCCACCCCGCCGGCCCAGGCGAACGCCCAGAACGGCGGCGGCAGTCCGTCCCGGCCGCGCTCGCGCTCGGTGGTCTCCCACAGCGCGATGGCGTCCTGGGCCATGTGCAGGCGGATCTCGGGCACGAAGGGAACGGGCGTCAGCTCCGTCTCCCGCCGGATGAAGGCGGGGTCGGCGCCGGCTCGAAGAGTTCGCAGCTCGCTCGGCATGCCCGCAGCATAGGGCCTACGGGGTGCGCCTCCCGCGCGGGTGGTCGGCGGAGGGTGGCCGCTCAGCCCTCGACCGCCAGCGGGATCGCCGCGGTGAGCCGGGCGCCGGTCGCGGTCGGAGTGACGGTGAGCGTGCCGTGGTGGTGGCGGGCGATGTCGCGGGCGATCGGCAGGCCCAGCCCGGTGCCGCCGTGGTCGCGGGAGCGGGCGTCGTCCAGGCGCGTGAAGCGTTCGAAGACCCGCTCGCGGTCGGCGGCCGGGATGCCGGGGCCGTCGTCCTCGACGTCCAGCAGGGCGAGACCGTGCACCGGGTCGGTGCCCAGTCGCACGTGCACGGTGGTGGCCGCATGGCGTTCGGCGTTGTCGAGCAGGTTGGTGAGCAGCCGGCCGAGCCAGAGCGGGATTCCGTCGACGGCGACCCCGGGGGCCAGGTCCGTGGTGCGCCGGTGCGGGCCGCACGGGCGGGCGAGGACGGTGGTGGCGACCAGGTCGGAGAGGTCGATCCGCTGGCGTGGGCGGTCGTCGGTGCCGCCGGCGTCCAGCCGGGCGAGCAGCAGCAGGTCGGTGGCCAGGTTCTGCAGCCGGTCGGTGTCCTCCAGGGCGCCGTGCACCAGCTCGGCGCGGACGTCCGGGTCCGGGTGGGTGTCGGCGACCTCCAGCTGGGTGCGCAACACCGCGAGGGGGCTGCGGAGTTCGTGCGAGGCGTCGGCGATGAACTGCCGCTGTCGGCGGCCGGAGGCCTCCAGCCGGTCGAGCATCGCGTTCATGGTCGCGGCGAGCCGGGCGATCTCGTCGGCCGTGCCGGGTTCGGGGACGCGGCGGTGCAGGTCCTGCCCGGTGATGGCGTCGACCTCGGCGCGGATCGCCTCCACCGGGCGCAGCGCCTGTCCGGTGACCTTCCAGGTGACCACCACGCCGGTGAGCAGCAGCAGCGGGCAGGCGACGGCCAGCCCGGCCTGGGTGATGTCCATGGCCTCGTCGGCGGCCCGCAGCGAGGCGCCCGCGTAGACGGTGACCGGCCCGTCGGCGGTGTCGGCGGTGACGGCGGCGAGCCGCTGGCGGTGGTGTTCGTACAGCGGGTCGACATCGTCGGTGGTGTGCGAGCCGGTGCGCCGCGCGGTGGCCAGGGCGGGGCGGCCGGCCAGGTTGGGGCTGGCGGCGAGGACGGTGCCGCGGGCGTCGACGACCTGGAGGAAGTCGGTGCCGTGGGCGGGGTGCAGAACGGGTGTCAGCCGTCCCTGGACGGCGAGTTGGGCCACCGATTCGGCCTGCTGTCGGGTCGCGGAGGCGGCCGAGGCGACCAGGTCGGCGTGCACCGCGGCGAGCAGTCCGGCCCCGGCCAGGGCGAGCGCGGCGGCCAGCACGGTACCGGCGGCCGCGGTGGCCCGGGCCCGTACCGTACGGGGGAAGAACCGGCGCAGTGCGTGGGGGAGTTGACGAGACCCGGGCACGTCAGCCGCCGGCCGGGTCGAGCCGGTAGCCGGCGCCGCGCATGGTCTGCAGGGCGGCCCGGCCGAAGGGCGCGTCGATCTTGCGCCGCAGGGCGTGGACGTGCACCTCGACGATGCTCGGGTCGGCGTCGTGGTCGGCGTCCCAGACGTGGTCGAGGATCTCGCGCTTGGAGACCACCGTCCCGGCCCGGGCTGCCAGGTGTTCCAGGATGGCGAACTCGCGGGCGGTCAGGTGGGTGGGGGTGCCGGCCCGGGTGCAGGTGCGGGCGTTGGCGTCCAGCACCAGGTCGCCGAGGGTGTGCAGCCGGGGGCGCTGCCGGTCGATCCGCCGGTGCAGGGCGCGCAGCCGGGCGAGCAGCACGACGAAGGAGAAGGGCTTGGAGAGGTAGTCGTCGGCGCCGGTGTCCAGGGCCTCGGCCTCGTCCCACTCGCCGTCCTTGGCGGTGAGCATCAGGATTCCGGCCCGGCAGCCGCCCGCGCGCAGCCGGGCGCAGACCCGGTAGCCGTTGAGGCCGGGCAGCATGATGTCGAGGACGATCACGTCGTAGGGGTGGCGCTCGGCGAGGGCGAGGCCCTCGGGGCCGTTGTGGGCGGTGTCGACGGTGTGTCCGTCGGCCTCCAGTCCGCGCCGCAGCGCGGTGGCCATCCGCTGTTCGTCCTCCACGACGAGTATGTGCATCCGTTCAGGGTGCCAGGTGCTCCTGAGAGCTTCCGACCCGCCTTAAGCGCAGGTTCAGGTACGGTCCGCCATGATCGCCGGGCGCGGCCCGGGCGGTACCGGGCCGGACGCTGAGCGCAGCAGCCGCACGAGGCAAGGAGTGCCCCCGATGACCGACCCCCTGTCGTCCACCACCCCGCAGCCCGGGATCGAGCCGGAGATCCCGGAGGTGCCGCCGCTCGCGCCCCGCCGTCGGCGCGTGGAGCGCCTGCGCGCCTGGGCGAGCGGGCGGGAGCGCCGGATAGCCGCGTCGGTGGCGACCGTGGCGCTGCTCGCCGGGGGCGGGCTCGCGGTCGCGGCGGCGGCGCACGAGGGACACGGGGAGCGCGGGAGCGGGCACCGCGAGGCGTCGGCCCGGTCCGAGGACGGGAGCGGGCACGCGTACGGGAACGAGCGCGGGACCGGGCACGAGCACGGGACCGGTAACGAGCACGGGAACGGAAACGAGTACGGGACCGGGCACGGGAAGCAGCGCGGGCACGCCAACGGCGAGGCGCCCGCTCCGCTGCCCTCCCTCGGCGCCTCCGCCGCCCTGGACAAGGCCCAGGCCGCCGTCCCCGGCGGCCGCGCCGAGTCGCTGCACCGGGTCACCGCGCAGGGCGGCGGCGCGGCCTGGGCCGTGACGGTCGTCGGCCAGGACGGCGTGCGCCACCTGGTGACGGTGGACGGCACCGACGGCCAGCTCACCTCCAACACCGTCGTCGACGGCTCGGAGGGCTGAGGTGGCCCACTCGTACGCGCCGACCGCGCCCGGCCCCGCCGCGCCCGGCCCCGCCGCGCCCGGTGACGTCCGGGCCGCCGCCAGCAAGGTCCCCGTGGTGGACGGCTGGTTCTGGGTGGTGAAGGTGCTGACCACCGGCATGGGCGAGACCCTCTCGGACTTCCTCGCCAAGACCTTCGACCCGGTGCTGGCGGTGGCCGCCGCCGGACTGCTGCTGGCCCTCACCCTGGTGGTGCAGTTGCGCACCCGCCGCTGCGTGCCCGGGCTGTACTGGGCGGTGGTCGTGCTGGTGAGCGTGTTCGGCACGATGGTCGCCGACGTGGCGCACGTCGCGCTCGGTGTCCCGTACGTGCTGTCGGCCGGCGCGTTGGCGGCGGCGCTGGCGGGGCTGTTCCTGCTCTGGCACCTGGTGGAGGGCTCGCTGGCGATCGACCGGGTGACCGGGCTGCGCCGGGAGCTGTTCTACTGGGCGGCCGTGCTGCTGACCTTCGCCCTGGGCACCGCGCTGGGTGATCTGACGGCGGCCACCCTCGACCTCGGCTACCTGGTGGCCGGCCTGGGCTTCGCGGTGCTGATCGCCGTTCCGGCGGTGGCTGCGCGGGCCCGCTGGGTGGGCCCGGTGGCCGGGTTCTGGTGGGCGTACGTGCTGACCCGTCCGCTGGGCGCCTCGTTCGCGGACTGGCTGGGCGTCGGCGCCGACCGCGGTGGCATCGGCCTGGGCACCGGCCCGGTCAGCCTGGCCCTGGCCGTGCTGATGGCGGTCGCCCTGGCCCTGTCCGCGCGGACGCGCCGTCGGACGGCTGGACTCGTCGCCCACTGACCGTCTACATTGCTGTAGACGTCGGAGGCGCACGGCATCACCCCCCGGACAGCCGTGCGCCTCCGACCTCCTCTCCGCTACTTCCGCTCGTCCACCACCCGCTTGATCTTCCCGACCGAGCGCTCCAGCGTGTACGGGTCCACCACCTCGGCCGCGACCGTCACGCCCACGCCGTCCTTCACCGCCCGGACGATCGACTCCCGCGCCGCCGCCCGCAGTTCGGCGGGCGCCTCCGGGCGGGCCTCCACCCGCACCGTCAGATGGTCCATCCGCCCCTGCCTGGTCAGCCGCAGCTGGAAGTGCGGGGCGACGCCCGGGGTGCGCAGCAGGATCTCCTCGATCTGGGTCGGGAAGAGGTTCACCCCTCGCAGGATGATCATGTCGTCGCAGCGCCCGGTGACCTTCTCCATCCGCCGGAAGGCCGGCCGCGCGGTTCCGGGCAGCAGCCGGCTGAGGTCACGGGTGCGGTAGCGGATGACCGGCAGCGCCTCCTTGGTGAGCGAGGTGAAGACCAGCTCGCCGACCTCGCCCTCGGGCATCACCAGGTCGGGCCCCAGCCGGTCGCCCAGCGGGTCCACGACCTCCGGGTAGAAGTGGTCCTCCCAGATGTGCAGCCCGTCCTTGGTCTCCACGCACTCCTGGGCTATGCCGGGGCCGACCACCTCCGAGAGGCCGTAGATGTCGACGGCGTGCAGGTCGAGCCGCTCCTCGATCTCGCGCCGCATCTCCTCGGTCCAGGGCTCGGCGCCGAAGATGCCCACCTTCAGCGAGCTGGCGCGCGGGTCGAGACCCTGCTTCTCGAACTCGTCCAGCAGGGTGAGCAGGTAGGACGGGGTGACCATGATGATCTCGGGGCGGAAGTCCTGGATCAGCTGGACCTGCCGGGCGGTCATGCCGCCGGAGGCCGGGATGACGGTGCAGCCCGCCCGTTCGGCGCCGTAGTGGGCGCCCAGGCCGCCGGTGAACAGCCCGTAGCCGTACGCGACGTGCACCTTGTGGCCGGGACGGCCGCCGGCCGCGCGGATCGAGCGGGCGACCACGTCGGCCCACATCGACAGGTCGTTCTCGGTGTAGCCGACCACGGTCGGCCGCCCGGTGGTGCCGCTGGAGGCGTGGATCCGGCGGACCCGCTCCATCGGGACGGCGAACATGCCGAAGGGGTAGCCCTCGCGCAGGTCGGCCTTGGTGGTGAAGGGGAACCGGGCGAGGTCGTCCAGGGTGCGGCAGTCCTCGGGGCGCACCCCGGCGGCGTCGAACTTGCGGCGGTAGAGCTCGACGTTGTCGTAGGCGTGCCGCAGGGTGGCCCGGAGGCGGTCGAGCTGGTGGGCACGGAGTTCGTCCACCCCCATCCGCTCGCCGGCGTCCAGCAGTGCGGGTGGAATCGGCTCCCCCAGGCGTCGTCCCGGTTCGGGTGAGCTGCCGGTCATCGTCGCTCCTTCGCAGGTCGGCCGATCCGTATGGGCCCGACCGATCGTTCGGTCCGGGCCGGCCCAGGCCAAGTAATCCAGCACCCGAACCACCTGTCAAGGGCTTGCGCAGCGGCGCCGGAATGCGCAGTTCCGACGCCTTCGTGGCGGGATTCCCCTCGCCGCTTGGCTGGCCGATATGAAAATCATTACGGAATCTTGACCAGGCTCCGACCGCTCCCGACCCGGACGCATGGTTCAGTGGTGCGGCTTCTCCCCCGCACCCCGGAGTGATCACCTTGGCCTCGACCCCTGCGCTGGTCAGCGCGCTGCGCGAGCTCGGCGACCGGCCCGCCGTCGTCGCCGACGGACGCACGATCAGCGGCACCGGCCTGCTGCTCGGCGTCTCCCCGCCGGGCGGCCTGCCCCGGGCCCTCGCCGAACGCGTCGCCGAACACGCCGCCCTGGCGCCCTCCGCCGCCCGCACCGCCGAGGAACGGCTCCGCCACTGGGCCGGCGTCCTCGGCCCGCCGCCGATCCGGCACACCGTGCTGCACCCGGCCACCGAACTCGCCGTCGAACTCGCCCTGGCCACCCTGCTGGCAGGCGGCACCGTGCACTGCGCCGACCCCGACCAACGGCCCGAGCAGCAGCTCAGCGCCCTCGCCGCCAACGGCACCACGCACCTCAGCCTGCCATCCGCCCTGCTCTGGCGGCTCAGCCGCCAGCCCGGACTGGCCGAGCACGACCTGAGCGCGCTGCGCCTGGTCCTGCACGTCGGACCCGAACCCCGGCAGGACGACGTGTACGCCGCCGTCGACGCCCTCGGCGCGGTCCTCGCCCACGTCCGCGCCCCGCACAGCCAGGCCGAGGCCGCCGACCGCCGGCTGCGCGCCGACGCCGAGGCCGCCACCGCCGCCGCCTGGAAGCACGCCATCGGCATCACCGCCGACCAGGTCACCGAGTTCGGCGCCCATCTCGACCGGGCCGTCCTCACCGCCCTGCTGCACACCCTCCAGCAGGCCGGAGTGCTCACCGACCCCGCCCGCGGCTGGTCGGAGGCCGAACTCCTCGCCACCGCCCTGGTCATCCCGGCCCAGCGCCCCCGGGTCGGCCGCTGGCTGGACGCCCTCGCCCGGCACGGCCTGATCACCCGCCAGGGCGGCGGGGCGCAGGGCCCGCTCTTCCACGGCGCCCCCGAACTCACCGCCGCCGAGGTCCGGGAGGCCTGGCGTCCCGCCGCCGAGAGCTGGGCCGACGGCCTCGGCACCGCCCCCGTCCTCGACCGGGTCCGGCGCGGCGCCCTGCGCCTGCCCAAGCTGCTCACCGGCCAGGAGGCGCCCCGCCCCGCCGTCGCCCCGGTCCGCTGGGCCGCCGCCCGCGGCTACCTCGGCGCCGCACTCGGCGCGCTGGTGCGCGCCACCGCCGAGGCCCACGAAGGACCGCGGCCGCTGCGGGTCCTCGAACCCGACCGCGACGGCGCCGAGACCGCCGTCGCCCGCGCCCTGGCCGCCCGGCCCCGGCAGAACGCCGACCACCACCTCACCCCGGACGGCGGGCGCTACGACCTCGTGGTCGCCACCGCCGCCGGACGCCCCGACGAGGAGGTTCCGGCGCTCGTCGACCAACTCGCCCCCGGCGGGCGGCTGCTGCTGCTCGCACCCGTCGCCGAACAGCTCGACCTGCTGATCACCGGCGACCCCCGCGGCCTCACGGCCCACCCGGCCGACCACTGGCGGGCCGCCCTCTCCGCGGCGGGCTGCCCCACCGTGCTCACCCTGCCGGCGGACGGGCACCCGATGGGGCTGCTGGGGCAGGGGCTGTTCGCGGCGCGGGTCGACTGACTCCGCGGCGCGCCCGCCGAGCGAACACGCTCCCGTGGCTCCGGGACGTGTCGGCCGAGGGAGCTCGCACTCCCGTGACTCCGGGACGTGTCGGCCGCGGGAGCGCACTCTCGTCACTCCGCGGCGCGCCCTCGGCGGGTGCGGCTACGATCGGGCGCATGGCAGCTTCCGTGCGTTCGATCCGCTCCCGGGCCTCCCTCGGCTCGATCGGCTCCATCGGTTCCATCGGCTCGCTGCTGTCCATCGGCTCGGTCGGGTCCGTCCTCTCGATCGGATCGGTCGGCAGCGTGCTGTCCGTCGGCTCGGCCGGCTCGGTCTTCAGCGCGTTCTCGGCGTGCTCCTGGCTCAGCGTCGGCTCGCTGCTGTCGGTGCGCTCGCGCTGGTCCGTACGGGGCCGGCGCCCGGGGCGGGGGCCGGCCGCGGCCGACCGGTGAAGCAACGGTCACGTACCGCCACCCGATCCGTACCATTTCGATACCGAAGCCCGGGTGAGCTGCGGGAATCCTCGCCGCGCCGGACGGTCCCCCGGTAGGCTCCGGCTTGTCCCCCGGGCCTTCCCGCGGGCGGCGGCGCGCCGCCCGTGCCGGTGCACCGGGGGCAGACCCCCGCGGGCCATTCGGTGGGCTCCGCGCACTCGACACCGCGCGCCAGGGCAGTCGCGCGAACGGCGAAGGGCATCGCATTGGCGGATCGGCTCACCGGAGGAGACTCCTCGCTGCTGCGGCGGATCAACGCCGCGGTCACGCTCAGGGCGCTGCGGACCGGCCACTCCGTGACCCTCACTCAGCTCGTGGGCGAGACCGGGCTCTCCCGGCCGACCGTCGAGGGCGTGATCGAGGGCCTGGTCGAGACCGGACTGGTCGCCGAGGTCGAGCAGCCCCGGGAGGACGGCCAGCCTGGCACCGGCCGCCGCGGCCGGCCGGCCCGCTGGTTCCGCTTCCGCGCCGAGGCCGGGCACATCCTCGGCATCGAGATCGGCGTGCACGACATCCGGGTCATCCTCGCCGACCTCACCGGCGAGGTGGTGGGCAGTCACTTCAAGCCGGTCGACGAGACCCTGGACGCCGAGGAGCGCCTCACCGCCGTCCGCACGGCCGTCGCCGACATCCTGCGCAAGGCCGGCATCTCCCGGGACAACCTGTGGGCCGTCGGCATCGGCACTCCCGGCATCGTCGACCGCGAGGGCACCGTCCGGCTCGGCACCGCGATGCCCGGCTGGACCGGCCTCGACCTCGGCGCCCGCCTGCGGCGCTCCTTCCGCTGCCCCGTCCTGATCGAGAACGACGCCAACCTCGCCGCCATCGCCGAACACTGGCAGGGCGCGGCCGTCGGCGCCGACGACGTGGTCTTCGTGATGGCCGGCCTCAGCCCCGGCGCCGGCTCGCTCATCAACGGCAAGCTCCACCGCGGCTACGGCGGCGCCGCCGGCGAGATCGGCGCCCTGCACCTGCTCGGCCAGGAGGTCACCCCGGAGAAGCTGCTCTCCACCACCGGCAAACCGCTCAACCCCCTCGACGAGGCCGCCGTCGCCCGCGTCCTGCGGCTCGCGCGGGAGGGCGACGAGGTCGCCAAGGTCGCCATGGACCGCTTCCTGACCCGCCTCGTCCAGGGCGTCGCCGCCCTGGTCCTCGCCATCGACCCCCAGCTGGTGGTCATCGGCGGCTGGGCGGCCGGCCTGGACGGCGTGCTGGAGCCCCTGCGCGAGCGGCTGTCCCAGTTCACCCTGCGGGCGCCGGAGGTGGCGCTGGCGGCGCTGGGCTCGGAGGTCGTCTCCATGGGCGCGCTGCGGGTCGCCCTGGACCACGTGGAGGACCAGCTCTTCGCGGTGGACCCGCCCCGGGTGTGAGCCTCGCCCAACGACAGCGGCCCGGAAGCCAGTTGGCGTCCGGGCCGCTGTCCGAGGGTGGGTGCGGGATGGTTCAGGAGGCGGTGCGGACCTCGGGGGTCGCGGCGACCGGGGTGACCTCGACCAGGCCGGTCTCGCCGAAGGTCAGCTTGCAGGTGTCCGCCCGGTAGGTGGAGACGGCGAGCGCAACCAGGCGGCCGGCCGAGGCGTACTGGGTGGTCATGACCAGCACCGGTGTCCCCGGGGGGCGCTCCAGCAGAGCGGCCTCGTCGGCCTCGGCGACACCGAGCTCGACGGCCCGGGACTCGCCGTCCACCTCCAGGCGCTCCAGCTGGCGCAGCACCGAGCGGGCCCGGTCGCTCTCGGCGCGGAAACCGGGCAGGTGCGGCAGGGCCGAGGCCGGGACGTGCAGCGACTCGGTGGCCATCGCGCGGCCCTCGACCAGGCGGACCCGGCGGACGGTGTGCACGGTGGCGCCCTCGGCGATGCCGAGGTCCTTGGCCAGCTGCGCGGAGGCCGGCGCGGTGGTGCAGTCCACCGTGCGCCAGGCCTGGCTGCGGCCGGCGCCGGGCCAGCCCTCCTCCTGCCGGTTGACCGGGACGCCGACCCGCGGGGCGGCGATCAGCGTGCCGATCCCCCGGCGGCGGACCAGCCGGCCCTCCAGCTCCAGCTGGTCCAGGGCCTGCCGCAGCGTCGCCCGGGCGACCCCGAAGCGCGCGGAGAGCTCGCGTTCGTTGGGCAGGACCTCACCGGTGGAGAACTCCGAGTCGATGGCCCGCAGCAGCACCGTGCGCAGGTGCCAGTACTTCGGTTCCGGCACCGCCGAAAGCTGTCCTGTCGTCCCGACCGTGCCCACCGTGTCCTCCACCTGGTCCTGTCCGCCCTACGACAAGGAGGGCGGATCCCGGGCCCGCTGCCCGCTGTTGCGGCAGGTGGGAGAGCGAGCCTTTATCCGTCCTTCTTTATTAAAGGTCCTTGCAGTAAGCGACCCTAGGTGCTGCGTCCGGAGATGGTCAAGACCAATGGCACGGCTTGGTGCGGCGTTCGCGAACATTCATGCCACGTTCACGACAGCCCACGCCGGCGCCGCGCCGGACCCCTGCCGCGCGTCACGGTTCGGGACGGACACGACCAATGGGTAGGCTGCCCGGGTGATCGTGGTGACGAGTGTGAACGTGAACGGAATCCGGGCGGCCGCCAAGAAGGGCTTCGTCGAGTGGCTGGCCGGAACGGAGGCGGACGTGATCTGCCTCCAGGAGGTGCGCTCCGAGCCCGCGCAGCTGCCCGTCGAACTGAGCGACCTGGACGGCTGGCACGCGGTCTGGGCCCCGTCCGTCGCCAAGGGCCGGGCCGGCGTCGCGATCCTCTCCCGCCAGGAGCCGCAGCGCACCGCGATCGGATTCGGATCGGAGGAGTTCGACAATTCCGGCCGGTACGTCGAAATCGACCTCCCGGGCCTGACCGTCGCCAGCCTCTACCTGCCCTCCGGCGAGGCCGGCACCGAGCGCCAGGACGAGAAGGAACGCTTCATGGCGGAATTCCTCGTCCACCTCACCGACCTGCGCGCCCGCGCCGCCGCCGACGGCCGCGAGGTCGTGGTCTGCGGCGACTGGAACATCGCCCACCGCCCCGAGGACCTCAAGAACTGGAAGGCCAACCAGAAGTCCGCCGGTTTCCTCCCCGAGGAACGCGCCTGGCTCTCCCGCGTCTACGACGAGGCCGGCTACGTCGACGTCGTCCGCGCCCTCCACCCCGACCGCACCGGCCCCTACACCTGGTGGTCCTACCGCGGCCGCGCCTTCGACAACGACTCCGGTTGGAGGATCGACCTGGTTGTCTCTACTAGAAACCTCGCTGAGAAATGCGTCGAGGCCTACATCGAACGAGCAGCCTCCCACGCCGAACGCTGGAGCGACCACGCACCGGTGACCGCCGTGTTTGATCTCGACTAACTGACCGACAGCCAGCGAAAGTTCAGCAGCACTGAGAGGTATCCAGAGGCAAATCGAACCCAGCCGCGCCAAAATTCCTTCCCGTCTGCAGGACGACGCTACACCGCCCTCAAGCTCCAGCGGCCTTCCTCGCTGGAGCTCTTTTACAAAGTGAGTCGATTGCCAGCTTCGATAGCCTTGTCAGCATTCCAGTCACCCTGCAGTCGATGGCGGCCACCTTCGATTTCGACGGCACCCTGGCCCAGACCAGTGCCGCCAACATCCACGTCGTCCGCACCAGCTTCGCCGACCTCAGTCTCACCGCGCCGGCCCGTGGCTGCGCGAGGCTCCGCTGGGCGACCTCATGGCGTCGACCTGATGATCTTGATCATCTCGTCCAGGTCGCCGACCGCGCGAAGCATCCCCAGGTCCCGTCCGAGGTCGAAGCCCTGTGCGGCCGGTTGAGCATCATCCGCGCGGGACAAACCGTGGAGACCGAAAGCCTGGCCGACCTGCGGCACTCACGCCATAGCCCGTTCAGCTGCCCGGCGTCTGCTCGTCTCCGACCCTGCGGGAACAGTCGGGGCCTCCTGGCACACCTTGGCATTCATCGTGACTCGAACGGCCCACATAGGACAACAGACTGCTCCGCGCGTAGCTCGCGCCCGGCACCGGCGCCTGGTGCCGCCTGACATGCCATCTTCAACTGCCCTGACAGGTAGGGACTTTGATGTTTTGCGTTCGCTTCGCCGTGCGGCAAGGATGGCGCGATGAATGAAGCCACGCGCCTGCCGAACCCCGGAACCGGTCTGACCGGCCCTAACTACGCCCGGCGCAGTCGAGTAGAGCCGACCGTAGATGCACTCGGAAAGGGCCGGTGGGTCGCGACTGACGAGTCCGGCTGGGGAGGCGACCAACTCGCCGCCAACCCCGACCGATACATGACCATCGGATCGGTTGCCATCGATGACCAGACGGCGCAGCAGGTGCTGCTCGATCTGCGGCGTGACGCGAGGATCACCGATCAGGTGGCCGAGGTGAAGTTCAAGCACTTCAAGGACAGGCCGACAGGTCGGCAGGCGCTGATCGAGGCGCTCGGCCCAGGCGGATCCCTCGAAGGTCGAACTTCGGTATACGTGATCGACAAGCACTACTTCGTGGTGGGAAAGATCATCGACCTCTTGATCGAAACTCAGGCCCACTCTCGAGGCGTCGAAATGTACCGCAACGGCGCAGCTCGCCAAAGCGCCCGGACGCTGTTCGAGGAGGGGCCTCGGGCGCTGGGAAGGGATGGGTTCGGAAAGCTTGTCCAAGCCACGGTGGACTTCGCGTCGATGCGGAACCGGGACGGGCGGCAGTCCTCGGTTGAGAACTTCTTCGACGTCTTGGAGGCGGCGTGGGCGAAGTCCACGCGCCGACGCGTCACTACGGTCCTCGCGCAGGCCCGCGGGACTCGGGCGGAGGCTGCGGACTTCCTGCAGGCGCTCCAGGAGGGTGATCTCTCGGACAGTCTCGAACCACTGATTCCCGGGGTGGCAGCCGTTGTCAACAACTGGTCTGAGCGGATCGGGAAGGTCAACGCGTTGACGGACGACCAAAAGGTGCTCACTGACGACTGGTTGGACAAGATGATACGCCAATTCGATGGGGGCGGGTCCTGGGAGTTGCGGTGGGTCCTGGGACGGGCCCAGGTCGGGCAGATGCTGCGAGGGGAGTCCAAGACGCACCCTTCGCTGCAACTCGCCGACCTCGTCGCCGGCGCCGGGTTCGCTGTGGCAAAGCGCTTTGGGGGCAGCGACTCACCTGCGGCAGCGGAGCTCTACCCGGCCGTCGTGCCGCTGATCGACCCGAACAGCATGGTCGCCTTCGACGACATGTCGCGGTTCGCGAGGCCGCTTGGATGACGAACGCCAGCCGGATCCCTGGCCTCGACCAGTCGAACGGATCCCTGCGCGGACTTCACGGCGCCTGCTCCGGAAGGCTCGGGGTGTGAGGCGTCGTAGCAGTCGAGGGGCCTGCTCGCGACGACAACGTGCACATTGCCCCCGCCGCCTCACGTCGGCCCCTCGCTCGCACGAGCTGCCGGGTTGGAGTCCGGAACATCCCGAGTGACCGCCAGACGCGGCGCAACGCTTGGGCTGCGGTGTCGCCTCACAAATATTCACAAGTGCACATTCCGATTCTATGTTCAGAATAACTGGACATAGCGACTACCCTCCTGCTTGTGACGTCAACCGTTGATCTGCTCCGCGGGATGTTGGGCGAGAACGCGTACGCGGCCCTAAAGGCTTTGGCGGCTGCGACCGTGCCACCGTCAGGCCGGATGATGGCAAAGAACTTGGGGATTTCCCCGACGACTGCGACGGCGGCGCTGGAGAGGCTGCGAGAGGCTGGCTTCGCTACCTCGAGCCAGGTCGGCCGGGCCAACCTCTGGCACCTCACCACCGACAGCGAGATCATGCGCGCGTGGCTGGAGGAGGTCCGACTGCAGGCCACCGCTGACGCCACAGCAGGGATGAGTCCCTACGCGACCGGTGGCGGAGGTGTCACGTTCGAGCGCAAGGTCGCAGTCCAGTACCTCGCTCACCTTCTCCTCGGGACCGGAGCGACGGAGCTGGGCGACAGCCGGACGGTCATCGGCGTGGAGTTCCAGAAAGCACCCGAGCACTCGGTCGACGACCTGGTCATCCGCGCGGCCCGGGCTGACGAGGTCGAGCCGTCTCTGGTGCTAGCTCTCGCGGTGCGCCGGGCACCGGACCTCGTGCAGAGCAACGAGGCGAGCAGGAAGCTCATCGGCACGTTTGTCCAGGAGGTCGTCAACGCGCCCACGGACGGCCTTGAATACCGGGCCGGCATGGTTGTTGCGGGTCGGCAGGAGCACGCGGAACAGCTAGCGCTACTCGCCGCCGAGGCCTTCGTACACAAGGACGCACCCAGCTTCTTCGGCCTCATCCGCACACACCGAAAGTTCCCCGCTGGTGTAAGGAAGCGGCTCAGGCACCTCGAAGGTCTCGTGAAACTCGCACTGCCGGACCTCGGGACAGCCGACCCCGGCCCGCAGCTCGTGGAGCAGCGCACGTGGGAGCTGCTGTCGCGCCTGACCGTGCTCATGCCCAGGCTCGAACCGCCGGACGAACTGGACTGGGGCCCCATGACGAACTCCCTGATCCCGGTGGCCCGCGGAGCGGATCTGTTTGGGGCGATGCGACTGCAAGAGCGGCTCGTGGCCCTGGCGGCTGAGTACGCGCCGAAGGCAGCGACCGTCGACCTGGGCCTCCTGCGGCGCCATTGCCACGCGGTCCTCGACTCTGCAGCGCGTCGTCACCGGCCTGGCTGGGCCATGCTCGGTCGCCTTCACCAGAGCGCGGTCGCTTCGGTGAGCGACTCGATCTCCGGCGACGGCCGAAAGGTCCACCTGGAACGGCGCGACACCGCAGATCAACTGCTCCAGCTCGTGCAGTCCTCAACCACAGGGGTTGTCGTGCGCGGCGACTCCGGTGTGGGAAAGAGCGCGCTGGCGGTCCGCACCATCGCCGATGCCGCATCGGACCCGGACGTCCTACAGGCCCTCTGCATCGACCTCAGGTCCCTCCCCAGTACGAGCGTGGAGCTGGAGTCCGCGCTCGGTGCCTCGCTCGCAACGCTCCTCGGAGAACTCAGCGCCCCTCAGCGACTCCTGGTGATCGACGGCGCGGACGCACTGGTCGAGGGGAAAGCGGGCACCTTCCTCAGCCTCGTTGACGCGGCCGTCCAGGCGGACGTCAAAGTGGTCGCCGTGACAGCGAACGACGCCCAGCAGGTCGTCCATGACACGCTGAGCGATCGCGTCGGTGGGGATGTCGCCAGTCTTGAGGTGCCCCCCTTGACCGATGCCCAAGTTGCTGAAGTCACGGCGGTCTTCACCGAGTTGTCGACCCTCGCGGAACAGCCGCGGTCACGGGAGTTGTTGTCCAGGCCGGTGGTCGTCGATCTCCTCGTGCGCGGGCGTGTGAAGACCACCCCCCTGAGCGACGCCGACGCCATGCAGCAGGTATGGAACGGGCTGGTGCTCCGCAAGGAGCATCCCGAACGCGGTCTTCCGGAGGCCCGCAGCATCGCGCTCCTGCGCCTGGCCGCCCTTGAACTCGGCCTGGGAGACGCCCTGGACGTGATGGGGACGATCGATGCCACGGCGCTCGCTGGCCTTCGCCAGGACGGGCTGCTACGCACGGACCCGGACGACCCGTTCAGCGTCGGCCCCCGGTTCGCCCACGACGAGGTGCGCCGATACGCGATCGCCCGTCTACTCCTCACCAGCGCTAGTCCCACCGCGAGACTACTTGAGGCCGGTGTGCCGCGCTGGACGCTCGGTGCCGCGCGGCTGGCCTGCCAAGCACTGCTTGTCCAACCCAACAGCCCGAGGAACCCCTTCCGGGGCAGGTTCGCCAGCCTGCAGGAGTGTTTCGAGCATCTGGTCGCCGAAGGCCACGGGGACCGTTGGGGCGATGTGCCCGGCGAAGCGCTCCTGACGCTCGGAGCACCCGACCCGGTGCTGCGCGACGCATGGCCGACACTGCGTGCCGAGCCAGGCACGGGCATGCAGCGGCTCCTGCGGCTCGTGGACCAGCGGTTGCGCAACGGAGCGGGCCTGGTACGGATCGACGCGGTCGAGCCACTGATCGCCCTGCTACTCGAGGACGAGGAGCCCTGGCAGCAGGGCAAGCATGTGCAGGGAACCCTTCGCGACTGGCTCCACGCGGTCACCCTCGCGGGCACACCTGCTGGCTATCCGCTTCGGGTCAAACTGCACGACCGCCTCGTCGCCGCCTGCGCCGAAGCCGACCGCCGGTTCCAGGAACAGCAGGCGGCGGCCGCCGCGGCGCAGGCCGCCCTGCCGCCGCAGGAAGTCGAGGCGAAGCGTCAGCACCTGGAGAAGCAACGGCTGCTCTTCATGGGTCGCGGCCGCCGCCAGGGGCGTCGCCCGGCGCGCCCTGAGATCCCTCGCGAGATCGCGGACGAACTCATCCTCGAGTTGCTGGCCCTGCTGGGCCCGGATCTCGGAGAGGACGGTGAGGCCCTTCTGCGTCGAGTGGCACACGACGCGCCGGCATGGGCGGGCCCCACCGTTGAGGAGGTGCTGACCGGCCGGGCGCTGGCCACGTACCGGCGCGGTCTCCTCGCCGACCTGACCGAGGCTTATTACCTCAACGAGGACGAAGACGGCACGGGTTTCCATGAGGACGGGATCCGGCACCACACTGCCCGCGGGCTCGGTGTGACCCCGCTCGCCGCCTGGTACCGTGGCCCGTTCCTTGCGCTGTTCCAGTCGGACTTCCGCAACGGCGTAGCGGTGCTCAACCGCATGCTCAACCACGCCGCACTGGCGCGTGCACGCACCCTGGTCGGCAGCCACCTCCAGTACGGCGCACAGGTAGAGGAGCGCGACCTCGATGCCTTCCGTACACCGCTTGACGTCGCGGGCGAGCGCCGGACATACGTCGGAGACGAGCACGTCTGGCACTGGTACCGCGGGACCGGCGTCGGCCCCTCCCCCTGCATGAGCGCACTGCAGGCACTGGAGCGAGTGTGCGACCAACTGATCGAAGCGGACATCTCCCTGGAAAGGATCATCACCATCCTGCTGGAGGGCTGCGAGAACCTGGCCATGGTTGGCCTGATCGTGGGCCTTCTCGTCCGCCACCTGGAACGCGCCGACCGCCTGCTGGACCGGTATCTCACCGAACCGGTCATCTGGCACATGGAGTTCGGACGCGTCGTCAGCGAAGGTGGCGGCCTAGGGGCGGCGCCCTCCGATGGTCTGACCGCTCCCGAACGTCGCCGCTGGTCCCTGCGGGAAGCAGCCATGATGATGGTGCTGCACGCAAACGATCAGCGTGCCGACGAGCTGCGATTGATCGGGCAGGAGCTCATCGCAACGGCCAGGCGACTGGTCGAGGAAGAACTCGGCGAGGCCGACGACCAAGTCACCCAGGACGAACTGGCGGCCGTGCGCGGGTGGGCGAGCAGCCTGGACCGCGGCACCTACCAAGCGCAGCAGGTCGAAGGGGGCGTGGAGGTCCAGAGCACACCCCCAAGTGACGTCGCCGAGGCCCTGCAGGCCAAGAGCGTCGAGTCGGCACGCGCTCACGAGGCCATGCGGCTCAGCATCCGCTACTACGTCAACCCCAGGAACGGCAAGAGCGAAGCACTCACGGGTCAGGACCTGGTCGCCGACCTCGCCGCGGCCTGCGACCTGCTCGAGAACCCTTCCGACCCCGACTCGAGTAGTCAGTGGGACGCACCCGCCGCAGTAGCCGCCGCAGCACTCACAGCACATATCGTCAATGGCGTCGATCTGCCCGTCGACTCACTGCTCTTCGCTGTCGACAAGCTTCTGCGCATCGGTCAGGGCGCAGGATCACCGCGCCCGTTCGAGGTCGAGGAGACATACTTCGAGCAGGGAGCGGACCGCCATGCTGCGCGGGCCCTGCCTCTTCTCCTTCTGCCTGGCGCAGCGCGGCTCCGTGCCCGGGTCGACGGCAAGGACGGGTCTGCGACGTACCGCCGGACGGCCAGCGCGGCGGGCAAGCTGGGGAATGCCGTAGCCAACGAAGTGCGCGTGCATCTGGCGCGTGGCCTCGACCAACTCTGGCGCACCGACTGCACGACCGACGGCAGCGTCTGCCACCACGAGACAGCATTCGAGCTCGCGGTCGAGACGATGCGGGATTGTGTCCTTGGCGACTGGGACCCGGAGACCGGTCGGCGCAAGCCCGTCACACTCGACTACCCCATCGCACGCTCACTGGCGAAAGTAGCCGCGGACTCCATCTACGTAGCGCGCCTCGATGGGGCGATTAGGGCCCTCGGGCCGGCAGCAGCGGCACAGTCCTGCGTCTCGGCCCGGGCTCGCGAACTCCTGGATACAGTCCTCGCAACGCAGCGCCGCTCACTGCTAGCCTCCGAGGACGACCTGGACCGCCGCGGCACCCGCGCTTTGATCGCGGCACGGGCACTGCTCTCTCTCGCCAGCACAGGCGAGGACGCCCCCGTCATCCAGCACATCGATGCATACGCTGACCACGGGACGTGCCTGGGCAGTTTCCTGAGCGCGCTGGCGGCCGCCGCCGAAGAGTCAGCAGACGCAGCAGCCGTCGCGCGCCGGATGTGGCCAGCCATCGTTACACATGTGATCGACCTGCAAGCCGACGGGCACTCGCCCTTCGCGGGTCGGCGTGACTACGGATCGGCTCTGGCCTCCCTCCTTCCGAACCCCGCCGCCGAAGTCGCCTACCTCTACCGGGAAGTGCACGGCGAACCCATCGTCTGGTGGGACCCACTGGCCTGGCGGGACCCCGTCGCGCGGTGGTTGCCGCTCGCTCAAGGCAGCGCCGCATGCGTGGACCAGCTCATCGGCTTCATCAGGCCACTACCGGCTGAGGACCAAGCGCGCGTCGGTCTCCCCTGGGTGGCGGACCTGGTGCTCGCGCATCCAGGAAAGGCAACCCGAACCTATCTGCTCGCCTCCTGGCTGATCGAAATGCGTCAGGCTGTGGCCGACGCGGGCATGACGGAGGACTGGCAGCGGGTCGTCGACGCCCTCGTGGTTGCGGGTTTGTCCCGGCTCGCACCGTACTCCGAATAGCCAGACCGGAGCCAGGGAAGCCGCTTCCGTCGAAGGCGATGCCTTCGGCTTCTCCAGCTCGTGCGCTGGCGAGCCAACCCACCAGCGCGCGAGTGGCAGATCGCCCAGCCGGATTCCTGTGACAGATCAGGACTCTGGGACGCCTGGCAACCTCCACAGGTCGCTGATCCGGCGGACGGGGCATGCCCTTTTCGCCCGGGAGGACCGCTGCGGGCCGCAGCGGCAGCCGGCACGCGGCCGGGCCGCAATGCACCGGCCCGGTTCACCGGGGCGCGTGTTGCAGCAGGTCCGGCTGGTCAGTTGGCCGCAGCGTCGTGCACTGCCCGTGGGCATGGTTGAGAAGATACAGCGCCGCTTGCAGGACGAGCGAGACGTTGTGCCTGGGCGGGGCGCCGGTCAGACCGTGGAGGATGTCGTTGCGGAGGTTCAGCCCGTGCTCGGGAACGACCAGGAGGAGTTCCAGCACTCTGCTCCAGTCCTCCCGGTACCCGGCCTCCGGCATGCTCTGCAGGAGCCGGCCCAGGAGGTCGACGCCGCCGGGGGTCTGCCCCTTGGCCACGGAGACGATGGCCGCCCGGCTTCGCAGGAGCTGGCGGAGGATCTGCTCGACCTGGGGCAGCGCGACGCACGCCGCAGCGTCGAGCTCCCCCAGCCAATAGTGGAGGAAGGCCCGGGCGAGGATCCGCGTGCGGGGCTCGGGCAGCACCGTCTCGTGCGCCAGGGCGGCGGTCAGGTCGTAGCACGGCCTCCCGGGGCTGCCGCGGGGTCAGTGGCTGCGGGTCCGCCGACCGTTGTACTGCTCGTCGGTGATGTGTTCCAGCCAGGTCGTTTCCAGCTGGTCGTCGCCGGGTGCGGTGCCGTCCCACAGCGCGATGTGCTGCATGAAGCGGTCGGCGGTGGCGCCGTGCCAGTGTTGCTCGCCCGGCGGGCAGGTCACCGTCTCACCGGGGTGGGCTTCGAAGACGGTGCCGTCGCGGGTGCCGATCAGGGCGATACCGGCGACTACGTGCAGGGTCTGGCCGACTGCGTGGTGGTGCCAGGCGGTACGGGCGCCGGGTGCGAAGCGCACCATGTTGGCGCAGGCGGGAGGGTTCCTGGCCTGCGTGGATGACGTCGAACCAGACGTCTCCGTTGAACCAGTCCTGGGGGCCCTTGCCGGTGGGTCGGGGCTCGACGAATTCCATGTGGTGCTCCTTGGGGGCTGTGCGGGGAGGGGAAAGGGCGGAACCGACCGGCTTTCGCCGGGTAGCGTGGCGGGCCATCGGGGCAGCCGTCACCAGGCTGCCTGACCGGTCCAGCCCGGCCCGAGAGCGGCGCCTGGCAGACGTGCGGCACGCCGACGAGGCCACCGGGAACCCCAAGCCGTTTATGGGTGGTGCGTTCAGTGGGTGGGCCAGGGCAGGTCCGAGGGGATGCCGATGCTGTTGATCTCGACGAACTCGTCGAAGCCTTCGAGGCCGAGCTCGTGTCCGAGCCCGCTGTCCTTCACACCGCCGAACGGTGCCGCGAGCCCGGCCGGGCATCCGTTGACCTCCGTCATGCCGGTCTCCATGCGCGTGGCGAAGCGCGTGGCGCGCATCGGGTCGGCGGAGAACACCGCGCCGCTGAGCCCGTAGCGGGAGTCGTTGGCGATCGCCAGGGCCTCTTCTTCGGTGTCGTACTCAAGCACCGAGAGCACCGGCCCGAAGACCTCCTCCTGGGCGATGTTCATCGACGGGGTGACGCCGGTGAAGATGGTCGGCTCCACGAACCAGCCGGTGTCCAGCCCCTTCGGACGGCGGCCACCGATGATCGGAACCGCTCCCTCCTTCACGGCGGCGGCGATCATGCCCTCGACGCGATCGCGGTGGAGAGCGCTCACCAGGGGGCCGAAGTAGACCTCGGGGTCGAGCGGGTCGCCGATCCTGAGGGCCCTGACCTTCGCAGCCAGTGCGTCAACGAACCGGCCGGAGATGCTTCGGGGAAGCACGATCCTCGTCTTGGCGGTGCAGACCTCGCCATTGCTGCGCAAGGCCGCATGCAGCACCTTGTCGACCGTGGACTCCACGTCGACGTCGTCGAGCAGCACGGAGGCGGACTTGCCGCCGAGTTCGAGGGTGACGGGGCGCAGCAGCGCGGCGCACGCGGCGGCGATGCTCTTTCCCACGCCCGTTGATCCGGTGAAGGAGATCGTGTCGACCCCGGGGTGGGAGACCAGGTGCTCACTGGCCGGCCGGTCGCCGGAGACGATGTTCAGCACGCCGGCGGGCAGGCCGGCCTTCTGCGCCATCTGGGCGAAGAGGTACTGGTTCAGTGGCGCGTCGGGAGCGGACTTGACCACTACGGTGCAGCCGGCCAGCAGGGCCGGTGCGAGCTTCATGATGGTGATCAGGTGGGGTGCGTTCCAGGGGACGATGGCGCCGAGAACGCCGTTGGGGCGGCGGTGCACGAGGGCTCGGCCGGAGGGGACCTCGCGGATCTCCTCGAACGGGTAGCTCTGGGCGAGTTCGATCATCTGGTCCACGATCAGTCGGGGACGGCGTGCCTGGATGGGGACCGAGTGCTGGATCGGTGTGCCCATTTCGGAGGACACGAGTTCGGCCATGGCTTGCTCGTTCGTCTGCATCTCGGCGCTGAGCCTGCGCATGATCTCCGAACGTTCGGCCAGCGTCATCCGTGGCCACGGCCCTTCGTCGAACGCCTTGCGAGCCGCCGCGACGGCCCGGTCGATGTCGGCTTCGACGCCCATCGGGACGGTCGCGATGGGCTGTTCCGTGTACGGGGAGAGCACCGTCAGCTTCTCGTCGGTGGACGGGGCGACCCATTCGCCGCCGATGAACAGGCTGTCGTAGTGGCCGTGCCACAGGGTCTCTGACATTGCTTTCTTTCCTTCCGTGCCGTGCGGCATCAAGGTGGAGTGATGGGGTCCGTCTTCGCGGTCACCGAATGAGTTGTCCGGGCTTTTGCCCAGGTCACGCCCCCGCGCCGGGTACGGGCCGTCGGCTCATCGGGAACCGACCGGGGTCTGGGCCGCGGCGAGCCTCTCCAAGGCCGTGATGCCCCCACGCAGTCGCCCGAGTGCCGCGACGGTGTCCGTGGAGGTCGTCCCTTCGTCAACGCCGTCGGGATCGGTGGGCCGTGGGGCGCTCAGGGATCTCGGGCCGAGCGTTTCGAGGTCTCGCGAGGCAGCCGCAACGTCGGAGGAGACAGCTGCGCGTTCCTCGGCGTTCCAGAGGGGCGCGAGCGCGGAGAGCGCCGCGATCTGTCGGCGCACGCTCGTCACCGCGTCGACGGCCGGGTCGAGGGCATCGTTCTGCCAGCGGCCGTGCCGGTCGTGGGGCTCGAAACGGGCGCTGCGGGCCGCCGCGGTGAACTCCAGCGCGGTCAGTCGGGCACGCACGACGGAGTGGGCGACCGCAGTCCGGTGTGCCTTGTCCTCCGCTGCCCACAGGAGTACCAGCGCGTCGATCTGACGCGCGGTCGCCTCGGCCCACTCCGTGAGGTGCTCGGTGAGCATGCCGCGCTGCCACGTGGGAGCGATGAGGTAGGCGGCGAACGCGAGCAGGCAGCCGATGATCGTGTCGAGGCCGCGCGTGGTCGCACCGAGCGAGCCGTGGGTCAGCGAGCCGATCCAGGCCACCACCCAGAACATCGTGAACGGCTGCCCGCAGCTGCGGAACGCGAGGAAGCCGTAGAACAGCAGGAGCAGCACGACGGCGTGGAGGGCCGGCACGTCGGGGAGGAAGGACAGCGCGACAGCGACGACCGCGCCCGCGACGGTGCCGAGGGAACGGCCGACGCCACGGGCGAAGGTGGAGCCGTAGTCCGGGAACACGGTCAGGGCCGCCGCGACGACCACCCAGAAGCCGTGCCCTGCCAGCATGGTGGCCGGTCCGAGCCATGCGCCCACTGCCAGGCCGACGACCTGCGCGACGACGCAGACCGTGGCCAGCCGCAGTGCGTGGTGCAGGATCGGCGAGCCCCGGCGCAGCTCGTCCAGGACCAGTTCGAGCGAAGTCGGGGTGCGACGCTCGTCGGATGCGGGGGAAGTGTCCTCACCGGCGGCGAGCCGAGTAGTGGCCGCCACTGCCCGTGCTACAGCGCGCTGGAGCTCGGTTCGCGGTTCGCCCGGCCATGGGGCCGCGCCGAGGGAGCCGTCCGGTCGCGGGCGCGAGATCGCCGATGCGATGCGGCCCAGTTGCCGCGAGGCGGCCTCGTGCCAAAGGGTGGATTCGTCGTCTGCACGGTTGTCGAGTGCGCGCATCAACTGCCCGATCTCCTCGCCACGCACCACGAGTTGCGTGAGCCGGTCGAGCTCGGGATGACTGCGCCACCGCAGCAGCGCCAGGCTTCGGTCGGCCGCCAGGAGTGCGGAGTCCGCAGAGTTGCCGGCCGCGATCGCCCGGTAGAAGCCTGCGACGGCACGGCGCTGCGTCGAGTGCCGCGATCCGTACGGGGGAAGCAGCTGGGAGAGGTTCATGATCAGGAACCCCACGGTGAAGAAGGCGACGGCTTCGACCGGGCCCACCGTCAGCCCTGATGAGATCTCGGCGAACGCCAGGAAGACGATGGTGACGACCGTCAGGCGCATGCTGATGCCGATCGCGACAGCCCGCAGGAGCCCGGAGGCCAGGAACAGCACGAAGATGAGCGGCAGTACGAACACCCAGCGCCCCGCGAACACGATCCCCAGCCCCGCGGCAGCGATCTGCGCGGCGCTGGTCGCGAGTGTCGCGACGACGCGGGACCGGTTGTGCGGCATGAGCGCGGCGATCGCGCCCAGGAACGCGCCCACGGTGACCAGCAGTTGTTCCACCGGGTCGTGCAGGAGGTAGCCGATGACCGTCACGATCAACATGCCGACCGCGACCCGGATCAGCTTGACGGGCTCCTGGAACGGCTTGCCCGGTTGCATGCCGCGCCGAGCCGCGTCCCGGAAAGCAACCCAGTCCATGGTCGAAAACACCTTTACGTGAAAGCTGGTGGTCCTGTCGTGACGACAGGGGTCAATTTCCCGTGCTCGCGCTGGGATTGCTGTGGATGCGCAAGTGCGGGTGGCTCCTACCAGACGAGGTGGTCGCCGTCGGTGCCGGGCTTGTTCACGCCGAGGTTCTCGCGCACGTGCGTGTTGGGGTGGGCGACGATGTCGGCGACGAGCGCGGCGACGCTCTTGCGGGAGACCGTGGTGCCCTTGAACGGCTCGTCGCGTTGGGTGAGTTCGTAGGAGACCTCGTCGGCATCGGAGAGCCAGGCCGGGCGCAGCACGGTGTAGTCCAGCGACGAAGCCTCGACCGTGTCGGAGGCGGCCGCGTAGGTGTCGAGCGTGGACGCACCGATGGTGGCGCGGTTCCAGCGGCCGAACTCTCCGGGCACTTCCTGGTGGATGCCCAGCGCGGTCACGAAGATCAGGCGCTTGACGTCCTCCGCTTCCATGGCGGCGACGATTGCTCGGGCCTGTTCGTCGATGTTGCCGGCGAGGTTCGCGTAGACGACGTCCTGTCCGCGGATCGCTTCGGCGAGTGCCGCGCGGTTGGTCGCGTCGCCTTCGATCACGGTCGCGCCGGCGGGAACGTTGCTGATGCGGTTCTTGTTGCGGGCGAAGAGCGTCAGCGTCGCACCCTGGTCGGCGAGCATGTCGATGGCCCAGGAGGCGATCTGCCCGGACGCGCCGAGCACGAGGACGTTGGTCATGATGATCCCTTTCGCGGTCAGTCGCTCAGACGAGGTGGGAGGTGAACCAGCCGATCATCTGCTCGGGGTTCTCGGGGAAGTAGTTGTAGCCGTCGAATCGGCGGGTCGTTCCCTCGATCCAGTGCAGCCTCTTGTCGGCGGTGGCGAGGTTGTCGTAGATGCCCTGGACGTCTTCGGGGCGGGTGCTGGAGTCGTGGTGGACCTGGGCGATCAGCGTCGGCACGGTGACGTCCTTCGCGAAGTCCAGCGGGGACAGCTCGTCCAGGTCGAAGCCGGTCAGGTTCTTCAGCTCGGTCTCCAGCAGGCCGATCCCGCCGGGCACCTGGGCCAGGGCGGTCTCCGCGAGCGCGCGCAGCGAGACGGGCTGGACGGCGACGAGGGCTCGGACGCCGTCGAACTCCTCGGGGTGCTTGGACATCGCGACGATCGTGGAGTTCGCACCGAGGCAGCGGGAGAGGAGGGCGATGCGGGAGTTGTCGACGCCCAGGCGCTCGCGGCCGTAGCGCACCGAGCCGATGACGTCGCGGTACTCCAGCAGGCCGATGCCGACCAGGCCGCCGTTGGCCGCGCCGCTGCGGCCGTGGTTGCGCAGGTCGTAGGCGAGGACGTTGTAGCCGGCGTCGTGAAGGTTCTTGTAGTCGGGAAGGAAGTTGATCTCGAAGTCGGCGAACGGGGTGGCGTACTGGGGCAGGTGCCCGGGGTAGCCGTAGCGGTTGCACGGCATGGGGTGGTTGGCGATCACGAGCTTGTCGGAGTCGGCGGGGATGAACCAGCCCTCCAGCGGGGTGCCGTCCTGGGAGGGGAAGGTGATGTCCTCGTAGGCGAGGCCGTACTCGTCGGGCCGGCGCAGGACCGGGACGCGCCGGGTGTAGGCGAATCCCTGGGCCAGGGCGGTGGCGATCGTTTCGGGCGAGGGCGTGCTCATGAGCGGGGCTCCTGGAAGAAGGGTCGGGGTGGCCGGCCGGGCGATGGGTGCGCAACCGCTCGCTCGGCCGACCGGGTGGCGCCGTACGGGCACGCGACCGGGGCCGCGCGGAGGACGGGTCTGCTCAGAGGTGCTTGGTGAAGAACGGGATGAGGGCGTCCAGCGCGGGCCCGACCGCCTCGGGCTTGTCGTAGAGGTCGTAGTGCGAGACGTCGGGGATGATGAGCAGTTCCTTGTCCTTGGACGCGGCGAGGTCGAAGACCGTGTGCGCGTCGCGATACGCGCCGAACTCGCCCGGCTTGTTGCCGACGACGAGCAGCAGCGGCTGGGTCAACAGCTTGTCCGCCAGGTGGTAGGCGTCGAACCAGACGGTGGGCGCCATCGAGGAGAACGACCACAGATTGGTCCCGTGCGGGTGGGCGCCACGCGGCGTCTTGTAGTACTCGGTGGCTTCCGCCACGTCGATGTGCAGCGGCGGGACGAGGCCGAGCTCCCTGGCCTTCTCCACCGACGGCGGCAGCGAGCTGTCGAGCCGCTGCTCGCCCCCGCGGGCCTCGATGGTGCGCTGCGCGGCGATGGCCTCCAGCGTCTTGATGGCGGCGTCGGGGGACATGTCGCCCTGGCGCAGCAGGCGGCCCAGGTTGACGCCGGTGACGGTGGCCACCGCCTTGAAGCGGCGCTCGGTCATCGCGGCGGCCCAGGTGTAGCCGCCGCCGGCGCACATGCCGAACACGCCGATGCGGTCCTCGTCCACGTAGGGAAGGGTGACGAGGTAGTCGGCGGCGCAGCGGAAGTCCTCCACGCGCCAGGTGGCGTCCTCCAGCTGGCGGGGCTCGCCGCCGCTGGCGGCCTGGAAGGCCGCGTCGAACGCGAGGACGATGAAGCCCGCCTCCGCGAACGCCTTGCCGTACACCGATCCGGACGTCTGCTCCTTGCAGCTGCCGACCGGGTGGGCGCTGACGATGGCCGGGTACTTGCGCGCCGGGTCGAAGCCGGGCGGGAAGTGGATGTCCGCGGCGACGTCGACGTGCTTGTTCTTGAAGGTGACGGTCTCCATGGCTGGCGCCTCCTGGAAGTGGATTCGGTTCCGCAGAGAGGAAGAGGGCACGGGCGGGCCTCGGGGTCCACCTGCGTTTCCCAGGGATCTGCGGTGATTCCACGGTTCCACGCCGGACGACGACTGTGCAGGGTAAGGATTCCTACCCCTCTCCTGGGCCGTTCGAGTACGCAACGCGACCGGCGGCCTACATGGGGGGTAGCGTTTTCTACCCCCCCGCCGTCACACCGCTGCGGGTGATCGCCGCAGTACCGTGGCCGCATGGGCACGGACGCGAACCGCAACGAACTCAGCCAGTTCCTCAAGGCGCGGCGCGCCGAACTGAGCCCCGAGACGCTCGGGCTGCCCTCCGATGGCCGGCACCGACGCGTGCCCGGCCTGCGCCGCGAGGAGGTCGCCCAGCTCGCCTCCATCAGCGTCGAGTACTACACCCGGGTCGAACAGGGCCGCCTCAAGGCGTCCGCCCCCGTCCTGGCAACCCTGGCGACAGTGCTCCGCCTGAACCAGGACCAGCGGACCTACCTCCTCGAACTGGCCGGCAAGGACGCTCCGCGCCCCCGCCGCCCGCACACGCAGAAGGTCAGGCCGCAGACCCTGCGCCTGCTCGACCTGCTCGGCGCCCCCGCGATCATCCTCGGCCGCCGGATGGACATCCTGGCCTGGAACCCGCTCGCCGCCGCCCTGCTGACCGACTTCTCCCGGCTCCCCGACAAGCAGCGCAACTACGCCCGGCTCGTCTTCTCCGATTCCGAGATCAGGGAGCGCTACAGGAACTGGGAGACCATAGCGCCGGACTGCGTCGCCTTCCTGCGCATGGAAGCCGCACGCCATCCGGACGACCCGCAGCTGAGCGAACTGGTCGGCGACCTGGCCATCAAGGACCCCCACTTCCGTCAGTGGTGGGCCGCCCACAACGTCGCCGCCCAGACCGCCGGCGTCAAGAAGCTCAACCACCCGCTCGTCGGCGAAATCACCCTGGACTGGGAGACGCTCGCCTGCGCCACCGACCCGGACCAGCAGATCGTCGTCTGGACCGCGGAACCGGGCACCCCCAGTCACGAAGCCCTGGCCTTCCTGGCCTCCTGGGCCACCACCCAGCCCTCCGCACCCGCTCCCCCGGATGCCGGCGAGCTCGACCGTTCGGCACAGTCCGACCAGCACCGCGACCGCCGCTGAACTCCCCTCGCCCTGTGGCCTTGTGACGCAGCCGGACGATGGAAACGCTGACGAGAGGGCCGGCCAGGAGAAGTGGGCCGCCACTCCGCAACCGCTTGGGGTGCCGGTGCTGCGGCCAGCTATGCCGACAGCTACGAGGTCGTGTTCTCAGCCGAGTTGAGGACAAGTCGCGCGGTCAGATGGATGATGGTTTCCATCGCGGAGGCATGCCTCCGTAGCCATTTGCCGCGAAGAGTCGGGAGCACCGCCCTCAATGGCCCATGACGCCGCGTACCACTGGCCCCCAGAGCTGATGGCCTTGTTGACAGACACCATCCCCTTGCTCTGCCGCAGCAAGGACGACGTCGTCAACTTCCTACGCGGCGCAGGAACCAACGAGGCACTCCTTGGCAGGTTCCGCCAGCAACTCGCGGTTGACCGCAGCGCGGTGAGCAAGTACGAGATCGCCCGCGAGGTGATCAGGCAACTGAACGAACAGGGCGACCAAAGCCTCGGGGTGCGCCGTGCGCTGCTGCGCCGGGTCACCGAGTTCGAGGACTTCTCGACCTGCTGGCCCGACGACCAGCTCAAGGCCCGCGGTCTCGTCGGGCAGATACGCCAGGTCGTCGGTGTGAAGGACTCCTTCACCCGCATGCAGCAGGAGCGCGACCGGGAACGCGAGGCGCACCTGGCCGATCGCCGAGCTGCGGAGGACGAGCGCAGGCGTCGGAGCGCCCTCTACTCGGACCTGAGGGCACAGATTGCTGCTCTCTTCTCGATGGGAGATGCACAGAAGCGCGGCCTGGAGTTGGAGGCTCTCCTCAACCGTGTCTTCGCCCTCGACGGGATCGGCGTGAGGGAGTCCTTCACTCTCTGGCTGGAGGACGGCGAGGCCGCTGAACAGATCGACGGTGTCGTCGAGCTCGACGGCCAGACTTTCCTCGTCGAGGTGAAGTGGTGGGCCAAGCCGCTGGACGTCAACCCGGTCAGCCGCCACTTGGTTCGGCTCATGGGCCGCCCCGATGTCAGCGGACTGATGATCTCAGCATCCGGGTACAGTGCCCCGGCGGTCGCGGAGTGCGAACGCTTCCTCACACACAAAGTGATGGTGCTCGGCGAGCTGCGCGAGTTGGTGCTGCTCTTGGAGCGCGAAAAGAGTGTTGCCGACTGGCTGCGGGAGAAGACCCGCAGAGCGAAGCTGGACCGGCGCCCTTACACCGTCCTCGACGTCGACTTCTAGGCCCCGGAGATGAACGGCGCTGTGAATCACGAGCCCTTCGTACGCCAGCACGCCAGCCCCGGAGGATTCGGATTCGCCAGAACCGGTCTCGACTCCGAACGAGTAGAGCGCCTGCGCACCGGCCCGCTGGATGACGTGACCGACCTGGATGCCGCCTACGAGCTCATCCGAATCGCCAGGACGGACCTGGAGGCGTTCGCCACCGGTGGCACGGGACGCCTCGACGACAACGAAATGGCCGTCCTTCTCGGGGCGCTCCCCATGGTGCTTCGACGACTCGAAGTGCCATTCGCCCCGCCCTTCCGGGACTTCAAGAGCTTCAAGGGCTACTGGAAGCAACACGGCATGAGTGGCAGCTACGATGCCCGGCGCAGATACCTCGCCGGACTCTTCGAGCCCGTACTGGGCAAGCTCGACACCCACCATCCACATCTAGTGCACGACCGCCCGCGATCTCACCGAATCACCGATGTCACACGCAGGCGATTGCGCGAACGCCTGCCGATCAACTGGTGGGGCACGCTCGACGAGGTACAGTTCCTCGGCCACCTGTACGACCTCGACAACCTGCCCAGCAACGACCCCAGGCACACCACCGCCACCCAGGACATCGGGCACCACTGCATTGCCGATCCGAACGACTGGGAGGCGGACTGGATCTGGACCGACCCTAGATTCGCTCTCGCGGACGGCGACGAATACCTGCTCCGGTTTCTTGCCGAAATGCTCCATCCCGCGGTCCGCACCGACGCCACAGAAGTCGAGCAGCTCCGTGCCCGCATCAACGCAGCACTGATGCACGACGGATTCGAACTCGCCGAGACCGACAGCATCAGTGGCGCACCCGTGTTCACGCCCTGCCCCATCGGCGCCGGCGTTCCGGGCACCATGAAGAACCTGATCTTCGCCTCCAACGGGCCCAAACCGGAGTTCGTACTCGGCGACGCCATCAACAACGACCTCCTGGTCGTGAAGAACGGCGAGTTCTGCCTCCAGTACGACCGTCCCCTGGGAGCTTCCGGCCTCACATGGGGCAGCTTGATGGACTGGTGGCGGACCCAGGTTCCCTTCCCCGAAGACGCGACAGATCAAGCCGTCGGGCATGCCCTCTACAAACGCCTCTGGACTTCACTACACCACGACCCGCAACACCCTGACGCGACCACCCCCGAGCAGCTCCTCTTCCGAACCTACTGTCGGCACTTTCCGATCAACGAGGCAGGAGCCGCCTACCCCGCACTGCTCCCCCAGGTCTACTTGCACCTCGACCCTCGGACCCGCGCAGAACGGGGAGGCAAAGACAGCGTCCTGGGCCGCGAACGCATGGACTTTCTGCTCCTACTCCCCGGAGCTGTGCGAATTGTCGTGGAGGTCGACGGCAAACAGCACTACGCCGAAGGCGACATTGCATCTCCGCGCCTGTACTCGAAGATGGTCTCCGAGGATCGGGCCCTACGGCTCAAGGGTTATCAGGTGTACCGATTCGGCGGACACGAGCTCACACAGAACACAGCGCCAGCGATGCTTCGAGACTTCTTCGAGACCGTCGTCGACGATCAAGGCCGCTGAGGATTCGACACTGCACCTCCACGACCAGTCACACTGCGTGGCGCCGCGCAGTGGGCTGTGGACCAACCTCGTGGTCTCCGCTCGACGCTTCTCGATGCCTCTCATCGGTTGACGCCGCCGAGTGTGCACTGGTTGTGAAATGATCGACCGCCTCGCGGATGCAGCCCTCCGCCGTCGCAGCCCATGCCTCCAGTCGCAGGTCCGCGGTGTGCGGCACGGCCCGATGACCGCTCCGCGACCCTTGCAGCCCGGTCACCGCCGACAACTCCCCTCGTGCCCGTCCGCAGCCGAATCCGCCTCACCGTTCCAGGCTGGTCCCGTGCACCAGTGCGGGCAATCCGTACCGGGTGCCGCAGACGGACACGGCCGCGAAGGCGCTCGGTAGGCCTTAGCCCTGGTCCTCGCTGCCGAACATCACCTGACCATGCACGTCTTCGACGCCGCCGCGGCCGGTGCGATGCGCGCGATCCGCCGGGGCCCGCGGCATCGGCGCCCGCGTCTCCGGCGGCGATCCGGCCGGGCAGCTCCCGGCAGCACGAGGCGACGGCTCTGGGGGTCCGACAGCCCTGGCGGCAAGCCCGTACGGCCCTCTGCCGGCCCTCGCGGCGGGAGGACAGTGGAAGCCTCGAAGGCCTTCGACACACTCCCGGAGAGGCCGGCATGCACGGGTCCGCACGGCTGGGCAGGATCTTCGGCATACCGCTGCGGATCCACTGGAGCGCGCCCGTCCTGATCCTGTTCCTCGGCGTCGGCCTGGCCAGGCAGACTCTCCCCGCCTGGGTTCCGGGCCGCTCCGCAGCCGCCTACGCCCTCGCGGGCCTGATCGGGGCGCTGCTGCTCACCGTGAGCCTGCTGCTGCACGAGGCGGCCCACGCGGTCACCGCGCGCCGCGCCGGCATTCGCGTCGACGACATGACCGTCTTCGCACTCGGCGGCCTCACCCGGATGGGGCGTCCCCCGAGCCCGCGGCTGCAGTTCGCCGTCGCCGGGATCGGGCCGCTCACCAGCCTGGTCCTGGGCGGACTGTCCCTGGCCGCCGGACTCGGCGCGCTGCACACCGTGCACTGGGCGGTGCCCTCGGCGGTGTTGCTGTGGACCGGCTGGACCAACCTGCTGCTCGGTGTGTTCAACCTGCTGCCCGCCGCGCCCCTGGACGGTGGCCGACTCCTCCAGGCGGCGGTCTGGTGGCGCCGGGGTGACCGTGAACGCGCCGAGCGTGTCGCCGGGCGGGCCGGTCAGGCCGTCGGTCTCCTGCTGTCGGCCGCCGGCTGGGTCGGGCTGCTCTACGGTAACGACGCCGGATTCTGGTTCGTCCTCGTCGGACTGTTCATGTGGTCGTCCGCCACGGCCGAGGTCCGCCGCGCCGCGCTGGTGGCCGCACTGCGCGGCGTCCGGATCGGCCAGGTCATGATCCCGGCGACCGCCGCGCCCGACTGGCTCACCGCGGACCGGCTGCTCGCCGCCGACCCCGCCGCCCACGCCCACGCCCACGCCCACGCCCACGCCCACGCCCACCGGCCGATGGTCCCCCTGGTCGACGTCGACGGCCGCGCGAGCGGCCTGCTCGACCTGCGCCGCCTCGCGGCGCTCCCACCCGCCCGCCGTGGCGAGGTGCGGGCCCGCGAGGTCGCCACGCCCCTGTCGCGCTGTCTGACCGCCGTACCGCAGGACGATCTCGTCGAGGTCCTGGACCGTGCGGCCGCGCCGCCGCCGGTCCTCGTCCTGGACGACGGCCGACTGGCCGGGATCGTCACCGTCGACGTCCTCGACCTGATCGCCCGCAGGCGCCGTGCCGCGAGCCGGAGCACCCTGCGCTGAACCCGGCGGACGACCGGTCGGCGATCTCCACGGGCTGCCGCGAGGCAGGGCAGAACCGGCACCAGAGCGGATCCCTGCCAACCCTGCAGGACGGCCGAGAAAACCGAGCAGTGACCCGCGGTCGGCGGGCGCGGCAGCTCTGCGTCAGCGATCGCGCACGATCACGACTGAACACGGCGCGTGCTGGGCGCAGTGCTGGCCGACCGAGCCCAGCAGGGCACCAGTGAAGCCGCCGACCCCTCGGCTGCCCACCACCAGCAGCCTGACGTCGTCAGCCGCGGCAGCCTTCAGCAGCACCTGCGCCGCAGTGCCCTCCTCCACACGGGCGGTGATCTCCACCGGGACTTCGACGCCCACCGCCTTCTCGATGCTCTCGGCCAGGACCTTCCCCGCGATGTCCGCGAGCGCCTGCTCCTCGACGGCCGGGACCCTGCTGCCCCATCCGGAGAACGGCGGCTCCCAGGCAAGGACGGCCTCCACATCCGCGCCGGTCAGCTCCGCCTGCCGAACTGCCCAGCGCAGTGCCCGCCGGGACTGCTCGGAGCTGTCCACCCCGACGACGATCCTCCCCCGAGTCTGCTTGACGGTCATGGCCTACCCTTCCCGTCAGTCCGAGGGCGTCCTGGCAGCCATCGCAAACGCGGGCTGCCCGGCGCGCCCCGGCACCTCCTCCTGGCAGCATCGGCCGAATCTGCCGGACCCGCACGCCGACGCCGGGTAGCTACTCGGGCAACCGAGCGGGTACCACGCGCCCGCCCGGTCGGGCCAGCCCGACCGTGTGCCCGGAGCCGCCGCCTCGACGCTCCGCAGCCGCTCCTCGCTCCGGCGCCGGAGGTCGGGGGTCGGCGAGGCAGTGGGCAGTGGCGGGGTCTGGCCCGCCCGGTCGGATGCCGGGTGGGGAAGCGACTGCGTGTGATCATCTCCTGCCTCCGCCCCCGTCATCCGCCACCGGGACACCTCAGGCAGGGCCGCCCGGACCCACCCAGTCGGGCCCGCCGCCACACTCCCGGAGTGCGGCACTGGGCTGGATCGCCGGAGGGCCGCGGCGCAGCGCGGCTTCGCAACCTTGGAGCCTCGGTGCTGCGCGGAGTCGCGTGTCGGCCGTCCGCCTCCGATCGGGGCCGCAGCTGTAGCGCACTGTCACAACCCGCGAACACGGTGACCGGATATGGGAGTTGATGTAGGGCGACTGGCTCCGATCGCGGTCCGGCGGTCGGCGCAGCAGCATGGAGGAAAGGGGTCACCCAAGCGAGGAGGGTGCGAGATGGCCGGCGATCCGCTTCAGCGGCGTGCGCGCTGGTGGCCGTCGTTCTCGGAGCTGTTCGAGGACTTTCCCGCGGACCTGCGGATGGGCGAGCACCTCATCCGGGTCGAGGAGTCTGAGGAGGGCGGGGCCTACGTGGTGAAGGCCGAACTTCCGGGGATCGACCCGGACAAGGACGTCGAGATCACCTTCGAGGGCGGGGTCCTGACCGTCCATGCCGAACGCAGCGAGGAGAAGAAGGAGAAGCAGCGTTCCGAGTTCCGCTACGGCTCCTTCACCCGCAACATCAGGCTGCCCGACGGTGTGAAGGAGCAGGAGATCACGGCCAGTTACGACAAGGGCGTGCTGACGGTGAAGGCTCCCATCGGCGAGGCCGGTAAGCCGACTCGACGGATAGAGATCTCCAGAGGAACCTGACACACGACCAGAGCGGACCTCGCCGGGCCGCTTCCGGAGTCGGCAGGGGCCCGCTCGTCCGCCCGCCCCAAGCCGTCCGGAGGTGCTCCGGCCTGTGGCGGTCGGACATGTCGGTCCCCACGCGGGCAGTGGCCGAACGCCCCGCCTTCGCGGGCCGGTCGGCCCGATCCGACCGGCCGGCGACGTCCGATCCTCGGCCGCGCCGACTCGCTCAGCTGGGGAGCCGCTTGGACCAGCGCGGCTCGACCTGGCGCCACTCCGCGTCCCACTGGGCGTAGCGGTGGTGGTTCAGCGCGCGGACCGAGCCCTTGCGGGCGAGCCACCGCTGGACGCGGTCCGAGGTGGTGTGGCGATCCGGGCCCGGGACACCGCGCCCGATCACTTCGGGTGCGTGGCCGCGGAGTGCGGTCCGGGCATGCCGCGCGTCACGGCGGCGCCTATGTCGAGGTGGCTGCCGTCCGACGTGTGCTGGAGCGTGTGGTGGACGGCCACGACCCCGTCCACGGCGCGGCACAGTCGCTCGATGACCGGGATGAGGCTCTTGCGGTCGACCGTGCCGGTCAGGGTGACGACGCCGTCGTCGACGCTGACGTGGACGGCGTCGGGCGGGAGCCAGAGCGTGTGGTCGAGGACCCATTCCTTCGAGAGCGCGTGCCGGGTCGCGGACTCCGCCTGGATCAGGTGCGAGACCTTGCCCTCGTCCCCGTGCGTGTCCGACACACGCGAACCCACCACTGCCCGAACCGGCGCGAAGCCGTCACAATGCCCATGGGCCTCCCCCTACCGCCCAGGCCGGCAGACACCCTCGAACAGGCTGTTCTCGAACGAGTGGGCTCTTTTAGAAAAGGCGTCCATCCGCTGGAGGATCGACCTCATCGCGACGACTCCGGGCATCGCGGACAAATGCATCGCGGCCTATGTCGAGCGGGCCACCTCCCACGCGGAGCGTTGGAGCGACCACGCACCCGTCACGGCCGCGTTCGACTTCGGCGACAACTGACCGACAGGCAGCCGCAATTGGGCAGATTCAAGCAGCGGCGCCGGCCTCCGGCAACCCCAGCCCATCCCCACTCACGCCGGCGAACGAGGCCTGCGGTCTCGCCCGACCGGCTTTTGACAAGTCGATTCGTTGCACCGCCTCGCGCCACGGGCGTCGCGGCCACTGACTGGCGAGAAGGCCTGGTGACACCGACACGGGATCGGCCGGGGTGGCTCCCCTATCCCCCGCCGGCGTACCTCACCGGTGAGAGTACGCCAGTGGCGGACGCACCTGCTTCAAGTAACCACATCAATCAACCTCAACTGGAATAGCCGCCTCGAACACGTGAGCACGGCCGGGCCCCCGGGCTTCTCGTGTGGCCTCAGTGGCGTTGGGGTGGCGGTCGTGGTGGAGGGCGAGGTGTTGCCGGAGCAGGCCAGGGAGCCTGCGATGGTGTTGCCCTCGATCTCGGGGCGGCTGTCCTCGGGGGAGGGCCCGGTGCCGGTGTTGCCGGTGACCATCAGGGATCCGCCGATGTGGTTGCCGACGGCCTCCAGGCCGCCGGTGTTGTTCGTCAGCCGTCCCGCCTGTCACTCGCGGTAGAGCAGGAGGGTGCCGCCGGCCAGGACCGCGCTGGCGACCAGGGCCCAGGCGGTCTGTCCGTGCAGCACGAGGACGGCGCCCGGGGCGGCGCCGGCGAGCATGGTGGCGACGGAGAGGAGCTTCCTGCGCCTGCGGGGGGCGGAGCCGCCGGCCAGGCGGGAGTCGGCGGCCAGGCCGGTCAGGGTCAGGGTGAGCACGGTGGTGGTGAGGTCCGGCACGCCGAGGCCGCGTACGGTGCCGTTGCGGATGCCCATCGCCAGGGCGAGCAGGGCGATCACGGCGTACTGTGCGGGGCCGGGGCCGTCCGCGTTCCGGACGAAGACGATGGCGGCGGCCGCACCGTACAGCGCGACCTCCAGGATGAAGACCGTGCGCAGCTGTGCGGGGCGCCGGGTTCCGGCGTGCCGGGTGGCGATCCGGCCGGCCAGGAGCGCGCCGAGGAGGAAGGCTGCGAGCGAGGTCAATGAGCCGGTGACGGAGAATCCGGGTGCTCCGGCAAGCGCGAAGGCGATGACGACGACGTTGCCGGTCATGTTCGCGGTGAAGACGTGGCCGAGGCCGAGGTAGCTGACGGCGTCGATCAGACCGCTGACCAGGGTGAGGCCGAACAGGGCCAGTGCGAGCGGGTGGCGGTCGTGGATCTTCGGTCCGGGCAACGGCGGCGGGGGTGCGGTACGGGAATCGGCTGCGGGTGTGGTCACGACGGTTCCTCGGGCGGCAGGGGGGATGTGGGCGGGGGCACCGCCGTGGTCCGGCGGCGCCCCGGGTGGAGTCGGCTTCCAGTCAGAAGAAGCAGGGGTCCAGCTGCACCTGCGGCTGCCCGGGGAGGGCGAGGCCGCGAGCCGCGCGCCAGGCGCGCTGCTCGCCGGAGGCCGCCACGGCCTCCAGCACGCCTTCGGCCTGGCGGACGCCGGCCAGGCTGGGGGCGGGGGTGGCGTGGTAGCCGCCGAACCGGGTGATCGGGCTCCAGGACGGCGACACCTCGGGCAGCTCGGGGGCCAGCCCCTGGTGCTCCGCCGCGGCGTGGACGATGTGTCCGCCGACGACAGTGAGGACGGACTCGATGTGTGCGATGTCGGCCTCGGGCACGCTGAAGTAGTCGGCGCTGAGCAGTGCGAGGTCCGCGTAACTGCCGACCGTCAGGCGGCCCTTGACCTCTTCCTCGCCGGTGAGGCGGGCACCGCCGAGGGTGTAGAGCTCCAGGGCCTGCTCGCGGCTGAGCCGATTGTGCTCGGCCGCGAGGCGCCGGCCGCTGACGGCCCGGCCGGAGACCAGCCAGTGCAGGGCGACCCAGGGGTTGTAGGAGGAGACCCGGGTGGCGTCGGTGCCCGCCGCGACGGTGAGGCCGCGGTCCAGCATCGCGCGCAGCGGCGGCGCTTCGGCGGCGGCCGGGGCGCCGTAGCGCGCGACGAAGGCTTCGCCCTGGAAGGAGAGGCGGTTCTGAACGGACACGGAGCCGCCCAGGGCGGCGATGCGGTCGAGGCTGTCCGGGCTGACGGTCTCGGCGTGGTCGAAGAGCCAGCGGTTCCCCTGCGGGAAGAGCCCTTCGGCCGCGAGCTTCTCGAAGACGGCGAGGTCGCGGCGGATGGTCTCGTCGTAGGTGGCGTGCAGCCGGAAGCCCCAGCCGTGCTCCGTCAACAGACGGACGGCCTTCTCGAACTCCGTCTCATAGGTGCCCAGTTGCGGCCTGGGCTCGGTGAAGTTCTCGAAGTCCGCGGCGGCCCAGGTGAGGTTCTCCCCCGCGCCGTTGAGGCGCAGCCACTCGTCGCCCTCCCCGGGACGCACGGTGTTGACCCAGCGGGTGAGGTCGTCCAGTTCCTGCCCCGCGGTCTGCGGGAAGAGGTGGTAGGCGATGCGCAGCGTCAGCTCGCCCTGGCGGGCGAGTTCCATGACGGTGCCGTAGTTCTCGGGGAAGCTCTGGAATCCACCGGCGGCGTCGATCGCGGAGGTGAGGCCGAAGCGGTTCAGCTCGCGCAGGAAGTGCCGGGTGGAGCCGAGGCGGTCGGCCTCGTCCAGCATCGGGGCCTTGGCCAGGGTCGAGTAGAGCAGCAGCGCGCCGGGGGCGGCGATCAGCAGGCCGGTGGGCTCGCCGTCGTGTCCGCGGACGATCTGGCCGCCCGCCGGGTCGGGGGTGTCCCGGGTGAAGCCCGCGGCCCGTAGGGCTGCCTTGTTGAGCAGCGCCGACTGGTAGAGGTGGAGGACGAAGACGGGGGTGTCGGGCGCCGCGGCGTTGAGCTCCGCCAGGGTGGGCAGGCGCCGCTCGGCGAACTGGTCGGCGGACCAGCCGCCGACCACCCGCACCCACTGGCCGGGCGGGGTGCGCTCGGCCTGGAGCCGGAGCATCGCCAGGGCCTCGCGCAGCGTCGGGACGCCGTCCCAGCGCAGCTCCAGCACGTAGTTGAGGCCGCCGCGGATGACGTGCAGGTGAGCGTCGTTGAGTCCGGGGACGGCCCGGCGGCCGAGCGCGTCGACCACCCGCGTGTCCGGGCCGACCAGCGGGGCGACGTCCGCGTCGTTACCGACCGCCTGGATCAGTCCGTCCCGGATGGCCACCGCGGTCGCCCGGGGGCGGCGCGGGTCGTTGGTGTGCACCTTGGCGTTGCGCACGACGAGGTCGGCGGGCTGTTCCGGAGCGCCGGGGCGGATTCCGGCAACGGGCATGGTGGACAAGGGAGGCCTCTTCCTTCGGTGGAGTTCGATGGAGTTCGGTGGTGTTGGTGTTCGGTGGTCTTCGGTGGGGGCGGGCGCGGGGTCAGTGGAAGCCGAGAGCCGAGGGGGTCACCGCCGGGCCGCCGTCCGGCCGGGGATTCGCCCGGGCTGCGAGGACCAGCGCCGCGAGTTCTCCCCCGGCTCGGTCGATCCGGGCCGGCAGGCTGTCGGTGCGGGTGTCGCCCGTCCCGCCCCAGTCCTCGGATGCCGCGAAGACCGCGGTCGGCGCGACGAGCGCGCGCTGGTAGGCGAAGAGCGGGCGCAGCGCGTGTTCCAGGGCCAGGGAGTGGCGCGCGGTGCCGCCCGTCGCGCCGATCAGCACCGGCTTGCCCGCCAGGGCGCCGGGGTCGAGCAGGTCGAAGAACGACTTGAACAGGCCGCTGTAGGAGGCCGAGAAGATCGGGGAGACGGCGATCAGCGCGTCCGCCGTGCTCACCTCCTCCAGTGCCTCGCCCAGCGGCTGGGCGGGAAAGCCGGAGAGCAGGTGGTGCGAGATGGGGGTGGCCAGGGGACGCAACTCCCGCAGGTGCAGCAGGACTTCACGGTCGGCCCGGGCCAGGTGGCTGGTGGCGGCCTCAACGAGGCGGTCCGCGAGCAGGCGGGTGGACGAGGGCTGGCCGAGGCCGCCCGAGATCACGGCGAGCGTGATCGGCGAGGTCGATTCCATGGGGGACTCCGTCCTGGTCAGGAGGCGTCGGGGACGTTGTCCCGGATCGTGGCGTGGGTGGGGGCATCGGGAACGGTCGCGGGCCTGCCCTTGGCGAACTCCTCGCGCAGGACGGGCACGACCTCCTCGCCGAGGGTGTCGAGTTGCTCCAGCACCGTCTTGAGCGGCAGGCCGGCGTGGTCCATCAGGAACAGCTGGCGCTGGTAGTCACCGACGGCCTCGCGGAAGCCGAGCGTCTTCTCGATGACCTCCTGCGGGCTGCCGACGGTCAGCGGGGTCTGCTCGGTGAACTCCTCCAGCGAGGGCCCGTGCCCGTACACCGGCGCGTTGTCGAAGTACGGACGGAACTCGCGCACCGCGTCCTGGGAGTTCTTCCGCATGAACACCTGCCCGCCGAGGCCGACGATCGCCTGCTCGGGCGTGCCGTGGCCGTGGTGGGCGAAGCGCTCGCGGTAGAGCTCGACCATCCGCCGGGTGTGCTCCTGGGGCCAGAAGATGTTGTTGTGGAAGAAGCCGTCGCCGTAGTACGCGGCCTGCTCGGCGATCTCCGGGCTGCGGATCGAGCCGTGCCAGACGAACGGCGGCACACCGTCCATCGGCCTGGGCGTGGCGGTGAAGGCCTGCAGCGGGGTGCGGAAGCGGCCTTCCCAGTCGACCACGTCCTCGCGCCAGAGCCGGTGCAGCAGAGCGTAGTTCTCCACCGCGATCGGAATGCCCTGGCGGATGTCCTGGCCGAACCACGGGTAGACCGGGCCGGTGTTCCCGCGCCCGAGCATCAGGTCGACACGGCCGTCGGCGACGTGCTGCAGCATCGCGTAGTCCTCCGCGATCTTCACCGGGTCGTTGGTGGTGATCAGCGTGGTCGCGGTGGACAGGATGATCCGCTCGGTCCGCGCGGCGATCCAGCCGAGCATGGTCGTCGGCGAGGACGGGACGAACGGCGGGTTGTGGTGCTCGCCCATGGCGAAGACGTCCAGGCCGACCTCCTCGGCCTTGAGCGCGATGGCCAGCATCGCCTTGATCCGCTCGCGCTCGCTCGGCGCCCGTCCCGTGGTCGGATCGACCGTCAGGTCGCCAACGCTGAATATCCCGATCTGCACGGGTTGCCGCCTTTCCGCTGGCTGATCGCGGCCCGACGGGGCCGCCCGGCGAAACCTAGGCAGCCGACACGCGCGAAGGACTTCCGCAGCGCATGACCGATGGCCCCGCAGCGCACTGAAGCGGTCGGCCGGCCCGGTTCGGCCGGTCGTGCATTGTCAGGACAATCCCGGGCGCACAGCGGGCAGAACACCCGGGCCGCCGCGCACTAGCGTCGTCGATCGAGGCGACCCGGTGATCCGGGACGGTCTGATGCCACGTCAATTTCCTGCATTCACAAGAAAAGAGAAGACCCATGGTCGACTTCGCGAACGTTCACGCCGCTCCGAGCCCGGACCTGCTGACCCCCGACAACGCGATGATGCTGTTCGTCGACCACCAGCCGCAGATGTTCTTCGGCACCGGCAGCGGCGACCGCACCGCGATCATCAACGCCACCGTCGGCCTGGCGAAGGCCGCGAAGATCTTCGACGTGCCGACCGTGCTGTCCACCGTCGCCGCCGAGTCCTTCTCCGGCCCGATCCTGCCGCAGCTGAAGGCCGTCTTCCCCGGCCAGGAGGTCGTCGACCGCACCACGATGAACGCTTGGGAGGACGAGGCCCTGGTCGAGGCGGTCAAGGCGACCGGCCGCAAGAAGATCATCCTCTCCGGCCTGTGGACCGAGGTCTGCCTCGTCCTGCCGGCCCTCTCCGCACTGGACCAGGGCTACGAGGTCTACGTCGTCGCCGACGCCTCCGGCGGGGTCAGCCCGCTGGCCCACGAGCACGCCCTGCAGCGGATGACCGCCGCCGGCGCCGTGCCCGTCACCTGGATCCAGGTCCTGCTGGAGCTCCAGCGCGACTGGGCCCGCACCGAGACCTACGTCGCGGTGACCGAGCTGGTCAAGGAGCACGGCGGCGCCTACGGCATGGGCCTGGTCTACGCCCAGTCCATGATCAACCCGCACGCCGCCGGCTGACCGACCGCACCGACCCAACGGAGTCCGAAATGAACACGGGCCTTCTCCTGCTGCGCCTGGTCGCCGGCCTGCTCATCGCGGGCCACGGCGTCCAGAAGGTCAGCTTCCACCTCGGCGGCGGCGGCCTGGAGGGCGGCAGTGCCGAGTTCCGGGGCGACGGCTTCCGCGGCGGCAAGCTCACCGCGGTAGCCGCCGGCGGCACCCAGGTCGGGGCCGGACTGATGCTGGCCCTCGGCCTGCTCACTCCGCTGGCCGGCGCGGGCGTCATGGGGGTGATGACCGTCGCGCTGACGGTCAAGTGGCCCCACGGGCTGTGGGTGCAGCACGACGGGTACGAGTTCCCGTTCGTCCTGATCGTCATCGGCGCGGCGCTGACCGCCACCGGCCCCGGACAGTGGTCGGTCGACGGGGCCCTCGGCCTGGCCCAGTGGCCGCTGTGGTGGCTGCCCGTGGCCCTCGTCGCCGGTGTGGGCGGCGGCCTGGCCACCCGGCTCGCGCTGCACCGCGCCTGAGGCGGCCGCGACCGAACGGGCTCGGGCCCCTGGACAGTTCTGCTGCCCAGGGGCCCGTTCGCGTGCGGGGAGGGCGCCGACGGCAGCTCATTCAATCGAGAACGACCGCCGCTCGCCCGGGGAGTGGCACGGAGGTGGCTGAAGATGAGTGGATCCGAAGAGTTCGACGTCGTGGTGCTGGGCGCCGGTCCGACCGGCGAGAACCTCGCCGATCGCGCGAGGGCGGGCGGCCTGAGCGTGGCGGTCGTGGAGCGGGAGCTCGTCGGGGGCGAGTGCTCGTACTGGGCCTGCATGCCGAGCAAGGCGATGCTCCGCCCGCCGTCCGCCCTGCGGGACGCGCAGCGGCTGCGCGGCGCCCGGGGGGCGGTCACGGGCGCTCCGGACGCCGTGGCGGTGCTGCGCCGGCGCGACGCCTTCGCCTCGCACTGGCAGGACCACGGCCAGGTGGCCTGGCTGGACTCCGCCGGGATCACGCTGGTCCGCGGGCACGGCCGGCTGGACGGCGCGCGGCGCGTCGTGGTGGACGGCGCCGACGGAACCCGCCGCGTGCTGACCGCGCGGCACGCCGTAGCGGTCTGCACCGGCACCCGGGCCGCCCTGCCCGACCTTCCGGGCCTGGAGCGCGCGGGCGTGTGGACGAGCCGTGAGGCGACCAGCGCCGCCGAGGTCCCCGCCCGGCTGGCCGTCGTCGGCGGCGGCGCCGTCGCCGCGGAGATGGCCACGGCCTGGAGCGCGCTGGGCAGCCGGGTGACCCTGCTCGTCCGCGGGTCCGGGCTGCTGCCGCGGATGGAACCCTTCGCGGGCGAGCTCACCGCCGCCGCCCTCCGGGGCTCCGGTGTCGACTTGCGGACCGGGGTGTCGGTGCACGGCCTCAGCCGCGACGGCGAGGTCGTCCTGGACCTCGGCGAGCACGGCGAACTCCGCGCCACCGAGGTGCTGTTCGCCACCGGGCGGCGGGCCGCCACGGCGGACCTCGGGTTGGAGAGCGTCGGCCTGGAACCCGGCGGCTGGATAGAGGTGGACGACACCGGGCTGGCCGTCGCCGTGGACGGCGGCTGGCTCTACGCCGCCGGCGACGTCAACGGCCGCTCCCTGTTGACCCATCAGGGCAAGTACCAGGCCCGGGTGTTCGGCACGGTGATCGCCGACCGAGCGGCCGGCCGGGAGCTGGACCTCGCCCCCTGGGGGCGCAGCGTCGCGACCGCCGACCGGGCCGGCGCGCCCCAGGTCGTCTTCACCGACCCGGAGGCGGCCTCGGTCGGCCTCACCCTCGCCGACGCGACCGCGCGGGGCCTGCGGGTGCGGGCCGTCGACTACGAGATCGGCGACGTGGCGGGCGCCTCGCTGCACGCCGACGGATACCGCGGCCGGGCACGGGCCGTCATCGACCTGGACCGGGAGACCGTGGTGGGGGCCACCTTCGTCGGCGCCGGGGTCGCGGAGCTGCTGCACTCGGCGACCGTCGCCGTCACCGCCGAGGTGCCGATCGGTCGGCTCTGGCACGCGGTGCCCGCCTACCCGGCCATCAGCGAAGTCTGGCTGCGCCTACTGGAGACGTACCGCGGCTGAGGCCCGGCTTCCTCGGCGGGCACGGGCACAACAGTGGCCGTACACATCGGGTCAAGTCCCGGACCATCCCAACTCATAGTCTTCTGAGGCGATTTCGCCCCACCAACCGGGCGCGTCGCCGAGGAAGCGGGTGGCCGCCCTGTCGGCGGCCACCCCAAGGACGCGAAGTATCGAGAGCGAGGAGCGAGATGATGGTGGCGGCAACGAGGGAAGACGAGCGCGCGCGTGAGCCGGACCCGACGGTGGCCGGGATCGAGACGCCCACCGGCACGGATCCGACGGCCGGCACCGGAGCCGAGCCGAACCTGCACGCCATGACACGGATCACCCTGCGGCCGATCGCCTCGCCGATGCCCCTGGGCTTCTTCACGGTGGCCATCTCCTCGGTCGTGACCAGCAGCCTGCAGCTCGGCCTTGTCGACGGTGCGCACCGGCAGGCCGTGGCACTCACGGTCTTCTCCGCCTTCGTGCTCCAACTCCTGGTCAGCATCCTGGCGTTCGGTGCCCGGGACGTCATCGCGGCGACGCTGATGGGCGGGTTCGCCGGCGCCTGGCTGGCCAACGGGCTGGTCACGTCGACGGACGCCCACGGCGGGGGCCAGGTGCTGGGCGTGATGAACCTGGCCTTCACGGTCTTCGCCGCGCTGATGGCATCGGTGGCCAAGCCGAAGAAGGTGCTGTGGGTGCTACTGCTGATCGCCGTACCGCGCTACTTCGTCGCCGGCCTCTACGGCCTCTCGGGTGCGGCCTGGCTGGGCCGGTCCGCCGGGGCGCTCGGCATGCTCCTGGCCGCAGTCGCGATGTACGCCGCCTACGCCCTGATGTTGGAGGAGCTCCGGGGCAGGGAGGCCCTGTGGATCGGTCGCAGCGGTCATGTGCGGGAGGCCATGCACGCGGGGCTGGCCGACCAGCTGAACCGGCTGGAACGGCAGGCCGGTGTGCGCCGGACCCTGTAGTCGGTGGCCCCGTCCGACCGTCCGCATCCGACGGCGGGACGGGACTCGGCTGTGCTCCGACCCGGTCCTCGGGGACGAGCACAGCCGAGTCGCGTTTGTCCACGGCCTACGGGGTCCGCGGCACCGCTCCCCGGCCGCGACCGCGCCCGCCGCGGGGCCCTGGCGGGGGAACGGATGTCGTCCGGGCACGGCACTCCAAGGACGACGGGTGGGACAGGTACGGCCGCCCACCGGCCGAACCACCGGCCGCCCGCACGGCCTCCGCGATCGCGCGGGCAGCGCCGAAGCCGGTGAACGGCACGAAAAGGTGCCGGGCCCGCCGACGAACGGACCCGGCACTGAGCGGGCCGGGCCCGCCGACGAACAGACCCGGCCCGCGGTCACGCCCCGGTCTCGGGGGTGACGACCAGGTGCTCGGCGAGGAACCAGACCTGGGTCTCACCGGTGCGGACGATCTGGGAGACCAGGAGGTCCTGGGTACCGTCGTCGCCGAGCCCAGCCACCCGGGTGGCGGCGTCGCGGACGTCGGCGAGGATGGTCTCGTGCGCGTCGAGGAGCCGGGAGAGCATCGAGTGCACGTCCTCGATGCCGTCCGGCGGGCGCGGCACCCCGGTGATCCGCGCGGCGTGCCGGGGGTCGCCCACGGCGACCCCGCCGAGCGTCTGCACCCGTTCGGCGAGCGCGTCGACCAGCTCCAGTTGCTCCTGGGCGTGCTTGTCGAAGAGCAGGTGCAGTTGGTAGGCGGTCGGCCCGTGCATGCCCCAGTGGCACTTCTTGTACAGCGCGTACAGGAACTGGGTGTCCGCGAGGACGCGGTTGAGCCGCTGGCACGAGTACTGCCGGGCGTCGTGGGAGAGCGCGATCGGCAGCTGGATGACGCTGCCGAACTCCCGGATCTCGGCGGCGTGTTGATGAAGGTGTGGCTGGCTGGTCATGGCGCTCCTGGGGACAGCTGGACTGTTCGGGGAACAGGCTAGGAACGCGCGAGCCCACGGCCTGTTCCGACCGCGCACTGCCTACGGTCCTTCCGCGCATCCGCGTGGGAGTTGAGCCCGCGTGAGCCGCCGGGCGCACGCGGAGCACTCTCGGACGACACCGGGTGCTCTCACGGGCAACAAGCCGGTGGCGGCCGCCCCTAGTGTGAGCCCCATCGCAGCCACACGCTGTCCGGAAGATAGGAAACCCCATGCCGTTCATCACCGTTGGCCAGGAGAACTCCACCTCCATCGACCTCTACTACGAGGACCACGGCACCGGGCAGCCGGTCGTCCTCATCCACGGGTTCCCGCTGAGCGGGCACTCCTGGGAGCGGCAGAGCGCCGCGCTGCTCGACGCCGGCTACCGGGTGATCACCTACGACCGCCGCGGTTTCGGCCAGTCCTCGCAGCCGACCATCGGCTACGACTACGACACCTTCGCCGCGGACCTCAACACCGTGCTGGAGACCCTCGACGTCCAGGACGCCGTGCTGGTCGGCTTCTCGATGGGCACCGGCGAGGTCGCCCGGTACGTCTCCCGGTTCGGCTCCGCCCGTGTCGCCAAGGTCGCCTTCCTGGCCTCCCTGGAGCCGTTCCTGCTGAAGACCGACGACAACCCGGACGGCGTCGCCACGAAGGACTTCTTCGACGGCATCGTCGCCACCGTGAAGGCCGACCGGTACGCCTACTACACCGCCTTCTACCAGGACTTCTACAACCTGGACGAGAACCTCGGCAGCCGGATCAGCGAGGAGGCCGTCCGCAACAGCTGGGACGTCGCGGCGAGCGGCGGTTCCTTCGCCGCCTCGGCCGCCCCGACCACCTGGTACACGGACTTCCGCGCCGACATCCCGCGCATCGACGTCCCCGCCCTGATCCTGCACGGCACCGGCGACCGCATCCTGCCGGTGGAGAACACCGCCCGGCCGTTCCACCGCGCGCTGCCCTCCGCCGAGTACGTGGAGATCGAGGGCGCGCCGCACGGCCTGCTCTGGACCCACGCCGAGGAAGTGAACACCGCGCTGCTCGCCTTCCTCGCGAAGTGACCCGGACGGCCGCGTTCCCCCGACCGCGGCCGTCCGTCCCATCGCCGGGACCGCCGTCACCGCCCCAGACCCGGACGGCGACGGCGGTCCCGGTCACACAACCCGCGCCCGGAGCCCGTTCGAGCGGGCTCCGGGCGCGAACCATGACCAGGAGGTCACCCGTGAAGCTTCGACTCGCCCGACGCGTGGTCCCGTTGGTCGCGGCGGTCGCCGCACTGACGGCGATCCCCACCGCCTCGGCGACCCAGAGCACCCCGGCGAAGCCGGGACCGCACCAGCAGTTCGCCGTCGGCCCGCAGTACGACACCACCCACGTCTACGTCGCACCCGGCACCGAGCAGGCCTTCGTGACCAGCTGGACGTCCACCTTCGGCGGCACCACGATCGGGCCGGTCTCCACCCAGGTGACCCCGACGCCCAGCCGGACGCTGTCCGAGCTGGTGGTGTCGCCGGTCGGCACGCTGTCGGTGTTCGACTACACCACGCCCGTCCCGTACCCGTTCGGCACCGAGCGCACCGGCTGGCTGGTGACCGACCTCGACCAGGCGGTCCGAGCCGCCCGCGCCGACGGCGCGGCCGTCACCGTGGCGCCGTTCGCCGACCCGATCGGCCGGGATGCCGTCGTCCAGTTCCCCGGTGGGATCAACGCGCAGCTCTACGTGCACAACGCCCCGACGTCGTACCCGGCCCTGGCCGACGTGCCGGAGAACCGGCTCTACCTGTCGCCGGACTCGGTCCGCGCCTTCCTGGACAGCTACCTCGCCTTCACCAGGGGCCGCATCGTCTCCGACGACCGGCACGCCGACGGCGCCGCGATCGGCCTGCCGGGGACGACCTACCGGCTCATCCGTCTCACCTCCGGCTTCGGCACCACCACCGTCACGGTGACGGACGGCCACCTGCCCCACCCGTTCGGTCTGGAGACCACCGGCTACGGCGTGCCGGACCTCGGCGCGACCCTGAACCGGGCGAAGGCCGCCGGCGCCACGGTGCTGTCGGGGCCGGCCCGCGCGGGCGGCCGGGAGAGCGCGATGGTCCGGTTCCCGGGCGGCTACGTCGCGGAGATCCACACAGACCGGTGACCGCCCCCGCAGGCCACGCCCGTACCCGGCGCTGCACCGCCCGCCCTCACCAGGACGGGCGGTGCAGCGCCATGTGGACGGTATCGACGACCTGCAGCAGCGCGGCCCTGGCTGTGCCGGTGGGGCAGCGTGCGCCGAGCAGCAGGAAGCCGTGCGACACCCCCTGGTAGCGCGTCGCCACCACCGGGACGCCCGCCAGCCGGAGCCGGGCGGCGTAGGCCTCGCCCTCGTCCCGCAGCACATCGGCCTCGGCGGTGACCACCAGCGCCGGGGGGAGCCCGGCGAGCTGTTCCAGGGTCGCCCGCAGCGGCGCGGCGACGGCCTCCCGCCGCCGGTGCGGCTCCGGCAGGTAGTCGTCCCAGAACCGGCGCATGTGGTCGCGGTGCAGGAAGTACCCGGTCGCGAACCGGCGGTAGGAGGCGGTGTCGAAGTCCGCGTCGGTCACCGGGCACAGCAGCACCTGGTGCACCAGCCGTACGTCTCCGCGCTCCCGGGCGAGCAACGTCAGGGCCGCCACCAGATTGGCCCCCGCGGAGTCACCTACGGCGGCGATCCGGTCCCCCACCAGCCCGACCTCCTGGCCGTGTGCACGGATCCAGCGGGCCACGGCGTAGCACTGCTCGACGGCCACCGGGTAGCGCGCGGCGGGCGCCCGGTCGTACTCCACGTACACGACGGCGGCGTCGGTACCCAGGGCGACGTCCCGGATCAACGGGCCGTAGCAGGCGGCGTCCCCGAGCGACCAACCCAGACCTGTCAGGAACAGCACCACCGGGCTCGGCTCGGCACCGCCGACGGGCCTGGTCACCTGGACCCGCACCCGCCCGGTCGGTCCGAACGGCAGGGCGAACCACTCCGACGTGGTGCCGTACGGATCGTCCTCGTACTCCTCCTGCCCGCTGTCGGAGCGGCCGTCGGAGGTGGGAGCGGCGAGGTCCGGCAGTTCCGTCGTGGACCGGCCGGCTCCGCCGTCCAGGAACTCCGCGAGTTCCCGCTCCAGCACCGGGCGCCGGCCGCACGAACCGCTTCCGACCTGCTCGGACGGGCAGCACCCGGGGTGCGGATCCTCGACCGCCCCCGCGACGACCGTTTCGTCGCTCACCGGTTGCGTTCTTTCCGCCCGGCAGACACCTCGGTCGGGCCTGGCCCGGCCCCGGCGGCGTCGTGGATGAGTTCCGCGACCGTGGTAGGCCGGGAGACGGCCACGGCGTGGGAAGCGTCGGGCAGTTCGAGAGTGGTGGCGCCGGCGCGCCGTGCCGTGAAGCGTTGGATCGGCGGCGGCAGCGCCCGGTCGGCGCCCGTCACCAGGGCCCAGGAGGGCTTGGTGCGCCAGGCCGCCATGGTCGGTGCGTCGGTGAACACCCGTTCGACAACGGGCCGTTGGAGCGCGGCGAGCACCTCCGCCACCTCCTGGTCCAAGTCGGCGGCGACGAACGGCCGGAAGCACTCCGCCGGAACGGTGAGTTCGGTCGCCCGGTCGTCGGTGGCGTCGGTGGCGAACTCGGTGCGCCGCAGCCGGGCGATCAGCGGCGAGGGGGTGAAGCGACTCGCGAGCGCGTCGTGACTCTCCCCCACGTCGGGGAGGTAGGCGGCCACGTAGACCAGCGAGATCACGTTGGGGGCGGCCCCGGCCTCCGTGATCACGGCGCCTCCGTAGGAGTGGCCGACCAGGACGACGGGGCCGTCCATGCTCGCGAGGACGGAGGCCAGGTAGGCGGCGTCGTGGGCCAGTCCGCGCAGCGGGTTCGCGAGGGCCAGGACGGTCAGGCCGCGTCGGTGGAGTTCGGCGATGACACCGAACCAGCTGGTCGCGTCGGAACAGCCGTCGTGGACGAGCACGACGGTGGGCCTGGTGAGGGGCATGGCGGCCTTTCGGATGGCACCGGGTGGAGGGATCAGGAGGCAGGGTTGTGGCCCTCGGTCCGGGTGGCGTAGGCCTGCCACTCGCGGGGCGAGACGCCGAAGGCGTCGCGGAACGCCCGGCTGAAGTGGGAGTGGCTGACGAAGCCCCAGCGGTGCGCGACGGCGGACACACTGGTCTGCCGACGGGACGGACGCTCCAGCTCCCGGCGACAGGCGTCCAGCCGGCGCCGCCGCACCCACTGGCCCACGGTCATCCCGTCCTGCTGGAAGAGCTTGTGGAGATAGCGCACCGAGATGTGCTGCGAGCGGGCGATCGATTCGGGCGAGAGGTCCGGATCGGCGAGGTTCTGCTCGATGTGGGCCCGGATCCGGGACAGCAACTCGGCCGCTCCGGTGGGGTGTTCCGGGTCCTCCCGGTCGAGCAGCTCGGTCACCAGGATGGCGACGACGTCGGAGACACTGCGCGCGAGATGGTTGCCCGGCCGGGCCCGGTGGGCCCGCGCCTGGGCGGCGAGGGTGCACAGGAACTGGGAGGCGAGCGAACCGATCCCCTCGCTCCCCCGCGCCATCAGCCAACCCGCGCGCCGGACGTCGCTCTGCCGGACGCCCAGGTAGAAGCAGGGGACGCGGAAGCGGACCATCCGGCACTCGGAGTCCTGCAACAGGCCCGCCGGGTGCGGGGTGGTGCCGATCAGCAGGTCCCCCGGGGCCAGCACGGTGCTGGCCCCGCCGCGTCGGACGGAGGCCGCGCCGTGGACGTGCAGGGCGACGTAGAGGCAGTCCTCGGGATCGGTTCCGGGCGGCGGGGAGAGGATGTCGATGCAGCCGTTGCCGACTTCGCGGGCGGCGTGGTCAAGCTGGCGGTGCTCGCTTTCGGGCATGGGTGAGGGACCCGACTGGCTCACGGGAGGCTCCGACCGGTTGGAAGTGGTTCTGTGCGGGTGCTGGGGGCCCGCCGCTCGGCACCCGCTGGTGGCGCCGCCGGCGACGGGGCGTTCAGGAGAGGAACTTCTCCATGACGGCGTTGGACTCGCCGGGGTTCTTGGTGATCAGTTGGTACACGGTGCTCGTTCTTGTCCGTTCGTGTCGGCTCCTGGGTTCAGGAAGCCCGAAACCGGCAGGTCATCGAGGAGGAGCGGCAGCTCGTAGTGACGAGTCTGGCTGTGCGCGGGGATCGTTGACCACCGACCGACGTAGGGATTGCCCGACGGGACTTCATCCCTCTGTAGCAACGGAGCTTCCTCGCTCTGTAGTGACGCGGCCCCGCCGCCCGGTGGCGGCCAGCCCGTCGCCGCCCGCAGCGCCGCCCTGGGGAGCCCGGAGCAGGTCCCACAGCCGCAGCCCCATGTGCAGGACGAGCCGGTGCGCGCCGCTGTCCAGGTCCAGGCCGGTGATCTCCTGGATCTGCCGAAGCCGGTAGTACAAGGAGGTGCGGTGGACCTCCAGGATCTCCGCCGTCCTGGGCACCGAACCGGCGTTCTCCAGGAAGCAACGCAGGGTCTCCTCCAGCCGAGAGCTTCCGCCGCCCTCCAACAGGCGCCGCAGCGGCTGCGGCACCAGCGAGTCGTTGAGCGCGTCGTCGGGCAACTGGAGGAACACGGCGTACTCCCCGAGCCGTTCCCAGTCGCCGATGCCCCCCAGCTGGGGCAGCCGGCGGGCCGCCCGGGCCGCCACCCGGGCCTGGTCGTACGAGGTCCACGCACCGGCGAGTGCGGTCTGGCGCCCACCCACGCCCACCACCGTGGCCGCCTCCTGACCCAGGAAGGTCTTCAGTGAGCGGACGACGGCGCGGCACTGCTGGTCGAGGTCGTCCTCCGCGGGCTCCCGTTCGAAGACCTGCACCAGGACCGCCCGGTCCTGCTCGATCGCCAGCAGGCCGAGGGCCGCCCGGGTCTGCCGGAACGGGTCCAGCGCACCGCGCAGCGCCACCGCGACCTGACCGGACGCCCCCCGCTGCCCCGAGACCGCCACGCTGGTCACCACGACATGGGGGCCGGCCGGCAGCAGGCCGTCGTCCACCAGGCGCCGGTGCGCCTCGCAGCGCTGCGCCGAGTCCGTGCCGACGAGCTGGTTCACCAGCCGGCGAACGTGTTCCTCCTCGACGTCCGAGGCCAGCCGCTCGGCGTACATCTCGGTCGCCACGGCGCGGGCGGTCCGGTCGATGGCCTCGGTCTCGGCCACCGTGAGGGGCTCTCCCGTCGCCACGACCATGAGGATGCCCAGCATGTGGCCCCGCTCGCGGACCGGGACGCAGTAGCGGGGCTGCAGCCCCAGGTCGTCGCGCCCCGGAATCACTCCCGGGCGGGTCCACTGGGCGACGCCCTGCGACAGCACGTAGCGGATGCTCTCGTCGTCCGCGACGCCCTGCAGCAGGGTGCGGACGCGCACCCTGTCCTCGTCGCCGAAGTGCCGGCTGGTGCAGATCATCCGCACCAGCGGGTCGTCGAGGACGACGGAACGGCCCAGCCTCTCCGCCAGGCCGTCCACCAACGACTGGACCGCCTCGCCTCCCGGACGAGCGCGTTGGATCCACTTCTTCATGATCAAAAGCCTCCCGGCGCCATTCATACAAGGAGTGGAACGGGATGGACAAACATTCAACAGACCGAGGTTCCGACGGCTTCGCCCGACCCGGACAGTGCTCGCCCCGAGTGCGCCCGCTCCTCGGAGGAGGCCGCGCCCACACCTCCCCAGAAGACGAAAAGGCTTGCAGCGCAGGGCAGTTCGGACCACCATCACCGAGGCGGCGACGACCGGCGAGGCCCCTTGACACGCCGGTCCCCGAGAACGGGCGCCGCCGGAACGAACCCACCTCCCGCCCGGTGCGGCGGCCCCACAGTGCGCAGACCGTCACATCGCCGTGCACCACCGGAACATCCCCGCCGGCACCCCTCCCTAGCCTGGACGGCGAATCCGCCTCCCCTCGTCCACGGCAGCTCCCAGGGCCCGGGGCGGGACCACCGGGACGCCGAACTGCCCGGCCGCACCGGCTGAGGGCCCCGCTGCCGTCACCTGCGGTGCAGCAGCCGACCACCCACCGCGTACCCTCTGGAAGCCGGGAACCGCGCCATGGACGGAGCCCGGCTTCGGCAGGCGTGGGCGGACGGGAAGAAGCTCGAATGGCAGGGTCAGGCGGTCCGCTGTCCCATCGTGGCCTGCGCGGCCGGGAGGCCGAGCTCGCAGAGCTCCAGGCGCTGATCGCCTCGGTGGCCCGCACCGGGAGCGGGGGGCTGGCCCTGCTCCAGGGGGAACCAGGCATCGGCAAGACCACCCTGCTCGCCGAGGCCGCCGCCCGGGCCGCCGCGGCGGGGTTCTCCGTGGGCCTCGGCAAGGCCGATGAGCTGCACCACATCGTGCCGCTCTCGTCGTTGGCGGCCAGCATCCTGCACGGCGACCGGCCGCTGCTGTCCGACGACGACCTCGCCGATCTCGCCCGCAACCACGACCAGCGGATCTGGCTGGTGGAGCGCCTGGCCGAGGCGATCGAGGCCAGGGCCACCGACACGCCGGTGCTGATCGGTCTGGACGACGTTCAGTGGGCCGACGCGCTGAGCCGGTTCGCCCTGCAGCAGCTGCCGACCCGCCTGCGGACCTCGCCGGTCCTGTGGCTGCTGACCGGGCGCCGGGAGCCCTCCGGCCCGGCGGAGGAGATCGTGGCGGCCGCCGCCGGCAACCTTGCGACGGTCACGGTGCCCCTGGGCCCGCTGTCCGGCGCGGCCATCGGTCAACTGGCCGACGACACGCTCGGACCGGCGGTCGACGCACGAGTGCGGGACCTGCTCGACGGCGCCGGCGGGAACCCGTTCCTGGCGGTCGAGATGCTGGCCGGACTGCGGACTGCCGACGCCTCGCAGGACGTCATGCCCTCCCGGCTCGTCGTCGGCGTGCGCGGCAGGCTCCGGTCCCTGCAGCCCGGCACGCTGCGCTTCCTCCAGATGGGCGCGGTGCTGGGCCGCCGGTTCGGCTTCGAGGACGCCGCCGCGCTCTGCGACCGCCCGGCCGCCGCTCTGCTCCCCGCGCTCGAGGAGGCGGTGCGCGCCGGGCTCCTGGACGACGACGGCGACCACCTGGTCTTCCGGCACGATCTGCTGCGCCAGGCGGTCCACGCCGACATCCCGCCGTCGGCCCGGAGGGCCCTGCACCGCGACGCCGCCCGCCGCCTGGTCACCGCAGGCCGGCAGCCGATCGACGCGGTGCCGCACATCCTCCGGGGCGCCGTGCCGGGGGACGAGGAGGCCGTGGCGCTGCTGCGGCGGGCGGCCGACGACGTGCTGGCGGTCACTCCCGGCGCGGCGGCCGACCTCATGCTGCGCGCCCTCGGACTGTCGCCGGCGGCCGGGGAGTTGAAGTTCGAGGTGGGCGAGCAGGCGATCCTCTGCCTGGCCCGGGCCGGCCGCAACCGCGAGGCGCTGGAGACCGGCGACCGGCTGTTGGCCGGCCAGCCGCCGCTGGAGATCTTCGGCCGGCTCCAGTCCGCCCTGGGCGGCGCACTGTGGACCATGGACCTCGCCGAGGAACTACGCCGCCGGGCCGAGGCCGCGCTCGCCGCCGGCGGCTCCGCCCCGGAGATCTGCGCCCGGCTGGCCGCCCTGCGCGCCCTGGCCCTGTCCCGGGGTGGCGACCTGGCCGCGGCCCGGGAGGCCGGCGAGACCGCGCTGCGGACCGCCACCGCGATCGGCGACCGGGAGGCCCATGTGCTGGCCCTGTCCGGGCTGGGCGAGATCGCGCTGAACGCGGGGGAGAACGCGGTCGCGCTGCAGCGCTTCGCCGCACTCAGCACCATCGACTCCGCTTTCCTCCCCGAGGAGGTCGTCGCGCACGTGCACGTGGACGACTTCGCCTCCGGTGAGCGCCTGCTCCTCCGCGCGGCGGACCGGGGCGGGGCGGTGCGTCAGGCCATGCTGCTGTGGGCCCAGGGCCAGCACGACCTGGGGCTCGGCCGCCTCGACGACGCCGAGGCCGACTTCGTGACCATGGAACGCCTGGAGGACGAGGTGCGGGTGCCCGTCCAGCAGGTGAACGGCCGGGTGATCCGCTCCCGGATCGCCCTGCTGCGCGGCGACCGGGAGGCGGCCCGGGAGCACCTGCTCGCCGCCCGAAAGGGACTGGCCGTCAAACCGAACCCGGGCAACACGGCCGCGGTGCGCTTCCTGGAGGCCGTCCACGCCGAGGCCGACGGGGACATCGGACTCGCCGTCGACCGGATTCGCCAGGTACAGCGGCAAGGACCCTTCATGCGGTGGCGGTTGCTGCGCGACTGGGTCGACGCCGCGGTCCGGATGTCCCTGCGCGCCGAGGAGCACCAGCTCGCCGAGGACCTGGCCGAGCAGGCCGAGGCCCACGCCGGGCGCAACCCGTCCGTGCCGACCGCCACCGGCATCGCGGCGCAGGCCCGCGGGCTCGTACGGAACGACCCCGCCGTGCTCGAACACGCCGTGGAACTTCTCGGAGCGAGCCCCCGCCCGCTGACCAGGGCCGCCGCCCACGCCGATCTCGGCCAGGCCCTGCTGGCCGCCGGGCGGCGAAGCCTGGCGGTGGCCGCGCTGGCGCACGCGCGGGGCACCTTCGCCGAGGCTGGTGCCCATGCCGCCGCGGCACACGTCCAACGCGCCCTGGTGGGTGCCGGAGGCGAAAGCCACAGGGCGGCCACCGTACGGCGACCTGTCCAGGGCTGGGGCGCCCTCACCACCTCGGAGGAGAAGGTCGCACGCCTCATCGCCCAGGGCCACACCAACCGGTCGGCCGCCGACGTGCTCGTGGTGTCCCCGCACACCGTCAACACCCATCTGACGTCCGTGTTCCGCAAACTGTCGATAGGCTCCCGGGTCCAGCTCGCCAACCTGGTCGCCTCCCTTCCCGAGGGATGAGCGGGGCACGTTGGTACGTTCACGCGATGCGCCGACACGGCCGGACCCGCTTGGTTGGGACTTCGCCCTGTCCCACTCCGCCGCCCAGTCGAAGGTCACCGGCATGCACGGCCCCACCCCCGCTTCACCGACCGTCGTACTGGTTCACGGGGCGTTCACCGACGCCTCGTCCTGGTCGGAGGTCATCGGCCGGCTGCGCGCCGCCGACGTGACGGTGTACGCCCCTGCGAACCAGTTGCGCGGCCTGGAGCATGACGCCGCGTGCGTCCGGAGCCTGGTGCGCGAGCTCGACACCCCCGTCGTCCTGGTCGGCCACGGCTACGGCGGTGCGGTGATCACCCAGGCGGCCGATGACGCCGACCAGGTGGTGGCCCTGTGCTACGTCGCCGCGTTCGGCCTCGACGCCGGCGAGTGCGTGCTGGACATCATCAACCGCTTCGCCCCCTCACCGCTGGCCGACGCCGCCATCACCGCGGCGCTGCCCGCCGGCCCTGACAGTGCGGTGTCCATCCGTGCGGAGCGGTTCCGGGAGGTGTACGCCGACGACCTGCCACCGTCGGTCGAGCAGGCGCTCGCCGCGGCACAACGCCCGATCTCCTGCGGCGCGCTGACCGACAGGTCGGGCTCGCCGGCTTGGGCGGACAAGCCGTCCTGGTACGCCATCGCGACCGCCGACCGGATGCTCAACCCCGCTGCCCAGCGCTTCATGGCCCAGCGCATGGCGGCCACGGAGTACGTGCTGGACGCCTCGCATGCCGTCCCGCTGTCGCGGCCCGACGCCGTGGTGGCGATGATCCGGGAGGCCACCGGGCACGCCACGGGTGCTCCCGGGGGTGGTGTTTAATGTGCGTTCGAACAGAAGAGTCCGATCGAACCCAGACACCCAGGCACTCCGCAAAGGCACCAGCATGATCTCACCGGCCAGATCGTCGGCTCGGCGGATCGCAGCCCTCCTGACCGGGCTCCTTCTCCTGGTGCCGGCCGCCGCCGGGTGCGGTCACAGCAGCGGTTCCGGGTCGGCCGGGGGCGAGGTCACCGCCATCACCGCACTCGACTACTACACCGACGAAGCCGAACACGCCCAATGGGGCGACCTGCTCACCGCGTGCGGCCGAACGGTCGGAGTGCGGGTCGAGCAGACGAGCGTCCCAGGGGCGTCCCTGATCCCCAAGGTCCTGCAGCAGGCGTCCTCGCGGACCCTCCCCGACCTGCTGATGCTCGACAACCCCGACCTCCAGCAGATCGCCCGAACCGGCGCACTGACCCCGCTGGACGGCTACGGCATCGACGCCGACGGCTTCGCCCAGGGCATCGTGTCGGCCGGCACCTACCAGGGCAAGCTGTACGGACTGGCTCCCAACGTCAGCACCGTCGCCCTGATCTACAACAAGGACATGCTCGCCGAGGCCGGCGTCGCCGTCCCGAGGACCTGGGACGAACTGAAGGCGGCCGCGGCCGCGTTGACCCGTCCCGGGCGCTACGGCATGGCAGTCGACGCGAACGCCACCTTCGAGGGCACCTGGCAGTTCCTGCCCTTCCTGTGGTCCAACGGCGGTGACGAACGGCAGTTGGACACCCCCCAGGCCGCGCAGGCGCTCCGGCTCTGGGTCGACATGGTGAAGAGCGGATCCATGTCGAAGTCGGTGCTGAACTGGACGCAGGCCGACGTCCACGACCAGTTCGTCGCCGGACGGACGGCCATGATGATCAACGGCCCGTGGCGCATCCCGGCCCTGGAGAAGGACGCGAACCTGCACTGGGGAGTGGCTTCCGTGCCCGTCCCCCGACTGGGGCAGAGCCCGGTCACCCCACTCGGCGGCGAGGTGTGGGCGGTCCCGCAGAGCCCTTCCAAGGCCCGGCAGGAGAAGGCCGCCCGGGTCCTCGCCTGCCTGAACTCCCCCTCGAACATGCTCACCCTGGCCCAGGAGCACCACACCGTGCCCTCCCGCACCTCGGTGGCCGCCCAGCACGCCGAGGAGAACCCGTCGATGGCCGCCTTCGCCCAGAGCGTCGCGGCGGCGCGCGCCCGTACCAGCGAGCTCGGCGTCGAGTGGCCCAAGGCGGCGACGGGGATCTACACCGCGATCCAGTCCGCGCTGACGGGTGAGCAGACACCGGAGGAAGCCCTCAGCCATGCGCAGCAGACCGCGACCGGCCACTGACCCCCTGCCGTTTCGGTGCGGGGAGCGATGGGCGCGGTGGCTGTTCATCGCGCCCGCCGCCGCGTACCTGCTGCTGTTCTTCGGCTACCCGGTCGTCGAGAACGCCATGATGAGTTTTCAGCGGTACACCGTCACGAGCTTCTACACCGGTGACGCCCCGTTCGTGGGGCTGCGGAACTACGCGGCGATCCTCTCGTCGAGCCACTTCCCCCGCACCCTGCTGACCACGGCCGTGTTCACGGTCGGATCGGTCCTGGGGCAGTTCACCATCGGCCTGGCCTTCGCCCTGTTCTTCCGGCGCCGTTTCCCGCTCGGCGGCGTGCTGCGATCGCTCCTGCTGCTGCCGTGGCTGCTGCCGCTGGTCGCTTCCGGAACCACCTGGAAGTGGATGCTCGACCCCGACACCGGAGTCGTCAACGCGGTGCTGCGAGGCCTCCACCTCCGGTCGTCCGGCGTTCCCTGGCTCACCGGCACCTCCCAGGCGCTGCTGTCGGTGGTCCTGGTCAACATCTGGGTCGGCGTCCCCTTCAACACCGCGATCCTGTACGGCGGTCTGCAGGACATCCCCCCGCACCTGTACGAGGCGGCGAAGCTGGACGGCGCCGGCCCACTGGCCTCGTTCCGCCACATCACCTGGCCGCTGCTGCGGCCGGTGGTGAGCGTGGTGCTCGTGCTGGGCGTGGTCTACACCGTCAAGGTGCTGGACGTCATCCTGGTGGTCACGGGCGGAGGACCGGCCGACGCCACCGAGACCATCGCCACCCAGTCCTACGAACTGTCCTTCCGGCAGTTCGACTTCGGGCGCGGCGCCGCGATGAGCAACCTGCTCATCGTCCTGTCACTGGTGTTCGCCGTTCTCTACCTGCGCGCCGACCGACGCGCCCGGACCGTCTGAGAGGCGATCCCGTGAAGCGCCCACCCGGCCACGGCGGCCGACTGTCCACCCTCGTCGGGATCGTCCTGCTCGCGCTGATGCTGTTTCCCGTCTACTGGCTGGTGAACGCCTCCCTCCAGCCGGCCGGCAACACCTTGCGCGGAGGGTGGTTCCCGCTCCATCCGGACCTCAGCGGGTACGCCACCGCGCTGCGCGACCAGGGGCGCAACCTCGTCACCAGCCTCGTGGTGGCCCTCGGCAGCGCGGTGCTCAGCCTGGCACTCGCGGCGCCGGCGGCACACGCGCTGGCCCGGTTCCGCCTGCGCGGCACCAACGTCGTGCTCCTCGGCATCCTGACCACCCAGATGGTGCCGAGCATCGCGGTGGCCAACGCGCTCTACGGTGCCTACAACGACCTGGGACTCCTGAACTCCCACCTCGGGCTGATCCTCGCCGACTCCACCGCCGGCATCCCCTTCGCGATCGTCATCCTGCACTCGTTCATGCGGAGCATCCCCGGGGAGATCATCGAGGCCGCGCGGGTGGACGGCGCGGGCCGGCTGCGCGTCTTCCGCTCCGTGGTGCTCCCGTTGAGCCGGAACGCATTGGTCACGGCCGGTGTCTTCACCTTCCTCTTCGCCTGGAGCGACTTCCTCTTCGCCCTCACCCTGACCACCACGGACACCGTCCGGCCGATCACCCTGGGCGTCTACCAGTACCTCGGCGCCCACACCAACCAGTGGAACGCCGTGATGGCCACCACCGTCCTGGCGTCCATGCCCGCCGCCGTCCTGCTCGTCGTCGCCCAGCGCCACGTCACCAGCGCCGCCACCGGTGCGGCCGTCAGGTGAGGGTCACGTCCCCGATCTGGTAGGTTCACGCGATGCCCCGCCCCGGGCCCGCTGGCATGGTGGTCCGGACGGCACGGCGGTGGACGGGACCACCGTCGGCCGACCGACCCGAGGGGAACCCGGTGCCCGCATCTCTCTCCACCGCGCGACTGTCCGCCTCCGACCGGGCCGAGAGCTGGCGCGAGGCGGTGTCCCACGCCTACGTGCCGATGGCAGTGGACTTCCTGGAGGAGGTGCCGTCGCCCGGGGTGATCGTCTGCCGGCAACTCGGCCCGGTGCGGATATCGAGGGTCCAGGCGGGGCCCCAGGTGGCGACTCGCAGCCGGCGCATGATCGCCGAGGGCGGCCCCCCGTCGCTGATCCTCACCCTGCAGGAGCGTGGCACCGCGCTCAAGGAGCAGGACGGCAGGGAGTCGGCCATCCGGCCGGGCGAGTTCTCCATCACCGACACCTCCCGGGTCTTCCGGAAGAGGATGGACGAGAGGTTCGTCTTCACCTCCTTCCTTTTCCCCCGCGCGGAGTTGGACGTCCCGGAGCGGGACCTGCGGGCGCTCACCGCGACCTCGTTCAGCGGGGCCGAGGGCAGCGCCGCACTGGTGGCGACCTACCTCTCGCAGATGGCGCGCGAGGCGGCGGGGCTGGACGAGGCCGTCGGCCGTCGGGCCGCGGCCACCGCGCTCGACCTGCTGGCGCTGCTGGTCGACGACCGGTCCGGGCGCTCCCGGCCGCAGGCCTCCCGGAGCGCGGCCTCGCTGGAGCGGGTCAAGGAGCACATCCTGCGCAACCTCCGCGATCCGGACCTCTCCCCGTCCACGATCGCGGAGGCGAACTTCATGTCGGTCCGATTCCTCCACAAGCTCTTCCGCCTCGAAAACACCACGGTCAGCAGCTGGATCCGCGCCCAACGTCTGGAACGCTGCAGCCGCGACCTCCTCCGCCCGATGGCCGCGGAACTCGGGGTGGCGGGGATCGCCCGCCGCTGGGGCTTCGCCAACTCCAGCCACTTCAGCCGCGCCTTCCGTGCGGCCTACGGCATGGCACCGAGGGACTGGCAGGGCGGCGGCAAACCGGCGCGGTGACCCTCCGCCGCCCGCGACACCTCCACCCCTGGCGGGCCCGGCCGTCGGGCGGAGCGCCCCGGGTTGCTGCGCCCACCCCGCACGGCAGCACGCATGATGCCCCGGCCCACTCCGCCGGAGCCGTCCTGTTCTGGCGACCGCAGTCCCGACCGGCAGAAGAGCCGCAAAAGGGGCTGGGCCCGGAAGCAAGCTGTACTTCCGGGCCCAGCGCATTGCTCACTCCTCGTCGACGAATTCCTGGCTCCGGCGGCGGTACGGCGCCGAGATGCCGGCCAGGCGGTTCGGCGGCCAGAAGTCGGAGCGCTCACTCAGGGTCAACTCGCCGTTCTGGCGGACCATCCAGACGTCCTCGTAGTCGAGGTGCAGGACCGCGTCGCCGGGCACCTGCGCCAGCAGGCCGTCGGCGAGGCGGGTCATGTCGTCCTGCTGGCCGGAGATGTCGGCGTCCTTGCCCAGCCGGAACACGATCGAGACGGTCGGGGTGAAGACGCGGCCGCCGATCTCCGGGTCCCCCCACGGAGTGGGCTTGCGGGTGGCCACTCGGAGCCAGGTGCCGTACACCGTGAGCACGCCGTCGCCGAGCATCGCGTCGACAGTCGCGGAGGCGTCGACGAGCCGCAGGGACCGGGCGACGTCGGCGAACGTCTGGGCGACCTGGGCCGTGGACCACGGGGTCACCAGTTCGAGGCTGTAGGAGATTGCCATGTCCGTCTTTCTGTTCTGCTACGGGTAGAGGGAGATCACCTTTCCGGCCTTGTCGATCACGGTGACCTCCTTCAGCCCATCGATCGGCCAGTCGTTCAGCTGCTTGCGCATGGCGCCCACGTCGACGTCGCTGTCGGACAGGTTCAGCACGATGCGGTCCGCCTGTCCCTCGTCGACCTTCTTCTGGATACCGGTGGCGATGGAACGCGGGTTCTTCGCGGTGGGCGCGTAGCAGTCCATCACCTCGCCCTCGACACGGTAGTCGGGGTTCTTGGTCGTGCCGGGAACGTCGGGGTTCTGCTCGACCTTGTAGCCGTTCTTCGCGAGGATGTCGGCCGACTCGTTCTCCCGGGTGAACGCGCGCCTGGTCGTGTCGTCCGCGTTCTTGGGGATGTTGGTGACGCGTCCCTCGGGGGTGGCGTTGGGGTCGGCCGCCCTGGACGGCTGGGTGCGCATGTCCGGGGTGCTGCTTCCGCCGCCCCCGCCGTTGCCCTCCATCTGGACCCGGTCGGGCCCCATCGCGTCGTTGGCGATGTTGGCCGCGCCGATACCGGCCATGCCGAGGCCGGTGGCGATGACGCCGGCCGAGGCGACGTTGACGGGGATGCCGATGGCCGCACCGACACCCGTCAGGTCCAGGCCGACGCCCAGGACCTCGCCGCCGGCGCCGAGCGTCGCGAGGCCGAGGCCGCCCGCGATCTCCAGGACGGAGCCCGGGTCGTGGATCATCGCGTTGCCGACGGAGGCCAGGTCCGCGACGGCGGTCTTGCCCATGTCCTCGAGGAAGTCCCCGGCGTCGGAGAAGAAGTCGCCCACCTTGTCCAGCCAGCCGGGCTCCTCAGGGGCCTTGTCGCGGCCCTTGGCTATCGCGTCGGCTGCGGTGTCACCCGCGGTCTTGAGCTGGCTCCGCGCGTTGCTCAGGGTGTGCTGGGCGGCAGTCCGGGTGCCGTCGCCGGGATCGGTGAACGGCAGCGTGTGGCCTTCGCTCTTCTCCTGGGCGTCGTGCTCGGTCTTGGCCTTGTCGGTCGCGGCCTGGGCTTCGCCCCACTGCCGGATCGCGTCCTTGGCCTGCCCTTGTGCCCACTCCAGGGTCGACTTGTAGGTGGTCAGCGCGGTGGCGGCGTCGTGGAAGCAGTCACCCGCCTCCAGCCACTTCTGGGGCTCGCCCTTGAAGGCGGCCCGGAACGCGTCACCGGCCTCACCCGACCACCCGTCGGTGGTGTCGATCCGTTTGAGCCCCTCACCGGTCGAGTGCAGGGTGTCTCCGTAGCTCTTCAGCCAGGCGGCGGTCGACCCGACCGCTTCCGGGTCGCCGGGTACGAGCTCCTTCGGGTCGGACGTCTCTCCGAGTTCCTTCGCCACTACTTCGCCCCCGGGTCCTCACCGCTGTCACGGCTGAGCGTGCCGTGCAGGTGCCCGGCGAGCTGCCCTTCGAGCTGTCCGTACGCCTTCACGCTCGCGTTGAGGCGCTGGGAGACCTGGGAGGCGTCCTTCCCAAGGTTCTCCACGCCGATCTCCCAGCGTTTCAGGAAGTGCCCGAGGACGTCGGCCAGATGGTCGTGACCGATGTCCTCCTTCTTGTGGTCGAGGTCACTGACCTTCTTGAACTGAAGCTTTGCCAAGGTGTCGGTGATGCCCGAGGCCGCCTTGTCGAGGGAATCCAGGTCGACCTTGAATCCGTCCGCCATCAGCCCTCCCCCGTGTCCATTCGATCGCTTTTGGGGTGAACAGGTTAATGGATGCCCAGATGACCGCCTTTGGTTCCCCTCGTTCAGCGGAGGCCCGCAGCCGTGACGGTCACCTCACCAGGGCGAGTATCGGGTCGTGGTCAATCCGTGGGATTCGCCCTCGCGCGGTGAGGCCCGACCAGCTGGATCACGTCGTGTGACGTGAGTGCAACTACACCGAGGACCGTCAACGTCTCGCTGACCGCCAGGACCCACACCGTGCCCGCTGGCAGCTGCACCTACCAGCGGCGGTGAGCGACGTGTCCGGGCGGCGCCCGGCGCCGGTCCTTGGTGGTCAGCGGTGGGGGCGGAGTGCTCGGGTGGGGCGGGCGGAGAGCGGTCGTCCGTGTGCGCTCCCCGTGCGGGGCTGGCGTGCTCCGGGTGCGCCGGTCGTGAACGCGCCATGTTCACCGGTTCCCGGTCCAGGGTCGTCCGGTTGTCAGGAGGATACGTGGGACGGTCGCCCACGGGCCCGGACCCGCCGTGCGGGTCGGGCCGAGCCCACCTGTGGTGCGAGGTCGTTGCACCGCCGTTCGTGCCCCCAACTCACCGTCGGCGGCGTCGCGTTCCCCGTCCTGCCCGTCGGCACCGGCGGCATCGAGATCGGCTGACCACCTCGGCTCATCCGTCAGGCCGAGAACCACCAGACCTGACCGGACCGACCACCACCAAGGCCGTGTGGCCCGGACACCTCAATCCGGCCACACGGCCCTGACGGTCCTGGACCTGTCCGGCTCGGCGAAAAGCCGGTCGCCGACCGCTGTGACAGTTCGGCTGCCGAAAAGACCCCGGCCCATGGCGATCACAGGCGCCACACTGCCACCGCCGAATGTGCAGAGCCCCTCCAGTTGCTGTAGACGGGCGCCACGTTCGGCGGGCAGGTACCAGCCTTCGGTGGTGGGTGTCATGCAGAGACGGGCTTTGAGGCCGAGGAGGTGCTGGCGGCGCCCTTCCTGGTCGGCTTGGGTCCAGTCGTCGGCGAAGGTCTGGCCGGCTCGAACGAGTGGACCCTTTGAGAAAAGGCGTCCATCCGCTGGAGAATCGACCTCCAGGTCGCCATTCGCCCGGTCTCGCCGCCGAGGCCGTCGAGGCCTACGTCGAGCGTGCCGCCACCCACGCCGAACGCTGGTCGGACCACGCACCTGTCACCGTGGCGTACGACCACGACAACTGAGGACTCCCTCTGGGAGAAGTGCCCTGTCGGACACAGGCGTGTGCGCGCCGTACCCGTCATCAGGTTCTACTCGCACATCAGGTCTTCCGGGGACGCGGCAGGCGTCGTCGACCACGAGGTGGTCCCGGACATCAGCAGCGTCTCCGCGCTCGCCGCCCGTCACCGCACCACGCTGACCCGGGTCGGCCGTCCGGTGCAGATCACCACCGGCCGCCGATCGGCCGAAGGCTTCCCCGAGGACGTGGACGACGTGATGGTCATGCTCGACGGCCGGGCCGCGTTCACCGAGATCGACCCCGAGGGGCTGGAGATCCGCTACGGCGCCTACCTCGGCACCCCGACGAAATCCTCGTCGCCGGCCCGCTCGCCGAGGCCGCCCCGAGGATCCGCGAGCTGCGCGAGCAGGCCCGCGCACGCAAGGGCTGGAGCATGGACACCTACCTGCTCCGACGGTCCGAGAGCTGACGGGTGGTGCGCCGCCCCCGGACGAAGGGCGGCGCAGCACACGGGCCGTCAGCCGTTGCGGACCTCCCGGACCGCGGAGTGGGCCGGCACCCGGCCGGCGGATTCAGTTCGTCACCGTCTGTTCCAGGAAGTCGACGGCGTCCGCCAGGGTGCGGGGACAAACGGCGCCGATCGGCAGCCGGGACCGGGCCCAGCCGGGGCCTGCGGCGACGACGACCGCCCCGCCGCGCGAGCCGCGCGGCCCCCAGACACTGGCGCTGACGCGGCGTACCAGCTCGTGTTCCGCGCTGCGCCGGTCCTGGGACCAGATCATCACGGCCGCCGGGCCGAGCCGCTGGACGGCGTCGAGCAGGGCCCGGGGCGGGACGGCAGCCCCCAGCATGCGGAAGGGGACGCCGCGCTCGGCCAACGCGGCGGACGTCGCCTCCAGCGGGAGCGTGTGCAGTTCGGTGGGCGTCGCGGCCAGCAGGACGGGCGATACGGGCCGGGTGGCAGCAGTGGCCACCGCGGCGCCGCGCAGAACGGTGGAGACGTGCCAGGACAGCAGGTGTTCGACCTCGACGTACTGCTCGCCGTCCGCCGCCCATTTGCGGCCTGCGGCGCGCAGCGCGGGCATCATGACCTCGGTCCACGCGTCGATCACCCCGAGGGTGGCGACCGCTTCGCGCAGGATCGCGACGATCTGCGGCGCGTCGAGGCGCACCGCCGCGCGCGCCAGGCCGCGGCACTCGGGGCGCACCGTTCCGACGCCCAGGGCGCGACTCCCTCCCGCAGTGGGGCGGCGGACGGCCTGGACCTCGTCCCGAGGAAGCGGATCCGGCCGACGGAGGGCGGGACCCGCCGTGTGGTTCTCGGTGACGGATCCCCTCCCGGCCAGGGCCGCTCGGGCCGCCTCGCCGGGGGGTACCCCTCGGGCGGTCAGCCGGCACATGGCCTCCAGGACGGCGATGTCCTGCCGGGCCCACCGACGGTGGTGGCCGGCCTCCCGGTTGGCGGGGCCGATGCCGTAGCGGCGCTCCCAGGAGCGGACCGTGGTGGGGGAGACGCCGAGCTGTTGGGCCACGGCCCCCGTGGGCAGACCCACGTCATCGGCGGGGCCGGGGGCACCGACGGAGTCGCCGTCCGACGGCCCGGCGTCATCGCGTCCCGGGGTGGTCGTCACCATCCCGCGATCCTCCCCACGGCGAACCCCACGCAGGACACCACCATGACGGCGATGATCAGCAGCGGGATCCAGCCGGGCCAGGCCGTGTGCAGTTCGACCGACTCAGGGGTCGAGATGCCCGAGCACGTCGACGACTCGCACTCGGGCGTCTCGGTGGGAGGAACTGCGGGCACGGGGCGCTCGCGGGCGGGAATCCGGTGATTGACGGTCATGACGTCCTCCGGCTACGGGGAAGGGTGCGGAAGAGTGGAGTTCAGCTCCTCCCGGTCGTTGCGCCGAGGCTCCGCGATCAGCGCTCCGCCGAACCACACCTGGACGAGTCTGCCGCGGGCGGCGCGGACCACCGGCGGACGCGGGTAGTCCCCCACCGATTCCGGGCTCGGCCCCGCCGCCGTCACTGCCGGGCCCCTGCCACGCGGCACGGTCCGAGGAGCGGCCCGGCCGACAGCTCGCCCACTGTCGCCGGCGGGTGCGAGGACAGCCCGGAGCCGGATGAGCCCGTCGCGGATCCGGGTCTTCACGGTGCCCAGCGGCACACCGACCCGGTGCGCGATCTCGCGCTGCGTGTAGCCGCCGTAGTAGGCCAGCACCACGGCCTCGCGCTGCACCGCACTCAGTTCGGCGAGAGCGGACCGGACCCGCTGCCGGTCGAGTGAGCGGACTGCCTGGGACTCCGGCGGGTCGCACTCCGACTCGTACGGGTCCTGGATGACGACACGGAGGTCACGCTCGGTGGAGGCCTGCACGGAGCGCACACGGTCCACCGCCCGGCGGTGCGCGATCGTCAGCACCCACGCCATCACGGATCCCTGCTCGGGCCGGTAGCGGGAGGCGGTGCGCCACACTTCGAGGAGGACCTCCTGGGCGACCTCCTCGGCGTGGGCCGGGCTGCGCAGCGTTCGCAGCGCGACGCCGTAGACCGGCCCGGCGACTGCCTGGTACAGCGTTTCGAACGCGGCCTCGTCGCCGCGGCCCGCCCGCTGGAGGACGCTGGGCATGTCCTCGGACACCGGCCAGGCGCTGCTGACGGAGCGGGAAACGCTGATGCTCTTCACCATCGAGGTCACGGCTTCACGGTGCATCGCTTCGCACCACCCGGACGAGTCGGATCGTTTGTGCAGCGTTTTGCGGAGGGCACGAGGGCCGCCTCCGGGCGATCCGCGAACGAGGCAAACGATGCGGCACCGCTGCGACTGTTCCGGTCGGACACCGCGGCCGATGCTCCAGACAGGGCCCGCGTGCCGCGTGCCCGACACGATCACCGAGGAACGGAGCGGGCCATGAAACTCCAGACCATGAAACTCCACGAGGAACTGCCGGTCGATCACCGACTGTCCCAGGTCTACCGCGCCGGAGCCGGTCTCTGCGGTGCCGCTCTGCTGGTCTTCGGCTTTCTCGGACTCTCGGACGGACTGCCCTTCTTCAGCACCGACGGCGAGAAGATCGCCGGTCTCTCCAGCAACGGCCTGCTCAGCCTCGTCTCGGTGGTCACGGCCGCGGTCCTTCTCGGCGGCGCCGTGATCGGCGGAAACATCGCCTCCACGGTCAACATCACCGTCGGCACCCTCTTCGTCCTCAGCGGCTTCGTGAACCTCGCGCTGCTGGACTCGTCGGCCAACATCCTGGCCTTCCACATCCAGAACGTGCTGTTCAGTTTCGTCATGGGCCTGGTGATCACCACGTTCGGCATGTACGGCCGGGTGAGCGGCAAGCTCCCGCTCGACAACCCCTACTGGCGCCACCGCCACCCGGGACCCGGCGAGCGCCAGGATGCTCCGGCGCGCCCCCTCGGCTCCAGGCCGGCCGACCTGCCCGGGCCGCCGGCGTGAGCGGGCCCCGCCCGCACTGGCTCTTCGGCGACCAGCTCGGGCCGCACTTCCTCACCGCCGGCCTCACCCCCGGCGAGGACGATCCCGACCCGGACGCCCCGCTCGTCATGATCGAGGCCCGCTCGGTTCTCCGCCGGCGGCGGTTCCACCGGGCGAAGGCCCACCTGGTGCTGTCCGCGATGCGCCACGCCGCGGACGCCCTGGGCGACCGGGTGCGCTACGTCCAGGCCGACACCTACCGCGAGGGCCTGGCCCGGGCCGTCGGACGCCGCCGGGTCACCGTGTACCACCCGACCTCGCGCGCGGCCCTCGGCCTGGTGGACGCCCTCCCCCACGTCACGGTGCTGCCGCCGCGCGGCTTCCTCGTGCCCTTCGCCGACTTCCGCCGCTGGGCGGGCCAACCCGGTGAACGGCGCCTGCTGCTGGAGGACTTCTACCACCGGGTGCGCCGCGCCGAGCACCTGCTGCTGGAACCGGACGGCAGCCCGGCCGGCGGCCGCTGGAACCTCGACCGGGACAACCGCGAACCACCGCCCCAGGGCGCCGCCACCCTGCCGCTCCCCCCGCCCTTCGAGCCCGAGGAGGACGGCATCGACGAGCGCGTCCGGGCCGACCTCGACCGCTGGGAGCGCGACGGGGACGTCGCCTTCGTCGGCCGGGACGGCCCGCGCCGCTTCGCCGCGACCCGGCCGGAGGCCGAACGGGCTCTCGCGCACTTCGTCGCCCACCGTCTCGCCGACTTCGGGCGGTACGAGGACGCCATGCTGCACGCCGACCCGTGGATGGCCCACAGCGCGCTGTCCGTCCCGCTCAACCTCGGTCTGCTCGACCCCGGCGAGTGCGTGCGCGCGGCCGAGGCCGCGTACCGGGCCGGGCAGGTGCCGCTCAACAGCGCCGAGGGCTTCGTGCGGCAGATCGCCGGCTGGCGCGAGTACGTGTGGCAGCTCTACTGGCACCTGGGCGCGGACTACCGCGACGCCAACCGGCTCGGCCACCACGAGCCGCTGCCCGCCTGGTTCCGCGACCTGGACGCCGACGCCGTCACTGCCCGCTGCCTCTCCGGCGTCCTCGGGGAGGTCCGCAATCACGGCTGGGTGCACCACATCCCCCGGCTGATGGTGCTCGGCAACTGGGCCCTCCAGCACGGCTGGGATCCGCGCGAGCTCACCGACTGGTTCCACCGGTGCTTCGTCGACGGCTACGACTGGGTGATGACCGCGAACGTCGTCGGCATGTCCCAGTTCGCCGACGGCGGCCTCGTCACCACCAAGCCCTACGCGGCGGGTGGCGCCTACCTGCACCGGATGAGCGACCACTGCGGTCCCTGCCGCTACCGCCCCACCGAACGCCTCGGCGACCGGGCCTGCCCGTTCACCACCGGCTACTGGGCCTTCGTCCACCGCCACCGGGACCTCCTCGCCGCCAACCACCGCACGGCGCAGGCCGCCGCCGGCCTGCGCCGTCTCACCGGCCTGCCCGAGGTGCTGGCCGCCGAACGCGCCCGCGGCCAGTCACCCCCGTGACGGCAGGCGAAGACGGTGCCTCCACCGCCCGCCCGCTCAGCCGCGTCCCGCGACGCCGGGCACGGGGCCTCCGCCGTCCCCGTCCTGCGGCCGATCCGCGAGGCGGCCCGTTCGGCACGTCGCCCGGTAGGCGTCGGCCAGGGACGCGGCCATGGCGTCGATGCCGAAACGCTCGCGCACCGTCGCGGCCCCTGCCCTCGCCATCGCCGCCAGTTCCGCCGCGGGGGTGGCGACCAGGGAGCGCAGGCCGTCGGCCAGCCGCCCCGCCGACTCGGTGGTCAGCAGTCGCCCGTTGACGCCGTCGCACAGGTAGTGCGAGGCCCCGCCGCGCTGCGGGGCGGCCACCGGGAGGCCCGCTTCCATGGCCTCCAGCACGGCCAGCCCGAACTCCTCCTTGGCACTGGGGCACACGTACAGCGCGGAGCCCGGCCGGCCCTGCGCCAACGCCCGTTCCAGCAGCCGGACATGCCGGTTGGACAGCGCGGGCCACAAGGCCGCCCGACGCCGCGCGACCGGGTCCGCCGCCAGGAGCTCGGTGAGCCGGCGGCGCACCTCCGCCTCGACGGCGGTCGGGGCCACGGGGCACCCGCCCACCAGCAGCAGGGTCGTGCGGTGGTGGAGGCCCGCGAGCATCCAGGCCCGGACCAGTTGCTCCTGCTGCTTGACGGGGTGGAGCCGTCCCACGCACAGCAACAACGGCAGGTCGCGGTCGGCGGCATCCAGTCCGCTGCCCGTCCCGCCGCCGTCGTAGAGACGGCCGAGCAGTCCGTAGGCCGTCGCCCCGTCCTCCAGCGCGGGCCGGAACGGGGCGATGCCCTCGGGCTGCACGTGGACCCGCCGGTCCCGCAACTGCGGGAAGTACGCGGCGAGTTCCCCCGTCCCCGGCCTTCCCGGCATGGCCACCAGCAGATCGGCGCGGGCCACCAGGCGGTCGGCGACGAAGACCCGGTGCAGGTCCAGGCGCAGCGCGCGTGCGGCATCACCGGTCTGTTGCGGAGCCAGGCCGGTGTGCCGTTCGTCCATCGTGCGGTGGGGGTCGGGGGTGACGGTGAACGCGAGCTTCGAGCCGTGGCGGCGGGCGGCCCGGGCGACGGCGAGGGAGGCGTCGTCGGCGAACCTGACGTGCGCGATGTCCGGTCGGGCGCCCGGGAGTTCGAAGACCCGGCCGGCCCACCAGGCCAGCGCCGCCTGGTGGCCGGCGGCGTTCTCCGGATCGAGCGGTTCGGACGCGTCCACGGGCAACCGCACCAGCACGTGTGCACGCCCCAACCAGTGGACCAGGTCCGTGCGTTCCGCCTCCTCGGTCCGGGCCGTGGTCAGTGTGAGGACCCTTGCGACGCCCGCACCGGCCGTAAGCGCCTCCCCCAGCCCGGTCAGCAGGACGCTCATTCCGCCGCTGAGTCCGGCGCCGGGTTCCTCCAGGCGGCCCAGCAGCATCGACTGGGCAACCACCGGAGATCCCCGCGAGGGCTCGGCCAGGGCCGCGAACGCCGCCCGGAACCGCCGCCCGGACGGCGAGCCGGGTCGCGCCCGCTCGGCGCAGGCGGACAGCAGGAGCCGTTCGTAGCCGTCCCCCGCCCCGTCGGCCCCCGGGAGCACGGGGCCCGCGCCGGGAATCCCCGACAGGTAGCGCCACACCGCGTGGGCCTGGTCCCGGCCGACGAGGTCCAGCGCGGCCGCCTCCCGGAGCGAGAGCGGTCGCAGACCGTTGGCATCCGCAACGTCGAGCAGGAAGGCGGTCTCGGCCGGTCCCGGCTCCGCGAGCAGCCTGCGGCGGATCTGCTGGGTCGCGGTCCGCCCGTCGCCCAGGCCCGCGCTGCGCTCCCAGGCCTCCGCGAGCGCCGTCCGCTCCCGGGGCGCCGGATCGGGCGCAGCACCGGCGGCGGCCAGGATCCATGCCGGTACAGCGCGTTCGCCCCGTGCGAGCTGCCGCAGCCGCGCGGCACGCCGGTCGGACACCGGCAGCGCCGCGTCGGGACGCACCCACGATCCCCCGTACTCGGCCCGTGCCAGCCGGCCGAGCAGGTCACCGCCCGGGAGGACGGTGACGTCCCGGGCGAAGTGAAACCTGCGCCACGCGGCAAGGGCCCCGGTCTCCACGGCGTCGATGCGTGGAGCTGCCGCGGCCGGTGTGACGTAGTGGGTCATCGTGCTTCCTCCCGTGTCGCCGTACGGTCAGGGGCTGCTTCGGAAGCGCACGACGAAACGGATTGGCCCCGGCCCGCCGGCCTCGCGACCCGTCCGCCGCGGCGGCCCGGGGCGGGCGTCCGGCTGCGGCGGCCACCGGGCGCCTGGCATCATCGGAGGCCGCCCGCGAAGCACCGCCCCCGAGGCAGGACCGCATGACCCGCGTCGCCGTGATCAGCCCGCCGTTCCACTCCCACGCCCGGCCGATGGCCGCCCTGGGCGCGGCGCTGAGCAGCCACGGCGCCCGCGTCGACTTCGCCTGCACACGCGCCTTCGCCGACCTCGCCACCGCCAACGGCCTCGGCTTCGCCGAACTGGCGGTCACCCGCAACGCGAACCACGGCGTCGCCGAGACCACACGGCAGGACAGGGCCGAAGCCCGTCGCCTGCGCGAGTTCCTGGACGCCACGCACGACGGCCCGACGGCGACCCTGCTCACCCAGGCCCGTCACCGCCGGGACGACATGCTCGCCGACCCCGAGCACGTCCTGCGGGACCTCGCCGCCCTCGACCGGAGGCTGCGCCCCGACTGGTACCTCGTCGACCAGCTCGCGTACTCCGCGACCCTCGCCCTGCACTGCCTCGATCTGCCGTACGCCACCTTCTGCCCGGGCCACCCCAGCTACCTGCCGACCGCGCCCGACGCCTACTTCGGCCTCCCCTACGCCTGGCCGGACACCCTGCGCCCCGCCACCGCCGACCTCGACCGGCTACGCCGCGCGGCGGCCGCCAACGACACCGCGTTCACCGACGCGTTCACGGCGGTCATCCGCCGCCACGCGCCCGGCCGGCCGGAACCCGAGCGGGCCTTCGCCCTGTGCTCCCCGCACGCCGTCGTGTTCAACTACCCCGGCCTGCCGTGGCTGCCGCCCCCACCGGCCGGCCCCCGAGCCCTGTACGCCGGGCACCTGCTGCCCGAAGCCGGCCCCGGGCCGCTGGACGAGCACTGGCAGGCCGTCCTCACCCGGCTGACGGCCGAGGGGCGGCCGGTGGTCCTGGTCGCCCTGGGCACCTTCCTGTCCGCCCGTCACGACGTCCTGGCCGTCGCCGCGGCCGGAATCCTCCGGCACACCCCGGCCTCGGTGGTCGTGGCCGCGGGCGAACGCGTCGGCGCCGTCACGTCCGACCCCCTGCTGCGCGGCGCCGACCCCGAACGGATCCACGTCGCTGCGACGATCCCGCAGCAGGAACTGCTCCCGCACGCCGCCGCCATGGTCCACCACGGCGGCAACAACTCGTTCACCGAGTGCCTGCACGCCGGCGTGCCCACACTGGTCCTGCCGTTCTCCAGCGACCAGTTCGCCATCGCCCACGACGCCGAACGTGCCGCGGCCGGCCGATGCCTGGACCCCAACACGCTCACCCCCGCCGCCGCCGGCCGCGCCGTCGCCGCCCTCCTCGCCGGCCGGGCGGACGGCGCCGGCGCACTCGGCGACCGCCTACGCCCTCACGGCCCCGCCCGAGCCGCCTCCGCGCTCCTGGGGTGCATGCCCTCCCGCCCCTGAACCGTCGGCCGCCCCCGGTCGACGCACCACCGATGCGACAGGCGCCACGGCGCCGTGGGCGGAGGGTGTAAGACGCTGACGCGCGAAGGGGGCGACCGAAGGGCGGCACTGCCGTGGACCGACACCTCACCGGCCAGGAGCAACGTCTGCTGGACGACATCGAGACCCACCTGCGGCGGGACGACCCGGCACTGGACCGCCTGCTCGGGGCGCGCCCGACCCTCCTGGCACGGCTCTGGCACCGGCCCCGGTTCCTCGCCGCCCTGGCCTCGGCACTGGCGGCGCTGACCGCCGCATGCGCCCTGTGCGCGGCAACGGGCACACCGGCCGCTCCCGCGGCCGCCATCACGGCGGCCGCCTCGGCGTTCGTGCTCGCACTCGTCTTCCGCCGCCTCGCGGCGCTCCGAGCGGCCTGAGCCGGACGCCCGCACGCCGGCCGACCGGCCGGGAGCGCATCCCGCCGGCCCCGGCCGGACAGGACGATGCATCAACGATGCGACTCCCGCTCTGCGGGCGGCGGTCTGAAAGTGGAGGAACAGGAACGGTCACAGCACAGCCCCTTGGAGGACGTCATGACCATCGTGCGCAGGCTCCACGAAGCCGGAATCACCAGTGAGCACGCCTATGCGGCGGCGTTCGGGTCCATCGGCCTGTCCCTGCTGAGCTGGATCACCTCGATGAAGGCCGAACAGGCCGGAGTCGAACGCGCAGACCGGTGGGGCATCTTCGTGGGCGAATGGGCGCCCACGTTCTTCGGGCTCGGACTGGCACTCGCCGGCTACGAACGCGAAGCGCCCGCCGCCAAGGGCTCGCGCAGCGCCTGGCTGGACGAGCCGGGCGGAAAGACCGCCTGACCGGCCCGACCGCGGGGCCCCGAAGCCCATCTCCGGGGCTCCCGCCCGTGCCCCGCTGCCCCGGAACCGCACCCGCGGATCCGGGGCAGGCTGCCCGGATCCTCTCCCCCTCCAGGAACAATGCGGGTTCCCGCCCGGGTGGCCACTGCCGCACCCTCCGCTTCGTGGTGCCCGTGGGAGGTGACCGATGTTCGTCGAACCGGTGACGCCGACCCCGGCCCGGCCGGTCCGCCGGCCGCTGCTGTCGCAGTACTGGCGTCACGCGCTCTTCCTGCACTGGCCGGTCAGTCCCGCCTCCGTCTCGCCCCTGCTCCCGCCCGGTGTCGCACCGGATATCCGGCACGGGACCAGCTGGGTGGGACTCGTCGCGTTCGCCATGGCACGCCTCGGTCCCGGCCGTTTCCCCGGCCTCCCGTACCTGGGCAGCTTTCCCGAGGTCAACGTCCGGCTCTACTCGGTCGACCGGCAGGGTCGTCGCGGTGTCCTGTTCAGGTCGCTCGACTGCCCCCGGCTGGCCGCCGTCCTGACCGCGCGGGCCCTGTTCGCGCTGCCGTACCGGTGGCCCTCGATCCACCGCGCGGTCGACGGGGGCAGCTACGCCCTGGCGACCGGGACCAGGGGCTCCGGCGGTACCCACACCTCATGCGTCCTCTCCGGGCACATCGGGCAGCGCTTGGCGCGTCCCGGGCCGCTGGCGGACTTCCTGACCGCCCGGTGGGGCCTGCACACCCGGGTCCGCGGCCGGACCGTCTGCCTGCCGACCGACCACCCGCCGTGGCCCCTGTACGAGGCCCGGCTCACCGGCCTGACGCAAAACCTCTGCCATCCGTGGACGCGTCCGCGACGAAGGAGTAGGGCGACGTCAACCAGCCGGGGCGGACGGCCCCAGGCAACGGGAAGGAGATCCGATGATCAGCGTGGAACGCCGGATGGTCGTCGAGCAGCCGGCCGAAGAGGTCCTGCGGTACCTGGCGGACTTCGGGAACACTGCGGAGTGGGATCCGGGCACCGTGAGGTGCGTGCGTCTGGACTCCGGTCCCGTGGTGGCGGGTGCGCGCTGGCGGAACACCTCGCGGTTCAGGGGGAGGCAGACGGAGCTGGACTACCGCCTCAAGGACTACCGACCCGATCGGCTGGTCTTCGTCGGGCACAACCGCACCGTCACCGCGACCGACGACATCTCGGTCCGTACCTTGGACGGCCGCACGCTGCTGGTCTACCGGGCTTCGCTCCGGTTCAACGGGCTGGCGCGTCTGGCCGCGCCGTTCCTGCGCGCGGAGTTCGGGCGTCTCGCGGATGCGGTCGCCGAGCGGCTTCCCCGGGTGCTGGCAGGTCGGTGACCGGCGGTAGGACGACCGGGTCGCCGCCGGCCCGTTCCATCGAACGCCCGGCGTCGCCCGTCAGCTGGGAGGTAGTCGTGGAGATGGACGGATGGCGGCTGCTCGTGGTCGGGGCCACCGGCGTCATCGGCGCCGAGGTGGCGGCGGCCGCGGCGGCCCGAGGGGCCCGGGTCGCCGTGGCCGGGCGGGATCCCGTCCGCCTGGACCAGGTGGCACGGCGCGCGGGCGCCGACCGGGGGCAGGTCTTCGAGGCCTACGACCTGGAACGCTGCCGTGACCTCCCGGCACGGGCCGCACGCGGCCTGGGAGGGCTGGACGCGGCGCTGGTCGCCATCGGCGCGGTCGCGTTCGGCCGGGCCGGGGAGGTGCCCCTCGCGGTGCAGGAGCATCTCATGACGGTGAACGCGTCGGCCCCCGTGGCCGTGCTCGAAGGGGCGCTCGGCGTCATCACCCCGGGCGGCGCGATCGGGGCGCTGACCGGCGTCATCGTCGAGCGCCCCGTTCCGGGGACCGCCGCCTACCGGGCGTCCAAGGCCGCCCTGGCCTCCTGGCTGGACTCGGTGCGGGCCGAGCACCGCCGCGACGGGCTCACGGTGCTCGACGCACGGCTGCCGCATCTGGACACCGGCTTCGCGGAGCGCTCCCTCGCCGGAACTCCACCGCCCCTGCCGCCCGGCGCGGACCTGGGCCGATGGGTCTGGGCGGTGCTCGACGGCCTCCTCCACGGGGCCGGCGTCCTCAGGCCCGAGGGCACGCACGCGAACCCGGTGAGCGGGCCGGCCACTCGTGGTCCGGCGAATCCCCGGGGTGACACCCCATGAGTGCCGCCCACCCGCGGCCGCAGGACTCCGCCGATCTGGTCGTCCGGATCTGCCGAACGATGGCGGCGGGCGACGGCGCCCTGGTCGAAGCACTGCTGAGGTCCTGGAAGTCGTCGCCGACGAGACCATGCTCACCCGGCTCACCGAAGCGCTGACCCTGCCGGCCCCCGGCAGCGCCGCAACGCGGACACCCAAACCTCGGGGACCGCGCCCGAACCGGCCGGGCGGAGCGCCGGTGCCGCAGCGCGGCCCGTGAATCGGCTGGGACTCGCACCCATCCGCCGCACCGGGTGCACCGAATCCCGGACGTGAGCAACGACCTACCCCATCCCCCGGCCCGTTCCGGGCATCGCCGCGGACGGCTCCTGCGGGCGGCCGCCGCCGCGGCGACCGGGTGGGCCGCGGCGGCGGCCGCGCTCGGAGCCGGTGAACTGGTCGCCGCCTTCACCGGGCCCGGCACCGCGCCGGTCATCGTGATCGGCTCCGCCGCGATCGATCTGACGCCGACACCGTTGAAGGAGTACGCCGTTCGCACGTTCGGCACCGACGACAAGCCGGTGCTGCTCGGCGGGATCTACCTGATGACGGCACTGCTCGCCGCGTTCGCCGGCGTGCTGGCCGCACGCAGGCCCGTGCTCGGTGCGGGCGTCTTCGCGGCCTTCGGACTGCTCGGCACCTGGGCCGCGCTCTCCCGGCCCGAAGCCGGTGCCGCGGATGCCGCACCCGCTCTGGCCGCCGGCCTGGCCGCCACGGCGACCGCACTCGTCCTCGCCCGGATGCTGCACGCCGCCACACCGGCGGCCTCCCCCGCGGCCGCGCCCCACCGGGTGACGCCGGAACACCCGGTGAGCGCGGACGGGCCGGGCGAGCAGCCCGCCGCACGCGGCGGCGGCACGTCCCGCCGGGCCGTCCTCGCCGCCACCGGCGGTACGATCGCCGTCGGTGCGCTCGCCGGCCTCGGCGCCCGCATCCTCTCCGACCGCCGCTACGACATCGGTGCCGCCCGCACCGACGTCCGCCTCCCCCTGGCCGCTCGGCCCCTGCCGCCCCTGGCCGCCGCCCTGCACCCCGGCGTCCCGGGCCTGTCCCCGTTCGTCACCCCCAACCCGGACTTCTACCGGGTGGACACCGCCCTCACACTGCCCCGCATCGACCCGCGGCGCTGGACCCTGCGCATCCGCGGCATGGTCGACCACCCCCTCCTCATCAGCTTCGACGACCTGCTGCGCGAACCGCTGGAGGAGCTCGACCACACCCTGTCCTGCGTCTCCAACGAGGTCGGCGGCCCGTACGTCGGCACCACCCGCTGGCTCGGCGCCTCCCTCCCGGCCCTGCTGCGCCGGGCCGGCGTGCGGCCCGGCGCGGACCAACTCGTCGGCCGCTCCCAGGACGGCATGACCATCGGCACCCCGCTGGAATCCGTGCTCGACGGGCGCCCCGCGCTGCTCGCCGTCGCGATGAACGGTGAGGCCCTGCCTGTGGCACACGGCTTCCCGTGCCGCAGCGTCGTCCCCGGCTTCTACGGCTACACCTCGGCCACCAAATGGCTCGTCGATCTCGACGTCACCACCTTCGCCGCCTACGACCCGTACTGGGTGCGCCGGGGCTGGGACCGCACCGGCGCGGTCCGCACCGCCTCGCGCATCGAGGTCCCGGCGCCGTTCGCCCGCGTGCCCGCCGGGAACGTGACCGTGGCCGGCACCGCGTGGGCCACCCATCGCGGCATCGCCGCCGTCGAGGTCCGCGTCGACGCCGGCCCCTGGCAGGAAGCCCTGCTCACCGCCGACCCGGGGCCCGACCTGTGGCGGCAGTGGACACACACCTGGACCGGGGCCACCCCCGGCACCCACCGGATCGAGGTCCGGGCCACCGACGCCACCGGCACCGTCCAGATTGAGAACCGTGCGGCGCCCTACCCCGCCGGCGCCACCGGCTGGCACAGCAGCGTCGTCACGGTCACCTGAAAGCCACCCCGTACCCACCCGGCCGGGCCGCCGGCCCAGCCGTCACCACGCACAAGGAGATCCGACCCATGTCCGCCACCACCCGCCGCCGCAACACCCTCGCCGCCCTCCTGACCGCCACCGCGCTCGCCGTGAGCCTCGGCGCCTGCAGCAGCAGCGGGTCCGGATCCTCGGCCGCCACCACGGCCCCCGCCGCCGTGCCGTCCACGTCCGCCGGCAGCGCGGCCCCGGGCGGCGGCGCCTCCGCCACGGCCATGGACGACCAGCCGTTCGGCAGCGCCTGCGCGGCCGTGCCCAAGGACGGCGCCGGCTCCTTCGCGGGCATGGCCAAGGACCCCGTCGCGACCGCCGCCTCCCACAACCCGCTGCTGTCCACCCTCGTCACCGCCGTCAAGCAGGCCGGCCTCGTGGACACCCTCAACTCCGCGCAGAACATCACCGTCTTCGCACCCACCAACGACGCCTTCGCCAAGATCCCGAAGGCCACCCTCGACGCCGTCCTCGCCGACAAGGACAAGCTCACCAAGATCCTCACCTACCACGTCGTCCCCCAGCGCCTGGCCCCCACCGCCCTCACCGGCACCCACAAGACCCTGGAGACCGACAACCTCACCGTCACCGGCAACAGCCCCGACTTCACCGTGAACAGCACGGCCAAGGTGCTGTGCGGCAACGTCCAGACCGCCAACGCCACCGTCTACATCGTCGACACCGTCCTGATGCCCGCCTCCTGACCCACCCCGAGCGCTCCGGGCCGGGGCCCGCCCACCAGGCGGACCGCGGCCACCACCCGCCACCCCGGTCCGGTCCGGTCGAATGAGCCGACACCGTCATGCCAGCCGACGAACCGGCCGCCCGGACCTACCTGTTCGCGACCTACAACGTCACCGGGCCGGCCGGGGTCGCGACCGCAGCCGGCATCGCGCCGGTCGAGGCCATGCACGCCGCGATCCTGAACTACGTGCTCGGCCAGTACCCCGTCCCCGACGACTTCCCGCCCGTCGACAAGGCCACCAGCCCCACGCTGCTCACCGTCTGACCGGGAGGACGCCCAGACCGGTGCGTGCCCGGGCGCGAAACGACACCCCCGCGCCCGGGCACGCACCTTCCCGTGTTCCGGTGGCGGGCCTGCGTGAGCACCGGTGAGCCCTACCACCCCACCGGCCCCCGCACCCGCCGCCGGCCGGGCCCGCCTGGTGGCCCGAGCCGCTCTCCACGAGGTTCGGGACACTGAGTGCGGCGGACGGGCCGGTTGTGCCGTCGACAGGATCGCGCAGGCCCGTGCCCGACCCGGGGTCGTCATGTTCGAGCAGCCACCGCAGGTGGGACCAATCCGCGAGGTCGGCGGTCGCGAATGCAGAGCGACTGACGGTGCCCGCTGTTCGATCCAGGAGGTTCTCATGCACAGCTGCCGGCCCTCGGGCAGGTCGCGGCCACCGCGCTCGGCCGCACGTGCCACCCGCGTCGGGGGGGCGGTCCGGTGAACGCGGTCGTGCACATTGCGGCGCCGAGGTTCCGCGGCCCGGACCTCAAGGAGCTGGTCGCCATGACCGCCTTCGGCGACCAGGAGGCGTTCTCCAGGCTCTACGACGCGGTGGCCGGCCCGGTGCTGGGGCTGGTGCGGCGGGTGCTGCGGGACCCCGCCCAGTCGGAGGAGGTCACCCAGGAGGTGATGTTCGAGGTGTGGCGCACCGCCGCCCGGTACGAGCCGCAGCGCGGCGAGGTGCTGCCATGGGTGCTGACCATGGCTCACCGGCGCGCGGTGGACCGGGTCCGTGCCGCACAGGCGGCCGCCGACCGGGACCAGAAGGCGGCCGCGCGCTCGCACACGCCCGCGTTCGACGAGGTTGCCGAGCAGGTCGAGAACCGGCTGGAACGCGAGCAGGTCCGCCGCTGCCTGGAGGCGCTGACGGAGTTGCAGCGCGAGTCGGTCACCCTGGCGTACTACCGGGGGTACACCTACCCTGAGGTCGCCGAGCTGCTGGGCACCCCGCTCGGCACCGTCAAGACCCGGATGCGGGACGGGCTGATCCGCCTGCGCGACTGCCTCGGAGTGGGATCATGAACGCCGCACCCGACCTGCACACCCTCACCGGCGCCTACGCGACCCACGCGCTGCCCGAGGAGGAACGACTCGCCTTCGAACGGCACCTGGCCCAGTGCCCGGCCTGCGCGCAGGAGGTCGCCGAGTTCGGGGGGACCTTGGCACGGCTCGGGGCCGCCGAGTCGAGCCGCCCGCCGTCCGGGCTCAAGACGGCGGTGATGGCGGGAATCGGTGACGTGCGCCAGCTGCCGCCCCTGACCGGCCCCGCCGAACGCCGGCGGCGGACCTCGCGGCTGGTCCGGCAGTGGCCCAAACTGACGCTCGCGGCGTGCCTGGCGCTGGCCACCGGGTTGGGAGCGGTCGCCGTCCAGCAGCACGACCGGGCCCAGCGGGCCCAGTCCCGGGCCAGCAGCCTGCGCGCGGAGCAGGCCGCCGTCACCAGCCTGCTGACCGCCCCGGACGCCCGTACCACCACCACGGCCTCCGGGTCGGCCGTCGCCACGGTGGTCTGGTCGGCAGACCGCGGGCAGGCCGCCTTCCTCGCCAGCGGAATGCCCGCCCTGCCCCAGGGCCGCACCTACGAACTGTGGTTCAACGACTCCGGCACGATGCGCCCGGCCGGACTGCTGCCCGCGGACCACGGGCAGCTCCTCCTCACCGGCACCATCAACGGCGCCGTGGGTGTCGGGGTGACGCAGGAACCGTCCGGCGGCTCCGCCCATCCCACCGGGCAGCCCCTCATGCTGCTGCCCCTGACCTGACACGGCCCCACGGAGCCGGGCACCGGCAACCGGCGGTGCCCGGCTCCGGCCACCGCCGGTTCGTCCCTGGCCGGGGCCGGCTCGCGCGCCCCAGGACGCCGACCGGACGCCGCCCTGACCGGCGCTCACCGTGCCGGCGCCGGCGGCCGATCCGGCCGAGCGGCTCCCGAACGGCTCCCGAGTGGTTCCCGGCGCCTCCCTGGTGACGGCCGACTCCCGCCCTGCCCGCGCCCGCAACGCCGCCGCGGTGCCGCACGCATCTGCTCCCCGGCGTCGGCAGCCGGCCCGGACGGCTCGCCCACCTCCGGAGCAATCCGCGGCCGCGAGCGCGCCGAACACCGAGCAGAGGGAGGGCACGGAATGGCGCCCTTCCGTGCGGAGGAGAGGACACCATGGCGGCAAACACCCGGCAGCCCACGGCCGGCTCGTGGCGATACGGTCGAGCGGGACGCGGCACGGTGGCCGTGGTCGGCGCGGGGATCGCCGGCCTGACGGCCGCCTACCGGCTGCAGGGCAGCGGACTGACCGTGGAGCTGTTCGAGGCCGACGACCGGCTGGGCGGGCACGCGCACACCCAGCGGGCGGTGGGCACCGACGGCCGGGAGGTGGCGCTGGACACCGGGTTCCTGGTCCACAACGAACGGACCTATCCGCACCTGGTGGCCCTGTTCCGCGAGCTCCGGGTGGCCACCCGCGACAGCGACATGAGCATGTCGGTGCGCTGCGACGCGTGCGGTCTGGAGTACGCGGGCGCGCGCGGCCCGGCCGGGCTGGTCGCCCAGCCCGGCGCGTTGCTGCGCGGGCGGTACCTGCGGATGCTGGCCGAGGTGCCGCGCTTCCACCGCCGGGCCCGCGCGCTGCTGGCCGCCCCGGAGGCCGGCGATCCCACCCTGGGCGAGTTCCTGGCGGCGGGCGGGTTCTCCCGCTACTTCGTCGAGCACTTCATGACGCCGGTGGTGGCGGCGGTCTGGTCGTGCGCACCGGACCGGACGGGCGAGTACCCGGCACGCTACCTGTTCGCGTTCCTGGCCAACCACGGCATGCTCTCCGTCACGGGATCACCGACCTGGCGCACCGTGGTCGGCGGCTCGCAGACCTACGTGGCGAGGATCGCCGAGCAACTGACCGCGGTGCACCGCAGGGCGCCGGTGCGGGCCGTCACCCGCCACGACGACGGCGTCACGGTGACCACGCAGGACGGCCGGAGCACCGAGGTCGACGCGGTCGTGATCGCCACCCACGCCGACCAGGCCCTCGGGCTGCTGGCCGACCCCACCCCGGCCGAGCGCGAGGTCCTGGGTGTCTTCCGCTACTCCGTCAACCCCACCGTGCTGCACCGCGACGCCTCCCACCTGCCCCGGGCCGCCCGGGCCCGGGGCTCGTGGAACTACCGGACCGCGGGGTGCGGTGACAGTGCCGCGGGCGTGCGGGTCAGCTACCACCTCAACCGCCTGCTGGGCCTCGACACCGCGGAGCACTACCTGGTGACGCTCAACGAGGACCCCGACCGGCCGGTGCCGGCCGAGCACGTCGTCTCCCGCACCGTGTACGAGCACCCGATCTACACCCGCGAGAGCGTCGCCGCCCAGGGTCGCCTGCCCGAACTCAGCCGCGGGCGCACCGCGTTCGCCGGCGCCTACCACGGCTGGGGCTTCCACGAGGACGGCTGCCGCTCCGGCCTCGTGGCCGCCCACGCGCTGCTGGGGGCCGGGGTGAGCGCGCCATGACCGCCGCCCCGCACGCCCAACGCGCCATCACCGCCGCCCCGCACGCCCCGGCACCGCCGACGGCTCCCGCTCTGCCGGGCCCGTGGGGCGCCGCCCTGTACGAGTGCCGGATCAGCCACGGGCGCACCGCTCCGGTGCACCACGCCTTCCGCCACCGCACCTACCTGTGGTTGACCGACCTGGACCGGCCCCCGCGCCTGCCGCGGCCGCTGCGCCTCCTGGCCTCCTTCCCCGCCGGCGGCCGCACCGCCGGGCCGGGCCGGTCGCTCCGGGAGGATCTGGACCGCTACCTCGACTCGGTGGGCGTCGACCTCGCGGGCGGGCGGGTCCTGATGCTCGCTCACGCCCGCTCGCTGGGGTACGTCTTCAACCCGCTGACGGTCTACTGGTGCTACGACCGCCAGGGCCGGGCAGTGTGCACGGTCGCCGAGGTCCACAACACCTACGGCCAGCGCCACCGCTACCTCCTGCACCCCGACGAGCGCGGCCGTGCACGGGCGGCCAAGGAGTTCTACGTCTCCCCGTTCTTCCCCGTCGACGGGCACTACCGGATGTCCCTGCCCGTGCCGGGTGAACGGCTGGCCCTCACCGTCCAGCTGGAACGCGCAGGCGGCCGCCCGTTCACGGCGACCGTACGCGGCACCCGCCGACCCGCCCGCGGCACCACACTGCTGCGGGCCGCCGCGACCCACCCGCTGTCCACCCTCGCGGTCAGCGCCCACATCCGCTACCAGGGCGTGCGGCTGTGGCTGCGCGGTCTGCCCGTTCACCCCCGCCCAGACCGCACCCCCTCGAACAGGACCTGCCGCCATGACCACGCACGTTGAAGCCCTCGCACCCGACGCGTCCGCGACGGCCGATCCGCAGCACTGGCCCGACGTGGCCCGCGTACCCCGCACACCGCTCAAGGCGGCGGTGGCCCGCAGGTTGCTGCGCCGCATCGCCCGCAGGCGAGGCCTTCGGGTCGAGCTGCCGAAAGGACGGTTCCTCGAACCCGCCCCGGCCGGGGCGCCGGTGCTGCGCCTGCACCGGCCCGGCGCGTTCTTCCACCGGGTGGGGATGAGCGGGCTGATCGGCTTCGGGGAGTCCTACCAGGCCGGCGAGTGGGACTCGCCCGACCTGGTCGGGCTGCTCACCGAGCTGGCGACCGCCCCCGAGACGCTGGTGCCCACCGGCGCCCAGTGGCTGCGCCGCCTGTACGTGAAGCGGTCGCCGGCCGGGGAGCTGAGCACGCCCGACAACGCGCGCACGAACATCCACCGGCACTACGACCTGTCCAACGAGCTGTTCGCGCTGTTCCTCGACCCCACCCTGTCCTACTCCTCGGCCCTCTTCCCCACCGACCCCGCCGGCGCACCCGTCGCCTCCTGGGAGAACCTCGCGCAGGCCCAGCACCGCAAGATCGACCGGCTGCTGGACCTCGCCGGGGTCGAGGCGGGCAGCCGGGTACTGGAGATCGGCACCGGTTGGGGCGAACTGGCGATCCGCGCGGCCGCGCGCGGCGCGCGGGTGGTCAGCCTCACCCTGTCCGAGGAACAGCTGGCGCTGGCCCGGCGCCGGATCGCCGCGGCCGGGTTCGCGGACCGGGCCGAGGTGCGGCTGTGCGACTACCGAGCCGCCGAGGGCGAGTTCGACGCGGTGGTGAGCGTGGAGATGATCGAGGCGGTCGGCCGGCCGTTCTGGCCCGTCTACTTCGCCACGATCGACCGTGTCCTGGCTCCGGGCGGGCGGGCGGCACTGCAGGCCATCACCATGCCGCACGAGCGGATGCTGGCCAGCAGCGGCACCTACACCTGGATCCTCAAGTACATCTTCCCCGGCGGCCAGATCCCCTCCACCGAGGCCATCCGCCAGGCCACCGCACGGCACACCGGCCTGCGCGTGGCGGCCTGCGACTCCTTCGGCCCGCACTACGCCCAGACCCTCCGGCTGTGGCGCGAGCGCTTCACCGAACGGGCCGACGAGGTCTCCGCGCTCGGCTTCGACCAGGTGTTCCAGCGGATGTGGGAGCTGTACCTGGCCTACTCCGAGGCCGGGTTCGCCGTCGGCTACCTCGACGTCCAGCAGATCCTCCTCACCCGCCCGGAGCCGACCCGATGACCCCCGCCACCCGCCTCGCCGGCCTGCTCACCGACCTGCTCGGCCAACCACTGCCGTTCCGGATCCAGGCGTGGGACGGCTCGACCGCCGGCCCCGCCGGCGCCCCGACCGTGGTCCTGCGCAACCGGCGCGCGCTGCGCCGCCTGCTCTGGCAGCCCGGCGAACTCGGTCTGGCCGACGCCTACATCAGCGGCGACCTCGACGTCGACGGCGAGTTGAGGCCCACGCTGTCGAAGGCGCGGGCCGCGCTGGCCGGACACGGCCCGGTGCGCCCCGGCCTGCGGGACTGGGCGAAGCTGCTCGCCGGCGCCGCACGCCTGGGTGCCCTCGGTCCGCGACCCGTCCCGCCCGGCGGCCGGGCCCGGGTCGGGGGCGCCGTGCACAGCCGCGCCCGCGACCGTGCGGTGATCAGCCACCACTACGACCTGTCCAACGAGTTCTACGCCCTGCTGCTCGGCCCGGCGATGGCCTACTCCTGCGCCTACTGGACGCCCGAGAGCGACAGCCTGCAGACTGCCCAGGAGGCCAAGTTCGACCTGATCTGCCGCAAGCTGGACCTGCAACCCGGCAGCCGCCTGCTCGATGTCGGCTGTGGCTGGGGGGCGCTGGCCGTGCACGCCGCCCGTGCCTTCGGCGCCCAGGTCACCGCCGTCACCCTCTCCAGGGAGCAGCACGCCTTCGCCACCGCCGCCGTCGAGGCCGCGGGCCTGGGCGAGCGGGTGAGTGTGCTGCTGCGCGACTACCGGGAGATCGCCGACGGCCGGTTCGACGCGATCAGCTGCGTCGAGATGGGCGAGCACGTCGGTGACCAGCTGTACCCCGCCTTCGCCCGGCGCCTGCACGACCTGCTCCAGCCGCGCGGGCGGCTGATGGTGCAGCAGATGTCGCGTCGTGCGGTGGCGCCCGGCGGCGGAGCGTTCATCGAGAACTACATCACTCCCGACATGTCGATGCGGCCGGTCGGCCGGACCGTCGCCCTGCTGGAGGAGGCGGGCCTGGAGGTGCTCAACGTCGAGGCGCTGCGCGAGCACTACGCCCGCACCATCGACGCCTGGTACGACAACCTGCGTGAACGCCGCGGCGAGTTCACGGATCTGGTCGGCGAGCCGGCGGTGCGGCTGTGGCAGCTCTACATGGCCGGCAGCTCACTGGCGTTCGCCGAGCGCCGGATGGGGGTGGACCAGATCCTGGCGGTGCGGCCGAGCCAGGACGGCGTGAGCGGTGCCCCCGCCACGCCGGCCGACTGGTACCAGGGGCCGGCGTGAACGCCGCAGCGTTCGCCGTCAACCTCGCCGCCACGGCCGGGGCGGCGCTGGCCGTCCTGCTGGCCGCGTTCGCGGTGGGCGTGCACACCGGCCGCCACCGCGGCGTCGACGTCGCCTGGGGCCTGGCCTTCACGGCCGTGGCCTGGACCGGCTGCGTCCTCTCGGCCGGTCACGGGGACCTCGCACGGCGCCTGCTCGTCACGATCCTGGTCACGGTGTGGGGGCTGCGCCTGTCGGCCCACATCTGGTCGCGCTCGCGCGGCCACGGCGAGGACCCGCGCTACGACCGGATGCTCGCCAAGGCCCCCGGCGGACGCCGCGACCTCTACGCACTGCGCATGGTCTACCTGCTGCAGGCCGCGATCGTCTGGTTCGTCTCGCTCCCGGTCCAGGCCGCCCAGTACCTGACCGCCGGGCTCGGCCCCCTGACCCTCGCCGCGGTGGCCCTGTGGGCGGTCGGGATGTTCTTCGAGACCGTGGGCGACTGGCAGCTCGCCCGGTTCAAGGCCGATGCGGCCAACCGCAGCCGGATCATGGACCGCGGACTGTGGGCCTGGACCCGCCACCCCAACTACTTCGGCGACGCCTGCGTCTGGTGGGCCCCGTTCCTGCTCGTGGCGTCCGAGCCGGTTGGCTGGGCTTTCGTCCTCAGCCCGGTCCTGATGACCTACCTGCTCGCCTTCGGCAGCGGCAAGCCCCTGCTGGAGCGCCAACTCGGCTCCACCAAGCCGGGCTGGGACGCCTACGTCGCCCGCACCAGCAGCTTCCTGCCCCGTCCTCCGCGCCGGTCACCGGACGCCCGATGACCGGCGCACCGCCGGGAACGCCTTCGACCCGGCGAGGGCAACCGCCTGCCTCGCCACGGCGGGCTGGTGCACCAGGGCCCGGGGACGGCCTGGCCGGCACGTCCGGGTGGAAGCTGCCCCGGGTGGCGCCGCAGGCGTTGAGGGCGTGCCGCTCCGCCTCAGGGCACCGGCAGTTCCCGTCGGCTGCGCAGGGGGCCGGTGAGGAGGAGCAGGGCGCAGAGCGCGTTGCCCGTGTACAGGAGCCACAGGGCGCCGCGGTCGCCGAGGACGGTGCCCAGGGCTCCCCCGAGGAGGCTGCCGATCGGAATCGTCCCGGGACCACGTGCCCGACCAGCCGCTTGCCGCCGCCCGGACCGTCGGACCTCAGGGCCACGGCGGCGTGGGCGATGCCGGGAGCGGCTGCGACCACCGCCTCGACCTCACTGAGTTCGACACCCGCCCGTCACGGTCCGGTGAGGTCCGCACCTGGCGCCGGAGTCCGCCCGGGGCGCCCGGCTTCCCGTCTGCGGTGGACGGAAGGCGCAGGTCGGAGTCCTGTCAGGAGACGCCGGGGGCCGCGCCGCTCACCGCGCTCCGCGGCGGGGCCGCGGGGGCCGCCCGGAGCCGGCCGTCCAGGAAGAGCAGCGGCGGGCCCGGCTCCGACCGGTGGTCCAGCACGGTGCCGGTCAGGATCACGTGGTCCCCGGCGGTGATCACCCGCTCGCGGCGGCACACCAGGGTGGCGACGACCCCTTCCAGCAGCGGCACCCCGTACGGCCCCGGCAGCTGCCGCAGCCGCTCGAAGCGGTCGCCGGGCCCCGCGAAACGGACCGCCAGCTCGCGCTGGTCGGCGGCCAGCACGTGGACGGCGAAGTGCGTGCCCAGGGTGAAGGCCGCCCGGCTGGCGGAGGAGCGGTTCAGGCACCAGAGCACCAGCGGCGGGTCCAGCGACACCGAGGTGAAGGAGTTGACGGTCAGTCCGGCGGGCCGGCCGCGATGCCGGGTGGTGACGACCGCGACGCCGGTGGCGTAGCGGCCGAGCACCTCCCGCAGCGGCCGGTGCCGGGCGTCGCCGTCGGCCGCGCTCATCGCGCCGAGGCCGCCTTCCGGCGGCAGGCCTCCAGCGCCGAGGTGATGTCCTCGTCCTCGGGGGCCAGCGCGGAGGCCGCGCCGAGGTCCGCCAGCGCCTCGTCCCAGCGGCCGGTGTCCTGGTAGACGAAGGCCCGGTTGTAGCGCAGCGCCGGGTCGTCCGGTTCCAGCTCCACGGCGTGCGTCAGATCGGCGAGCGCGGCGGGCAGGTTGCCGGTCTGGTAGGCGACGGTGGCCCGTCCGGAGAGCGCCGTGACCATGTCGGGGTCGGCCGCCACCGCCCGGTCGAAGGACTCCCGGGCCGCCCGGTACTCCTCCCGTTCGGCCTGCACCTGTCCGAGCACCGCGTGCAGGTAGGGGTTGTCCGGATCGGTGCGCAGCCCGGCCCGGGCGTCCTGCTCGGCCGCCGCCAGGTCGCCCGCCTCCAGGTGGATGCCGGCCCGGTTGACGTACGCGTCGACGAAGTCCGGCTCCAGCTCCAGGACGTAGCTGAAGTCCGCCAGTGCGCCCTCGGTGTCGCCCTCGCCGAGCAGCAGGTCGCCCCGGTTGTAGTAGATCTCCGGGAAGGGCGGCGAGAGCTCGATGGCCCGCCGGTAGTCGGCGGCGGCCTCCGCCGGGCGGCCGAGGCGGCGCAGGATGTTGCCGCGCTCCAGGTAGTGCTCGGCGTGGTTCGGGTCCTGCTCGATCACGACGGCGTAGTCGGCCAGCGCCTCGTCGAGGCGCCCGAGAGCGGAGTACACCCGGGCCCGGTTGTTCTTGAGCACCGACCTGTGCAGTCGGTGTTCGTCCGGGGTGAGCAGCTCGTCCAGGCTGGCCACGCACTCGTCCACCAGTCGGAGGGCCTCGTTCAGGTCGCCGAGGTTGACCTCGACCAGCGCCTTGCCGTTCTTGTAGAACGCGCTCTGGAAGGCCCGCTCGCTTCGGTCCTCCAGCAGCGAGGCCGTGGCGATCGCCGAGTTGAGCCAGGACTTGGCCTTCCGTTCGTCGCGCTCCTCGGGCTCGTTGTGCCGGGTGTAGAGCATCGCCGTCGAGTAGGCCGCCGCCATGTGGACGGCCGGGCGGGTGGACACCAGCCGGGCCTCGTCGTACAGCGCCATCGCCTCGTGGGTGCGGGACAGGATGGAGAGCGCCAGGCCGAGCTCCAGCGCGGTGGCCCACCACTGCGCCTCCGACTCGCGGGGATCGACCAGCGCCAGCCCGCGCCGCCCGTAGTCGACGGTGGCCTCGTAGAAGCCGATGCAGACGCAGTGGTCCTGGGCCGCGTACAGCGCCTTGACGCCCGCGCCGGCCGGATCGCCGCCGTGTTCCAGGTGGTACGGGATCGCGCCCAGGCGCAGCGACTGCTCGTCCAGCGCGGCCAGTTCGGCGGCCCGCCGGTCGTGCAGGGCGGCGCGGGCGCTCGCGTCCAGCGCCGCGTAGGCGGACCGCTGGGCGGGGACGTCGCTGGTGCAGTCCGAGGCGACGTACGCCCAGGCGTCGGCCGGCTCCGCCGGGTCCGGATCGGCGGCGACCGCAGTCACCGGCTCGGTGTGGGCGCGCAGTTCGGCCAGCAGCTGCTCGTCCGGCAGGCCGTCGCCCGCCGAGCAGAGGACGATCCGGAGCCGGGCCGGGTCGGTGCGGCGGACCAGGGCGGCCAGGAACTCCAGGTCGGTGTGCTCGGCCTGGTCGACGCTCTCCACCACCAGGGTGCGCGGTTCGCCGGCCGGCAGGCAGGTGTGCAGGAACTCGACCAGGCCGTGCGAGATCCGCCGGGTGCGCAGCCGGGCGTAGAACCTGGTCCGCTCGGCCGGGATCGCCATCGAGGTCAGCGTCTCCCGGGAGTTGGGCAGGATCGCGCTCAACTCCGGTGCCACCGAGAGGAGTTCGATGTCAAAGCGGCGTACGGTGGCCGGATCCCGGCGCAGCGCGCCGGGTACCAGGGCGCGGGCCAGGGTGCCGGCGGCGGTGAACGGGCCGCGCAGGTTGCGATGGGCGTCCACCGGCGGGAGCAGCGCGGCGGGCAGCTCCGGCGCGGCCGCCAGTGCGGCCCGGTCCGCCCGCAGGCCGCCGAGGATCCAGCGGTGACGGGGAAGTGCGTCGTCCATGGGGTCTCTCCTCCGTGCGCCGACGGGGTGGCACCGGGGTGGGCCGACGGGGCGGCGCCGTGGGCGCCGCGCCCGTCGGTCGGGTCGTCGGGCGGGTCGTCGGGCGGTCGTCGAGTGGGCCGCCGGGTGCGGCCGGGCGGCGGTCAGGCTGGGCGGGTTGCCTCGGACCGGGCCCTAGGCGGCGGTCGGCCGCTCGCGGCGGCGGTACTGACGGAGCGCCAGGACTCCGGCCAGCACCAGCTCGCCGAAGTTGAGCACCAGGAAGAGGCACACGTCGAGGATGTTCAGCGGCGACAGGTCCGCGCCCAGCTTGTGCAGGGCGAGCCGGGTGACGCTGATCGCGGCCGGCACGACGGCGGTGACCAGCAGGACGGTCAGCACCGCGTACCCGGTGACCATCAGCCAGGAGTACCAGCGGGCGACGGCCGCGTCGCGCGGGTGCCAGTCGGCCTCGTCCACCAGTTTCTCGCGCCGCCCGAGCAGGGCGTTCACCCGGTTGGCCATCAGCTGGCGGGCGACGGTCTGCAGGTCGTTGCAGCCCAGCACGGTGGTGGCGAGGTAGTACAGGTCGGTGCGCAGGAAGAAGTAGAACTGCCAGGCGAACCGCAGCACCACGCCGAAGGCCATCGACAGCAGGAGCTTGCCGATCAGTCCGCCCGCGCCGCCCGCCGACCGCAGCGGAGCGGCCGCCAGGGTGAGCGCGGCGACCGCCAGGACGTCCAGCACCATGCCGGCGAGCATCGGCAGGTACCGCTTTCGGCGCGGCACCGCGACGAGTCCGTCCAGCGAGGTCACGAAAACCACGTAGTAGAACCGGCGACCGATTCGTAGGGTCGAGTTCAGCCCGATTCGCCGTCCGGCGAGGGCGTGGAAGGCCTCGTGCAGCAGAATCCACGGCACCTGGCCGAGCACGATTCCGAGCGTGAGCAGAACGAGCGAGGAACGCGTGAAGAAAAGGTGCTGATAGGTCGGCACCAGACTGTGGTCCCGGGCCATCGCGACCGCCCCGGCGCCGACGAGAAGGGCGTAGCCCACCCAGGCGGCAGGGGAGAAGAGCGCGCGCCCGAGCCGCTGCCAGCGCACCGGCGCGACTTCGGCGGACTCCTCGCCGTCCTTTACCAGCATCTCGAATTCCTCCAGCACTTCGAGGAATTCGATGATGTCCACCTGGTCGCCGAACTGCTCGGCGTACCAGCGCGCCGACTCGTTCGGTGAATGGCCCTCTTCAAGGTGTTTGAGCAATGCCGCGCCATCCACCGGGAAAAGGCCGTAAGAATTGATGTCAGCTCGCCCGACGGTGACCTCGTCGCCCTCTTCGAGATAGGTCAACGGGTGAACTCGGAGCGGTTTGTCGAGATCCACAGAAGCCGGGTCCATCTCTTCCCCACGGTCGCCGGGTATCCTGGTGGCCGGCCCGGGGCTCGATGAGAGCGAGCCCCGGGCCGGCCTGCGGCGCCACCCGCGAACCGCCCGGTGGGTCACCGGACTTCAGATGGCGCTCACTGCACTGGTCAGGCCAGGACGGGGCCGGTGCCGCAGCAGTACGCGGAGGCGGCGGCCGAGGTCAGCCGGACGGTGCCGGCCTTGCGAACGGCGATCTTCTTCATGCTGTTCTCCTTCTCTCCTGTGCTTCACCGGCCACAGGGGAGGGCCGGTGCGCCCGATTTCTCGGGAGCTCTTTATCCGCACAATGCGGCAGGTATCCGCACGGCGGTGGACGGCGGACGGGGAACGAAAAAGCAGTGACCAGGCCGTGCCGGTCGCCCGACCGATCATTCACCCGACTGACGCCTCGACAGATTTGCATGTGCTTCAGACCGCTGTCAACGGGCGGAGCAACGCGCTCCGAAGATTGCATCGGCCACCCGTTGATCATCTTTCTCGTGATGGCTGAAGGTCATTATTCACGCGCGTCCGGCCCATTTTCGTGACAATGGGTGATAGCTCGTCGGATATATTGGCAGGTGCTCGACAGGAATTGCACCGGTCGCAGCGGACGGGTCGCGGCGGGGACGCCTCGGGGCCGCGAACGCCCGGCGTCCGGCGGTGCCGGTGCCGTCGTCGACGCGGAGGCCGGAGCGGCGCGACCGGCCCGGCGGTCGGGGACCACCGGGCCTGGGGGCGCTGTCGAGGGGCGTGTCAGGTGAGGACGAGCTCCTTGGCGCGCTGGTACTCGGCCTCGGTGATGTCGCCGTGGTTCTTGAGGTCGGCGAGCCGCGAAAGTTCGGCGACGTGGTCGGTGGGCGCGGTGGTGGTGCCGGCGGCGTCCCGGATGTAGGTGCGGAACTCCTGCTCCGCCTCGGCAGCCTCCTGGTACTCGCGCTTCCCCATGCCCTTGCCCCTGGCGATCAGGTAGACGAACACACCGAGGAACGGCAGGACGAGCACGAACACGCTCCAGCCGGCCTTGGCCCAGCCGCTCAGGGCGTCGTCCCGGAAGAGGTCTCCGAAGACTCGGAACAGGAGGAAGAACCACATGATCCACAGGAAGATCCACATGGTCGTGAAGAAGATGTTGAGCAACGGGTAGTCCACCGGGGGCCTCCTGACATCGATGGTCTGCCCCGAACTCCGTGGCAGACGCGGTCTATCGCCGGTGTACCGCTCTGCGGCCCGGCGGGGCATCACCCGCCCCGGGTGAGTTCCGCGCCCGGGGCGGCCCCTCAGCGGCGGGACTATTCTGGCGACTGATGGGCGGAGCGGAGAGCGCGCAGCGGCGACGGCCCGGCCTGGGCGACCTGCTGAGGACGGTTCGGGCGGACCCTGTCCGCATGCCCGAGCGGCTGGCCGCCTTCACGGTGGAGTTCCTGGGCCCCCAGGTGGCCGACACGATGGTGCGGGCGCGCGGAGCGGAACGGACCGGGACCCCGCCGGGCGGGAGCGTCGAGGAGGTGATCGGGCGGGGCGTGCGCCGCTCCGTGGTGGACGGCTCGTTCCTCGGCGGCCCCTTCGTGCTCCTGCTGCCGGTCGCGTTCATCGGCGCACTGCTCGCCCAGCTGCGGATGGTGCTGGAGCTGGGCGCCCTGGCCGGCCGCGATCCGTGTGACCAGGAGGCGGCGGTGGAGATCCTGCTGGTCCAGGGCGTCCACCCGACGCGTGCGAAGGCCAGGGCGGCCCTGCGGGAGGCGACCCGGGGTCCGGCCGACGAGGGCGGCAAAGCCTCCTGGCTCGCCCTCGTCCGCCGCCAGGCCTACCTGATCGGCCTGGTGGCGCCGGACGACCCGGCCCGGAGCCGGGTTCGCAAGTGGCTCGGCTGGGCCGGCATCGGGGGGCTGCTGGTCATCGGGACGGTGGTGCCGTTCGTCTGGGTGCCCGCCTGCGCCGAGATGTACCGTCGCGCCACCGACCGGCTCGCGGACCGTACCCTCGCCCTGCTCGGGTCGGAGGGCGGCGGGCCCGTGCCGGTCCGGGACCGTGACCGGTCCGTGCTGCGCCCCGGACTGCTCCTGGTCGTGCTGCGGACCGTGCTGGCGTGCGCGGCGACGGTGGGCGGGGTGCTCGTCGTGCTGCTCACCGGAGCGCGGGTCGCCGGCAACTCCTGGCTCGCCGTGTTCCTCGTCCTGCTGGGTGCGAGCGCGGTGGTGACCGGCTGGCACTGGCTGCGCTCCCGCCACTGAGCACCCGGCTGCGTCCGCCCCCCGATGGACGCGGTCAGATCAGCCGCAGTTCACGGGCCCGACGGACGGCCCTGCTGCGCCCGGAGACCGCGAGCTTCCGGTTGATGCTCTTGAGGTGCGTCTTGACCGTGTTCACCGAGAGGAACAGTTCGGCGGCGATCTCCTCGGTGGAGAGCAGCCGTGCGGCGGCCTCCAGGACCTCGGTCTCCCGGTCGCTCAACGGCTCGACGGGCGGGTCCGGCACCGGGTCGTCACCGCCCGCCGCCCCCGGCGGCCCCTGCGACCCCGGGAGGAGGTCGGGGGGCAGCCAGTCGTGGGCGTCCACCGGCGCCGGCCGGGCCCGTAGCAGCCGCCGCAGCCACGGGCCGGCCTCCCGGAACGGTCGGACCACCTGTTCGGACCGGGCGACCGCGAGGGCGCGGGTGAGCAGCCGCCGGGCGCCGGCCTCGTCGCCCAGGGCCGCTGCGACCTGTGCCCTGGCCAGCAACACCCGGACGGTGACCGCCGGTCCGTGGCCGTCCCGGTCGGGGATCGCGTCCAGGGCCCGGCGGGCGCTCGGGCCGTCCCCGGCCGCGAGATGGGCACGGGCCGCCGCGATGGCGCAGTCCGGTCCCCCGGCACCGTCCTGGTCCAGTACCGCCAGGGCGGCGGCCGGATCGCCGTCGGCGAGGTGCGCGGCCGAACCGACCACGGCCGCGCCCTCCGTCACCCAGGCAGGCAGTGGTCCGGCCGTCGGAGGGCGGCCTTGGTCCACCCGGTCGAGCGCGTCCAGGGCCGCCCGGGCCCGGCCGTCGGCCAGCAGGATCCTCGCCCGGACGATCGCCAGGACGGCGGCGACCGCGGGATCGTACCGGGCGGCGGCCGACCTGGCCGCCCGGTCGAGCGCCGCGCGGGCCGTCGGCAGGTCGTCCCGGTCGACGGCGAGCGTGGCGGACACCAGCTGACCGACGCCGGTGCGGGAGACCGGCGGCAGGCCGGCGCGTTCGGCTTCGGCCGCGGCCCTCCGCAGACGGGCCTCCGACCGCCCCGGCCGGCCGTGCAGCAGTTCGATCAGGGCGAGGCGGGCGAGCGCCTCGTGGCGCGGACCGGCCGTGGTGGCCCCCTCGGGCGTCCTCGCTGCCGCAGCCAGCGCCGCACTCGCGTCGCCGAGACTGCCTTCCCAGAGAAGCGCCGAGCCGAGGTCGTTCATCCGCAGCGTGGACAGCTCCGGGTGCCCCGCCACCAGGTCCTGCGGCACCAACTCCTGGAGCTGTTCGGCCTGTTCGGCGGCAGCCCGGGCCTGGTCGGCCGAGCCGGCCAGCCGAGCTGCCAGCACCCGCAGCTGGGCCACGGTGAACAGGGCCGCCGAGTCGTCCTCGCCCTGGTGTTCGGCGAGGAGCGCCTCCGCGCGCCGGAGGTGTTCGGCACCCTTGTCCACGTCGTACCGGGTGAGGTCACAGGCCGCCCGGACCAGTTCGGCGGCCGGCCCCTGGGCGTCGGGGGCCATCGTGGCGAACAGCCGCTCCAACCGCTCCGCGTCCCGGCCGGTGAACAGCCGACCGATGGCCAGTTGATCGACCACCTGCGTCGCGGCGAACTCCCAGTCACCGGCCGCCGCGGCGTGCGGAAGCGCCTCCGTCAGCTGCCCCGCCCCGGCCAGCCACCGGGCGGCCCTGCGGTGGAGTTCCCGTTCCAGCCCCGGGCTCCGGGCTCCCAGGTGGATGCGCAGGATCTCGGAGAAGAGCGGGTGGCACCGGTACCAGGAGTGTCCGACGGGCTCCACGAAGGCGTTGGCCCGGGAGAGCGCCGACAAGGTCCGCGCACCGTCCGGACGCCCGGTCAGGGCGTCGGCGAGGTCCGGGTGGATCCGGTCCAGGACACTCGTCCGCAGGAGGAAGTCCTGGCTCTCGACCGGTTGGGTGTCGAGGACCTCGGCGAGCAGGAAGTCCGCGACCGTGCTCTGCCCGGCCTCGAACTCCGCCAGGTACGCCGCGGGATCGGCGGCGCCCTGGGCGGCCAGTGCCAACAGCCGCAGGCCGGCGGCCCAGCCACCGGTCCGCTCGGTCAGGGCGCGCACGCTCCCGGCGGACAGCGCGAGCCCGTGCCGGTGCAGCAGCACGGAGGCCTCGTCGGGCCGGAAGGCCAGGTCGGCGGCCCTGATCTCGGTCACGCTGCCGGACACCCGGTAGCGGTGGATCGGCAGGAGCGGCTCCGTCCGGCTGAGCAGGGCCAGGCGCAGACCGGGGCCCGCGTGGCCGAGCAGGAAGTGCAGACCGGAGGCCACCTCCGCGGAGGACACCTGCTCGAACTCGTCGAGCACGAGGACGACGGGCTCGTCCCGGACGCTCAGGTGGGCGGCCAGCCGGGCCAGCAGGGAGTGGTCGACCTCGTGGGCCCGGGCCGGACTGCCGATGCCGGCCGGCAGGGCGACGCCGTGGTGCCGGAGCGCTTCCAGCAGGTAGGCCCAGAAGACCCCCGGCGCGTTGTCCTCGTGCTCGACGGTGAGCCAGGCCACCGGACCGGGCAGTCGTTCCGTGGCGACCCAGTCGGCGACGAGCAGGGTCTTCCCTGCACCCGCCGGTCCGGTCACCAGCAGCAGGGGCGTCGGCGGGCCGTCGACGAGCCGGTCGACCAGGCGCTGCCGGCGAACGAAGGTCTCCGGCGTCGCGGGCACCGCGAACCGAGCCGCGAGCACCGGGTCGCCGCCGGGTATCCGGGACGACGGCCCGGCGTCACCGCGGGGACCGTCCACCGGGCGGTACTGCCTCCTGGCCGCTGGACTGGAGGCCATGGTCTTCACCTTCGGGGGGTCATGGCGCGCCGACGACGCACATGTGTGACGACTCCCATCGTTTCCGACTTCCCCCGGCTCGGCAAAAGGGCCGACAAATCCTCCCAGGGGGGCCACCCGGTCCGCGCCTCCCGACCGTACGGGGGGTCCTAGCCCTCGTCCTCCCCGGTCGGCTCAGGGGTGCCCAGGAGCCTGGCCAGCCAGCCCTGGCCGGCCACCACGTAGCCGATGCCGATACCGAGCGTGACGGCCGTGAAGACCACGATCAGCCAGCTGAGCAGGGTGAAGACCAGACCGAGCGGGCCGAACTGGTCGATGCTGCGGTTCAGCGAGCGGGGAACGTAGAGCTGCGACGCCCAGGCGAGCGCGGTCAGGCCGGCACTGGTCAGCAGGGCCCCCGGGACCAACGGGAGCCAGGGGACCCGCCCGCCGAGCAGAAGGTGCTGCGTCCACAGCCAGAGCAGCCCGGCCGTGATCACGTAGAGGACGATCCCGAGGGCCTCGCCCCCGCCGAATCCGTTCCGCACCTTTCCCTGGAGGACCAGCGCGGTGATCCACACCAGCAGCCAGGCGAGCCATCGCCAGGCCGCCAACCGCCCGGAGAGGTGGGGCAGGTGCCAAGTCCGCTCGCACAGGCGCTGCAGGATGCGGCTGCAACTCGTGGCCGAGAGCACGGTCACCAGGATGCCGATGCCGCCGAAGGCATCCGTGGTCGCCTCCTTGCCGACGGGCTGGAGCGCCCGCTTGACGTCGTCGAGCGAGCTGCCGTGGAGGCCCAGGACGGTCCGCAGCGAGTCGGCGGCGCTGCTGCGCGCCCCCTGGGGCAGGAAGGCGGCCAGCACGAACAGCACCGGGATGGCCGTCAGGAACGTCTGCGCGGCGAGCCGGGTGGCGGTGTCCAGGACGTGGATGTGGATCAGCTGGGCCGCCAGCCGGCGCAGGAACGGCGCGTCGCGTAGGTCGGCCGTCCGCCCCAGTAGCCGGGCCGACCTGGCGCGGAACCGGTCAGCGCGGGTCGGCTCACCACGCTGCTGCGCCACTGCGCTCTCCCCTCGGTCGATGCCGGCGGCCGGGCCGCCGAGGTACGGCCGGCGACCCGGCGCCGCGGACCGTCCACCGTTCCAGCCTCGGCGACGGGTCGCCGGGCGGCACCCCGGGCGGGCTGCTGTACGGCGCGACCGGCGTGGCCGGCGCGACCCGTCCCGGTGCCGGTGGTCTTCAGCTCCCCGGCCAGCGGAGCGCCCCCGGCTCGGGCAGCCGGCGGAACTCCATGACGTGCAGCCCGAGCGCCTGGAACCGGCTCAGCAGGCCGTAGAGGTGGGCCTCGTCCGTGACGGGGCCGAACAGCAGCGTCTGGTCCGGAACGAACACGCTCTCCAGCTCCGGAAAAGCCTCGCGGACGGTCCGTCCTGACATCGCCCCGGCGATGCGGAACTCGTAGCGCATGGGAGTCCTTCTCTCGCGTGCTGCACGGGGCCTCGCCGATTCCCCGTGGGTCCAGGCTGCGCCCCGGCTCGCCGGAGGGGGATCACCCGGTCGGGGTGAGCGGGCAACGCCGGGCGGCAGGGCTCCGCGCGGGGCGTGGGCGGCGTCGCGGCGGGCGGCGACGGGGCCCGCTCACCTGCCGGAGCGGAGGCGGCGTGCCGGGGAACGGGTGATCATGGGCCGAGCGGGTTCAACGGTCGTCCCCGGACGGGGACGGGAGGAGGCGCATCGTGTCCACGCCCCGCAGCCGTCCTCCAACCGCCCGCGGGCCGGCCCCGGTGGGAACCGCCGACCGGACGGACTACGCCGGAGCGGTCTACGGTTCGATGCTGGCCGCCTCCGTGATCGCGGCCTCCGGAGTGCACGAAACCCATCCGCGGCTGTCGCTCATCGTGCTGCTGGCGGTCACCGGGCTGGTCTTCTGGGTCGCCCACGTCTACGCGCATCTGGTGGGAGAGCGCGAGGTCGCCCGCCGGGTCCGGTGGGACCGGGTGCGGGAGGTCGGCCGGGAGGAGTGGCCGCTCGTCGAGGCGTCCGCGCTCCCGGCCCTGGCGGTGTTGGTCAGCCCCTGGCTCGGGACGGGCGACAGCGCCTGGCTGGCTCTCGGCGTCGCCGTGGCGCAGCAGGTGGGCTGGGCGACCCTGGGTGCCCGTCGGGCCGGCGCCTCCACCGGCCAGGCGGCCGTGGAGGGCGTGGTGAACCTCCTTCTGGGCCTGCTCATCGTGGCGGCCAAGGTGGCGGTCGGGCACTGAGCCGGCCGACGGGTGCCGGGGGATCCGATCCGGATGCGGTGGTGGGCCCGCCCCCCGCCCCCCCCGGGGCGGGCGGCCCCCGGGGGCGGGCGGGGCGGGGCGCCCGTCTGTGTGGGTGGTGCGGGGCCGCTGGGGTCAGCGGCCCGTCGTGCGGGTCGGCGGTCCGGATCTA
>NZ_JBIWPL010000027.1:0-120418 GCF_044768255.1 Kitasatospora sp. NPDC101157 | reverse complement strand
CTCGTCCGCCCCCCGCCCCCCCCGCCCCCCCGCGGGGGGGGGGGGGGGGGGGGGGGGGGGGGGGGGGGGGGGGGCGGGGCCCCCCCCCCCGGGGGGGGGGGGGGGGGGTGTGGTTGGCGCGGGGCGTTGCCCGCGCGCCGGTGGATCGGGGAGGGGTGTTGGCGTGGGAGGGGGGTTTGGTGGGCCTCCGGGATACTGGGGGGTATGAGGCTGACCGAGTTCTGGCGACGGATGTATGCGCACTTCGGGGAGGGGTATGCGGAGTCGTTTGCGTCTGATCATGTGATGAGCGAGTTGGGTGGGCGGACGGTGCGGCAGGCGTTGGAGGCGGGGTGGGAGGCCAAGGACGTGTGGCGGGTGGTGTGTGAGACGCAGGGGGTTTCGGCGTTGCTGCGCTGAGCGGTCGGGGTGGGGGTGGTGGGCCAGACTGTTCGGGTGACTACGAGTGGAGAGCGGGAGCGCCTGCGGGGTGCCGAGGGGGAACGGGCGGGGCGCGATGGGGTGTTGTGGGGTGGGATGCCGCCCTGGGTGCCCCGGGCGATGGTGTTGTTCCTGGTGTTGGTCGGGGTGTTCCAGCTCGCGGACTGGGCCTTCCGGCAGCTGATCGACCTGTTCGTGATGTTGTTGGTGGCGTTCTTCCTCTCGTTGGCGCTGGAGCCGGCCGTGGACCGGATGGCGGCGCGGGGGGTGCGCCGGGGGGTGGGGACCTTCCTGGTGTTCGTGGCGGTCGGGGTGGCGGTGGTGGGCTTCCTCGCGGCGCTCGGCACGCTGTTGGTGGACCAGGTGGCCAAAATCGCCGGGGACATGCCGCACCTGGTCGACAATCTGATGGGCTGGGTCAACCGGACGTTCCACCAGGAACTGTCGCTGGGTGAGTTGCAGAAGCGGCTGCTGAAGGACTCGGGGACGATCGAGGGGTACGCCCAGCAGGCCGCGGACAACGTCTGGGGCGTCTCGTCCACGCTGATCGGCGGGCTGTTCCAGACGTTCACGGTGGGGCTGTTCACCTTCTACTTCACCGCCGAGGGGCCGCGGGTCCGGCGGACGGTGTGTTCGCTGCTGCCGCCCGCCAAGCAGGCGGAGGTGCTGCGGGCCTGGGAGATCGCGCTGGCCAAGACGGGGGGCTACCTGTACTCCCGGGCGGTGCTGGCGGTGGTGTCGGCGGCCGGGCACTGGGTGATGTTCGCGCTGATCGACCTGCCGTACTCGGCCGCGCTGGCGATCTGGGTCGGCGTCATGTCGCAGTTCGTGCCGACCATCGGGACGTACCTGGCGGGTGCGCTGCCGGTGCTGGTCGCCCTGACCGTGGAGCCCGTGGACGCGTTGTGGGTGCTCGTCTTCACGGTGGTCTACCAGCAGATCGAGAACTACGTGCTGCACCCGAGGATCACCGCCAGGACGGTGGACGTGCACCCCGCGGTGGCCTTCGGCGCGGTGATCGCGGGGGCGGCGCTGCTGGGGGCGGTGGGCGCGCTGATCGCGATCCCGGCGGCGGCGACCCTGCAGGGCTTCGTCGGGACGTACGTGCGGCGGTACGAGGTGGCGACCGATCCGCGGATCGACCGGGGCGAGCAGCGGCGGGCCCGCCGGGAGCTGCGGCGGGAGGCGGCGAGACGGCTGCGCCGGATGGTCGGCGGCGACGCCGAGTGACGGAGGGTGCGGGGCGGGCGGCCGGGAGTGACCCGGTCGACCCGCCCCGCGGCGTGTTCGGAGCTGCGAGGCTTGAATCGAACAGATGTTCTTTGTACTCTCCGGCGAGGAGTTTTCCACAGGCGGAGCCGGGTGGGGCTCGTTTGTCAGTGGGACGCGCTAGCGTCGATGACGATGAAGCGCACAGCACAGAACCCGAGGGAAAAAGCCATGGCAGGTACGGACCGCGAGAAGGCCCTGGAGACCGCGCTCGCCCAGATCGAGCGGCAGTTCGGCAAGGGCTCGGTGATGCGCCTCGGTGAGAAGGCGAACGAGCCGGTCGAGGTGATCTCCACCGGGTCGACCGCCCTGGACGTCGCCCTCGGGGTCGGCGGCATCCCGCGCGGCCGAGTGATCGAGATCTACGGCCCCGAGTCCTCCGGTAAGACCACCCTGACCCTGCACCTGGCCGCCAACGCCCAGCGGGCCGGTGGCACGGTCGCCTTCGTCGACGCGGAGCACGCGCTCGACCCGGAGTACGCCAAGAAGCTCGGCGTGGACACCGACGCCCTGCTGGTCAGCCAGCCGGACACCGGTGAGCAGGCCCTGGAGATCACCGACATGCTGATCCGCTCCGGCGCGATCGACCTGGTGATCATCGACTCGGTCGCGGCCCTCGTCCCGCGTGCCGAGATCGAGGGCGAGATGGGTGACTCGCACGTCGGTCTGCAGGCCCGCCTCATGAGCCAGGCGCTGCGCAAGATCGCCGGTGCGCTGAACCAGTCGAACACCACCGCGATCTTCATCAACCAGCTGCGCGAGAAGATCGGCGTGATGTTCGGGTCGCCGGAGACCACGACCGGTGGCCGGGCGCTGAAGTTCTACGCCTCGGTTCGACTGGACATCCGCCGGATCGAGACGCTGAAGGACGGCACCGAGGCGGTCGGCAACCGCACCCGCGTCAAGGTCGTCAAGAACAAGGTCGCCGCGCCGTTCAAGCAGGCCGAGTTCGACATCCTCTACGGCATCGGCATCAGCCGCGAGGGCGGCTTGATCGACATGGGCGTGGAGCACGGGTTCATCCGCAAGTCCGGCGCCTGGTACACCTACGAGGGCGACCAGCTCGGCCAGGGCAAGGAGAACGCCCGTAACTTCCTGCGGGACAACCCGCAGCTCGCCGACGAGATCGAGCGGAAGATCAAGGGCAAGCTCGGCATCGGCCCGAAGACCGAGGAGCCGGCCGAGGCCGCGCCGGAGGCCGTCGTGGCCGACGGCGCCGCGAAGCCGATCACCGCGACCGCCGCCAAGACGGCCGCGGCGAAGAAGACGGCGGCTGCCAAGGCCTGAGCCGTTGACGCAGGACGACATGGTGGGCGGCGGCCCGGCGGCCCCCGAGGACGACGACTACGGGCCGCCGGACTGGTTCGCCGCGGTCGCGGAGCCCGAACCCGAGCCGCGGCCGCGGTTCGAGCGGACTCCGGTCCGGGTGGCGCGCGGCGCGGCGCCCGGAACGGCTCTCGACCGGGAGCAGCCGGAGGTGACGCCGGTCGAGGCACTCGGCCTGGTCTCCGCCTCCGAATTGCCCACCGGCCGCCGTCGGCGTCGCTCGGCGCTGGCCGGGGAGCCGGAGGTCGCGGGCGGCGACATGCCCGCGGGGCGGGATTCGGGTCGGGGGGGGGGGGGCGGGGCCGGGGGGGGGGGGGGCGCCCCCCCCCCCCCCCCCCCCCGGGGGCGCCCCCCCCCCCCCCCGCCCGCCCCCCCCGCGGCCGGCGCGCGCGCTCCGCCGAGGGCCTGACGGGCGAGGAGGAGGGCACCGCCCGTAACTCCCGCAGGCGGGCCGAGGAGGAGACCGATCCGGAGAGCCGCGCCCGGGACATCTGCCTGCGGCTGCTCACCGGTGCGGCCAAGTCCCGCAAGCAGCTCGCCGACGCCCTGAGCAAGCGGGAGATCCCGGAGGACGTCGCGGAGGAGGTGCTCACCCGACTGGAAGAGGTCGGGCTGATCGACGACGCCGCCTTCGCCGCCGCCTGGGTGGAGTCCCGGCACGCCGTCCGGGGGCTGTCCCGGCGGGCGCTGGCCCAGGAGCTGCGCACCAAGGGTGTGGCCGCCGACCTGGTCGAGCAGGCCGTCGCCCAGCTCGACCACGACGACGAGACGGACGCGGCCCGGGCGCTGGTCGAGCGCAAGCTGCGGTCCACCCGGGGGCTGGACCCGCAGGTCCGCACCCGGCGGCTGGTCGGGATGCTGGCCCGGCGCGGCTATTCCGAGGGGCTGGCCTTCCGGGTGGTGCGCGGCGCGCTGGAGGAGGAGGCGTCCGGCGAACCGTCGGCGGTGGAGTGGGAGTAACGGAGGCCCGGCGGGTTCTTTGGTCTGAACCTGGGCTGCTCTTGACCCTTTCGTGACCCGCACCTAGCCTCGCACTCAGTGCGGGGCCGCTTCCGGACGCGCCCCGCGCTGAGACGGCCCGTGCAGGGACGGCCCGCGCGGGGACGGGGAGTGGGGCGGATGAGGATCTCGGCGGCCACCGGCACGGGTGGCGCCCTGGTGCCGATCGTCGGGGCGGGCGTCGCCGTCCTGCTGGTGCTCGCGGTGCTGGCCGTGGTGATCGGGCGGTTGCGGGCCGCGCGGCGGCAGGCCCTGGCCGAGGTTCAGCGGGCCGGCCGGCAGGCCGAGGAACAGACCGCTCGCCAGTGGGCCGAACTCGCCCGGCGCGAGGAGGTCCTGGCCGAGGAGCTGCGTCGGCTGCGTCGCCGGGAGGACGAACTCGCCGAGCGGTCCGCCGAGTTGGAGCGTTCGCGGGGCGAGGTCGAGGCGCTGGCGGCCCGCCGGGCGCAGGCGCTGGAACGCGCCGCCGGGCTCTCCGCCGAGCAGGCGCACGCCCAACTCCTGCGTGAGGCCGAGGAGTCGGCCCGGCGCGAGGCGGCCGTCACGGTCCGGGAGATCGAGCGCGGGGCGAAGGAGGAGGGCGAGCGCCGGGCCCGGGGCATCCTCGCCGGTGCGATCCAGCGGCTGGCCTCGGAGCAGACGGCGGAGACCGCCGTCACCGTCTTCCGGCTGCCCGGTGAGGACATGAAGGGCCGGATCATCGGCCGGGAGGGCCGCAACATCCGTGCCTTCGAGGCGGTCACCGGCGTCAACCTGATCATCGACGACACCCCCGCCTCGGTGCAGCTCTCCTGCTTCGACCCGGTCCGCCGGGAGGCCGCCCGGCTCACCCTGGAACAGCTGGTCGAGGACGGCCGGATCCAGCCGAGCCGGATCGAGCACGTCCACGAGCGCAGTCGGCTGGAGGTCGAGCAGCGCTGCGTACGGGCCGGTGAGGACGCCCTGCTGGACGCCCGGGTCGGTGGGATGCACCCCGAACTCGTGCGCACCCTGGGCTCGCTGCGCTACCGCGCCTCCTACGGGCAGAACGTGCTCGGGCACCTGCTGGAGTCCGCGCACCTGGCCGGGATGATGGCCGCCGAGCTGGGCGTGGACCCGGAGCCGGTGCGCCGGGCGGCGCTGCTGCACGACATCGGCAAGGCGCTCACCCACGAGGCCGAGGGCAGCCACGCGGCGGTCGGCGCGGATCTCGCCCGGCGGTTCGGCGAGGATCCCGAGGTGGTGCACGCGATCGCCGCGCACCACGGCGAGGTGGAGCCCCGTACGGTGACGGCCGTGCTGACCCAGGCCGCCGACGCCTGCTCGGGCGGCCGGCCAGGGGCGCGCAAGGAGTCGCTGGAACTGTACGTCCGGCGGCTGGCCCGGTTGGAGGAGATCGCGCGCTCGCACGCCGGGGTGGCCGAGGTGTACGCGATGCAGGCCGGGCGCGAGGTCCGGGTGATGGTGCGGCCGGACGCGGTGGACGACCTCGGGGCGGAGCTGATCGCCCGCGAGGTGGCCCGGCAGGTCTCGGCGGAGCTCACCTACCCGGGCCGGATCCGGGTCACGGTGGTCCGTGAGAGCCGGGCCACGGCGGTAGCCGGCTAGCTGGTCCTAGCTGGCGGAATCCACTTCCTGGGGCTCCTGGGCGGGCTCCGGTTCGGGCTGGGCGGCGAGCGGGGCCGGGCCGCCGCGCGCGCGGTCGGCGAGGGCCAGGAGGTCCTCGGCGGCGGCGCCCTGGGTGACGCCGACCAGGTGGCCGTCCGGGCGGATCAGCAGCACGGTGTGCGGCCCGGCGCCCGGGTACTCCTCGGTGACCAGCACCTCGGCCGGCACGGGCAGTGCGGCGGCGACCTCGGCCAGCCGGGGCATCAGCCCGGCGCCGAGCCAGTGCTCGGCCGACCAGACCGCGGTGCCGGGGGCGACCAGCAGCAGCAGGAAGGTGGCGCCGAGCCGGGCGTGCAGGTGGTCCGGGGTGCCGTCGTCGGTGAGCACCGGAAGGTCCGGGACGAGCACGCCGGGGGCGGTGGCGGGCAGCAGTTCGCTGAGCGAGGTGACGCCGCGCGCGCCGCGCTGCACCGGTACCCGGCCGGGGACGCCGGAGGGCGCCGCCGGGTAGGCGGGCGCACCGCCGAAGCGGCCGGTGCCCAGCTGGCCGTCGGCGAGCAGCGGGGCGTGCTTGCGGAAGCCGCCGACCAGCAGCGAGCGCCGGGTCTGCTGCCAGCCGCGCAGCGGGCGCAGCAGCGGCATGGACTGGTCGACGGCGCGCAGTCGGGCGCCGACCGCGCCGCGGCGCTCGACCTCGTAGCCGTCCAGCAGGGAGCCGCCGGGCTGGGGGCCGCCGGAGTGGAGGTGCCAGGCGAGGGCGAGCCGCCAGGCGAGGTTGTCGGCGTCGCGCAGCCCGTCGGCGAGGTTCTGCATGCCGAGTGCGCCGTGCAGGTGGGCCGCGTCGCCGGCCAGGAAGCAGCGGCCGTTGCGGAAGCGGGCGGCGAGGCGCTGCTGGGCGGTGTGGTCGGCGGCGGCGAGCAGCTCGTAGCGGGGGAGTTCGCCGCACCAGCCGGTGAGGGTGGAGGTGACCCGGGTGAGCAGGGTGTCGCCGGTGACGATGCCGGGCCAGGTGGCGTGCGGGTCGACCGGTTCGGTGGGGGCGGGCCGGCCCGGGGGCAGCCGCCAGTCGAGCCGCCAGACGCCGTCCGGCAGCGGTCGGGCGGTGGCCTCGCGGTCGCCGCGCCACGGGGGTTCGCGGTGCAGCCGGGCGCCGTCGAAGGGCAGGTCGACCCGGACGGTGGCGATGGCGTTGCGGTCGACGGCCGGGCGGCCGGGGAAGCGGATCTTCAGCAGCTTGCGGACGGTGGAGCGGGCGCCGTCGCAGCCGACCAGGTGGCTGCCGCGCCACCAGGTGCTGGAGCCGTCCTGGGTGCCGTGGGTGCGGACGCTGACGCCGTCCCGGTCCTGTTCGAGCTCGACGACCCGGTTCAGCGGGACCAGCCGGACCAGCGGGGTGCCGGTCAGGGCGTCCCGCAGGCCGCGCTGGAGGCGGTGCTGGGGGAGGTGGAAGGTGGGCGAGTCGGTGAGGTCGATCCGCAGCACCTCCTGGCGGCGGCGCCAGATGGCGAAGGAGTCCCACAACGCGGAGTCGGAGACGGCCCGGGAGTAGCCGATCCGGGTCAGGAAGGCGGTGGCGTCGGCGCCGAGGACGACGCTGCGGGGGCCCTCGGGGCAGAGCCCGGAGCCCTCGTCCAGGACGACGGTCGGCACCTCGTGCCGGGCCAGCGCGAGGGCCAGGGCCAGACCGACCGGTCCGGCCCCGACCACGATCACCGGGTCCATGCGGGGACCTCCGGGCACGAACCGGCCCATGGGCCGGCGTCAGTTACCGCTGCCGCATATGCCGCGTGGATGCTCCCGGGAGGTGTCACGAACAGCAATGCAACAGTTCACCTGCGTGTCCGTCAAGCAGCAGCTGAAGTGCGCCGGTTCGCGCCGCGACGGCCGCGTGCTTCGATCCACCGCGCGAGCGCGGTCAGGAGCAGGCACAGCGCGATGTAGATCGGTGCGATCACCAGGACCACGGGGATGTAGGGGAAGCCCGCGGCGTTCATCGGCTGACTGGCGATCTTCTTGCCCATGAACAGCAGCTCGTTGTACGTGATGATGTAGCCGAGCGAGGTGTCCTTGAGGGTGACGACCAGCTGGCCGATCATCGACGGCAGCATCGAGCGGACGGCCTGCGGCACCAGGATGGTGGACATCACCTGGGTCTTGCGCATTCCGAGGGCGTACGCCGCCTCGCCCTGGCCGCGCGGCACGGCGTTGACGCCGCTGCGGATGATCTCGGCCTGGACCGAGCCGTTGTAGAGGGTGAGCCCGAGCACCAGCGCCCACATCGGGTCCTTGGCGAAGAACGCGTAGTAGAGCGCGACGATCAGGATCAGCAGCGGCATCGCCCGGAAGAACTGGACGATCGCCGTGCAGACCCAGCGGACCGGCCGGTGGTCGGAGAGCGTGCCGGAGGCCAGCAGCGCGCCCAGGGCGAGCGAGAAGGCGGCCGCCAGGCCGAAGGCCTTCAGAGTGGCCAGCAGGCCGTCCACGATCATCTGCTGGACGAAGTTGTACTGGAACGGGTCCCACAGGTCGGCGTCGAACTGGCCGTTGTCGGCGAGCGCGCTGACGGCGTACCAGAGGAGCCCCGCGATGCCGAGCAGGGAGAGGACGCCGAACAGCCGGTAGCGGGCGCGGGTCCGGGGGCCGGGGATGTCGTAGAGGACGCTCGCCGAGCCCTGCCGCTGACGCTGGAGCATGCTCATGCGCCCACCTCGCTTCGCACGGCAGGGGCATCCGCCCACGCGCACCTCTTGATCATGTGCTCGCTGCGCTCGCTCATCGGACCACCGCCAGTCGGGATTCCAGGAAGCGGAAGAAGGAGGCGACCGTCGCACTGATCAGCAGGTAGGCGCAGGCCACCCAGAAGAAGATCGAGAAGATCGAGTAGCCGCGCTCGGAGAAGGTCTGCTGGGCGCTGTACAGCTCACTGACGCTGAACGCTCCGGCGATCGCCGAGTTCCTGGGCAGCGCGATGAAGACGCTGCTCATCGGGCCGAGCACCGTACGGGAGGCCTGCGGCAGGATCACCAGCGTGAGGGTCTGGAAGAAGTTCATGCCCAGGCTGCGGGCCGCCTCGGCCTGGCCGAGCGGCACGGTGTTGACACCGGAGCGGATCACCTCGCAGACGAACGAGGCGGTGTAGCCGCCGAGCGCCAGCACCGCGAAGGTGAGGTGGCTGAAGTGCACCCCGAGCGGCGGCAGGCCGAAGGTGACGGCGAAGAACAGCAGGGTCAGCGGGGTGTTGCGGAACAGCGTCACCCAGGTGGTGCCGAAGGCGCGCAGGACCGGCACCGGGGAGACCCGGAAGGCCGCCAGCAGGGTGCCCAGCAGCAGGGCGAGCAGGGCGCTGAGCGCGCTCAGCTCGATCGTCTGCAGGAAGCCGTCGCGGAACAACGCGAAGTTGTCCTGCTCGAACAGGAACCCCATCCGGCGGCCCTCCTCTCACAGATGGTCGGGAAGCGGGGGTGGATCAGTAGCGGTCGAGGGTCGGGATCGCCGGGGCGGCCGAGCCGGACGCGCCCAGGGTCGCGTCGTAGGCCTTCTTCCAGTCGCCGTTGTCCTCGTGGGCCTTGAGGGCGTCGCTGATCGCGTCGCGCAGCGCCTTGTCGTCCTTGTTCAGGCCGACGCCGTAGTTCTCCTTGGTGAACGGCTTGCCGACCACCTTGAGCTTGGGCGCGTACTTGGAGGCGTAGCCCTTGAGGATCGCGTCGTCGGTGGTGACCGCGTCGACCTCGCCCGACATCAGCTTCTCGACGCAGGCCGAGTAGGTGTCGAACTGGGTGATCTTCGGGTTGTACGGCTGGATGTTCTTGATCGAGGTCGAGCCGGTGGCGGTGCAGACGTTCTTGCCGCTGATGCTCTCCGGGCCGGTGATCGAGGTGTTGTCGCTCTTCACCAGGAAGTCCTGGCCGGCGATGTAGTACGGGCCGGCGAACGAGACCGTCTTCTTGCGCTCGTCGTTGATGCTGTAGGTGCCGACGTAGAAGTCGATCTGGCCCTTGGCGATGGCCGGCTCGCGCTGCGAGGACACCAGGGTCTGCCACTTGATCTGCTGCGGGGAGAAGCCGAGGTCGGCGGCGACCATCTTGGCGATCTCGATGTCGAAGCCGCTGCGGTCACCGCTGGCGACGTCCTCCCAGCCGAGGTTCGGCTGGTCGGCCTTGGCGCCGATGATCAGCTGGCCGCGCTTCTTGGCCTCGGCGATGACCGGGGAGTCGACCTTGACGTCGGTCTTGACCGTGTAGGTCGGCAGCGCCGGGGCGTTGCTCGCGGTCGCCGCGTTGGAGGCGGGGGTGCCGTCCTTGCCGCAGGCGGCGGTGGCGGTGAGCGCGACGGCACAGAGCGCCACGGCGAGGGTGCGGGAAGTCCTCATGAGGGTTGTACTCCTGGGGCTTGGCCACGGTGCGGACCGGGCTCTGGCGTCTGGAAGTCGTGCACGGGCAGGGCCGTCCGGCGCCGTTGCCGGAGGCGGCCCCGCGTGGTCTCGAAGCGTCAGTGGTGCAGGATCTTCGAGAGGAAGTCCTTGGCGCGGTCGGAGCGCGGCGCGGTGAAGAACGCGTCCGGGGTGTTCTGCTCGACGATCTTCCCGTCGGCCATGAACAGCACCCGGTTCGCGGCGGAGCGGGCGAAGCCCATCTCGTGGGTGACGACGACCATCGTCATGCCGTCGGCGGCCAGCTGGCGCATGACCTCCAGCACCTCGTTGACCATCTCCGGGTCGAGCGCCGAGGTCGGCTCGTCGAAGAGCATCACCTTCGGCTTCATCGCCAGCGCCCGGGCGATCGCCACGCGCTGCTGCTGGCCGCCGGAGAGCTGGGCCGGGAACTTGTCCGCCTGCGCCCCGACACCGACCCGGTCGAGCAGTTCGCGGGCGGTCTTCTCGGCGTGCGAGCGGATCACCTTGCGGACCTTGACCTGGGCCAGGACCACGTTCTCCAGCACGGTCTTGTGCGCGAACAGGTTGAAGCCCTGGAACACCATGCCGACCTCGGCGCGCAGCTTGGCCAGCTCCCGGCCCTCGGCGGGCAGCGGGCGGCCGGACAGGGTGATCGTGCCGGAGTCGATGGTCTCCAGCCGGTTGATCGTCCGGCAGAGCGTGGACTTGCCGGACCCGGACGGTCCGATCAGGACGACCACCTCGCCCTGCCTGATCTCCAGGTCGATGTCCTGGAGCACGTGCAGCGCTCCGTAGTGCTTGTTGACGTTGCTCAGCACGACCAGCGGGGCGGCTGCGGGGGTGGAGTCCTCGACCGGGCTCTCGGTCATCGCGCCTGCTCCCTAACTGTGTCGAACTGGGTCGTTTCGTGCCTACCCGGAAGTCCCAACTCCCTTGGATGGCAAAGGTGGTGCGAATCCGGGAGCCGCGACCGGCGGAGCCGCAGCCCCCGGTGGGGTGACCTTAGGAGCGCTGACGGTGCCCCGTCAGCCGATCTGAGCGGAACTTGAGGATCACGAAACGGCCACACGGTGCGTACGCACCGTTCGCGAGTGGGCCGACGGGGCATGTCACAGCGGGAATCCGTGCCGGTGCTCGCCGTCCCCCACGAGCCCGGTACGCGGTCGAGCCTGGCGCCCGGCCGCGCACTGGCCCATACTGCGCAGGACCGGGCCCCCACCGAATCGGCCCGGCGACCACGTGGGGGAGGGAGGAGAACGGGATGCGACTGCTGCTCGTCGAGGACGACGAACGCGTGGCCGCGGCGCTGGTAGCGGTGCTCGGACGGCACGGCTTCCAGGTGCGGCACGCCCGCAGCGGGCACGAGGCGCTGGACGCCCTGGTGCCGGACGGCAACGAGCCGTACCGCGTCGTGCTGCTCGACCTCGGGCTGCCCGACCGCGACGGCTTCGAGGTGTGCAGCCGGATCAGGGCCGGCAGCGGCGTCCCGGTGATCATGGTGACGGCCCGCGCCGACATCCGCTCCCGGATCCACGGCCTCAACCTGGGCGCCGACGACTACGTCACCAAGCCGTACGACATGGGCGAGCTGCTCGCCCGCATCCACGCGGTCGCCCGCCGCGGCGCCCAGCCGTCCTCGGCGGCGGTGCCCGCGCCCGACGCCGTACCGCAGCAGCGCGGCCCGCTGGAGTCCCGCGGCATCCGGATCGACCGGGAGCGCCGCCGGGTCAGCGTGGACGGCCGCGACGTGCCGCTCACCCGCAAGGAGTTCGACCTGCTGGCGCTGCTCGCCCAGAGCCCCGGCGTGGTCTACCGGCGCGAGCAGATCTTCAGCGAGGTCTGGCGCAGCGGCTGGGAGGGCAACGGCCGCACCCTGGAGGTGCACATCGGCTCGCTGCGCAACAAGCTCGCGCTGCCGGGCCTGGTCGAGGCCGTGCGCGGCGTCGGCTACCGGCTGATCCCCGACGGCCCGACCTCCACCGCGGCCGACCAGGCCCCGTCCGCCCCCGCGGAGCACTGACCGCACGTGCGCACCCGCCTGCTCGGCATCCTGATCGCCCTCATGCTCTGCGTCCTGGCCGCCCTGGGGCTGCCGCTCGCGGCGGCGTTCGCGGCGGCCGAGCAGAGCAGGGTGGTGGTCGACCGGCTCGACGACGCCGCCCGCTTCGCCCAGGACCTGCCCACCTCCGGCGCCGCCGCCCTGGACTCAGCGTTCAAGGCCGACCCCGAGCCCGCCCCCGGCGACCTCAGCCGGCGGCACGCGATCGAGGCCGAGGTCCAGCGCTACTTCGACCTGTACGGCGTGCGCCTGGGCATCTTCCAGCGCGACGGCGCGCCGATCGCGGTCGCCCCGCGCGACTGGCGGGTGCCCGCCGTCGGCTGGGGCGCCCAGGCCTTCCAGGAGGCGCTGGACGGGCGGCGCAGCCACAACCCGCCGCAGGTCTGGCCGTGGTCCGAGGAGCGGACGATCACCGTCGCCGCCCCGGTGGTGCGCGACGGAGACGTGGTCGCGGTGGTGCTGAGCGAGTCCCCGGCCGGGGCGCTGCGGGCCCGGGTGCTGCACAAGTGGCTGGTGCTCGCCGGCGGTGAGGCGGCCGCGATGGCCGTCGCCGTGCTGCTGGCCGTGCGGCTCACCGAGTGGGTGCTGCGCCCGGTGCGCACCCTGGACCGGGCGACCCACGACATAGCGACCGGCCGGATGGCCGCGCGGGTCGCTCCCGGCGGCGGACCGCCCGAACTCCAGCGGCTGGCACGGTCGTTCAACGAGATGGCGGACCACGTGGTGCACGCCATGGACCAGCAGAAAGCCTTCGTCGCGGACGCCTCGCACCAGCTGCGCAACCCGCTCTCGGCCCTGCTGCTGCGGGTCGAGGTGCTCGGCCTGGAACTGCCCGAGGGGCACGAGGAGGAGCTCGGCGGTGTGCGGGAGGAGGGCTCCCGGCTGGCCCGGGTGCTGGACGACCTGCTGGGGCTGGCCACCGCCGAGCACGCCCGCCCCGAACCCGAGCAGACCGACCTCGCCGAGCTGACCCTCGCCCGGGTGGACGGCTGGCGGCCGGTGGCCGAGCAGCGCGGGATCGAGCTGCGCTGGGACGGCCCGGCGCTGGCGATCGGCATGGCGGACCCGATCGGCTTCGGCTCCGCGCTGGACGCCGTCCTCGACAACGCGCTCAAGTTCGGCCCGTCCGGCAGCGAGGTGCGGCTGCGGGTCGCGGTGCGCCGGGACGAGGTCGCGGTGACCGTCAGCGACGCCGGGCCGGGGCTGACCGAGGACGAGCTGTCCCGGGCCGGGGACCGGTTCTGGCGCAGCGCGCGGCACCAGAACGTGGACGGCTCCGGGCTGGGCCTGTCCATCGCCCGCACCCTGCTGGCGGCCAGCGGCGGCACGCTCGGCTTCGCCCCGGTCAAGCCGACCGGGCTCGCGGTGACCCTGGCGGTGCCGCGGCCCGAACAGCCGTGAAGCCCTAGGGTTTCACCGACCGGTAGTAGCGCGCCGCGCCCTCGTGCAGCGGGAGCGGGTCGGTGTAGACGGCGGTGCGCAGGTCGACCAGCTGGGCGGCGTGCACCTGGGCGCCGATCTGGTCCCGGCTGTCTATCACCGCCCGGGTCATGCCCTCCACCAGGCCCGGGTCCACGTCGTCCCGGGTGACCAGCAGGTTGGGCACGGCCATGGTGGCGACCGGGTCCTTGGGATCGGCGTTCGGGTAGGTGCCCTTGGGCATGGTGGCCGCCCGGTAGGCGTCGACGCCGTCGCCCTCCGCCTTGTGCAGCGCCTCGGACAGGTCGGCCAGCGGGACGACCCGGATCCGGAAGCGCTCGGAGAGGTCGGTGAGCGCGCTGGTGGGCAGGCCGCCGGACCAGAAGAAGGCGTCCAGCTTGCCCTCGCGCAGCGCGTCCGAGCCGTCGCTGACGCCCGCCGGGACGGCGGTGATGTCGTGGTCCGGGTCCAGTCCGGCCGCGGTCAGCAGCCGCCTGGTCACCAGGTTCACCCCGGACTTCGGCAGCCCGACGCCGACCCGCAGGCCCTTGAGGTCGGCGGTGCGGTGCACCGGGGAGTCGGCCGGGACGATCAGCTGCAGGTAGTCGTCGTACAGCCGGGCGATCGCCCGCAGCCGGTCCTTGCCGGGGCCCTGGTAGGCGGCGACCGCGTCGGCGGTGGCGATGGAGAAGGTGTCCTGGCCGTTGATCACCCTGGTCAGGTTCTCCACCGAGCCGTCGGTGCTGTCCAGGGCCAGCCGCACCCCCGGCATGGTCTGCGAGACGTGGGCCCGCAGCAGCTGCCCGTACCGGTCGTAGACCCCGCGCGGGACGCCGGTCGCGAAGTGGGTCTCCCCGCGCGGGTACCCGGGTGAGCGGCCCGCCGACAGCCACCAGCCGCCGAGGCCGGCCACCAGGAGCACCAGGACCAGCACCGTCCGCCACAACGGGCTGCGGGCCGCGCGGCGGACGGCGGCGCCGAGACGTGACGGTTCGGTGGGGGTCATGCAGGGATAGTGCCAGGCGCTCCGGCCGAACGGGAGGGGAACGGACCGGCGAAGCTGCGGGAGCCGGCCGGCGAAGCCCCGGGACCGCCGCGGTGAAGCTCCGGGAAAACCGGCTCGCGGCTGCCCGTACCCTGGTCTGGTGAGCGGTGAGAGCGGATTGAAGAGCTACAAGGTCGTCACGCACGGCTGTCAGATGAACGTCCACGACTCCGAGCGGCTGTCGGGCCTGCTGGAGGACGCCGGGTACGTCAAGGCCGGCCAGGACGGCGACCCGGACCTGGTCGTGTTCAACACCTGTGCGGTGCGCGAGAACGCCGACAACAAGCTGTACGGCAACCTCGGGCAGCTCGCACCGGCCAAGAGCCGCCACCAGGGCATGCAGATCGCCGTCGGCGGCTGCCTGGCCCAGAAGGACCGCGAGACCATCGTCAAGCGCGCCCCCTGGGTCGACGTGGTGTTCGGCACCCACAACATCGGCCACCTGCCGGCGCTGCTGGAGCGGGCCGCCGTCGAGCGCAAGGCCCAGGTCGAGATCCTGGAGTCGCTGGAGACCTTCCCCTCCACGCTGCCCACCCGCCGTGAGTCCGCGTACGCGGCCTGGGTCGCCATCTCGGTCGGCTGCAACAACACCTGCACCTTCTGCATCGTCCCCGCGCTGCGCGGCAAGGAGGAGGACCGCCGTCCCGGCGACGTCCTCGCCGAGATCGAGGCGCTGGTGGACGAGGGCGTCATCGAGGTGACCCTGCTCGGCCAGAACGTCAACGCCTACGGCTCCGACCTGGGCGACCGCGAGGCCTTCTCCAAGCTGCTGCGCGCGGCCGGCGGGATCGAGGGCCTGGAGCGGATCCGCTTCACCTCGCCGCACCCGCGCGACTTCACCGACGACGTGATCGCCGCGATGGCCGAGACCCCGAGCGTGATGCACCAGCTGCACATGCCGCTGCAGTCCGGCTCGGACCGCGTCCTCAAGGCGATGCGCCGCTCCTACCGGCAGGAGCGTTTCCTCGGGATCATCCGCAAGGTCCGCGAGGCGATGCCGGACGCGGCGATCTCCACCGACATCATCGTGGGCTTCCCCGGCGAGACCGAGGAGGACTTCGAGAAGACGATGCACGTCGTCCGCGAGGCCCGCTTCACCAACGCCTTCACCTTCCAGTACTCCAAGCGCCCCGGCACCCCCGCCGCGGAGATGGCGGACCAGGTGCCGAAGGAGGTCGTCCAGGCCCGCTACGACCGGCTGATCGCGCTCCAGGAGGAGATCTCCTGGGACGAGAACAAGAAGCAGGTCGGCCGCACCCTGGAAGTCCTGGTCGCCGAGGGCGAGGGCAAGAAGGACGACCGGACCCAGCGGTTGTCCGGGCGCGCGCCCGACAACCGGCTGGTGCACTTCACGAAGCCCGAGGAGCCGGTGCGCCCCGGCGACATGGTGACCGTCGAGATCACCTACGCCGCTCCGCACCACCTGCTGGCCGAGGGCCCGGCCTTGGCCGTGCGCCGTACCCGGGCCGGCGACGCCTGGGAGAAGCGCCAGGCCAAGCCCGCCGACAAGCCGGCCGGCGTGATGCTCGGCCTGCCGAAGATCGGCGCCCCGGCCGAACTGCCGCTGGCCGCCCCGGCGGGCGGCGCCTGCTGCGGCGACTGACGCCCGCGCCCTGACGGCGGCCCGGCGGGAGCACCTGCGCTCCCGCCGGGCCGCCGTCGTCCCCGGGCCCGGTTCGCGGGCGGCAGGGCCTAGAGTGATCAGCATGCTGGTAGCCGCCGCCGTGTGCCCCTGTCCGCCGCTGCTCGTCCCCGAGGTCGCCGCCGGGGCCGCGCCCGAGCTGGACGCGCTGCGCGCCGCCTGCGACGAGGCGCTGGCGGCGCTCGTCGCCGCCGAACCGCAGCTGGTCGTGGTGGTGGGCGCCGGGCCGGAGGCCGAGGTGTGGACCGAGGGCGGGGCCGGGTCCTTCCACCGCTACGGGGTGCCGCTGGTCGCCAAGCTGCCCGGGGCGCGGGTCGAGGGGCCGGAGCTGGCGCCCTCGCTGACCGTCGGCGCCTGGCTGCTGGAGCGCGCCGGGGTGACCCTGCCGACGCACGCCTGCGCGGTGCCCGCCGACGCCCCCGCCGACCGGATGCTCGGCCTCGGCCAGGGCCTGGCCGGCCTCGCCGACCGGGTCGCCCTGCTGGTCCTCGGCGACGGCAGCGCCTGCCGCTCGCTGAAGGCGCCCGGTTACCTGGACGAGCGGGCCGAGGGCTTCGACGCCGCGCTGGCCGCCGCCCTGGGCTCCGCCGACCTGCCCGCCCTCGCCGCCGTCGACCCGGCGCTGGCCGCCGAACTCAAGGCGGAGGGCCGGGCGCCCTGGCAGGTGCTGGCCGGCGCCGCCGAGGGCGCCGGACTCACCGGGCGGCTGGGGTACCAGGACGCCCCGTACGGCGTCGGGTACTTCGTGGCGTCCTGGTCCTGACCGGTTACGGCTACGGCTGCGGGGGGCGGGGGGTCTGACCCTCCTCGCCGCCCGGCTTCGGCTTGTGGGCGAAGTCGCCGACCGCGTCCTTGGCCTTGCCGGTGCCGTGCTCGATCTTTTCGCTGTACTTGCCCTTGGTGGCCTTGTCGATCGCGCCGCCGGCCTTGTCCACGAACTGGTCGATCTGGTCGCTGTGCTTGCCCGCGAGCTCGCTGGCCTTCTCCTTGAGCTCCTCGGCCTTGCCCTTGAGGTTGTCCATCAGACCCATGGCGATCTCCTTCGTTCCCTGTCCCCTGTACAACGCACGCGACGGGTAAAGCGTTCGCAAAAACGGCGGTCGGCCGCGGCGAGGGCCGGGCGGGCCGGGGAACGGTCATGTCCTCGCGCAGTCGGGGGCGGGCGGCAGCCCGGTCCCGGCCGCCGCGGCGGTTTGCGAGACTGGAGCGGTGAGCAGCTCCCGTGTGATCAGCATCGTCGGCGCGACCGCCGCCGGAAAGTCCGACCTGGCCGTCGCCATCGCCCGCAGCCTCGGCGGCGAGGTGATCAACACCGACTCGATGCAGCTGTACCGGGGCATGGACATCGGTACGGCCAAGCTGACCATGGACGAGCGCGGGGGCGTGCCGCACCACCTGCTGGACGTCTGGGACGTCACCGAGGCCGCCAGCGTCGCCGAGTACCAGCGGCTGGCCCGGGCCGAGATCGACCGGCTGCTCGCCGCCGGGCGCACCCCCGTCCTGGTCGGCGGCTCCGGGCTGTACGTCCGGGCCGCGATCGACGAGATGGAGTTCCCCGGCACCGACCCCGGGGTGCGCGCCCGGCTGGAGGCCGAACTGGAGCAGGCCGGCCCGTACGCGCTCCACCGGCGACTGGCCGAGCTGGACCCGGCGGCCGCCGAGGCGATCCTGACCGGCAACGGGCGGCGGATCGTCCGCGCCCTGGAGGTCATCGAGATCACCGGACGGCCGTTCACCGCCAACCTGCCGAGCAACACCGCGGTGTACGAGGCGGTGCAGATCGGCGTCGCCGTCCCGCGCCCCGAGCTGGACGAGCGGATCACCCTGCGGGTGGACCGGATGTGGGAGGCCGGGCTGCTGGACGAGGTGCGGGAGCTGGAGAAGGCCGGACTGCGGGAGGGCCGGACCGCCTCCCGGGCGCTCGGCTACCAGCAGGTGCTCGACCACTTCGCCGGCGAGTGCACCGAGGGCGAGGCGCGGGCCGAGACCGTCCGCGCCACCAAGCGCTTCGCCCGCCGTCAGGAGTCCTGGTTCCGCCGGGACGACCGCATCCACTGGCTCTCCCGGCCGGCCGGCACCGACCCGGTCGAGTTGCTGGACCGCTCCCTCGAACTGATCGGCCGTCAGGAAGTTCCGGCCGCGTAGGACGGGTTCCGGCCAATTCGGTGGTGCACCTGCGTGCGCAGGCGACCGTGCAGAGCGCACCGGGGGTCACGGCCCGATCACGTGATGGCCACGGATCACCCGAGGACCCCGGTCAGGCCCCGAACGTCCCCTCTGGACATGCCATCATCGATGCCATAAGGGTCGGCCCGCGCGGGTCGACCGTGCCCGGCCGCGAGTCCGCTCGTGTCGAACTGTCAGGGGAGGCCGTGTGTCGACGGGTACCGGCCCCGAACCCGGCCAGAGCGGGAGCGTCACCGCACCGGCCGAGGAGTTCGACGAGTCGACGATGGGCGACCTCCCCGTGCTGACCGGCCTGGAGGCGCCGACCTCCTACGCCTCCGCGGTGCCCGCGCTGGACACCCGCACCCCGCCGGACGCCGCCGTGCACGAGCGAGAGATCCGGCCGCTGCGCCGGCTCCGCTGGTGGCAGACCCTGCCGATCGCGCTGCTCGGCACCCTCGGCTCGCTGATGTTCGCCTTCCCGCTCGCCTTCGGCTCCGCCGGGGCGCGGGCCACCATGATCGGGATGCTCGGGCTGCTGTTCACCGCCGCCTCGTTCGGCTGGGGTGCGATGGCCGCCCGGCACGCCGGCTACAAGTGGCCGGGGCTGCCGCGCCGGGGCTCCGGGCAGCGGGCCGGCTGGAAGGCCATCGTGGTCTACACCCTGATCGCGCTCGCCGCCTGCGCGCTCGCGGTCTGGCGGGTCGCCTACCTGCGCTGAGCCGGGCGGCGCCCTCCTTCCCGCCCGGCGGCGGGCGGGCGGGCATCAGTACCATCGGAGGGGTGAGCGCATCCTCTCCCCAGCAGTCCTCCTCCCAGCGGGCCGGCCTCCCCTTCTTCAAGGGGCACGGCACCCAGAACGACTTCGTGATCGTGCCGGACCCGGACGGCGTGCTGGAGATCGGCCCGGAGGCCGTCGCCGCGCTGTGCGACCGGCGGGCCGGCATCGGCGGCGACGGGCTGCTGCGCGTGGTGCGCGCGGCCGCCGACCCGGCCGCCGCGGACCAGGCCGACCGGGCCGAGTGGTTCATGGACTACCGCAACTCCGACGGCAGCATCGCCGAGATGTGCGGCAACGGCCTGCGGGTCTTCGCCCGCTTCCTGGTCGAGACGGGCCTGGCGAAGCCGGGTGAGCTGGCGATCGCCACCCGCTCCGGGGTGCTCACCGCGAAGGTCGCCGAGGACGCGGGGGACGGCACTCCCGGCCAGGTCACCATCGACATGGGCCGGGCCCGGCTGCCCGGCCCGGACGGCATCGAGGTCGCGGTCGGCGGGCGGCGCTGGCCCGCGCTGAACGTCAACATGGGCAACCCGCACGCGGTGGCCTTCGTGGAGAGCCTGGACCACGCCGGGGACCTGTTCACCGCGCCGCTCACCAGCCCCGAGGGGGCGTACCCGGAGGGCGTCAACGTCGAGTTCGTGGTGGACCGCGGCCCGCGGCACGTCGCGATGCGGGTGCACGAGCGCGGCTCGGGCGAGACCCGCTCCTGCGGCACCGGCGCCTGCGCCGTCGCGGTGGCGGCCATCCGCCGGGACGGCGTGGACCCGGCGGTCACCGGCGAGGCGGTCTCGTACACCGTGGACGTGCTGGGCGGCCGGCTGGTCATCACCGAGCACCCGGACGGCCAGGTGGAGATGACCGGGCCGGCGGTGATCGTGGCCGAGGGGCGGCTCGACGAGCGCTGGTGGGCGGCCCTGACCCAGGCCTGACAGCCCGGTTTGCCCAGTTCGCGCGGTGACGAATCCCCCCGATCGGGTGATACCGCTCGCGGACGGGAATCACTGCGTCGCGGAACGTGCTCTGCTCGGTAGCATGGACCACCGGGTCGATCACCCCGCGGGGAGGGGCAGCGCCCGGCGACGTTGCCGGAGGTGCCGATGACCATCGAAGCCGGGCAGCCCCCTTTCGCGGGGCAGCCGACGAGCGTACGGCAGGCCGGGGCCAGGAGGCCCCTCGGAGAGCTCGGCCGGGCCGCCCTCGGCCGGGCCGGGCGGGCCGCCTTACTGGCGACCGGGCGCCCGCCCGTGCCGGACGCCCTGGAACCGCTGGTCCGGGTGCACCGGCAGCACCACCCGCAGGCGGACCTCGCCCTGCTCGCCCGGGCGTACCGGCTGGCCGAGGCCAGCCACCGCGGCCAGAAGCGCAAGAGCGGCGAGCCGTACATCACCCACCCGCTGGCCGTCACCATGATCCTGGCCCAACTCGGAGCCGGGACGACCACCTTGGTCGCCTCGCTGCTGCACGACACGGTCGAGGACACCGAGTTGACGCTGGACCAGGTCAGCGCGGGGTTCGGCCCGGAAGTCGCCTACCTGGTCGACGGGGTGACGAAGCTGGAGAAGGTCGACTTCGGCGCCGCCGCCGAGGCCGAGACCTTCCGCAAGATGCTGGTCGCCACCGGGGACGACGTCCGGGTGATGGTGATCAAGCTCGCCGACCGGCTGCACAACATGCGCACCATCCGGCACATGAAGCCGGCCAGCCAGGTGCGGATCGCCAAGGTCACCCGGGACGTGCTGATCCCGCTGGCCGAGCGGCTCGGCATCCAGGTGCTCAAGGCGGAGCTGGAGGACATCGTCTTCGCCACCCTGCACCCCGAGGAGCACGCCCGCACCCGCGCCCTGATGGCCGGTCACGAGGCCGAGCCGGACGCCCTGCTGGAGCCCTTCGCCCGCCGGCTGGCCCGCCAGCTGGCCGAGGCCGGGATCGCCGCCGAGGTGACGGTACGGCCCCGGCACTGCGTCTCGCTGCACCGGGTGCTGGTCAAGCGGGCCGCCGCACCCGGCCCGGACGGGCAGCCGCAGCGGCCGCAGCCGGCCGACTTCGGGCGGCTGCTGGTGGTGGTCGAGGAGAACGCCGACTGCTACGCCGTGCTCGGTGAGCTGCACACCTGCTGGACGCCGTTGCCGGGGGAGTTCAAGGACTTCGTCGCCGCCCCCAAGTTCAACCTCTACCAGTCGCTGCACACCGCCGTGGCGCTGGACGGCGAGGTGGTGGAGGTACTGGTCCGGACCCGGCGGATGCACGAGGTGGCCGAGACCGGGGTGGTCGCGCTCGGCGACCCGTCCCGGTCCGGCGCCGCCCAGGACGCCGACGAGCTGGACCGCACCGACCCGGCCCGGCCCGGCTGGCTGAGCCGGCTGCTGGAGTGGCAGCAGGAGACCCCCGACCCGGACGCCTTCTGGTCCGCACTCACCGCCGACCTGGCCGGCGACCGCGAGATCACCGTGGTGACGGAGAGCGGTGAAACGCTTCAGCTCAGGGCCGGGGCCAGCTGCGTGGACGCCGCCTACCTGCTCGGCGAGGAGACCGGCCACCGATGTATCGGCGCCCGGGTCAACGGCCGGCTGACCGCACTGTCCACCGTGCTCCAGGACGGGGACGTGCTCGCGGTGCTCACCGAGGGCCCGCCGGCCGCCGGCCAGCGCGGCGCCGAACCCTCGGGACCCTCCCCGGAGTGGCTGGCGCACGCCCGTACCCCCGCCGCCCGGCTGGCCATCGAGCGCTGGCTCGCCGACCACCCGGCCCGGCTGCCGGTGGTGCGCACCGGACCGGCCGGCGGCCAGCCCGCCCCGCCCGCGCACCCGGCGGGCGAGCGGCGGTCCGCCCCGGTCGCGGTGGCCGGCCGGCCCGGGGCGACGGTGCGGCTGGCCCGCTGCTGCACGCCCGTCCCCCCGGACGAGGTGGCCGGCTACCCGATCCGCGGCGGCGCGGTCGCCGTGCACCGCACCGGCTGCCCCGCCGGGCAGCGGCTGCGCGCCGACGGGCGCGCCGAGCTGGAGGTCCGCTGGCAGCCGGAGGACGCCCCCGCGGCCGGCCACCCGCCGACCCTGCTGCGGGCCACCCTGCGGGCCGAGGCGCTGAACCGGCCCCGGCTGCTCGCCGACCTCACCGCGGCGATCTCCGCCGAGGGCGTGGGCATCGTCTCCGCCGAGGTCGAGCCGCCGCAGGAACTGCGGGTCCGGCACACCTACACGGTCGAGCTGCCCGAGCCGGGCGCCCTGCCCGCCCTGATGCGGGCGATGCTCAGGGTCTCCGGGGTGTACGACGTGAGCCGTCCGCACGCCCCCGAGGGGACGCAGGCCCGGCACTCCGGTGGAAATGGGGGTGACCCGCCCCTGCCGGGCGTGGGACCATCATGGGGAATTCACGGCCGGTCCACGGCGTTCCCAGAGCACAGGAGCTCTGGCGGGACTCAAGGGCCTCCGCCGCAGCATTCCAGCGACCAAAGGACAGAATGACCTCCACGTTCGACACCCGCGACCACGCCGACGCCCCGCGCCGCCTCGACGGTCTGCGGGCGGAAGCCCTCATGGACGAGGACCTCGCGGCCATCGACGAGGACCTCGGCCACAACTACGACGGCGACCAGTACGACCGCAGCGAGCGCGCAGCGCTGCGCCGGGTCGCCGGCCTCTCCACCGAACTCGAAGACGTCACCGAGGTCGAGTACCGCCAGCTTCGTCTGGAGCGCGTGGTGCTCGTCGGCGTCTGGACCGACGGCACCCTGGAGGAGGCGGAGAACTCGATGGCCGAGCTCGCCGCCCTCGCCGAGACGGCCGGCTCCGAGGTCCTGGACGGCGTCATCCAGCGCCGCGACAAGCCCGACGCGGCCACCTACATCGGCTCCGGCAAGGCGCAGGAGCTGCGCGACATCGTCGCCTCCAGCGGCGCCGACACCGTGGTCTGCGACGGTGAGCTCACCCCCGGCCAGCTGATCCACCTGGAGGACGTGGTCAAGGTCAAGGTCGTCGACCGGACGGCCCTGATCCTGGACATCTTCGCCCAGCACGCCAAGTCCCGGGAGGGCAAGGCGCAGGTGTCGCTGGCGCAGATGCAGTACATGCTGCCGCGCCTGCGCGGCTGGGGTCAGTCGCTGTCCCGGCAGATGGGTGGCGGTGGCTCCGGCTCCTCGGGCGGAGGCATGGCCACCCGTGGTCCCGGTGAGACCAAGATCGAGACCGACCGGCGCCGGATCCGCGAGAAGATGGCGAAGCTCCGCAAGGAGATCGCCGACATGAAGAAGGGCCGCGACACCAAGCGCCAGGAGCGCAAGCGCCACCAGGTGCCGTCCGTGGCCATCGCCGGGTACACCAACGCCGGCAAGTCCTCCCTGCTCAACCGGCTCACCGGCGCGGGCGTGCTGGTGGAGAACGCGCTGTTCGCCACCCTGGACCCGACCGTGCGCCGGGCCCAGACCCCGAGCGGGCGGCTGTACACCCTGGCCGACACCGTCGGCTTCGTCCGGCACCTGCCGCACCACCTCGTCGAGGCCTTCCGCTCGACCATGGAGGAGGTCGCCGACGCGGACCTCATCCTGCACGTGGTGGACGGCTCTCACCCCGAGCCGGAGACGCAGCTGGCCGCCGTCCGCGAGGTCATCGTCTCGGTCGACGCGCAGAACGTCCCCGAGATCGTGGTGATCAACAAGGCGGACGCCGCCGACCCGCACGTGCTGCAGCGCCTGCTGCGCCGCGAGCCGCACGCCATCGTGGTGTCGGCCCGCAGCGGGGCGGGGATCGAGGAGCTGCTGAAGCTCATCGACGACGAGCTGCCGCGTCCGGCCGTCGAGGTGCGGGCCCTGGTGCCCTACACCCAGGGCGCGCTGGTCTCCCGGGTGCACAAGGAGGGCGAGCTGCTCGCCACCGAGCACACCGGCGAGGGCACGCTGCTGCACGCCAAGGTGCCGGCCGAGCTGGCCGCCGAGCTGGAGCACTTCACGGTCGCCCTGCAGGGCTGACCGGCCCGCTGGAGCAGCCCCCGGACGATTTCCGTCCGGGGGCTACTTCACGTTCTTGGCGAAGTAGTCGAAGGCCTGCTTCGCCTGCTCCTGGAGGGACGGCCCGGCCAGGTAGCCGACCGGGTTGCGGTTGCCGATCGAGCTGACGCTGACCAGGTTGGGCTTGCCGTCCCGGGTGACGAACCAGCCGCCGCCGCCCGCGCCGCCGGTCATGGTGCAGCCGGTCACGTACATCGGCGGGCGGGCCGGGTCGAAGGACAGCCGGCCCGGCGCGGCGGCGGAGTCGCAGCGCTGCAGCTCGGTGCCGTCGAAGGGCCGCTCGACCGGGTAGCCGAAGACGGTGGCCGAGGTGATCCGCTCGCGGGGGGCGTTGAACCAGACCGGGACGGAGCCGCCGACGGTCTCCTCCAGGGAGCGGCCGGAGTCGGACTCCCCGCGCACCCGGACGATCCCGTAGTCGTACTGGTCGTGGGCGCCGACGCCGCCCTCCTGGAGCCAGGTCGGCGACACCAGCGCGCGCACCGCCGTCCAACGGCCGTACGGGGCGGCCTGCCGGTCGTCGTACGGCTTGCCGCGGGCCGCCCGGCCGTCCCGGTTGAAGGCGGGCACGAAGACCAGGTTCTTGACCCAGCCGCCGCCCTTGCCGTCGTGCAGGCAGTGGGCGGCGGTGTAGACCAGGTCGCTGCGGCCCGGGTTGAGCGGGTCGGAGACCACCGTGCCGGAGCAGACCGCGTCGCCCTGGGAGGTGGTCATCAGCAGCTTGCCGACCAGGGCGGCGTCCGGGCCGTACGGGTGCGGCTGCGGACGGGCCTGGACGGCGGCCGGCGGGGTGTCGCGCTGGACGGTGGCCGGGGAGGCGGCGGTCAGGGAGTACTCGGGGGTGGGCCGGGCCCTGGCGGCCTCCGTCCGGGCGGCCGTCCAGTAGCCGGGGGCCACCTGGTTGCTGAAGCCGCTGTCGGCGACGTACCGGGCCCAGTCCTCCAGCTTCCAGCCGCTCAGGTCGCCGAGGCTGGTCGGCGCGGCCTTGGGCAGCGCCGCGGGCGGGGCGGCCGGGGCGGCCGGGGCGGCGGGGCCGTCCGGGCCGCAGGCGGCCGCGGTGAGCGTCAGGGCGGCGAGCAGCGCGGCGCCGGCCGTGGCGGCCCGCCGCGCCCTGGAGTCTCCGGCGCGGGTGTTGCTCGTGGTGCTCACAGTGTCCGTGGTGCTGATGGTGCTGGTGTTGCTCATGGTGCCGTCAATGCTGGTGGTGCTGATGGTGCGCAAGCTGAGGAGACCCCCGTGGTGGTGCCGGTCACTGCTTCCTGGAGATCCAGTCCAGGGCCTGCTTGGCGACCGTCTCCAGGTACGGGCCGCTCAGCGAGGTGTGCTCCTGGGTGCCGATCGAGGTGTTGCTGACCAGCGCGGTCCGACCGTCCGGCATGGTGGCGAACCAGCCGCCGCCGCTGGCGCCCTGGGTCATGTTGCAGCCGACGGTCAGCATGGACGGGCGCTTGGCGTCGAAGGACAGCCGGGTGGGCTTGCCCCCGTCGCACTTGTACAGCTCCTGGCCGTCGAACGGCTTGACCAGCGGGTAGCCGACGGCCGACACCTTGAGCTGGTCGCGGGGCGCGTCGAACCACACCGGGGCGGCCGAACCGACCGTCTCCTCCAGGGACTTGCCGTTGTCGTTCTGGTTGTGCACGCGCATCACGGCGAAGTCGTACTGGTTGGCGGCGTCGCCGGTCGGGCCGCCCTCGACCATCCACTGCGGGGAGGTGACGACCTGGTCGGCCCACCAGGTGCCGAGCGGGGCCAGCTCGGACAGCGGGGCCTTCCTGCCGCCGCTGGAGGCACCGGAGTTGTTGTACGCGGGGACGAAGACCAGGTCCTTGTAGAAGTCGCCGCCCTTGCCCTGGTGGACGCAGTGGGCGGCGGTCCAGACCAGGTTGCTCCTGCCCGGGTGCTGGGGGTCGGCGACCACCGTCGCCGAGCAGTTGCCGCGGCCGCCCTGGGCGGAGAAGAACACCTTCCCGGAGGGCTGCTTGAGGTACGGGCGGGGCACCTGGACGGCCTTGACCACCGGCGGCTCCGGGTCGGTCACGCCGTCGTCCGCGGCCGGCTTGGCGGTCGGCGGGGCCGGGTCGGCGGGCTTGGCGTCGCCCATCTTGTCCGGGTTCCAGAAGTCCTTCACCACCGGGTTGTTGAAGACGTGCTTGGACGCCCACTTGTCCCAGTCGTCGAACTTCCACTTCTTCAGGTCGTCCCAGCTCTTCGGCAGGCCCTCCAGCAGGCCGCTCGGCAGGCCGGACGGAAGGGTGATCCCTCCGATGACGCCGCCGCCCGGGCTCGCCGAGGCGCTCGCGTCCGTGGCGGGCGGCGGCGCCGCGGTCCGGTCGTCACCCGCCGGGCCGTCCGGTCCGCAGGCGCTCGCGGCCAGCAGTGTTCCGGTGACCAGGGCGGCGGCCATGGCTGACCGGTGGATCGATGGCATCTGTGCGCTTCCCCCTGTGCTCGGTGCGGACTTCGGTACGGCGGCTCGCCGCCCTGGAGTCTTCCATCGACGGCGAGGACGGCGGCGGCCGCCCCCCGGGTTCCGCAACTGACCGGTGGTCACCGGTCCGTGACGCGGGGCCGTTCCCCTCGTTGGCACAGCAGGGCGGCCCGGCCCGGTGGTGCACTATCCCCGGTCTTCACCCGGACGAGTGATCCATCCTTGTGATCTCCCGTCAGGGATAGGTAACCCTTACCTGACGCGACGGTGCGAGCGCCCGCCCACCTCCTCCGCCACCAGCGCGCGTCCGCACCTCCACGCGCACCAAGGAGCAGCCTTGAGCACCACCCTCACCGGAGCCCCGCCCGTACCGCCGCCGACAGCGGCCCGGGCCGCCTCGCCCGACCCGCTGCTGCACCCCGACCCCGCCGTCGCCGCCGAACAGGCCGCGCTGGAAGCCCTGTTGAGGTGCTGGACGCGGGAGACCGGCGCCCGCCCCGGAACGGACGGCCGACTGCGGATCGACGTCCTGGGCGGCGCCGCCCGGCTCACCGCCCCGGTCCGCTACTGGTCGTCCGGCGGCTGGCACCGCTTCGGGCCGGCCACCCTCTCCGCCGGCGAGGGGACCGCGGCGGCCCCGGTGGACGCCGTCACCGCCGCCGCACTGCTCGCCGCCGCGGCCGCCGAACGGCCCGACCCGGGACAGGTCGCCGACCTCGCCGCCCGGGTCGCCGACTCGGTGATGCGCACCGCCGAGATCCTCGCCCACCGCCGCACCGGCGCCGAACCCGGCGGGCCGGAGAGCTCCCACTTCCTCTCCGCCGAACAGTCCCTGCTGCTCGGCCACCCGCTGCACCCCACCCCGAAGAGCCGCGACGGCCTCGGCCCGGCCCAGAGCGCCGCGTACTCGCCCGAACTCCACGGCTCCTTCCAGCTGCACTGGTTCGCCGTGGACCGCGCACTCCTCGCGACCGGCTCGGCCGTCGCCCGGAGCGCCGACCGGCTCACCGCCGCCCTGCTCGGCGGCGCCGCCGCCCTGCCGCCCGGCACCGCCGCCCTGCCGCTGCACCCCTGGCAGGCCCGCGAACTCGCCCACCGCCCGGCCGTCGCCGCCCTGCTCGCGGACGGACTGCTGCACGACCTCGGCCCGGCCGGTGAACCCTGGTACCCCACCTCCTCGGTGCGCACCGTCTACCGGCCCGGCGCGCCGTGGATGCTCAAGCTCTCGCTCGGCCTGCGGATCACCAACTCCCGCCGGGAGAACCTGCGCAAGGAGCTCCACCGCGGCCTGGAGGTGCACCGGCTGCTGGAGAGCGGGCTCGCCGCCGAGTGGCGCGCCGCCCACCCCGGCTTCGACATCGTCCGCGACCCGGCCTGGATCGGCGTCGACCACCCCGACCTCGGCGACCCCGGCGGCCTGGACACCGTGCTGCGCGCCCAGCCCTTCGCGCCCACCGAGCGCGCGCTGTGCGTGGCCGGGCTGGTCGCCGAACAGCCGCGCGGCACCGGCACCACCGTGCCGTCCCGGCTCGGCGACACCCTGCGCTCGCTCGCCGCCCGCACCGGCCGCCCGCTGCCCACCGTCGCCGCCGAATGGTTCCTGCGCTACCTGGACGCCGTCGTGCTGCCCGTCCTCTGGATGGACGGCCGGGGCGGCATCGCGCTGGAGGCGCACCTGCAGAACAGCATCGTCCTGCTGGACGCCGAGGGCTGGCCCAGCGGCGGCCGCTACCGCGACAACCAGGGCTACTACTACCGGGAGAGCGCCGCCGAACGGCTCACCGCCCGACTGCCCGGACTCGGCGCGCAGAGCGACACCTTCCTGCCCGACGCCGTCATCGACCACCACTTCGCCTACTACCTCGGCATCAACCACGTGCTCGGGCTGATCGGCGCGCTCGGCTCCCAGGGCCTCGCCGACGAGAGCGTGCTGCTGGCCGGGCTGCGCCGGTTCCTGGCCGGCCCGCGGGCCGCCGCCACCGGCTCGACGCTGCCCGCCCTGCTGCTGGACGCGCCCGCCCTGCCCTGCAAGGCCAACCTGCTCACCAGGATCAACGGCCTGGACGAGCTGGTCGGGCCGGTCGCCACCCAGTCCGTGTACGTGGACATCCCCAACCCGGTGGCGAGCGGCTGATGCTGGACGACCTGCCCGGGTGGGGCGAAGTCCCCACCCCGGCCGGCCGGTTCCGGCTCAGCCCGGTCCGGCTGCCGGCCGACCTGGAACTGCTCACCTGCTGGATGAACGACCCCGAGATCGACGAGTTCTGGGCGCTCGCCGGGCCGCCTGCCGTCACCGAGCGGCACCTGCGGGCCCAACTCGACGGCGACGGGCGCAGCGTGCCCTGCCTCGGCCTGCTCGACGGCGCGCCGATGAGCTACTGGGAGGTCTACCGCGCCGACCTCGACCCGCTCGCCGCGCACTACCCGGCCCTGCCGCACGACACCGGCGTGCACCTGCTGCTCGGACCCGCCGCCAGCCGGGGCCGGGGACTCGGGGCCCAGCTGCTGGCCGCGCTCGCAGAAATGATTCTCCGCCGACTGCCCGACTGCGGACGGGTGGTGGCCGAACCGGACGTCCGCAACCGCCGATCGGTCCGCGCCTTCGAACGGGCCGGGTTCCGGGCCGCCGCCGAACTCGACCTGCCCGACAAGCGCGCCGCCCTGATGATCCGTGACCGCGACGCAGGGCCTGTCCTGCAGGCCCGACTCCCCGCCTAGGAAGCCCCAGTGGACACCCTCCTCCCGCACGACCCCCCGTACGACCTGCTCGGCGTCGGCATCGGCCCGTTCAACCTCTCGCTCGCGGCCCTCGCCGAGCCCGTACCCGGCCTGCGCACCCTCTTCTGCGACCAGCGCCCGGAGTTCCGCTGGCACCACGGCATGCTGGTGGACGGCGCCCGGATGCAGGTGCCCTTCCTCGCCGACCTGGTCTCGCTGGTGGACCCGACCAACCCGTGGTCCTTCCTCAACTACCTGCGCGCCCAGGACCGGCTCTTCCCGTTCTACTTCGCCGAACGCTTCCAGCTGCCCCGCCGGGAGTACGACCACTACTGCCGCTGGGCCGCCGAGCGGCTGCCCAACTGCCGCTTCGGCACCGAGGTCACCGCCCTGCACCGGGAAGGCGCGCTGTTCCGGGTCGAGCTGACGGACACCGCGACCGGGCGGCGCACCGAGGCCAGGGCCCGCAACCTCGCGCTCGGCGTCGGCACCCGGCCCGTGCTGCCCGACGCCTTCGCCGCCCTGGCGGACCACCCCCGGGCCTTCCACTCCGCCGAGTACCTGGACCGCCGCGCCGACCTGGCCGGCGCCCGGGACATCACCGTGATCGGCAGCGGCCAGTCCGGCGCCGAGGTCTTCCTCGACCTGCTCCGCCGCCACGACGGCGACGACGTCCGGCTGCGCTGGCTCACCCGCACCAGGGCGCTCGCCCCCATGGAGTACTCCAAGCTCGGCCTGGAACACTTCACCCCCGACTACACCCGCTACTTCCACGGCCTGCCCGGGCCCGTCCGGGACGCCCTGGTCACCGCCCAGTGGCAGCTGCACAAGGCCGCCAGCGCCGAGACCCTCGCCGAGATCCACGACCACCTCTACGAGCGCACCATCGGCCGCCCGATCGACGCCGCCCCGGTCGAGATCACCCCCGGCACCGCCGTCACCGACGCCCGGCCCGGCCCCTGCGGCGGCCTCGAACTCCACTGCCGGCACACCGACTCCGGCGCCGAGCACGTGGTGCGCACCGACGCCGTGGTGCTCGCCACCGGCTACCGCGCCGCCCGCCCGGCCGCCCTCGAACCGCTCGCCCACCTGATCGACTGGGACGAGTACGGGCGCTACCGGGTCGACCTGGACCACCGGGTCGCCACCCGGCCCGGGCTCACCGGCGGCCTCTACGTGCAGAACGCCGAGCTGCACACCCACGGCGTCGGCACCCCCGACCTCGGTCTCGGCGCCCACCGGGCCGCCGTCATCCTCAACGCCGTCACCGGGCGCACCGTCCACCGGCTGCCCGAACGCACCGCCTGGACCGGCTTCGCGCCACCCGTCCCCGCCGCCCCCGCCAGCCCGGCCGCCGCTCCGGCCGGCGCCACCGCCCGGCCCGCACACCCCACCCCCGTCGTCCCCCGCCCCCAGGAGCTGACCCGTGCCGCAACCGTCGGCCGCTGAACCGCCGCTCTACCTGCCCCCGCACCTCACCGCCGGGCACTGGCAGCGGGCCGGCCGCGCCCTGCTCGCCAAGATGCTCGGCGAGTTCGCCTACGAGGAACTGCTCAGCCCCGTCCCCGGCGCCCTCGACGGCGAGTACCTGCTGAAACTTCCCGCGGCCGAGTACCGCTTCGCGGCCCGCCGCGGCGCCTACGACAGCTGGCAGGTCGACCCGGAGTCGATCCGCTGCTCACGACCGGACGGCCTGGACCCGCTGCGCTTCCTCCCGTACGCCCGGGAGACCCTCGGGATGGGCGGTGAGACCACCGCCCACCTGGTCCGCGAGCTCTCCGCCACCCTGACCGCCGACGCCCGCCAGCTCGCCACCGCGCTCACCGCCGCCGAACTCGCCGACCTCGACCACCCCGCGCTGGAGGGCCGGCAGGGCGGCCACCCGTGGATCGTCCCCAGCAAGGGCCGGATCGGCTTCTCCGGCACCGACGCCGCCCGCTGGACCCCGGAGGCCCGCAGCCCCCGGCCGCTGCCCTGGATCGCCGTCCACCGCCGGCTCGCCCAGTACCGCGGCGTGCCCGGCCTGGAGCACCCCGAGCAGCTCTACGCCCGCGAGCTGGACGACGTCGACGCGCTGCGCGCCCCGCTCGGCGCCGACGCCGACGACTACCTGCTGCTGCCCGTCCACCCCTGGCAGTGGGACGAGACGGTACTGCCGCTGTTCGCGCCCTGGATCGCCTCCGGCGAGATCGTCCCGCTGGCCTCGGACGGCGACCCACGGCTGCCCCAGCAGTCCATCCGCTCCTTCTTCAACACCGCCCACCCCGAGCGCTGCACCGTCAAGCTGCCGCTGTCCATCCTCAACACCCTGGTCTGGCGCGGACTGCCGGTCGAACGGACCCTCGCCGCGCCCGCCGTCACCGCCTGGCTGCACCGGCTGCGCGACGCCGACCCGTTCCTACGGGACGAGTGCCGGGTGATCCTGCTCGGCGAGATCGCCTCCGTCACCGTCGACCACCCCCTCTACCGGGAGATGCCCGAATCCCCCTACCAGTACAAGGAGCTGCTCGGCGCGATCTGGCGCGAACCGCTCGGCCCCTTCCTCGCCCCGGACGAACGCGCCCGCACCCTCGCCGCCCTGCTGCAGACCGGCTCCGACGGGCGCGCGCTCGCCGCCGAACTGATCACCCGCTCCGGCCTCACCCCCGCCGGGTGGACCGGCCGGCTGTTCGCCGCGATGCTGCCGCCGCTGCTGCACTTCCTCCACCGCTACGGACTGGTCTTCTCCCCGCACGGCGAGAACGCCATCGTGGTCTTCGACGACCGCGGCACCCCGACCCGGCTCGCGGTCAAGGACTTCGTCGACGACGTCAACCTCAGCGACCAGGACCTGCCCGAACTGCGCGACCTGCCCGCGGAGGTCGCCGACGTGCTGCTGCGGGACGACCCCCAGGGCCTGTGCCAGTTCATCCACTCCGGGCTGTTCATCGGCGTCTTCCGCTATCTCGCCCCGCTGCTGGAGGCGCAGACCGGACTGCCCGAGACCGAGTTCTGGGCCCTGCTGCGCGCCGAGATCCACCGCTACCAGGACCGCTTCCCCGAGCTGCGTGAGCGCTTCGAGCTGTTCGACCTGTTCCGGCCCCGGATCGACCGGCTCTGCCTCAACCGCAACCGGCTGATCATGGACGGCTACCAGGACCGCCCGCACCGCCCGCACGCCGTCCGGCACGGGACGGTGCCGAACGCCCTGGTCGCCGTGGAGGTACGCGTTCCGGCCGAGCGGGACCGGATTGTCACCCCCGCCCCGTAGGGTGGAAGGGTCATGACGAACGACTCCGAATCCCACGACTTTGAATCCCAGGGGGCGACGGACCTCGGCGACGAGGCCGGGGACGCCGTCGCCGTCCCGCGCTCGCGGATCCCCGAGCTGCTCCACGCCGCGGTCGAGTCCGTCGGCGGCGTCGAGCGCCCCGGCCAGGTGCGGATGGCCGAGGCCGTCGCCGACGCCGTCGACCACGGCGAGCACCTGCTCGTCCAGGCCGGCACCGGCACCGGCAAGTCCCTCGCCTACCTGGTGCCGGCCCTCGCCCACGGCGACCGGGTGGTGGTCGCCACCGCCACCCTGGCGCTTCAACGCCAGCTGGTGGAACGGGACTTGCCGCGCACGGTCGAGGCGCTGCACCCGGTGCTGCGCCGCCGCCCGCTGTTCGCGATGCTCAAGGGCCGCTCCAACTACCTGTGCCTGCACCGCGCCAACGAGGGCACCCCGAGCGACGAGGGAGAGGGCCTCTTCGACCCGGTGGACGCGCTCGGCGGCCCCGCGGGCAAGCTCGGCCAGGAGGTGCTGCGGCTGCGCGACTGGGCGGAGGAGACCGAGACGGGCGACCGGGACGACATGAGCCCCGGCGTCTCGGACAAGGCCTGGGCACAGCTGTCCGTCACCTCCAAGGAGTGCCTGGGCGCCACCCGCTGCGCGTACGGGCAGGAATGCTTCGCGGAGAAGGCCCGGGAGCGGGCCAAGCTGGCGGACGTCGTGGTCACCAACCACGCGATGCTCGCGATCGACGCGATCGAGGGTGCGCCGGTGCTGCCCGAGCACGGGCTGCTGATCGTGGACGAGGCGCACGAGCTGGTCAACCGGGTCACCGGCGCGGCCACCGCCGAGCTGACCGTCGGCGCCGTCAACCGGGCGGTGAAGCGGGCGGCCCGGCTGGCCAACGAGAAGGCCGTGGACCTGCTCCAGGCCGCCGCCGAGAACTACCACGGCCTGATGGAGACCGCCCAGCCCGGCCGGGTCGAGGAACTGCCCGAGTACCTGGCGTACGCGGTCACCGCGATCCGGGACGCCGCCCGGCAGGTGATCACCTCGCTCGGTGAGACCAGGGACAAGGGGCTCAGCGACGAGGACGCGGTCCGCAAGCAGGCGATGGCCTCGGCCGAGACCCTGCACGAGACGGCCGAGCGCCTGCTGGAGGACTCCGAGTACGACGTCGTCTGGATCGAGCGCAGCGACCGCTACGGGCTGGGCACCGCCTCGCTGCGGGTCGCGCCGCTGAGCGTGTCCGGGCTGCTGCGCGAGGGGCTCTACAAGGAGCGATCGGTGGTGCTCACCTCGGCCACCCTCAAGCTGGGCGGGGACTTCAACGCAGTGGCCGGCTCGCTCGGCCTGCCGAAGGAGACCAGGCTGCCGGACCAGCGCACGCCCGGCGACAACCCGGAGCCGGGCTTCGGGGAGGACGCCGTCCCGTACTGGCGGGGGATCGACGTCGGCTCGCCGTTCAAGTACCCCAAGCAGGGCATCCTGTACGTCGCCAAGCACCTCGCCGACCCCGGGCGCGATCCCGAACGGCCGGACATGCTGGACGAGTTGGAGGAGCTGATCGGCGCAGCCGGCGGGCGGGCGCTCGGCCTGTTCTCCTCGATGCGAGGTGCCCAGGCGGCCGCCGAGGCGATGCGGGAGCGGCTGGACCACCGGATCCTGCTGCAGGGCGAGGACACCCTGGGCGAGTTGATCCGGGAGTTCGCCTCGGACGCGACCACCTGCCTGTTCGGCACGCTCTCGCTGTGGCAGGGCGTGGACGTGCCCGGCTCGGCCTGCCAGCTGGTCGTGATGGACCGCATCCCCTTCCCGCGGCCGGACGACCCGCTGATGAGCGCCCGTCAGAAGGACGTCGAACAGCACGGCGGCAACGGCTTCATGGCCGTCGCGGCGACGCACGCGGCGCTGCTGATGGCGCAGGGCGCGGGCCGGCTGGTGCGCGCGGCGGACGATCGGGGCGTGGTGGCGGTGCTCGACCCGCGGGTGGAGACCAAGCGGTACGGGGGCTTCTTCCGGTCCTCGATGCCGGAGTTCTGGTACACCACGGACCGCAACCAGGTGCGCCGCTCATTGGCGGCGATCGACGCGTCGGCGCCGCCGGTGCGGCCGGTGGCCAAGCGGGGCTGAGCGGTGGCCGAGCGGGGCTGAGCGGCCCTCGGGGGCCGCGGCCCTTTCGGGCGTCGCCCGGGAACGCCGCTTCGGGCGTCGCCCGGGAACGCCGGAGGGGCTCCCCGCTGCGGCGGCGGAGCCCCTCTCCGGTGTGTGGGGTGCGCGGGCGGGCGTCGTCAGAGGCGGCGCAGGACCGCGACGACCTTGCCGAGGATGGTGGCGTTGTCGCCGTTGATCGGCTCGTAGGCCGGGTTGTGCGGCATCAGCCAGATCCGGCCGTCCTCGCGCTTGAGCCGCTTGACGGTGGCCTCGCCGTCGATCATCGCGGCCACGATGTCGCCGTTCTCGGCGACCGGCTGGCGGCGCACGGTGACCCAGTCGCCGTCGCAGATGGCCGCCTCGATCATCGAGTCGCCGCGCACGGTGAGCGCGAACAGCTCGCCCTCGCCGACCAGCTGGCGGGGCAGCGGGAAGACGTCCTCGACGGTCTGCTCGGCCAGGATCGGGCCGCCGGCGGCGATCCGGCCGACCAGCGGCACGTAGGAGGTGGAGGGGCGCCCGGCCGTCTCGGCGGTGTTGGGGCGGGCCACCTCGACGCCGCGGACCTCGTAGGCGCGCGGGCGGTGCGGGTCGCGGCGGAGGAAGCCCTTGCGTTCCAGGGCCATCAGCTGATGGGCGACCGAGGAGGTGCTGGACAGGCCCACGGCCTGGCCGATCTCGCGCATGGACGGCGGGTAGCCGCGGCGCTGGACGGAGTCGCGGATGACCTCGATCACCCGGCGCTGGCGCTCGGTGAGGCCGGCCTCGTCGGTGCGGATACCGGGGGGGCGGCCGGGCATCGCGCGGGCCGGGGAGGCGTGGGTGTCGTCCATTGCGGGGGAGTGCTCGATCGGCTGGTCGGGGACGCGGCCGGTGGTGGAAACGGCCGGGCCGGAGAGGCGGTGGTCTTCGCTACGGTCCATGCTGATGTCCACGCTCTGCTGATTCGTGGTGCGCTGCCCCACCTTGAACTGGGAGTGTTCCTGCACCGGGATGGTGTTGCTTTCGATGGTGTTCACGGCGGCCCCTCTCGACGGCTGTCCTCTCCCTTTTCCAGCCCAACGCACCTCCTATCGAAAGGTTGCGCCAAACACACGTTCGAGTGAATTATTCGGGAGTTGGCTGACTCGATCAAGGCTTTGTTGTACATCGAGCAATTGTTCGACCGGATGTCGACCCCGGAAGTCTAATCGGCGTCGACACGCCATGGGTGTCGCATCCCCCGAAGACCTAGATGTAGTGGCTAGAGTCCTCTCCGTGCCCAGTACTAGTGGTCGCGTCGCATGATCAGCTTGCCGAGGCCGGGGGCGCATCGCATAGACTCAACCGGTCCGCACGTCCTGCCAGGGAGGGATCCCCAGGTGCACTGCCCCTTCTGCCGGCACTCCGACAGCCGCGTTGTCGACAGCCGGACCACCGAGGACGGCAGCTGCATTCGCCGTCGTCGACAGTGCCCGGACTGCGGTCGTCGATTCACCACGGTGGAGACGGCCGCGCTGATGGTCGTGAAGCGCAGCGGCGTCACCGAACCCTTCTCCCGCCAGAAGGTGATCACCGGAGTCCGCAAGGCCTGTCAGGGCCGCCCGGTCACCGAGGACGCCCTCGCCCAGCTCGGGCAGCGGGTCGAGGAGTGCGTGCGCGCCAGCGGCAACGCCGAGCTGACCACCCACGACGTCGGGCTGGCCATACTCGGCCCGCTGAAGGAACTCGACCTGGTCGCGTACCTGCGCTTCGCCAGCGTGTACCAGGCCTACGACGGACTTGAGGACTTCGAGGCCGCCATCGCGGAACTCCGCGCCGAGCGGCCCGCCACCGAGGCGGACGGCACCTGCGTGCCCGTTGCCGCCGCCGCGCCCTAGGAGGCGCGCCGGGCCCCCGCGGGCCCGCCACGAGCCAACGCGACGACGGTCCCCAGCGGGCCGTCAGCACCACAGGCCCCGCGTGGGCCCACGCGTGCCCGGAAACGGGGCACGTAACACTACAAACCGTGCGTAAGCGGGCGAGGACTCCGCCTGCCCGCACACCGGAAGAACGAACCAGCGGTGCCCGGATTTTTCGGGGCACTTCGGGCGTTTGCCCAGGAGGAGGAGCGAGAAGTGACAGACACCACGAGCGGTTCCGCACGCGGGTCGAAGTCCGAGAAGGCCGCGGCCAAGGGCGCCAAGGCCCCGAAGGGCGGTCTCCGGATGGAGCGCATCTACACCACCCCTGGCGTGCACCCGTACGACGAGGTCCGCTGGGAGCGGCGCGACGTCGTCATGACCAACTGGCGCGACGGCTCGATCAACTTCGAGCAGCGGGGCGTGGAGTTCCCGGACTTCTGGTCGGTCAACGCCGTCAACATCGTGACGTCCAAGTACTTCCGCGGCGCCGTCGGCACCCCGCAGCGCGAGTGGAGCCTCAAGCAGATCATCGACCGCGTGGTGCTCACCTACCGCGCGGCCGGCGAGAAGCACGGCTACTTCGCCACCAAGGACGACGCCGAGATCTTCGAGCACGAGCTGACCCACGCCCTCCTCCACCAGGTGTTCAGCTTCAACTCGCCGGTCTGGTTCAACGTCGGCACCAAGCAGCCCCAGCAGGTCAGCGCCTGCTTCATCCTGTCCGTCGACGACTCCATGGAGTCGATCCTCGACTGGTACAAGGAGGAGGGCATGATCTTCAAGGGCGGCTCCGGCGCCGGTCTCAACCTCTCCCGCATCCGCTCCTCCAAGGAACTGCTGTCCTCCGGCGGCAACGCCTCCGGCCCGGTCTCCTTCATGCGCGGCGCCGACGCCTCGGCCGGCACCATCAAGTCCGGTGGCGCCACCCGCCGCGCGGCCAAGATGGTCGTGCTCGACGTCGACCACCCGGACGTCGAGGCCTTCATCGAGACCAAGGTGAAGGAGGAGGAGAAGATCCGCGCCCTGCGCGACGCGGGCTTCGACATGGACCTCGGCGGCGACGACATCGCCTCCGTGCAGTACCAGAACGCCAACAACTCGGTCCGCGTCAACGACGAATTCATGACCGCCGTCGAGAACGGCACCGAATTCGGCCTGCGCGCCCGGATGACCGGCGAGGTCATCGAGACCGTCGACGCCAAGAAGCTGTTCCGCAAGATGGCCGAGGCCGCCTGGGCCTGCGCCGACCCCGGAATCCAGTACGACTCCACCATCAACCACTGGCACACCTGCCCGGAGTCCGGCCGCATCAACGCGTCCAACCCGTGCTCGGAGTACATGCACCTGGACAACTCCAGCTGCAACCTCGCCTCGCTGAACCTGATGAAGTTCCTGCGCGAGGACGACTCGTTCGACGCCGAGGCCTTCGCCAAGGTCGTCGAGCTGGTCATCACCGCGATGGACATCTCCATCTGCTTCGCCGACTTCCCGACCGAGAAGATCGGCGAGACCACCCGCGCGTTCCGCCAGCTCGGCATCGGCTACGCCAACCTCGGCGCCCTGCTGATGGCCACCGGCCACGCCTACGACAGCGAGGGCGGCCGCGCCCTGGCCGGCGCCATCACCTCGCTGATGACCGGCACCGCCTACCGCCGCGGCGCCGAACTCGCCGGTGTGGTCGGCCCGTACGACGGCTACGCCCGCAACGCGGCCGCCCACCAGCAGGTCATGAAGCAGCACGCCGACGCCTCCCTGGACGCCGTCTCCTTCGACGACCTGGACGCCCCGGTCTGGCTCGCGGCCAACAAGTCCTGGCAGGACGTGCTGCGCATCGGCGCGCAGAACGGTTTCCGCAACGCCCAGGCCTCGGTGCTCGCCCCGACCGGCACCATCGGCCTGATGATGGACTGCGACACCACCGGCGTCGAGCCCGACCTGGCGCTGGTCAAGTTCAAGAAGCTGGTCGGCGGCGGCTCGATGCAGATCGTCAACGGCACCGTCCCGCGCGCCCTCAAGCGCCTCGGCTACCAGGACGAGCAGATCGAGGCGATCGTCGCCCACATCGCCGAGCACGGCAACGTGGTGGACGCCCCCGGCCTGAAGACCGAGCACTACGAGGTGTTCGACTGCGCGATGGGCGAGCGCTCCATCTCCCCGATGGGGCACGTGCGGATGATGTCGGCGATCCAGCCGTGGATCTCCGGCGCCATCTCCAAGACGGTGAACATGCCGGCCAGCGCGACCGTCGAGGACGTCGAGGAGATCTACTTCGAGGCGTGGAAGATGGGCGTCAAGGCGCTCGCCATCTACCGCGAGAACTCGAAGGTCGGCCAGCCGCTCTCGGCCAAGAAGAAGGACGCCGAGGGCAAGGCCGAGGAGGCCGCCGTTCCCGCCGCGGTCGAGAAGGTCGTCGAGTACCGTCCGGTCCGCAAGCGCCTGCCCAAGGGCCGTCCGGGCATCACCACCTCCTTCACGGTCGGTGGCGCCGAGGGCTACATGACCGCCAACTCCTACCCGGACGACGGCCTCGGCGAGGTCTTCCTGAAGATGTCCAAGCAGGGCTCGACCCTCGCGGGCATGATGGACGCCTTCTCCATCGCCGTCTCGGTCGGCCTGCAGTACGGCGTGCCGCTGGAGACCTACGTCTCGAAGTTCACCAACATGCGCTTCGAGCCGGCCGGTCTGACCGACGACCCGGACGTGCGGATGGCCCAGTCGATCGTCGACTACATCTTCCGCCGCCTGGCGCTGGACTTCCTGCCGTTCGAGACCCGCTCGGCGCTCGGTATCCACTCCGTCGAGGAGCGCACCCGCCACCTGGAGACGGGCTCCTACGAGCCGCTGGAGGCCGAGGAGCTCGACACCGAGTCGCTGGCCCAGTCCGCCCCGGTCGCCACGGCCAAGCCGGCCCCGGCCGTCGAGGCGCCCAAGCCGGCCCCGAAGCAGGCCCACAACTCCACGGAGCTGATGGAGATCCAGCTCGGCCTCAACGCCGACGCGCCGCTCTGCTTCTCCTGCGGCACCAAGATGCGCCGCGCCGGCAGCTGCTACCTCTGCGAGGGCTGCGGCTCCACCAGCGGCTGCAGCTGACCGCCGGACCGCCCCCGCGCGGGGTGAGCCACCGCTGAGGCGGGGCGAGGACTTCACGTCCTCGCCCCGCCTCTTCGCGTTGCCCGCGGGAGCCGATGTCACGAATGCGGGCGGTGTCCGGTCGGTAGGGGTGACGGCGTGTTCCGAGAGGAGTGGTGCGGTGATGGCGACGGTGCTGGTGACCGGGGCGACGGGGACGTTGGGCCGGGAGGTGGTGCGGCTGTTGGTGGCGCGAGGGGTGGCGGTGCGGGGGCTGAGCCGGCGGGCGCGGGCGGCGGGGGACGGCGTCGAGTGGGTGGTCGGGGACCTGGTCACCGGGGAGGGGATCGCGGCGGCGGTCGCCGGGGTCGGGACGGTGGTGGACTGCGCGACCACCCAGGGGAAGAAGGACGTGCCGGCGTTCGGGCGGCTGGTGGCGGCGGCCCGGGAGGCCGGGGTGCGGCACCTGGTGTACGTGTCGATCGTGGGGATCGACCGGGTGCCGATCGCGTACTACCGGGCGAAGCTCGGCTGCGAGCGGCTGCTGCGGGAGTCGGGGCTCGGGTGGACGGTGCTGCGGGCGACGCAGTTCCACGACCTGCTGCTGAAGGCCTTCGACCTGAGCGCGAAGCTGCCGGTGTTCCCGGTGGTGAGCGGCGCGCTGATCCAGCCGGTGGAGGTCCGGGAGGTGGCGGAGCACGTCGCCGAGCTGGTGGGGCGGGAGCCGGCCGGGTTCGCGCCGGAGGTGGGCGGCCCGCGGGTGCGGTCGTACCGGGAGCTGGCCGAGGCGTACCTGCGGGCGTCGGGCCGGCGGCGGCCGGTGCTGCCGCTGCGGCTCCCGGGGGCGGTGGGCCGGGCGCTGCGGGCGGGTGGGCTCACGGCGCCGGAGCGGGCGGTGGGGCGGGGCACCTTCGAGGAGGCGCTGGCGCGGCGGTTCGGCTGAGCCCCGCGGCCGAGCCCCGCGGCTGAGCCCCGCCGCCCGCCGCCCGTTTCACCGAAGCGGCGCGGCGGGTCGTGGTCGGCGCGCAGGAGGAGGCGAGGGGGTTGCGGCACGGCCACGTCGGGACGGAGCACCTGCTGCTGGCGGCCCTGGCCCGGCCGGACGACCCGGCGGCCGCGGTCCTGGCCGGGATGGGCCTGGACCACGAGGCGGCGCACCGCGCGGTGGTCCGGCTGCTCGGGCCGGGGGACGACGCCCAGGTGCTGGCCTCCATCGGCGTGGACCTGGACGCCGTCCGGGCCGCCGTGGAGTCGGCCTTCGGGGAGGGCGCGCTGGACTCGCCGGCGGACGAGGAGCCCAGGCGGCGGAACTGGTTCCGGTCCGGAGGGTCGAAGCCGGCGCGCAGCCCGTTCGGCCCCGGGGCGAAGAAGGCGCTGGAGCTGTCGCTGCGCGAGTCCCTGCGGCTGAAGTCGGGGGAGATCGCGGTCGGCCACCTGCTGCTCGGGGTGCTCCGGGTGGAGGACGGCCTCGGGCTGCGGATGGTCACCGACCACGGGCTGGACCCGGCGGCCGTGCGGCAGGCGGTGGAGGCCAAACTGTCCTGAGCGACCCCCGCTCGGCGGGAATGAAGGAGATTGGCCGTCAACTAGCGGGTTGAGGCCAATGTCTGAATCGATATGATCGGCCGAATGCGTGAACCGATCAGCCGCCCGTCGACGTTTCGCGACGTCGCCGGGCGGTCTGGTATGCGCCCGACCAGCTGTCGGCGGCCGCAACCGTCGCCGACCCGCCGCCCGCGCCGCCGCCCGCCGACGTTGCCGAGGACCGCCCCGATGAGAGAAGCCACCAGCCCCGACGGTCGGCCGCGCCGCCGGCCGGCGCCACGCACCGCCGCCCTGACCGCGGCCGCCGTCCTGCTGGCGTTGGTCGCCGCACCGGTCGGCGTCGCCCGGGCCCTGGACGCGCACCAGCCGCTCACCGCCGTCGCCGTGGCCGCCGTGGCGGTGCTCTGGCTGATCGCGGTGGGCGTCGCCGCGACCGGCGCCGAGCGCTCCCGCCGGCTCGCCGAGGAACTGGCCGCGCAGCACGAGGAGACCCGGGCCGCGCTGGTCGCCGCCGGCGCCGCCCGGCAGGCCGAGACGGCCGCCCGGGACCGGGCCGCCGCCGCGCTCACCGAACGGGACGCCGCCCGGGCCGAGCAGGCCCGCGCCGAGGCGGACGTCGCCGCCGCTCACGCCGAGCTGGCCGGGCTGCGGATCCGGCTGGACACCGAGCGGGCCGAGGCGGAGGCGGAGCGGGAACGGACCGCCGCCGAGCGGGCCGAGCTGGAGCGGATCCCCGAGGTCGTGCTGCCCGAGGTGGTGAAGAAGCTGCGCGGGGGCGCGGCCGTGGACAGCGCCCTGGCCGCCCACCGCAAGCACCCCCAGTACGCGCTGCTGCGCGCCGTCGGCGAGGAGATCGGCCGGGGCGAGCGGCTGCGGGCCGCCGCGCTGGCGGTCTGCGCGACCGCCGCCGGCCGGGTCCAGGCCCTGGCCACGAGCATGCACGCGGAACTGCGCGAGATGCAGCACCGGCACGACGAGGAGGTCCTCGGCGACCTGCTGCGGCTGGACCACTCGACCGCCCAGGCGGGCCGGATGGCGGACAGCATCGCGGTGCTCACCGGCGCCCGCTCGGGCCGCCGCTGGGCCAAGCCGATCGCGGTGGAGTCGGTGCTGCGCGGCGCGCTCGGCCGGATCGGCGCCTACCAGCGGGTGCGGCTGCACAACGCCAGCACCGCCGCGGTCGCCGGCTTCGCGGCCGAGGGCGTGATGCACGCGCTGGCCGAGCTGCTCGACAACGCCACCAACTTCTCCGCTCCGCCGTCCGAGGTGCACGTCTACGTCGAGGAGGTGCCGGCCGGTCTGGCGGTCACCGTCGAGGACAGCGGGCTGGGCCTCGGCGACAGTTGGCTGCGCCGGGCCGAACGCGCCGTCTCCACCGAGCCGCTGGACCTCGCCACGCTCTCCGCGGGTACCCGGCTGGGCCTCGCGGTGGTCGGCGTGCTGGCGCGTAAGCACGGATTGCAGATCTCCTTCCGGCCGTCCGCGCGCGGTGGTACCGGAGTGGTGATGCTGATCCCGCAGCAGCTGGTCACCCACGTCTCTCCGGCGTCCGCCGCAGCTCCCGCCACGGCGCCCGCGCCCGCGCCCGCGGCGGAGGCCGTGCGCCCCGCGCTCACCCCCGCCCGGCCGGCGCCCGCCTCACTGCCGCCCGCTCCCAGCGCGCCCGGCGCCGGACCGGCTCCGGTGCCGGCCGCCGTACCGGCCGGCACGGCCGTCCCGGCACCCGCCGTCCCCGCCCGGACCCCGGCCGCGCCCGCCCGGATGACCGACAGCGGCCTGCCGCAGCGCCGCCGCGGGCAGACCCTGGCCACGACCACCACCTCCGCCGCGGCCCCGGTCCCCGAGCCCGTACGGACCGACGCGGCGCGCGCCGCCGCCCGGTTCGGCGCCTTCCGCCGGGCCGCCCAGCCGGCGCTGCCCGCCTCCGGGCCGACGCCGACCGCGGACACCGACACCACGCCCGACGCTTCCCCCGTCACCGAGAAGGACACCTGATGAGCAGCGCCCCCGACCGCGACCTCGACTGGCTGTTGGAAAACCTGCTGGCGGCAACCCCCGGCACCCGGCACGCCCTGGTTCTCTCCGCCGACGGCCTCAAGCTCTGCCACACCGCCGGGCTGAGCGCCGACCAGGCCGACCAGCTGTCCGCGATCGCCTCCGGTCTGCAGAGCCTGGCGCACGGCGCCTCGATCGAGTTCGGCGACGGCAGCGGCGGTGTGCGGCAGTCGATGACCGAGTTCCACGGCGGCATCCTGTGCATCGTGGCGGCCGGTGAGGGCGCCCACCTCGCGGTGGTCACGGACGACGACGCGGACGTGGGCGTGGTCGGCCACAACATGCACGGCCTGATCGAGCAGATCGGCATCCACCTCAGCGCGCCCGCCCGGGGCTCGGACCCCGGCGAGGCCGCCGCGCAAGAGAGCGCCGGGATATGACCGGCGGGCCGGTGCTGCCGGGCCGGGACGACGACCCGGACCGCCTCTACACCATCACCGGGGGCCGCAGCCGCGCCCCGGAGAACGCCTTCGACCTGGTCACCCTGATCGTCGCCGAGCGGCAGCCGGCGCCGGGGATGCAGTCGGAGCACGCCCGGATCCTGCGGATGTGCGAGGCCCCGACCGCCGTCGTGGAGGTGGCGGCGGAGCTGTCGCTGCCCGTCTCGGTGGTGAAGATCCTGCTCGGCGACCTGCTGGAGTCCGGGGCGGTCACCGCCCGCCACCCCAGGTTCGCGCCGAACAAGGCCCGGCTGCCCGATCTCGACACGCTGAAGCAGGTGCTGCATGGCCTCCAACGGCTCTGACGACCCGCCGGTGGGGCGCACCCCGCTGCGGGCGACCGCCGACAACGCGCTGAAGATCGTCGTGGTCGGCGGCTTCGGGGTGGGCAAGACCACCCTGGTCGGCTCGGTCAGCGAGATCCGCCCGCTGAACACCGAGGAGGTGATGACCCGGGCGGGGGAGGGCATCGACCCGGCCGGCAGCTGGGGCAAGCGCTCCACCACGGTCGCCTTCGACTTCGGCCGGATCACCCTGTCCGAGCGGCAGGTGCTGTACCTGTTCGGCGCGCCCGGGCAGGAACGCTTCTGGTTCCTCTGGGACCGGCTGTTCAGCGGTGCCCTGGGAGCGGTCGTCCTGGTGGACACCCGGCGGCTGGAGGACTCCTGGTACGCGATCGACCGGCTGGAGCACCACGGCACCCCGTTCATCGTCGCCCGCAACAACTTCGGCGAGCCCGGCCACACCCTGGAGCAGGTCCGCGAGGCCCTGGACCTGCCGCCCGAGGTCCCGCTGGTGGACTGCGACGCCCGCGACCGCGAGTCCGGCAAGCGGGTGCTGATCGAACTGGTCCAGCACCTGGCCGCCCTGGCCGGGGCCGAGACCCCGTTGACGTACGAGGAGAGCACCCCGTGACCGAGCCCGCCGTCACCCCGCCCCCGGGCTGCCCGGCGCACGCCGGCGCCACGCCGCTGTACGGGCCGCGCTTCCAGACCGACCCGGCCCAGCTCTACCGCGAGCTGCGCGCCGCCCACGGGCCGGTCGCCCCGGTCGAGCTGGCCGGCGGTGTGCCCGCCTGGCTGGTCATCGGCTACCGGGAACTGCAGCAGGTCACCGGCCAGCCGCAGCTGTTCGGCCGGGACTCCAGCCGTTGGCACGCCTGGGACACCCTGCCGGCCGACTGGCCGCTGAAGCCGATGATGGCCCCGGTGCCGTCGGTCCTCTACGCCGAGGGCGAGGAGCACGTCCGCCGGTCCCGGGCCGTCACCGACGCGCTGGCCGGGATCGACCCGTACGAGCTGCGCAAGCACTCCGAGGAGATCGCCGACCGGCTGATCGACGAGTTCGCCGGGCGCGGCGAGGCCGACCTGGTCGCCGAGTACGCGCACCGGATGCCGTTGCTGGTGCTGTGCCGGGTCCTCGGCCTGGACGAGGAGCAGGCGCCGCAGCTGATCGCGGCGCTGCTGGCGATGCTGGACGGCGGCGCGGACGCCCCGGCCGGTGCCCAGCGGCTGCTGGAGCTGATGCTCGCGCTGGTCGAGGAGAAGGCCGAGCACCCGGGCGCCGACGTGACCTCGCGGATGCTGGAGCACGATGCCGGGCTGACCCACGACGAGGTGATGCGCGACCTGCGGGTGCTGCTGATCTCCGGCCACCAGCCGAGCTCGTACTGGATCTCCAACGCGCTTCGGCTGATGCTCACCGACGAGCGCTTCGCCGCATCGCTGGCGGGCGGACGGCGCAGCATCAGCCAGGCGCTCAACGAGGCGCTCTGGGAGGACACGCCGGTCCAGATCTTCGCCGGTCGCTGGGCGGTGCGGGACACCCAGCTCGGCGGCCAGCGGATCGGCGAGGGGGACATGCTGCTGCTCGGCTTCGCCGGGGCCAACGCGGACCCGTCGGTACGCCGGCCCGACGGCCGTCCGGCCGAGGGCAACCGGGCGCACATGAGCTACTCGTACGGCGAGCACGGCTGCCCGTTCCCGGCGCAGGAGGCGGCCGAGGTGATCGCCACCACCGCGATCGAGGTCCTGTTGGACCGGCTGCCGGACCTGCGGCTGGCGGTGGCCGAGCACGCCCTGGTGTGGCGGCCCTCGGCCTGGGTGCGCGGGCTGGTCGCGCTGCCCGTCTCGTTCACCCCGGGCTACTGACCACCGGGCCCACGCCCGAGTCGACCCCATGTCCCCGTACGCGAAGGAGAGTTGCCGCCGATGACCGCTGCCCCGGCCCCGATCGCCCTCGACCCGCTGGCCCGTGACAACGCCGCCGAGGGTGCCCTGCTGCGGGCCGCCGGCCCGGCGGTGCCGGTGGTGCTGCCCGGTGGGGTCGCCGCCTGGGCGGTGACGCAGCACGCGGCCGCGCGCGACCTGCTCACCGACGCCCGGCTGGTGAAGGACGCCCGGCACTGGGCGGCCTACCAGCGCGGCGAGGTGCCGAAGACCTGGCCGCTGATCGGCCTGGCGGTGCCGGGCCCGAGCATGGTGACCACGGACGGCGCCGAGCACCGTCGGCTGCGGGCGCTGGTCGCCCAGGCCTTCACCCCGCGCCGGGTCGAGCTGATGCGGCCGCGGGTGGAGGAGATCACCCACGGGCTGCTGGACGCCCTGGCGGCCGGGGATCCGGTGGTCGACCTCAAGACCGCCTTCGCCTTCCCGTTGCCGATGACGGTGATCTGCTCGCTGCTGGGCGTCCCGGCGTCGGACCACGACCTGCTGCGTGACCTGTACGAGCGGTTCTTCGGCATCAAGCCCGACCCGGAGGGCATCCAGGCGACCGTCGCCGGGCTGAACGCCTTCGTCAACGGCCTGGTGGCGCAGCGCCGTTCGGTGCCGGGCGACGACCTGGCGAGCGTGCTGCTGGCGGCGGAAGCCGAGGGCGGGGCGCTCACCGACGCGGAGGCGGCGGCCACCCTGCGGGTGATCATCGCGGCAGGGCACGAGACGACGGTCAACCTGATCGGCAACGCCGTACGGGCGCTGCTGGCGCACCCGGACCAGCTGGAGCTGGTGCGTTCGGGCCGGGTGTCCTGGGACGCGGTGGTCGAGGAGTCGCTCCGCTGGACGCCGCCGACCAGCAACTTCCTGTTCCGCTTCGCGGCCGAGGACATCGAGGTCGGCGAGCTGGTGATCCCGGCGGGCGAGCCGGTGCTGGTCTCGTACAACGCGATCGGTCGGGACCCGCTGCAGCACGGGGTGGCGGCGGAACTGTTCGACATCACCCGGGACCCGGCCCGGCACCTGTCGTTCGGGCACGGTCCGCACGTCTGCCCGGGCTCGCCGCTGGCCCGGCTGGAGGCGGGGGTCGCGCTGCCGGCACTCTTCGAGCGCTTCCCCGGGATCTCGCTGGCCGTGCCGGACGGCGAGCTGCGACCGAGTCCGTCGCTGGTGGTGAACAGCCTGCTGGAGCTGCCCGTCCGGCTCTGGTGACGACAGGTCAGCGGCGAAGCCCCGTCCGGTTCCGGGCGGGGCTTCGGCGTTCGGTCCCTCCGGTCGTCCCCGCGGTCGTTGCGCCGGCCGCCGGGTTTCGGGGGCCGTGGTGGGGGCACCGGTGGGTGAAGGTCGACCATGGACCTTGGCGGCGGCCGACGGCTGCGTTAACGTCGTCCAATCGGTTCGGCCGACCGACTCTCCCGGCGACCCCTGCCCGCCCATCTCCGGTACAGCGCAATGTCGTTCAGCCCACCCCAGGCAGCACGCCCTGGCGAGGAGGACCGCATTGACCCTCAACCCGACCGCGCCGGCTCCGAGTTCCCGCCGCCGACTCGTTGCCGCACCCGCCCTGCTGGCGGCACTGGCCCTGACCGCGGCCTGCTCGAACAGCTCCGGCGGTTCGGGTGGCGGCGGTGGAGCCGCCCAGACGCTGACCGGTGACTGTGCCAAGTACCAGCCCTACGCCGGGCATTCGGGCACCACCGTGACGATGTTCGCCTCCATCCTCAGCCCGGAGTCGGACAACCTGGAGAAGTCCTGGGCCGAGTTCGGCAAGTGCACCGGGATCAAGATCAGCTACGAGGGGTCCAACGACTTCGAGTCCCAGCTGCCGGTCCGGGTGGCCGGCGGCAACGCCCCGGACTTCGCGATCATCCCGCAGCCTGGCCTGCTGGCCCAGATGGTCAAGAGCGGCAAGGTGGTCAAGCCGCCCGCCCAGACCGTCGCCAACCAGGACAAGTGGAGCCCGGTCTGGAAGACCTACGGATCCGTCGACGGCACCTTCTACGCGGCCCCGATGAGCGCCAACATGAAGTCGCTGGTCTGGTACTCGCCGAAGGCCTTCGCGGGGGCCGGCTACCAGGTGCCCAAGACCTGGGCGGACCTGATGGCGCTCAGCGACCGGATCGCCAAGGCGGGCGGCCCCAAGCCCTGGTGCGGCGGCATCGCCTCCGGCACCGCCACCGGTTGGCCGGCCACCGACTGGCTGGAGGAGGTGGTGCTGGGCACGTACGGCGGCGACGTCTACGACCAGTGGGTCGGCCACCAGGTGAAGTTCTCCGACCAGAAGATCACCACGGCGATGCAGACCGTCGCCGACTGGATGCTCAACCCGGCCTGGGTGAACGGCGGTTACGGCGACGTCAAGTCGATCGCCACCACCACGTTCCAGGACGCGGGCGCGCCGATCCTCACCGGGAAGTGCGCGATGCTCCAGCAGGCCTCCTTCTACGAGGCGCAGTGGCCCAAGGGCACCAAGGTCGCCCCGGACGGCGACGTCTTCGCCTTCCACCTGCCCGCGGTCAACCCGGCGATCGCCAACCCGGTCGAGGGCGGCGGCGAGTTCCTGGCCGCGTTCTCCAGCAAGCCCGAGGTGCAGGCGGTGCAGAACTACCTGTCCAGCTCGGACTGGGCGAGCAGCCGGGTGAAGACCGCGAGCGGCTGGGTCTCGGCCAACCAGGGCGTGGACAAGAGCCTGTACACCGATCCGATCGACAAGCTCTCGGCGGAGGCGCTGACCGACCCGAGCGCGACCTTCCGCTTCGACGCCTCCGACATGATGCCGGCGGCCGTCGGCTCCGGGCAGGAGTGGAAGTCGCTGACCGCCTGGTTCGCGGAGGGGCAGTCGGTCCAGAAGGTCGCGGGCGACATCGACGCCGCCTGGCCGAAGTAGCCCGGCCCGGCCTCGGGGCGGGTGTTCGCCGTCGGGCCGGAGTGCGCACAGCGGAACCACCTGTCGAGGGCGGTGCGGGACCACCCACCCGCACCGCCCGTCCCCTTCCCACCGGACCCGAAGGGACGTGCAGCCATGTCCGTATCCGGCTCACCGCCGGCCGCCGGCCCCCTGGCCGTCGGCGCCTGGGGTGACGCGGCGGTCAAGTTCGGCAACAGCATCGGCGCGATCGCGGGCTTCCTCGGCATCCTGCTGGTGGTCTTCCTGGCGGCCGGCCGAGCCCGCGGCCGCCTGGCCCGCCCCCTGGCCGTGCTGGTCTTCCTCGGACCGGCGGTGCTGTTGCTGGTGGTCGGCCTGGTGGCTCCGCTGATCCGCACCGTGTACCTGAGCCTGCACGACGCGGACGGCGGCAAGTTCGTCGGCGGCGAGAACTTCGGCTGGGCGTTCACCACCGACTCGGTGCAGAAGGTGCTGGTCAACACGCTGCTGTGGCTGGTGGTCGCCCCCCTGGTGGCGACCGGCCTCGGCCTGGTGCTGGCCCTGCTGGTGGACCGGATGCGCGGCCAGGCCGCCTACAAGTCGCTGATCTTCATGCCGATGGCGATCTCGCTGGTCGGCGCCTCGATCATCTTCAAGTTCGTCTACGAGGCCCGCGGGGAGGACCAGCCGCAGATCGGTCTGCTGAGCCAACTCGCCCACGCGGTGGGCTGGTCGGACCCGCCGAACTGGCTGCTCACCCAACCGCTGAACACCTTCCTGCTGATGGCCGTCATGGTCTGGGTGCAGACCGGGTTCGCGATGGTGGTGCTGTCGGCGGCGATCAAGGCGATCCCGGACGAGGTGGTGGAGGCGGCCCGGCTGGACGGCGCCACCGGGGTGCGGCTGTTCTGGCACGTCACCGTGCCGATGATCCGCACCACGGTGATGGTCGTGCTGACCACCGTCATGATCATCACGCTCAAGGCCTTCGACATCGTCCGCACCATGACCGGCGGCAACTTCGGCACCCAGGTGCTGGCCAACGAGATGTACTCGCAGTCCTTCGTGCAGTTCGACGACGGGCGGGGCGGCGCCCTCGCGGTGCTGCTGTTCCTCGCGGTGCTGCCGCTGGTGGCCTACAACATCGTCCAGCTGCGGAGGGAGCGTGAGGTGCGGTGAGCGGTCGAGAAGCGGTGGGTGACGGGAGCGCGGTGGGCGACCGGGGCTCGGTGGGTGTCCGGCGCTCGGTGGGGGTCCGGCGCGCGGTGGGGGTCCGGGGCCCGGTGGGTGGTGGTGGCGCCGCCCGCCACCGGAACCCGGTGCGGAAGTCCTTCAGCAGCCCGCTGGCCTCGGCGTTCGTGATCGCGATGACGGTGCTCTGGACGGTCCCGACCCTCGGGTTGCTGGTGACCTCACTGCGCCCCAAGCAGGACGTGACCACCGACGGCTGGTGGAACGCCCTGATCCATCCGGACTTCGGCCTCGGCAACTACCACGCGGTGCTGTTCGAGGGCGGCTCCGGCGGCTCCACCGGGCTGATGCCCTTCCTGGTGAACTCACTGGCGATCAGCATCCCGGCCACCTTCTTCCCGCTGGTGCTGGCGGCGATGGCGGCGTACGCGCTGGCCTGGGTGCGCTTCAGGGGGAGCGACGCGGTGTTCTTCACGGTGTTCGCCCTCCAGGTGGTGCCGCTCCAGATGGCGCTGATCCCGTTGCTGCGGCTGTTCTCCAGCGGCGCCCACCTGGGCTCGCTGACGCTGATCCCTGCGGTGGACCTGAAGGGGAGCTACGCACCGGTATGGCTGGCGCACACCATGTTCGCGATGCCGCTGGCGGTGTTCCTGCTGCACAACTTCATCGCCCAGCTGCCCCGCGACCTGATGGAGGCGGCGGTGGTGGACGGCGCCTCGCACTTCAAGATCTTCCGGTCGATCGTGCTGCCGCTGTGTGCGCCGGCCCTGGCCTCGTTCGCGATCTTCCAGTTCCTGTGGGTCTGGAACGACCTGCTGGTCGCCCTGACCTTCGCGGGCGGCACGCCGGAGGTGGCGCCGATGACGGTCCGGCTGGCGCAGCTGTCCGGCTCGCTCGGCGGGCGCTGGGAGCTGCTCACGGCCGGGGCGTTCCTGTCGATCATCGTGCCGCTGATCGTCTTCTTCAGCCTGCAGCGGTACTTCGTCCGGGGGCTGCTGGCCGGCTCGGTGAAGGGGTAGCCGGGGCGGTCGCCGCGCGGGCACCCGGGCGCGCGCCAGACGGTCGCTAGGCGGGCACCCTGGCGGTCGCAGGGTGGGCGCTGGACGGTCGCAGGGCGGTCGTGGGGAGGGAGAGCCCTGGTCAGGGAGATTCTGAACACGTTCAGAAGAGACTTTTGAACTTGTTCAGAATGGTCTACGGTCGGCTGCGGCGAAGGCGTTGACGCGCCCGCCGCCGGACCGCCCGGAGGGTGGCTTCCGCATGCCCGCCGACCACCGAGGGGGACCCATGACAGGCCCGTCCACGCCTGCCCCGGCCGATCCGCAGCCCACGTCCGACCCCCGGGGGTCGGGGGACCCGTACGCGCCCTATGCGTCCGCGGACCCGTATGCGCCGTACGCGTCGGCGGACCCGCACGGGTCGCACGGGCCGCATCGGCCGTACGACCGGCCGCAGGCGTCCGGGGGGCCGACGCTCGCGGCACGGCTTCACGGCACCGACCCCGACCGGCGGGCGGCGGCCACGCCGCGGGTCCTCCTGTTCGCCCTGCTCACCGGCCTGCTGGCGGCCTGGCTGCTGTACGACGGGGTGGGTGCCAACCTGCTGATCTGCGGCGCCGCCACGGCCGCCGTCGCCGGTGCCGTCGCCCACGCGGCCGGTCGCCGGATCCGGCCCTGGACGGCTGTCTGGAGCCTGCTGGCCCTCGCCCTGCTCGCCGTCCCGGCCTGCTGGGACGCGGGCTGGCCCGGGCTGCTGGCCTCCGGCTGTGCGTTGGGCCTGGCCTCGCTCGCCCTGCACGGCGGTCGCCGCTGGTCGGGGGTGCTGCTCGCGCTGCCGGCCGTGCTCTGGCAGTCCGTGTCGGGCGTGGGCTGGGTCTGGGACGCCATGGAGGGTCGCGCGCTGCCCGGCCGCGGCCGGATCGTCCCGGTGCTCAAGGCGCTCGCGGTCGCCGTCGCGCTGCTGGTCGTCTTCGGCCTGCTGTTCGCGAGTGCCGACCCCGCCATGGCCGACCTGCTGACCGAGCTGAGTCCCACTGTCGACGTCCGGCAACTTCCCCTGCGCGGGCTGCTGTTCGCGATCGGGACGCTCACCGCGCTGGGCTTCGCCCACATCGGGGCCGGCCCGCGCCGCTGGGACCGGCTGGCGGTGCGCCCGGGGCGGGAGCGCCGACGGCTGGAATGGGCGCTGCCCCTGGTCGCGCTCAACCTGATGTTCGGCGCCTTCGCCGTGATCCAGGCCGTGGTGGTGCTGGGCGGCGCCGACGCCGTGCTGAGCAGCACCGGCATGAGCCGCTCCGCGTACGCCCGGCAGGGCTTCTGGCAGCTGAGCGTGATCACCGTGCTGACCCTGGTCGTGGTGGCCGTCGCCAAGCGCTGGGCCCCGCGCACCACCCCGGCCGACCGCCGGCTGGCGCGGATCCTGCTCGGGCTGCTCTGCCTGCTCGCGCTGGCGGTGGTCGCCTCGGCGCTCGGCCGGATGTGGTTCTACGTGGACGCCTCCGGGCTCACCCGGCTGCGACTGTGGGTGCTGGTGGTCGAGATCTGGCTGGGCGTCGTCTTCCTGCTGCTGATCACCGCCGGGCTGACCCGCCGTACGGGCTGGCTGCCGCGCGCCGTCGTCCTCAGCGGCATGCTCACCGTCGCGGTGTACGGCCTGATGGGACCGGACGCGATCGTCGCGGAGCAGAACGTGGCACGGTACGAGCGTTCGCAGCAGATCGATCTGCGCAACGTCCGTGAACTGTCGGCGGACGCGGTGCCCGCCCTCGACCGGCTGCCCGAGCCGCAGCGGAGCTGCTCGCTGCAGCTGATCCGGGTCGACCTGGACCGCGACGTCCGGCCCTGGTACGCGGCCGGGAGTTCGGTCCTGCGGGCCCGGGGGGTCCTGGCCGACCACCCGCTGGTGGAGGGGCCGGTGCGGGGGCGCGGTGCCTGCGAGTGGGCCGGGCTGGTGTCCGAGGACCGCTGGTAGCGGTAGCACCGGTCGGGGGCGGGGCGAAGGGGGAAGCGGCCGGGCCGGCCGGGAGTGGGTTGCTCCCGGCCGGCCCGTGGTGGTGGCTCCTGCGGTGGTTCCCGCGGTGGTTCCCCCCGCGGTTCCCGCAGCGGTCCTCGCGGTGGTTCAGGGGCTGGTCAGTGCATCGCGACGCCGGCGGTGTCGCCGCTCGGCAGGTCGCCGGGCTTCGCCTTGACGGCGAACAGCGCGACCAGCAGCGCGACCCCGGCGAGCGCCGCGCCGACGATGAAGCCGTGCGAAATGCCCTGGGCGAGCACGGTGTTGGCGGCGTCGGAACCCGGCGGGAAGTCGCTCTTGTCGTGGAAGTAGGCCAACTGGTCCGGCGAGGCCGTCTGCAGGAACTTCGGCAGCTGCGCCTTGAACTCGGGCACGGCGTAGTGCGCGAAGACCGTGGTCAGGATCGAGAGACCGAGCGAACCACCGATCTGCTGCATCGAGTTGAGCAGGCCGGAGGCGGCGCCGGTCTCCTCGCCCGGCACGCCCGCCACGGAGAGCAGCATCACCGGGACGAAGATCAGGCCCATGCCGAAGCCGAAGATCACGGTGGGGGCGAGCACGCCGTCCAGGTAGCCGCTGTCCTTGTGGATCTGGGTCAGCCAGGTGAGGCCGACGGTGACCAGCAGCGCGCCGCCCGCCATGAACGGCTTCGGGCCGTACTTGGCCTGCAGGCTCGACGCGACCTGCGCGGCGATGATGATCGAGACGCTGATCGGCAGGAACGAGACGCCCGCCTTGAGCGGGCTGTACCCGAGCGGCCCCTGCACGAACAGGACGACGTAGAAGAAGATGCCGAACATGGCCGCGGCCAGGCAGAGCATCATCACCAGGCCGCCGGTGCGGTTGCGGTCGGCGAACAGGTGCAGCGGGGTGATCGGCTGGTCGGTGCGCCGCTCGATCACGAAGAACGCGGCCAGCAGGATCGCGCCGGCGGCGAAGGAGCCGAGGGTCAGACCGTCCGACCAGCCGTCCGAGGCGGCTCGGATGAAGCCGTAGACCAGGCCGACCAGGCCGAGCGTCGAGGTGAGCGCGCCGGGGATGTCGAACCGGCCCGGGTGGCGCTCGGACTCGGTGATGTAGCGCGGCGCGGCGATCGCGATCAGGACGGCGATCGGCACGTTGACGAAGAACACCCAGCGCCAGTCGAGGTACTCGGTGAGCAGACCGCCGGCCAGCAGGCCGATCGCGGCTCCGGAACCGGCCACCGCCGAGAAGACGCCGAACGCCTTGTTGCGTTCCGGCCCCTCGTCGAAGTTGGTGGCGATCAGCGCGAAGGCGGTCGGCGAACAGATCGCGCCGCCGATGCCCTGGAGCGCGCGGGCGGCCAGCAGCAGGGTGCTGTCCTGGGCGAAACCGCCCAGCAGCGAGGCCAGGCCGAACAGCAGGGTGCCGAAGATGAACACCCGGCGGCGGCCGAGGATGTCGCCCGCCCGACCGCCGAGCAGCAGCAGGCCGCCGAAGGTCAGCGTGTAGGCGTTGATCACCCACGACAGGTCGGTGGTGGAGAAGTTCAGCGCGTCCTTGATGTGCGGCAGCGCGATGTTCACGATGGTCGCGTCGAGCACCACCATGAGCTGGGTGGCCGCGATGACGGCCAGGGTGATGCCCTTCCCCCGGCTCTGGCCGCCCTTCGGTGGCGCGTTCTTGCTGAGTGTGTCGGAGATAGCCACGAATGTGCCCCCTGCTGGCTACGTGCTTGGGTGCTTGGGTGCTTGGGTCTGCCGCGGATCTGCTGGCGCGAACATGCTGTTGCGCGGTGGCGCGACCTAGGAAGGAACGGTGCCGTTCACTAATCTGGACGATATCCTGGCGTGAATAGTGAACGCAAGCGTTCCTTACGGAGGTAGGCGATGGATCGGTTGGTGCGGCGCCTGACGGCGGACCGGGCGTCCGGTCGGGCGGCCGCCCGACCGGCGGAGGAGACGGGTCCGCCGATCCCGGTGCGGGTGGGGCCGGGGGTGTCCGGGGCGCCGGGGTCGTACGGGGTGCCGGCGGCGTCCGCCGCGCCTGCGGATGCCGGCGTGGCGTTGGAGTCCTTGGAGTCCGCAGTGCCCGCGGATTCCGGCGTGCCGGCGGAATCCGGGCGCTGTTGTTCGATGCGGGCCGCCCGGGAGGTGCTGGCGCGACCGGTGCGGCGTCGGGGGAAGGAGTTGGAGAACGCGATCTTCGAAGCCGCGCTCGACCAGCTCACCTCCGGCGGTTACGCGCGACTGACGATGGAAGGCGTCGCCGCTGCGGCGCGAACCGGGAAGGCCGCGCTCTACCGGCGCTGGGCGTCCAAGGTCGAACTCGTCATCGACGCCCTGGACTCCACTCTGCCACGCCCTCACGGGGTCCCCGATCTCGGGTCCGCCCGTGCCGAATTGCTGCAGCTCATCGAGCTGTTCACGGACGCGATCGGTTCCCGCTCGGGCGCCGCCCTGCACGCACTGATGGCCGAGCTGTCCCAGCAACAGGCCGCGGTGTTCAAGGACTTCATCGTGCAGCGGGTGATCGGGCCGACCAAGGACACCATCCTGGACATCCTCCGTCGTGGCGTCGCACGCGGGGAGGTCCGGCCCGACGCGGTCTCCCCGCTGGTCGCCGACATCGTCCCGGCGATGCTGATGTTCCAGGTCAAGGTCTTCGACGGGGGGCTGGCCCCCGACTTCGCGGTCCGGCTGGTGGACGACGTGCTGGTCCCGATGGTCCGGCAGCCGTAGCCGGGCTCCGGCGGGCGCACCTGGGTGGTCCTCCCGGGCGGGAGGTGGGGGCGGCCGTCCCGGCCGGCAGACGGGCGGCAGACGGGCGGCAGACGGGCGGTGGGCTGGGTGGGCAGGGGGTGGGGTGGGCGGCGTCCGGGAGGGGCCGTGAGCGGGCTTAGGCTGGAGACTGCCCCACCGGAGCGGGCTGCCTCGCCCGAACCGGGCTGTCCTGCCCGACGGGGCTGCTTTGCCGAACGGAGTCCGTGATGCCCATCGTCCCGCCGACGCACTCCGTCGAACGCTCGCTGCGCCGGGCGGGCGCCAAGATCGTGGTCGGGCTGGACGAGGTGGGGCGCGGCGCATGGGCCGGACCGGTCACCGTCGGCGCGGCCGTCACCGGTCTGCGCAGGGCGCCGGAAGGGCTCACGGACTCCAAGCTGCTCACCGAACTGCGCCGCCAGGCCCTCGCGCCGGTGCTCGCCGAGTGGGTCACCGCGTACGCGCTCGGTCACGCCTCGCCGGAGGAGTGCGACGAGCTCGGCATGACGGCGGCGCTGCGGCTGGCCGCCGTCCGCGCGTTGGACGCCCTGCCGGTCGAGCCCGACGCGGTGATCCTGGACGGCAAGCACGACTACCTCGGCGGCCCGTGGCGGGTGCGCACGGTGATCAAGGGCGACCAGTCCTGCATCTGTGTCTCCGCCGCCTCGGTGCTCGCCAAGGTCCACCGCGACGGACTGATGGCCGAATTGGGCGGAACCTGCCCGGAGTACGGCTTCGCGGACAACGCCGGATATCCCTCTCCGGTGCACCGCGCCGCACTGGAGGAGTTCGGCCCCACCGAGCACCACCGGCTCTCCTGGGCGTACTTGGACGCACTGCCGAAGTGGCGCCACCTGAAGCGCGGTCGGGACGTCGTGGGTGCGGCCGAGGGCTCCGCCGACGAACAGTTGACGCTCGGTTTCTGACAGTCCGTCTGGAATTGCCCCGCCGGCAGCGGGGATGCCCGGTGCCCAAGGGGTGGGGCGCCCGTGCGCGTTCGACCGGCATTTGATAGATATCCGGGTATGCCTGTCTTCCCCGAGGAGCCGGAGATTCACGAGAGCCTCCCGGGCCCCGGCGTTCCCTTCCCCCGCGAGTCGGACGCACAAGCCCTCCACGCGACTGCCGCCGGCAGCGCACCCGCCACCGCACCCACCACCACCGCCGCCGCACCGCTCCCGGTGCCCGGCCCTCGTCCGGCGCCCCCGCGTCCGGCACCGCCGCGTGCCGACCGCCCGGGCCCGCCGCGCCTGATCCCCAAGCCCGGTCCGGCACCGCGCCGCCCGGCCCCGGCCCCGGCCACGCCGCAGGTCGAGGTCCAGCGCGTCGCCGCCACCCCGGCCCAGGCGCTGGAGCGCGCCGATGACGCGGTCGACCGCCTGCTGGACGCGGGCCGCGACCCGGGCGACATCCTGGTGCTGACCGTCGGTGAGGCGCACCCCTGGCAGCAGCACGAGCTCTCCTTCGGCGAGGAGCGCTACTGGGCGCAGCTCACCGAGGGCGGGGACGTGTTCTACGCCGACTCCGCGCTGACCCGGCCGGCCCGCCGCGAGGTGGTCGTTCTGGTGGTCAACGGCGGTTCGGCCGCCCGGGCCGCCGAGGCGTACACCGGGGCGCTCGGCCGCGCGACCTCGTTGCTGGTGGTCTGCGGGGAGGCCGGCCCGGCCGCCACGGCGGCGGTCGGTGCCGCACCGGGGCGTCCGGTCAAGGCCTGACCGGAGGTCCGGCAGTCGTCTCCGCTCCGGGCTCGGCGCCTTACGGCGCCGGGCCCGGAGTCCGTCCGCGGTGCGCTTTCCCGTCGCGCGGTCCTGTTGCGCGGTCCTGTTGCGCAGTTCGATCGGGCGGCCGGCGCCCTGTTGCGCTTTGGCGCAGCCCTTTCTCGCTCATGGCCGTGCCCGTAGCGGAAACCGGTGCCCGGCTCAGGTGTCCGGACTGGGTGTCCGGGCCGCTCAGCGCGTGCCGGTACGGCGGTTCGGTTCGACGGCCGTGACCCGCGAGGGGACCCACGGGGGCTCGGACTGCTGGGAACGCGACGGAGCGTCGGCCCGCTTGGCCTGCTCGACCGCCTGCTGCCGGGCGCGCTGGCTGCGCGGGGCGTCGTCGAGCGCCGATCGCGGCGGCAGTTCCGTCACGGTGTGCACCGGCCCGTCCGCCCACGAACCCGCGTGCGGATTGCGCCCGCCGCGTCCGTCGCCGAGGATCTGCCAGCCCGCCGGGGTGAGCCCGATGTACGAGCCGCAGCGCAGCCCGTGCAGCCCGGCCGCGTCCCGGAGCGCCCACATCCAGGCGCCGTCCTGCTCCGTCCAGCCGGGTGCGCCGTCGCGGCAGCGCAGCAGCACGGCCGTCCGGGTGGGCGCGGGCAGTCGCAGGTCGTGCGGGGTGACCCGGCGCAGGTGCGTCAGCAGGGCGTTCCGGTGCTGCCAGCCGTCGGTGTCGTGCGGCCAGGGCGTGAAGGAGGCCGAGGCGGCGAGGTGGTGGAGCGCGTCCAGGACGGCGACCACGACCGTGCCCGGCTGGGGCAGGTGACGCTGGTGCAGTTCCAGGACGAACTCGCGCGGATCGCGCAGCAACGGGATCCCCGAGGCGGTCCAGGTCTCCAGGTCCAGCAGCCGTCTGGGCGCCGAACTCCCGGAGAGGGGATGTTGACCTCGGCCGATACCGTTGATCACGATCCTCCTTCCTGGCCCGCGGGCAGGCGGGTGCCTGGGTACGCCGAAGGGCGGGTCCAGCGGACCGGGTTTCGGGTACCTCCCAATTCTCGGGGTAACGGGGCCGGAGCGGCAATGATGAAATGACGAACGCCATCCGATAGCCCATGGTCTGCCGGATATGTTCCACGGAGACCCCGGCGCCCTTCGGGTGCCGCCCGGCCTTGATCCGCAGTGCGCCAAGGTCACTGCGAACTGTCGTCGGCATGGTGGCCACCCCTTTCTCGGGTCAGGTCTCCGGTGTGATCGAAATCGCCCTGCCGACTCCTTTCTGTTGAGCCGTTCGAGTGACGGCGGTTCCGGGTGCGGCGGCCGGTCGCCGCCCGCTCACCCCTGGACGGCCAGGACCAGGGGCAGCACCGCTCCGGCCCCCGCCCGACGCAGCAGCCGGGCGGCCACGGTGACCGTCCACCCCGAGTCCACGAGGTCGTCCACCAGCAGCACCGGCCCGGCGGCGGCCGCCACCGCCTGTTCCAGCTCCGGCGGCAGGACCAGCGCCCCGGCCAGCGAGTGGAGCCGCTGGGCACTGTTGCTCCGGGCCCCGTGCGGGGGCCGCCCGCCGGCGTACTCGATCCGGCCGAGCAGCGGCAGCCGCCCGATCTCGGCGATCCGCGCGCCGAGGCTGCCGACCAACTGGGGGCGGGTCGAGGAGGCCATCGTCACCACGCCGACCGGGCGGTCCAGCCGGGTGCCCTCCGCCGTCGCGGGCCCGGCCCAGCCGCCCGGGCCGCGCGCCCAGTCGGCGAGCACCGCCACCAGCGCGTCCACCACCTCGCCGGGCACCGGCACGTCCGGCGCCTGCTCTGCGAGCAGGGTGCGCAGCCGGTTGCCCCAGCCGATGTCGGACAGCCGGCCGAGCGCCCGGCCGGTCTCCGCCTGCTCGCCCGCCGGGATCCGGCCCTTCAGCGGCACTCCGAGCGCGTCCATCCCGGTGGGCCAGAGCCTGCGGGGCTCGAAGCTCACGCCCGGGCGGCCGAGCGCGGCCCGGGCCGCGGCCAGCGTCCCGTCGGAGACCTCCGGCGTGTGCAGCGGCCCCGCGCAGTTGTCGCACCGCCCGCACGGTGCGGCCTGTTCGTCGTCCAGCTGGCGGCGCAGGAACTCCATCCGGCAGCCGGTGGCCGCGGCGTAGTCGCGCATCGCCCGCTGCTCCGCCTCCCGGGAGGCGGCGACCTTGGCGTAGCGGGCCGTGTCGTACTCCCAGCTCTGCCCGGTGGCCGTCCAGCCGCCCTTGACCCGGCGGACGGCGCCGTCCACGTCCAGCACCTTGAGCATGGTCTCCAGCCGGGCGCGGCGCAGGTCCACCCGGGGTTCCAGGGCGGCGGTGGACAGCGGGCGGCCGGCCTCGGCGAGCGCGTCGATGGTGCGCCGCACCTGCTCCTCCGGCGGGAAGGCGAGCGAGGCGAAGTAGCGCCAGATCGCCTCGTCCTCGCGCCCGGGCAGCAGCAGCACCTCGGCCCGGTCCACCCCACGCCCGGCCCGGCCGACCTGCTGGTAGTAGGCGATCGGCGAACTGGGCGAGCCCAGGTGCACCACGAAGCCGAGGTCGGGCTTGTCGAAGCCCATGCCGAGCGCGGAGGTGGCGACCAGCGCCTTGACCCGGTTGGCCAGCAGGTCGGTCTCGGCGGTTCGGCGCTCGGCGTCCTCGGTGCGGCCGGAGTAGGAGGCCACCGGGAAGCCGCGCTCGCGCAGGAAGGCGGTGACCTCCTCGGCGGCGGCCACCGTCAGGGTGTAGACGATGCCCGAGCCGGGGAGCCGGTCGAGGTGGTCGGCCAGCCAGGCGAGCCGGTGCGCCGGATCGGGCAGGGCGAGCACTCCCAGGGTGAGGCTCTCCCGGTCGAGCGGACCGCGCAGCACCAGGGCGTGCTCGTCGGTGGTGCCGGTGCCGAGCTGCTCGGCGACGTCCGCGGTGACCCGGGCGTTGGCGGTGGCGGTGGTGGCGAGCACCGGGACGCCCGGCGGCAGGTCGGCGAGCATGGTGCGCAGCCGGCGGTAGTCGGGGCGGAAGTCGTGGCCCCAGTCGGAGATGCAGTGCGCCTCGTCGACCACCAGGAGGCCGGTGGAGGCGGCGAGCTTCGGCAGCACCTGGTCGCGGAAGTCCGGGTTGTTCAGCCGTTCGGGGCTGACCAGCAGGATGTCGACCTTGCCGGCGGCGACCTCGGACTGGATCTCCTCCCACTCCTCGGTGTTGGCCGAGTTGATGGTGCGCGCGTGGATGCCGGCCCGGGCCGCCGACTCGACCTGGTTGCGCATCAGGGCGAGCAGCGGGGAGACGATCACCGTGGGCCCGGCGCCGCCGGCGCGGAGCAGGGCGGTGGCGATGAAGTAGACCGCGGACTTCCCCCAGCCGGTGCGCTGGACGACCAGGGCGCGGCGGTGGTCGACCACGAGGGCCTCGATGGCCGTCCACTGGTCCTCGCGCAGGCTGGCGGCGGGGCCGGCCAGCTCGCGCAGGACGGCCTCGGCCCGTGCCCGGACCTCGGCGCGGTCGGCGGTGGCGGTGGTGTGGATGTCGGGCTGCTTCATGGCGTCGATGTAACCCCATGCCGCCGACAAGGGGCGAACGCGGGCTGGGTGCTGCCGGGGAAGGCGGAGTGTATTTCATCCGGAGATCAGCTGAACGGCTGCCAAAATCCACTCCGTGGGGTGAGTTTCCTGTGCGCCGAATGGATGAAGGAAAATCCGGAGGCCGAGTTATCCACAGGAAGGAAGAAAATTCCGGGGCCGCCGTCGGGGAGCGCGCACTCTTACGGCCATGAACGCGATGAACAACGAACACGTCACCCTGTCCCTCGGCCCGGCTTCCGGCCAGCGGCCGATCGTCGTGCGCGGCCCGGCCGACATGGCCGAACTGTTGCCCTACTTCCTGGGGTTCTACCCCGACGACAGCATTGTCGCGGTCGGCCTCCAGGGCCCCGACCTGCACCAGGGCGGGGTCATCCGGGCGGACCTCCCGGTCTCGCCTGCGGAGTGGCCCGCCGCGGCGGAGGAGACGGCCGCGCTGCTGGTCGCCCTCTCCGAGCGGCACGGTGGTCGGCCGCTCCAGGTGCTGCTCTACCTCTGCCAGGATCCGGCCACGGCGCACACACCGCCGCCGATGGAGCGGCTGCGGCCGCTGGCCGACGACCTGCGTGCGGCCTTCGGACGCAGGGGAGTGGCGGTCAAGGAGTCGCTGTGCGTCTCGAACGACCGCTGGTGGTCCTTCCTCTGCCGCCGACAAGGTTGCTGCGATCCGGCGGGCAACCCGGTGCGGCGCGGGCCCGATCCGGGCCCGGCGGCCGCCGCCGCGACGGTGGCAGGCCTGGTGCCGCGCGGCAGCCGGAAGGCGATCGTCGGGGCGCTGTCCCCGATCGGCCCGCCGGACGACGAACCGCAGCGCGAAGCGCTCGTGCGGACCGAGCCGCTCGCCGGGGGCGTCTCCCGGGAGAAGGGCCTCGAACTGCTGGAGCAGGCCTTCGCGGAGTTCGCGGCCGGAGCCAGGGAACTCGACGAGGAGCGGACGGCCCGGCTGCTGTTCGCCCTGCGGGACCGCCTCGTCCGGGACCGCGGCGTCGAGTACGTCCGGCCCGACGAGCTCGCCCCCGCCGAGCGCCTCTGGCGCTTCCTCGCCCGCCGGGCCGTGCCGCCGTACGACGGTTGCGCGGTGGCCCCGCTCACCCTGCTGGCCTGGGCGTCGTGGGTCGCCGGGGACATGGCCACCGCCCGGGTGGTGCTCGGCCACGTCCTGCGGCTCTCCCCGGACTACCTGCTGGCCGAGCTGCTCTACGAGTCGATGAACGACGGCATGACGCCCGGTGCGCTGCTGGCCGCCGTCGAGGCCCAACGGCGACGGCGCGAGGATCGCGCGGCCACGGCGCCGTCCGGGCCCGAGCCGGAGTCCGAGCCGGAGCCCGGGCCCGGGCTCGGGCCCGGCGGCGAGGCGGGGCGGCCGGGGTCCGGTCAGGCCCCGGGCGGCGGGCGCCGACGGCGGCGGGGCGGCCGGAGGAGGGGCGGGACCACGGCCGTGGTCCCGGCCGACCGCGGCCCCGGTGACCCGGGTAACCCCAGCGGTCCCTCCGTTCCCGGGGAGCCGGGGCCGCAGCGGAGCGGCCCCGGGCCGGTCTCCCTCCTCCCGGCGTCCGGGTGCGGTCCGGTGACCGGGGCGAGGCCCGCCCGGGGCGTGCGGCTCGGCCGGGCGGGGGCCTGCGCCTCGGCCGCCTTCCGGTCCGGCACCGGGCTCCACCGGTGTCGGACCGGAAGGCAGGCGGCGAGAGGAGCCCGCCGTGCCCACTGAACCGTTCGTTCGCCACCCCACCGGCCGGAAGGCCGCTACGCCTCGCCGTGCGCCATCCTGATCAGTCGGTCCAGCACCTTGCCGCCGCTCACCCGCAGACCGTCGTGCTCCCACTCGTTGGTGATCCAGGTCCGCAGGCCCCGCACCGCGCGGGCGGTCGCCAGCGAGTGGGCGGTGTCCACGTACATGTCGTCGTGGTACACCGCCGCCACGACGGGCACGGTGTTGGCGGCCAGGCGCGCCGGGTCGTAGAGGTCGGGCCAGTCGGTGCGGGCGGCGAGCAGGTCCGCGGTCTCCCGCACCGGGCGCAGCGCCGGGTCGGTGTCGAACATCCAGGGGTAGATCATCTCCCCGGTGAACAGCACCGGAGCGTCGGTCTCCAGCGCCGCCCGGGCGTCGAACTCCGGGAACTCCTTGCGGACCCGCTCGGCCGACCAGGCCGTGCCGCCCTGGTCCACCGAACGCTGGCCGTAGATCGACTCGTGCAGCACGGCGTAGAGCGGCCCCTCGGCGAAGGAGAGCCGGGCCTGGACACCGGCCAGGAAGGTGTCGGAGAGCTCGGCCCCGGCCGGGCCCTCCACCCAGGCCTCCTCCAGCAGGTAGTGGAGGGCACCGGAGCCGCTGCCGCCGCCGAGCATCATCCCGAGGGCCTGGAAGGCCTCGACGGTGAGCAGCCCGCCGTCCGGCAGGGTGGCGGGCGAGTCGGCGAGGTGGGCGACGATCCGCCGCACGGCCTCGACGTCCTGCGGGAAGCGGCGGTAGTGGTCCTCGTTCTTGCGGACGACGCGCGGGTAGGCGGCGCGGTAGACGTCGTCGGCCGAACTGCGGAGGCCGGCGAGGCCGCCGGTGATGAAGGCCTCGGTCAGACCCTCGGGGGCGAACGACAGGTAGGTGAGGGTGCAGAAGCCGCCGAAGCTCTGGCCGAGCACGCTCCAGCGCTTTTCGGCGCCGAGCAGCCGGTGGCGGATCAGCTCGGCGTCCCGGACGATCGAGTCCGCGCGGAAGTGAGCCAGATAGTCCGCCTGCTCCTGCGGGCCACCGCGGCGGGCGAGGGTCTGGCGGGTCGCCGGCGTGGACCGCCCGGTGCCGCGCTGGTCGAGCAGCAGGACCCGGTAGTCGTCCAGGGCGCGATCCAGCCAGGCGTCCCGGCCGAGCGGGCGGGCGGCCTTGCCGCCTGGGCCGCCCTGGAGGAAGAGCAGCCAGGGCAGGTCGTCCCGCTCGCGGCTGGAGGCCACCACCTCGCGGGCGTACACGTCGATCTGCTCGCCCTCGGGGGAGGTGTGGTCGAGCGGGACCTGGAAGACGTGGTCGGTCGTGACAATCCCGGGCAGCCGGCTGACGGTGGACATGCAACTCCTCGGTCTCTGCTGGTCACAGCGGTTGCGTCGCGGTTCGCGGGGTCACCGGGTACGGGCGCCGCGACCCCCGCACCGTATCCTGGCGCGGTCGAGCACCGGTTCGACCGCTCCCGTTCACCGAATCGGGCGGCGCCGGAGCCGGGCCCGGGGCGCGGACGGGCCAGGGGACATGACGGCACGTTCCGCGACGGTCCGACGGAGGCGGCACGACCGCCCTGCGGGCCGAGCGCGACCGCCGGCGGCCGTGCCGGCGTGACCTGGCGGCGGTGCGCGGCGTTCACCCTGGGGGCCGTGCGCCCGGGCGGCGTCCAACCGCAGTCCGGTTCCGGGTGGCCGCCCGGCGACGCGGACCGCCCCGAGGGCGGCCGTCGGCCCGTCGGGCGCGGGTCGCGAGGCGCGCGCCACGGGCAGACCGCCACGGGCAGACCGTCACGGGCGGTCGTCACCGGCGGGCCAGGGCGCGGGACCTGACGAGGTGCCGGGCACGAGGACGGGCCCGACGCGAAAGCGCGGTGTGCGGTACCCGCCCGGTATCGCACACCGCATGGCACGGCCCACCGCCGGGTACGGCCAGACAGGCACACCGGCCGGCGGGGCGAGCCCCGTCGGCCGGGCACCATCAGCACGCGATCGAGCATGCTCGCGGCCCACCGGCCTGACCGGCCACCGGACCGCCGAGGGGAGGAGAGTCCGGTGACCGCCATGAGGCCACTACAGGCCGCGCCGGCCGAGAGCGTGGTCGGCGCGCCCAGACCGGTCAGCCGTCCCGACCAGGTACCGGCGGCCGGGCCCGCAGGCGCGTCCCTCGGCCCCGGACGCCCCATGAGCCCGCCGCGCCCCCAGCCTCCCGCCGTCCACCACGCGCTGCTCTGCGTCAACGCCCCCGCGATGGCTGCCTCCGGCCCGGACGGCCAACTGCGCGGCCACGGCCTGCACGGCTTCTACCGCAACGGTGTCCGGGTGCTGGCCCGGATGGAACTGCGGGTGGGCGGCATCGAGCCGCTGCCGCTCCAGGGCACCCTGACCAGCTCCGCCCAGGCCCGCTTCCTCGGCGCCGTCCGCGTCCCCGGCGGCCTCGACCCGGATCCGGCGCTCACCGTCGAGCGGCTGCGCCACGCGGACGGGGTGGAGACCGTCACCGTGCGCAACACCGGCGCCCGGCCGGCCCGGCTGCCGCTGGAGATCGCCCTCGGCACCGACCTCGGCCCGGTCGGCGAGATCGCCGCCGGGCACCGCCCGCCCGACCTGCCCGGGCAGGTCCAGTCCGCCGGGCTGCGCTGGTCCGGCCCGGTGCACAGTGCCGTGGTCAGCGCCAAGCCCTCCCCGCACGCCGTCCTGGCCGGGGCCGGGGTGCTCCGCTGGGACCTGGAGGTCCAGCCCGGCGCCCGTTGGTCGGTCGAACTGCGCGTCGAACTGGAGAGCGCCCCCGGTGGCCCGCGCCCGCCCGCCGGGCGCGGCACCGGCGTCCCGCTGCCCTGGGCCGCACCGGAGGTGCGCAGCGACGACCCGCGCACCGCCCTGCTGGTCGACCGCTCCCTGGACGCCCTCGGCGGACTGCTGTTCGCGGACCCGGACCGCCCGACCGACCTCTACCCGGCCTCCGGCGCACCCTGGCGCTTCGGCCTCGCCCCGGCCGACGCGCTCTGGGCCGCCCGGCTGACCCTCCCGCTCGGCACCCGGCTCGCGGCCGGCACCCTGCGCGCGCTGGCCCGCCGCCAGCAGCTCACCCCGGTCCCGGGCCGCACCGAGGGCCTGCTGCCGGGCGCCCTGCGGCACGGTGGCCCCGAACTGCCGCCCACCTGCACGGCCACCGAGGCCACCCTGCTGTTCGTCACCGTGCTGGCCGAGGCCTGGCGTTGGGGCCTGCCCCGGGGGGAGGTCGCCGAACTGCTCCCGGCTGCCGAGCGGGCGCTGGCCGCGCTGCGCGAGGGTCTGGTGGACGGCTTCGTGACCGATCTGAGCCGTCCGGCGCAGGACCGGGCCGCCCACCCGGTGGCCGCCCGCGCCGAGGTCCAGGCGCAGGCCCACCGCGCCGCACTGCACGGCGCCGAACTCCTGGATGCCTTCGCCAGACCCGGAGCCGAGGAGTGGCGGGACTGGGCCGCCGAACTGCGCGGCCGCTTCCGCGAGCGCTTCTGGGTCGACGACCTCTCCGGCGGCCGTCCCGCCGCAGGACTGGCCCCGGGCGGCCAGCCGCTGCCGGCCCTCGCCTCCTCCCTCGTGCACCTGCTCGACACCGGGCTCGCCGTCGACGGCGGTCGGCACGAGAGCCTGCTGGACCGGGAACAGACCCGGCTGTTCGCCCAACGCCTGGTCACGCCCGAACTGGACAGCGGCTGGGGCCTGCGAACGCTCAGCGCCAAGTCCCCCCGCTTCAACCCGCTGGGCCACCGCGGCGGCGCGGTGCGGATCCACGAGACGGCGCTGGCGATCGCCGGACTCGCCGAGGCCGGCCACGAGAACGAGGCCGGCGCCCTGCTGGAGGGCCTGCTCGCCGCCTCCGCCCACTTCGAGGGGCGACTGCCGGAGATGTACGCCGGGGAACAGCGCGCCCCCGGCTGCCCCCCGGTGCCGCACCCGGCCGCCTGCCGTCCGGCGGCGGTCGCCGCGGCCGGAGCCGTTCACGCGGTGTTCGCGCTCGCCGGAGTCCGCCCCGATGTCCCGGGCGGCCGCGTCCTGGTCCGCCCGGCCAGCACCGCGCCGCTCGGCGAACTCGAACTGACCGGCCTGCGGGTGGCGGGCGAGCCCTTCTCGGTCCGGGTGAGCCGGATCGGGGTCGCGATGGTGGAGGAGGCGTCCGCCGAGCTGCAGCTGGTCGCCCGCTGACCCCCGGGCCCGGCCGCAGGCGCCCACGTCGCGCGCCGCCCGGGCCCACGGCCGCCCGTGCGCGAACCGTGCCGGGCGGCCACGGTCACCGGGCTGAGCGCTCCGTGCGCGGGCCTGTGCTTATCGTCAGAGAGACGACTATGATCGTCGCCATGTCGCGCTACGATCCGTCGGCCTTCCCCCCGTTCGCTGTCACGGTTGACCTGGTGGTTCTGACGGTGCGCGACCACTCGCTCTGCGCCCTGCTGGTCAGACGGGGCGAGCCGCCCTACCAGGGGTACTGGGCGCTTCCCGGCGGCTTCGTCCGCCCGGACGAGGGCTTGGCCGAGGCGGCCTCCCGAGAGCTCGCCGAGGAGACCGGCCTGCGCGCCCACTCCGCCCCCGGCCACGAGGCGGTCGGCCCCGGCGCGGCCGGTGCCCACCTGGAGCAGCTCGCCACCTACGGCCACCCCCAGCGCGACCCCCGGATGCGCGTGGTCAGCGTCGCCTATCTGGTGCTCGCCCCCGACCTCCCGACCCCCCGGGCCGGCGGCGACGCCAGCAGCGCCCGCTGGGCCCCGGTCAGCGAACTCATCGGCGAGAGCCCGGCCGACGGAGTCCCGCTCGCCTTCGACCACGGTCTGATCCTCGCCGACGGAGTGGAGCGCGCCCGCTCCAAGATCGAGTACTCCTCCCTGGCCACCGCCTTCTGCCCCACCGAATTCACGGTCGGCGAGCTGCGCCGCGTCTACGAGGCGGTCTGGGGCGTCGTCCTCGACCCGCGCAACTTCCACCGCAAGGTCACCGGCACCCCCGGGTTCCTCCTCCCCTCCGGCGGTACGACCACCCGCCAGGGCGGCCGCCCGGCCCAGCTCTTCACGGCCGGCGGCGCGACCGTCCTCAACCCGCCCATGCTGCGGCCCGACTCCTGAGCGCCTGGACGGCGGTGCCCTACCTCACCCGCACCGGCTTCGCCCGGGCGCGGCCGAACGGCTCCTGCGCGGGGGCGGAAGCAGGGACACCGGCCGCACAGTGGCGTTGGACGCTTCGGTCACCGGACCGAAGGCCTTCGACCCCGGGAGACCCGTGATGGCCGCCAACGACGACTGCGTCAGACAGCGGAACCTCATCGAGAGCCAGGTGGCGGACTTCAGGAGACTCAGCGCGACCGTCGCCACCACCGAGCGGCAGCTGGCCGCGCTGAAGGCCGATCCGCACGTCAATCCGGGCGCGATCATCTCGGTGCGGGAGACCCTGAGCGCCGAGGAGGAGCAGCTGGCCGAGATCGCGGCCGCGGGCAAGGCCGCCGTCGAGGAGTTCCAGGGGGAGTGCGTCGGCCAGACGCTGCCGCCCGGTGCCGCGGAGTTCCTGCTGACCGGTCCGTCGACCCCGGACCGGAGCGACGACGGCCCGCGGAGCACGCCGGCCCCGTGAATCGCAGGATCGGATTGTCCCCTGATCGGGTGAGGTGGGCGGGCGGCGGGCCCGTGGCGGTTCGGCAATGCCCGGAATCGGCGGTGCTGACCCCTAATGTGCTGGCGTCGAGCAGATCGGCCGAGGGCATGGGAGCAGCCAGCGATGATCCAGATCACCGGACTGACCAAGGTCCGCCGCAAGGGCGCACCTCCCGCCGTGCTCGATCTGACCTTCGACGCCAGGCCCGGCATGGTGACCGTGCTGCTCGGCGACGAGGGGGCCGGCAAGTCCACCGCGCTGCGGCTGATGCTCGAACTCGAACGCGGCCAGGGCATCACGCTCTTCGACGGCCGCCCCTACCGCCGGATCCGCCGCCCCGAACGCGAGGTCGGCGTGCTGCTGCCCGGGCCGGGGGAGGGGGCCGCGGCCATGGCCGGAAACCCGGGGCGCAAGGCGCGCGGCCACCTGCGGATGCTGGCCGCGGCCGTCGGCGTCCCCGCACGGCGGGCCGACGAGCTGCTGGAGCAGACCCGGCTGGCCGCCGTCGCCGAACAGCGGCTGCGCACCTTCTCGCCGGGCATGCACCGCCGGCTCTCGCTGGCCGCCGCGCTGCTCGGTGATCCCGGCACCCTCCTGCTGGACGCGCCCACCGAAGGCCTGTCCCCGCGCAACGTCGAGTGGTTCCACTCCTTCCTGCGCTCCTTCGCCGTCGCGGGCGGAACGGTGCTGGTGACCACCCGGACCCCGCAGGAGGCCGCGCAACTCGCCGACCGGGTGGTCACCCTGAACCTCGGACGCCTGGTGGCCGACCAGCCGGTCGCGGAGTTCTGCCGGACCAGGCTCAGCCCCGAGGTGGCCGTCCGGGGGCCGCAGATGGCCCGGCTGGCCGACCTGCTGGTCAGCCAGGGCGCCAAGGTGCGCCCGGACGGCGGCGCAGGCCTCGCGGTGGCGGGCATCGGCCGCACCGAGATCGGCGAACTCGCCTACCGCAACGGGATCCTGCTCCACGAACTGGCCGACCGGGTGGTCGAGCAGCCGGTGCCCCGCGCCGCCCTGCCGCTCACCTCCGGACGCTCCGGTCACCCCCGCCTCCGGCCGGAACCCGAGTCGGCGCAGGAGCCCGCACCCGGGAAGGCGCACGGGACGGCCGACGGGTCGGCGCACGCGTCCACTCCCGGGGCCGTGCCGCCGGCCCCGGAGTCGAGTACCGCACCGGATTCCCGGCCCGCGCTCGCCGGACCCACCGCCCCCACCGTCCCCGAGCCCGCCGCGGAGGGCCGAACCCGCGACGACGCGGCGGTCCGGTCCACCCGCGCGCTGCCCGTCGTGGCCGTGCCGGCCGCCCTGCCCGCCCTCGCCGCGGCCCCGCAGGCGGATTCCGCCCCCGCGACCGACCGGTTCTTCCGCGGCCACCTGACCCCCGTCGCCCGCCCCGCCCGGTCCGCCGAACCCGTCCGCACCGGTCCCGCCCACACCGAGTCCGGCCCCACCGGTCCCGCCCACACCGAGCCCGTCCGCACCGAGCCCGCACCCCCGCAGCGCCGTGGGAGCGCCGCCGACCTGCTCACCGACGACACCCTCCGCCTCGGCCGGATCACCACCGGCAAGGCCACCGCCACCCCCGACGACCACCGGAGCGAGTGAACCGTGCGTGCCCTGGCCTACGAGCTGCGCCGCCTGCGCAGCCTGCGTTCCACCTGGCTGCTGCTCGCCGCCGTGCTGCTCTGCGACGTCGTCGTGGCCGCCGTCCTGGCGAGCCAGGCCCCGGCCGGCCCACTGGCCGCCCCGGCCGGGGTGCGGCTGCTGACCGCCGCCGTCCCGCTGATCCCGCTGCCCTTCGCGGCGCTCGGTGCCGGACTGCTGGGCGCGCTCTCCTACGGGCACGAGGTGCGCCACCCGGGGCTGGCGGCCTCCCAGGTGACGTACTCGCGCCGGGTGCGGCTGCTGCTGGCCAAGCTGCTGGTGGTCGGCCCGGTGGCGGCGCTGCTGGCGCTGGCGACCCTGGTGCTCGACACGGTGGCCGTGCACCTCGCGCTGCCGGCCGGGGTGACGGTGGAGGCCTGGACGGATCCCGGAGCGCTGTCCGGCCGGGTGTCGGAGGCACTGGGCGCCGTCGGGCTGAGCGGTCCGGCCGACCTGCCGGGCGTGTTCGCCCCGGTGGCGCTGGTGGTGGGTCACGGGGTGCCGGCCGCGCTGCTGGCCTTCGTCCTGCTGACCGTGGTGGCCGCCTGGACCGGCGTGCTGATCGCCTCGCTGACCCGCAGCGCCGCCGCCGGGGTGCTGCTGCTGTGCGCGCTCCCGCCGCTGCTGGAGTCCGGCGTCGCCCTGCTGCTGCGTCGTACCGGCCGTCCGTGGCCGACCAGGGCGGCGGAGCTGCTGCCCTTCCAGTCCGGCATCGAGTGGGCCTACGGCTGGGTGTACGGCGGAGCACGCGAGGCCACGGCCGGGAGCGCGGCGCTGACGGACCCGGCACTGCTGGCGGCGGTCGCGGCTCCCGCGGTGGCCCTGCTGCTGGCGGCCCTGCTCGTCCAGGCCCGCCGCCGTTCGCTGTAGCGCCTCCCGGCCCCGCCTCCGCCCCCCCTGGAGCCGCCGGGAACCCGCCGGGATCCGTCCGGACCGATCCGGCAGTCGCCGCACCTCGCGCCAGGGCCCGTCGCGTCTCGCGTCGGGCCCTGGCGGCGTGTCCCGGCGCCGCGCACTGCCCCGAAGCAGCAAGATCGACCAGCAGTGACCGTAATGAGCGGTTCTTCCTGATAAGAAGTCAATTATCCAGTCACGGTCGATCACCCTTTCGTGTGCTTTTCACGAGAATTCTCAAGCTGCGCCTGTCGATCGCCGACAAAGGAGGCGTGAGTACCCTTGCGCACCCCCCCATGACCCCCGCCCGTTCCGCCGATGGGCCCATCCACGGCCCCGGCGATCTGGACCGCTTCTCGTACGCCGACCGTCCGACCCCGCCGGCGCCCCGCTGGGAGGGCGCCGAGTCCGACATCGGCCGGGTCGGCCGCAAGACCACCAGCAGCCGTGGGCGCGGTCTGCACGGCCAGCTGGTCCAGCAGCTCGGCCAGATGATCGTCTCCGGCGACCTCGGCGCCGACCGTCCGCTGGTGCCCGAGGAGATCGGCCAGCGGTTCGAGGTCTCCCGGACCGTGGTCCGCGAGTCGCTGCGCGTGCTGGAGGCCAAGGGCCTGGTCAGTGCCCGCCCGAACGTCGGGACCCGGGTCCGGCCGGTCGGCGACTGGAACCTGCTGGACCCGGACATCATCGAGTGGCGCGCCTTCGGCCCGCAGCGGGACGAGCAGCGGCGGGAGCTGTTCGAGCTCCGCTGGGCGATCGAGCCGCTGGCCGCCCGCCTCGCCGCCGGCCACGGTCGGGAGGACGTCCAGCAGCGGCTGGTCGAGCTGGTCGAGATCATGGGCCACGCCGCCGCCCAGGCGGACCTGTCCACCTACACCCGCGCGGACGCCGAGCTGCACGCCCTGGTCCTGCAGATGGCCGGCAACCGGATGCTGGAGCACCTGTCGGGGATCGTGTCCTGCGCGCTGCAGATCTCGGGCGGTCCGGCGATCTCCTGCGAGCGCCCCTCCGAGTCCTCGGTCAGCCTGCACGCCCGGCTGGTGGACGCGCTGGGCACCGGCGACGGCACCGCGGGCGAGGCCGCAATGCGGGCGCTGCTCACCGTCCACCCCGAGATCGAGCCCTCCGTCCCCGCGCCCCGGGAGCACTGAGCGGGCTGTTCTCGGCGAGCGGGCGCGCCGGGCGCGGTCCCGCTCCTCCAGGGCCCTCCGGCCGCACCGCGCGGCGCAGCCGGAGGGCCTCTGCGTGGCGCCGACCGCCCGGACCGACCATCCGGCCGCCTTCCCGGCGCGTCGGACCCCGCGCCACTGCGCCGGGCTGCTGCTCAGCGCCACTGCGCCGGGTCGCTGCCCAGCGCCACTGCGCCGCGCCACTGCGTCGAGCGACTGACCGGGCCGACGCCGCCCGCCAGCGTGACTCGTTCATGACAATCGATTCCGCCGAGAGTGCGCGATGATGGATCCCGGCCCCGGGGCCGCGGGCGCCGAGCGGTGTGACCCGCGACACGAAGGCCATGCGTAACACTTGACGAGTAGCAGCGATGTGTCCTGAGCGGAAGCAGCTCCGGAATACTCCAACATGTCAGAATGCTGTGTTGGTCCGCGGCGCTGCTGCCGTCCTGCAAACCCAGTCCTCAAGCCCGAGTCGGTCGGAATCGACACCGCGCGTCCGGCGCGCGATCTCCTTCCCCGCCCGCTCGGGCGGCCGGTACGGGTTCGAGTCCACTCATCGTCCGAGAGGTTGTTCGTGTCGGCCAGCACATCCCGTTCGCTTCCCCCCGAGATCGCCGAGTCCGCGGCTCTGCTGGCGCTCATCGAGCGGGGCAAGGCCCAGGGGCAGATCGCCGGTGACGACGTGCGCCAGGCGTTCGAGGCGGACCAGATCCCGGTCACCAAGTGGAAGAACGTCATGCGCAGCCTCAACCAGGTGCTGATTGAGGAGGGGGTGGACCTCATGGTCAGCGCGGCCGAGCCGGCCGGCGCCAAGCGCAAGAGCGTTGCTGCCAAGAGCCCCACCAAGCGCACCGCCACCAAGGCTGTCACCACCCGGACCCCGGCCGCTCCGTCGGCCCCGACCAAGCCGCCCGTGCGGATCGCCCCGGGCGCCCCCGTCGCGGCTCCGGCCGTCGCGGCCGCCGCCGCGGCGCCCGCCCCCACCGTGTCCGCCGAGATCACCGTCGAGGAGACGACCGGCGTCGTCACCGAGGTGAAGTCGGTCGCGGCGAAGAAGGCCGCTCCGGCCAAGAAGGCCGCGGCCAAGAAGACCGCCGCGCCCGCCAAGAAGACCGCCGCCAAGAAGACCACCGCCGCCAAGGCCGGCAAGGGTGGCGACGAGGAGCTGCTCGGCGACGAGGAGCTGCTTGAGGACGTCGCGCTGCCCGGCGACAAGACCGAGACCGAGGCGGGTCCGGAGGAGGAGTCGGAGGGCTTCGTCCTCTCCGACGACGACGAGGACGACGCGCCGGCCCAGCAGGTCGCCGTCGCCGGTGCCACCGCCGACCCGGTCAAGGACTACCTGAAGCAGATCGGCAAGGTCCCGCTGCTCAACGCCGAGCAGGAGGTCGAGCTCGCCAAGCGCATCGAGGCCGGCCTGTTCGCCGAGGACAAGCTCTCGGCCGCCGACAAGCTCGCCCCCAAGCTCAAGCGCGAGCTGGAGATCATCGCCGAGGACGGCCGCCGCGCCAAGAACCACCTGCTGGAGGCCAACCTCCGACTGGTGGTCTCGCTGGCCAAGCGCTACACCGGCCGCGGCATGCTGTTCCTGGACCTGATCCAGGAGGGCAACCTGGGTCTGATCCGTGCGGTCGAGAAGTTCGACTACACCAAGGGCTACAAGTTCTCGACCTACGCGACCTGGTGGATCCGTCAGGCGATCACCCGCGCCATGGCGGACCAGGCCCGCACCATCCGCATCCCGGTGCACATGGTCGAGGTCATCAACAAGCTGGCCCGCGTCCAGCGCCAGATGCTCCAGGACCTGGGCCGCGAGCCCACCCCGGAGGAGCTGGCCAAGGAACTCGACATGACCCCCGAGAAGGTCATCGAGGTCCAGAAGTACGGCCGCGAGCCGATCTCGCTGCACACCCCGCTGGGCGAGGACGGCGACAGCGAGTTCGGTGACCTGATCGAGGACTCCGAGGCGGTCGTCCCGGCCGACGCGGTCTCCTTCACCCTGCTCCAGGAGCAGCTGCACTCGGTGCTGGACACCCTCTCCGAGCGCGAGGCCGGCGTGGTCTCGATGCGCTTCGGCCTGACGGACGGTCAGCCGAAGACTCTGGACGAGATCGGCAAGGTGTACGGGGTCACCCGTGAGCGCATCCGCCAGATCGAGTCGAAGACCATGTCGAAGCTGCGCCACCCGTCCCGCTCCCAGGTGCTGCGCGACTACCTGGACTGATCGACGGCAGTACGCGACGAAGGCCCGGAACCGCACGGTTCCGGGCCTTCGGGCCGTTCGGGGGCGGTTCGTCAGCGTCCGGGTGGCCCGTGTCGCCCGTCCGGGTGGCGGCGCTACGGGAAGGAGTCGCGCACTGTGGTCGAGCACCTACGCTGTGCCGGTTGCCTGCTGCCGAGCCTTGTGGAGTCACGGTGCTGACCGACCCGGACCGAGCCGACCTGCCGACCCCCGCCCCTCGCCGGTCCGTCCCGACCGCCGTCCCTGGTGCCGTCCCGACCGCCGTCCCGTCCGCGGCCGGGGCGGCGGTCCGGGCGGACCGCCGTCGGCGCAGGGGCGCCCTGCTGGCGCTGCTCGCCGCCGTCCCCCTGCCGCTGGTCGCGCTCGGCACGGCCGCCCCCGCCGAGGCGCAGCGCCGGGTGGTCGGGGGCGAGGCCGTGAGCACCGCCGACCGTCCGTGGATCGTGGCGCTGGCCAGCCGCCAGCAGTTCGGCAGCGGTCGCTCCGGCCAGTTCTGCGGCGGCGCGCTGGTCACCCCGACCAAGGTGGTGACGGCCGCGCACTGCTTCTACGACGAGTCCAAGGGGGGCCGGGTGGACCGTCCCGGCCTCAAGGTGATCGTCGGGCGGGACGACATGCGCGGCTCGGCCGGCCACGAGGTGGCCGTCCAGCAGATCTGGATCCACCCCGACTACGACTTCGCCGCGAACATGAACGACGTGGCGGTGCTCACCCTCGCCGAGTCCCAGGGCGCCCGGCCGGTGGTCGGGGTGGTCGGCCAGGGCGACAGTGCGCCGTACGCGGCCGGGACCGATGCGCAGGTCTACGGCTGGGGTGACACCAGCGGTCGGGGCGACTACTCACCGGTGTTGCGCGGGGTGGACGTGCACATCGTCCCGGACCAGACCTGCGCGCACGCCTACCCGGGCGGCCCGGACGGCAAGTTCGACGCCCGTGGCATGGTCTGCGCGGGCGAGGAGAAGGGCGGCAAGGACGCGTGCCAGGGCGACAGCGGAGGCCCGCTGGTCGTGGCCGGTCGGTTGGCCGGGCTGGTGTCCTGGGGGACGGGCTGCGCCGAGGCCGCCCACCCCGGGGTGTACACCAGGCTGTCCTCGGTCGCGGACGCGTTGCGCTCCGCGCTCTGAGCATCGCTGCGGGTGATGGAGCGGTGACGTTCTGACGCCGTATCGGTGGAAAACAGCGAAGCCGGGTGGCCGACCCTCGGAGGGGTCGACCACCCGGCTCCCCGGTCGCGCATCGCGCACGACCGGACACAGCTCGACACCGGCTGGTTGGGCGCCTGGGATCAGCGCTCGTCGTCGGCGGCCGTCGCGGTGTTGCTGGTGGTGAGACGGCCGCTCTCGTCCTGTATCTCCACGGCGATCTTCTTGAGCTCGGGCTCGAACTTCCGGCCGTGGTGGGCGCAGAAGAGCAGCTCTCCGCCGCTGGCGAGTACGACGCGCAGGTAGGCCTGGGCGCCGCAGCGGTCGCAGCGGTCAGCCGCGGTCAGCGGGCTCGCAGGGGTCAGAACAGTAGTCACGTCGCCTCTTCTCTAGCTCGACGAGCTGTCGTACCAGGGTCAACATCCAACCAGGCCGAAAACGTTCCCGCTCGTGGCTTTTCTTCTCTGAGGATTCTGCTGTGTTGATGAGGACGTGCCCCGGGGGCCGGTGGTTCATGCGTGCCGGGAACCCGGGATCCGCCCATCGCTCGAACGTCCGATCGGGACCGGGGTCGAGGTCCGCGTAGCATAATCCTCTGCCGGGTTGGAGCATAAGCCCCGTCCCGGGCCCCGGTAGCCTGCATAACGGCAGTTCCGGAGCCTGAGCCGGACCCCACGATCCGCCAGGACCGGTGGTACCGGGAGGAGATGGCGCCCCCGGGGCCCACGGCCGGGTGCGGTCCTTGTTCGCGCAGCGCGTACAAGCTGCGCCGGGCCGGCCCGCCGTGCTGTGCACCCGTCGCAGGGGTGCGAGCACACGGAGCGACGACTGTCGGTGCGGCGTGCTGCACTGGCGGATGGTCCGGATGCGTCCGGATGTGACCGATGAGACAGAACTTCACCGAGGAGAGTGCCGCGTGAGTGCCGAAACGACCGTGCCGTCCGCGCTGCTGGCCGGCGACGACGGTTCCAACTACACCGCGCGGCACCTGCTCGTCCTGGAGGGCCTGGAGGCCGTCCGCAAGCGCCCCGGCATGTACATCGGTTCCACCGACAGCCGCGGTCTGATGCACTGCCTCTGGGAGATCATCGACAACTCGGTCGACGAGGCGCTGGGCGGCTACTGCGACCGCATCGAGGTCCTGCTGCACCCGGACTCCTCGGTCGAGGTCCGCGACAACGGCCGCGGCATCCCGGTGGACGTCGAGCCCAAGACCGGGCTGTCCGGGGTCGAGGTCGTGATGACCAAGCTGCACGCGGGCGGCAAGTTCGGCGGCGGCTCGTACGCGGCCTCCGGCGGTCTGCACGGTGTCGGCGCCTCGGTCGTCAACGCGTTGTCCGCCCGGCTGGACGTCGAGGTCGACCGCGGCGGCCACACCCACGCGATCAGCTTCCGCCGCGGCACCCCCGGCATCTTCACCGAGGCCAGCCCGGACGCGCCCTTCGAGCCCGCCAACGGCCTCACCCGGACCCGCAAGGTGCCCAAGACCCGTACCAGCACCCGGATCCGGTACTGGGCCGACCGGCAGATCTTCCTCAAGGACGCCAAGCTCTCCCTGGAGAACCTGCACAACCGCGCCCGGCAGACCGCCTTCCTCGTCCCCGGCCTGACCATCGTCGTGCGTGACGAGCGGCTCACCGAGAGCGAGCAGGTCGAGGAGTCGGTGTTCCACTACGACGGCGGCATCGCCGAGTTCTGTGAGTTCCTGGCCCCCGACAAGCCGGTCAGCGACGTGCTGCGGCTACGCGGGGAGGGCACCTTCAAGGAGACCGTGCCGGTCCTGGACGAGCTCGGCCACATGACCCCGACCGAGGTCACCCGCCACCTCGGCGTGGACATCGCGCTGCGCTGGGGCACCGGCTACGACACCACCCTGCGCTCCTTCGTCAACATCATCGCCACCCCCAAGGGCGGCACCCACGTCACCGGCTTCGAGCGCTCGCTGGCCAAGACCGTCAACGAGGTGCTGCGCTCCAGCAAGCTGCTGCGCGTCGCCGAGGACGACATCACCAAGGACGACGCCACCGAGGGCCTCACCGCCGTCGTCACCGTCCGGCTCGCCGAGCCGCAGTTCGAGGGCCAGACCAAGGAGGTGCTCGGCACCTCGGCGGCCAACCGGATCGTCGCGGCCGTGGTCGCCAAGGAGCTCAAGGCCTTCCTCACCTCGGCCAAGAAGGACCAGAAGCAGCAGGCCCGGGCCGTGCTGGAGAAGGTCGTCGCCGCGGCCCGCACCCGGGTCGCCGCCCGGCAGCACAAGGAGGCCCAGCGCCGCAAGACCGCGCTGGAGACCAGCTCGCTGCCGGCCAAGCTGGCCGACTGCCGCAGCGACGACGTCGACCGCAGCGAACTGTTCATCGTCGAGGGTGACTCCGCGCTCGGCACCGCCAAGCTCGCCCGCAACTCCGAGTTCCAGGCGCTGCTGCCGATCCGCGGCAAGATCCTCAACGTCCAGAAGGCCTCGGTGAGCGACATGCTCAAGAACGCCGAGTGCGCCGCGATCATCCAGGTGATAGGGGCCGGCTCGGGCCGCACCTTCGACATCGACCAGGCCCGCTACGGCCGGGTGATCTTCATGGCCGACGCCGATGTCGACGGCTCGCACATCCGCACCCTGCTGCTGACCCTCTTCCACCGCTACATGCGGCCGATGGTCGAGCAGGGCCGGGTCTTCGCCGCCGTGCCGCCGCTGCACCGCATCGAGCTCACCAACCCCAAGCGCGGCCAGGAGAAGTACCACTACACCTACTCCGACGCCGAGCTGCGCTCCACCCTGCTGGAGTTCCAGCGCAAGGGGCAGCGCTGGAAGGAGCCGGTGCAGCGGTACAAGGGCCTGGGCGAGATGGACGCCGACCAGCTGGCCGAGACCACCATGGACCCGCGCCACCGCACCCTGCGCCGGATCAACCTGGGCGACCTGGAGCAGGCCGAGAAGATCTTCGACCTGCTGATGGGCAACGACGTCGCCCCGCGCAAGGAGTTCATCGTGGACTCGGCGGCCACCCTGGACCGCTCCCGCATCGACGCCTGACGCACCCGGCCGACCAGGGCCCTCCACCCACGGGTGGAGGGCCCTCGCGCAGCCCGTTCCACCCGGGCTCCACCCCGGCGCCGATCAGCGGGGAGCGGCGGATCCGTAGCGTCGGAGAGGTCAGCGAAAGCCTCTCCCCGGGACGGAGAACCTCCCATGTCTGCCGTAGCAAACCTCCTCGTGATCGCCGCGGTGGTGGTCCTGGTGGTCCAGCGCCAGATGCACGTCCAGCGCCTGGACACGGAGCGCCGCTTCTGGCTGCTGCCGCTGATCCTGGGCGTGCTGGCGCTGCGCGACCCGCAGATCATCGACCACCAGCACGCCGCGCTGTCGGCCACCCTGCTCGCCGCCGGACTGGTCGCCGTGCTCGCCATGGGAACGGTCTGGGGCTGGACCGTCCGGATCTGGCGGGCCGGCGACGGCAAGGTCCTGGTCAAGGGCACCAAGGCCACCCTGGCCGCCTGGGGCGGGATGCTCGCCATCCGGATCGGCCTGTACGGGATCGGCTCGGCCCTCGGCGTCCACCAGGCGGGCAGCTCGCTGATGCTCGGCATGGCGGTCCTGCTGCTGGTCCGCTCGCTCGTGGTCAACTGGAGGGCCCGGGCGCTGGATCCCGCGCAGGCGAGCGCCGTACTGCACTGACGTACCGCACGGATCGATCGCAGTGAGCACCGAGGAGGCACCCGTGGCCGGGTGGTACTGGACCCGCTGGCCGTCCCGGGAGGGGATGGAGCGCGACGCCGAGAGCGGGCCGCGGCGGGTCCTCACCGTGCTCGGCCGGATCGTCCTGCTGGCCGTCGTCGGCTGGGGGACGTTCGCCGACGGCAGGTACACCGGCTGGGCGGTGGCGGCCGCGGCGGCCGGACTGGCCGCGGTCGCCGCCCTCTGCGTGGGGTTCCTCCAGGCCAGCCGGAAGCAGCGCCCGATCGCCTCCTACCTGTTGGCCGCCGTCCTGGTCGGGGCCGCCTGGCCGGCCGAATGGGGGCGGGCCTACACACTCGCCGATCTGGTCTGGGTGGGACTGGCCGTGATCGCGCTGGTCCGGCTGCCACCCGCGCCCGCGCTGGTCGTCGGCACGGCCGCGCTCGGCTCGTACACCGCGGCCAGCTGGGCGAGTTGGCTCAGCATCGCCGCCACCATCGGCGGGGTCGCCCTGCTCGGCTTCCTGCTGCGGCTGGACATCGAGGCCCGCGGCACCGCCCGCCGGCTGCTGGTCCAGGAACGTGCCGCCCGGGCCGCGGAGGCGGAGAGCGCGGCGCTCGCCGAACGGGCCAGGATCGCCCGGGAGATCCACGACGTGCTCGCCCACAGCCTCTCCGCGCAGCTGGTCCACCTGGAGGCGGCCCGGCTGATGCTGGACGCCGGGACGGACCGTGAGCGGATCCGCGAACGGGTCGTCGCCGCACGGCGGATGGCGCAGGACGGGCTGGTCGAGACCCGGCAGGCGCTGTCCGCGCTGCGCGGGGAGTTCACACCGGTCGGGGAGTTCCTGGTGGAGCTGACCGAGCGGGAGCGGGCCCCGTTCACCGTCACCGGCACGCCCCGGCCGCTGGCCGCCGAGGCCGGTCTGGCGGTGCGGCGCACGGCACAGGAGGCGGTGACCAACGTGCGCAAGCACGCGCCGGGCGCCCGGTGCTCGGTCGAACTGCGGTACCTGGACGACGCGGTGGAGCTGGAGGTGCGCAACGCCCGGGCGCCGCGCGGCCAGTCCGCGGGCGAGCCCGGCGAGCAGTCCTCGGGCGAGTCGTCCTCCCGTGAGCTGGCCGACAGCGGCAGCGGGTACGGTCTGCTGGGGATGCGCGAACGCGCGGAACTGCTCGGCGGCACCCTGCTGGCGGGCCCCGAGGACGGAGGGTGGCGGGTGTTGCTGCGGGTGCCGGCATGACGGCCGCGGTCACCAGGGTGCTGGTGGCGGACGACCAGACCGTGGTGCGCGAGGGCATCGTGATGCTGCTGGGGCTGCTGCCCGGCATCGAGGTGGTCGGCGCGGCGGCGGACGGGGAGGAGGCCGTCGCCCTGGTGGAGCGCCATCACCCGGACGTGGTGCTGATGGACCTGCGGATGCCGCGCGTCGACGGCGTCGAGGCGACCCGGCGGATCCGGGCCGCGCACCCGGGGACCGAGGTCGTGGTGCTCACCACCTACGCCGACGACGAGTCGCTGTTCCCGGCGCTGCAGGCCGGGGCGCGCGGGTACCTCACCAAGGACGCCGGCGGCGAGGAGATCGCCAAGGCCATCGCGGACGTCCGCTCGGGTGCGGCGGGACTCTCGCCGCAGGTCCAACTCCGGCTGCTGGAAAGGCTTTCGGAGGCTCCGTCGAAGTCCGCGTCGCCGGGCGCGCCCGGCGGGCCGGGCGGGTCGGGCGTGCCGAGAGGGTCAGGCGTGCCGAGAGGGTCGGGCGTGCCGGGCGTTCCCGGTGCTGCACCGGCTGGGCCGGGTGCCGCCCGGGCCGGGGAGCTGCCGGACGGGTTGACCGTCCGGGAGGCGGAGGTGCTCGCACTGATCGCCGAGGGGCTCTCCAACGCCGAGATCGCCCAGCGGCTGTTCGTCAGCCAGGCCACCGTGAAGACGCACATCAACAACCTGTTCGCGAAGACCGCGGTGCGGGACCGCGCGCAGGCGGTCGCGTACGCCTTCCGACACGGAATCACCGGGACGCAGCAGTAGTCGGATGAGCGTCCGTCGGATGATCGACCACCTCATTGAGTGAAGGTATCTGCGATGGTCAGGGACGGTGTCCGGCGGCCTCCATGATGGTTCGGGTCAGAACGCCCGGCCCGGCCCAGGAGCAGCAGTGCCACAGCAGCAGACCAGCAGTCCCGGCCAGGGGCAGCGATTCGACTGGTGGGCCGCTCAGGCCACCGCCACCGCTTCCGAGCAGGCTGCCGCGCCCCGCCGAACGGCCGTACCGGCCCAACCGGGGCCCGCCCGTTCGGCCGCCGCCGAGTCGACCGCCGCCACCGAGCCGGTGGCCGCCCCGCCCGTCCCGCCGACGGCGCCCGCGATGCCGCCGTTCGCCCCGCCCGTCGTACCGCCGGTCCCGGCGGCCGCCCCGGCCCCGGCGGCCCAGGAGCCGGCGCCGGTGAGCACCACCGACAGCACCGAGGTCTACCGGAGCGTCCAGGCCAGCGCGGCCTTCCAGGACATCCGGCGCAGCTACCGCACGTTCGTCTTCCCGACCTGCGCCGCCTTCTTCGGCTGGTACCTGCTGTACGTCGCCGCCGACGCCGCCGCGCCCGGCGCGATGCGCAGCCCGGTGGCCGGCCCGCTCAACGTGGCCTGGCTGCTCGGCCTGCTGCAGTTCGCCTCCACCTTCCTGCTCACCTGGCTCTACGCCCGCAACGCCCGGACCAAGCGCGACCGCGCCGCCCTGGGCCTGCGCTGGGACACCCAGGACCAGCTGCGATGACGACCACCACCGGCGTGATGACCACCGCCACCCCGCCCCCCGTCGCCCCCACCGGCCAGCACCACGGCCTGGCGGTCGTGCTGTTCGCCGTCATCGTCCTGGTCACCCTCGGCATCACCCTCTGGGTCGGCCGCCAGGGCAACGCCGCCGAGGACTTCTACGCCGGCGGGAGGGACTTCACCCCGCTGCAGAACGGCTTCGCGCTCTCCGGCGACTACCTCTCCGCCGCCTCGTTCCTCGGCGTCGCCGGGCTGATCGCCCTGTACGGCTACGACGGCGTGCTCTACAGCATCGGCTTCCTGGTCGCCTGGCTGGTCGTGCTGATGCTGGTCGCCGAACTCGTCCGCAACGCCGGCCGGTACACCCTCGCCGACGTCCTCGCGCTGCGGTTGCGCCGTCGGCGGGTGCGGGCGGCGGCCGGCGGTGCCAGCGTCGTGGTCACCCTGCTCTACCTGGTCGCCCAGATGGTCGGCGCCGGCTCGCTGGTCGCCCTGCTGCTCGGCACCGACAGCGCCCAGGCCCGGACCTGGACCATCATCGCGGTCGGCGCCCTGATGATCGTCTACGTCACGATCGGCGGCATGCGGGCCACCACCTGGATCCAGATCGTCAAGGCCTTCCTGCTGATCGCCGGCTCGGTGCTGCTCACCGTGCTGCTGGTGGTGCGCTTCCACGGCGACCTCTTCGCGCTGATGCGCCAGGCCGCCCAGCACAGCGGGGCCGGGCACCGCTACCTCGAACCCGGGCTCAAGTACGGCGCCACCTTCACCAGCCGGCTGGACTTCTTCAGCCTCGGCCTGGCCCTGGTGCTCGGCACCGCGGGCCTGCCGCACATCCTGTCCCGCTTCTACACCGTGCCCACCGCCCGGGCCGCCCGCCGCTCGACGATGTGGGCGATCGGCCTGGTCGGCGGCTTCTACCTGATGGCCATCGCACTCGGCCTGGGCGCTACCGCGCTGATCGGCTCGGCCGAGGTGCGGCACGCCAACTCGGCCGGGAACACCGCCGTTCCGCTGCTCGCCCTGGTGCTCGGCGGCGGCAACGGCAGCACCGGCGGGGTGGTGCTGTTCGCGCTGATCTCGGCGATCGCCTTCGCCACCATCCTCGCCGTGGTCGCCGGACTGACCCTGGCCTCCTCCGCCGCCTTCGCCCACGACATCTGGGCGGGCGCCTGGCGCGGCGGCCCGCGCCGCCGCCGCGGGGGTGAGGCCGCCGAGAAGCCCAGCGAGCAGCAGGAGGTGGTGGTCGCCCGCTTCGCGGCCGCGGGGATCGGCGCGGTGGCGATCGTGATCAGCCTCTACGCCCAGCAGCTGAACGTCGCCTTCCTGGTCGGCCTGGCCTTCGCGGTCGCCGCCTCGGCGAACCTGCCGGTGCTGCTCTACAGCCTGTTCTGGTCGCGGTTCACCGTGCGGGGAGCGGTCTGGTCGGTGTACGGCGGACTCGTCCCGGCGATCGTGCTGGTCTTCTTCTCGCCGGTGGTCTCCGGGTCCAAGGTGGCGCTGTTCCCCGGCGTCGACTTCCACTGGTTCCCGCTGGAGAACCCCGGCATCGTCTCCATCCCGCTCGGCTTCCTGGCCGGGTGGATCGGGACGCTCACCTCGCCCGAGCCCGCCGACGCGGACCGCTTCGCGGAGCTGGAGGTGCGCGCCCTCACCGGTGCGGGCGCGGCCTAGTGCCGCGCCCCGGGAACCCCGGCGGGCTTGGGGCCGCCGGGGTTCCCGCACGTCCTGGGCGGATTGCCGCGCGTCCGCCGGGCGGTCGCCCTACGCGCCCCGCGCGGCCAGCCCGTAGCGGTGCTCGGGGCGGCCGGTGTCGCCGTAGCGCAGGGTCAGCCGCAGCCGGCTGTCCCGTTCCAGCTGCTTGAGGTAGCGCTGGGCGGTCGAGCGGCTCAGGCCGGTGGCGTCGGCGACCTCCTGGGCGGACAGCGGCCGGCCCGCCCGCCGCAGCACGCCCAGCACCAGGTCGGTGGTGGGCGCCGAGTGGCCCTTCGGCAGCGCCCCGGTGGGCGCGCAGGCGCTGCGCAGGGTCGCGAACAGCCGGTCCACCTCGTCCTGGCCGGCCTCCCGGGCGGGGGCGGCCAGCGCGTGCCGCAACTGGGCATACGAGACCAGCTTGTCCCGCAGCCCGGCGAAGGTGAACGGCTTCACCAGGTACTGGAGCGCGCCGTGCTGCATCGCGGCGTGCACGGTGGAGACGTCCCGGGCGGCGGTCACCATCATCACGTCGCAGGCCACCTGCCGTTCCCGGAGCCGGCGCACCAGGGCCAGGCCGGTCTCGTCCGGCAGGTGGTGGTCGAGCAGCAGCAGGTCGACCGGGCGGCGCTCCAGCGCGGCCAGGGCCTCCCCGGCGCTGTGGGCGGTGCCGGTGACCCGGAAGCCCGGCACCTTGGCCACGTACGCGGCGTGCACGTCCGCGACCCGGAAGTCGTCGTCCACCACGAGTACGTCGATCATCACGCCTCCACGAGCTGAGCGGTGAGCAGGGCCTCGGGCAGCTCCACGGTGAACCGGGCGCCGCCCAGCGGGCCGGTGTCGAGCACGATCCGGCCGCCGGTCCGTTCGACCAGCCGCCGCACCATCGCCAGGCCCAGCCCGCGCGGACGGTGCGCGGGCGCGTCCTTGCTGGTCCACCCCTCCTCGAAGACCTGCTCGCGCAGCTCCTCCGGCACGCCCGGGCCGCTGTCCGCGACCTGGAGCAGCAGGGTGGAGCCGGCCGCCGCCAGCGTCACCTCCAGCCGCCCACCCCCGCCCGGCACCAGCGCGTCCACCGCGTTGTCGATCAGGTTGCCGAGCACCGTCACCAGCGCCCGGGCGTCCACCACCGCGTCCGGCAGGTGCGCCGCGGGGGCCAGCACCAGCCGCACCCCGCGCTCGCCGGCCACCGCGGTCTTGCCCGCGAGCAGCGCCGCCACGTGCGGGTCCTGCACCTGCTCGGCGATCCGGGCGGCGACCACGGCGTGCGAGCCGGACTGCTCCGAGATGAAGGCCACCGCCTGTTCGTGGCGGCCGAGTTCGAGCAGACCGAGCAGGGTGTGCATCCGGTTGGCGTGCTCGTGGTCCTGGGCGCGCAGCGCCTCGGTCAGGCTGCGGGTGGTGTCCAACTCGCGGACCAGCGACTCCAGTTCGGTGCGGTCGCGCAGCGTCACCACCGCGCCCTCGGTGGTGGCCATCCGGTTGACCACCAGGACCCGGTCGTCCCGTACGGCGGGCAGGTCGGCGCCGGTGATCCGCCCGGTCAGCACGTCGGCCAGCCGGCCGGGCGGCAGCACCTCGGCGATCGGGCGGCCGGTACAGTCCTCGGGCAGGCCGAGCAGCCGGACGGCCTCGTCGTTGGCCAGCCGGATCCGGCCGCGCTCGTCCAGCGCCACCATGCCCTCGCGGATGCCGTGCAGCATCGCCTCGCGCTCGACCAGCAGCGCGGAGATGTCGGCGAGCGCGATGTTGTGGGTGCGGCGCTTGAGCCGGCGGGCCAGGACGAGGGTGGCGACCGTCCCGGCCGCCAGGCCCGCGCCGGCGCACAGCAGGATGCCGGTGAGCATCTTCAGCAGGCGGCGGCGGATCGAGTCGTCGCTGATGCCGACCGACACCTCGCCGACGATCCGGCCGTCCGCCGTCCGCAGCGGCACCTTGCCGCGGGCGGTGCGGCCCAGGGTGCCCTCCTGGATCGCGGTGACGCTTCGGCCGCCCAGCGCCGGCTCGGGGTCGGTGCTGACCCGCTGGCCGATCCGGCCCGGGTCGGTGTGCGAGAGCCGGATGCCGTCCAGGTCGGTGACCACGACGAAGCTGGCGCCGGTGGCCAGCCGGATCTGTTCGGCGTTGCGCTGGGCGGTGACGACGTCCCGGGTGTCGGCGGCCCGGGCGATCGTCTCGTCGGTGGCGGTGGCCTGGGCGATGGACAGCGCCCGCTGCATCGCGTCGTGGTCCAGTTCGCTGCTGACCGGGGCCAGGAAGAGCCCGGCGGTCACGGCGGCGACACCGAAGGTGACGACGGTCTGGCTCAGCAGGAGCTGGGCGAAGACCCGGCGGGGCCAGTGGGGGAGCTTCATCCGGGCCTCCTCTCGGGGTGGTGCGGACGGGGGGTACCGGGGGTCGGGACACCCTATGTTTCCGGCGTGTTTCTGTCAGCCCGCGTCCCGCAGTTGTAGCGGAAGCAAAACGAGCAGAACACCCCTCAACGCGGAGAAGCCGCACTACGCGGAGAAGGCTCCCGCCGGGGCCGGGCCCGCTCCTACCTTTCCGGGGCAAGCACTGACCCGGGAGGAACGAATGCGTGAGCGAGCGCAGCGAGTGAACCATCGAGAGGTGCCACCGGCGCGAAGCGCCCGCCGGGCGAAGCGAGGTGGGGAATGAGCACCCCGGCGATCGAGCTGACGGGCGCGACGAAACGCTTCCGCACCCCCTCCGGGGCGCTGCACACCGCCGTCCGCGATCTCGACCTGACCGTCGCCCAGGGCGAGTTCGTCGCCGTCGTCGGCCCGACCGGCTGCGGCAAGTCCACCACGCTGACCCTGGTCAGTGGCCTGGAGGAGCCCACTGAGGGCGACGTCCGGGTGTACGGCCGGCCCGTGCGCGGGATCGACCCCAAGGTCGGGTTCGTCTTCCAGCAGGACGCCGTCTTCCCCTGGCGCACCGTGCTGTCCAACGTCATGGCCGGGCCGCGCTTCCGCGGCGTGCCCGCCGCCGAGGCCAAGGAGCGGGCCCGGGACTGGCTGGGCCGGGTCGGCCTGGCCGCCTTCGAGGACCGCTACCCGCACCAGCTGTCCGGCGGCATGCGCAAGCGCGTCGCGCTCGCCCAGACCTTCGTCAACGACCCGACCATCCTCCTGATGGACGAGCCGTTCTCGGCGCTGGACGTGCAGACCCGCGCCCTGATGTCCGACCAGCTGCTGGAGCTGTGGGCCGGCACGGGCTCGTCGGTGGTCTTCGTCACCCACGACCTGGACGAGGCCATCGCGCTCGCCGACCGGGTCGTCGTGATGACGGCCGGGCCCGCCACCGTCAAGGAGATCTTCACCGTCGACCTGCCACGACCGCGCACCGTGGAGGCCGTCCGGCTGGAACCGAGGTTCGTCGAGCTGTACCGCGAGATCTGGGCCTCGCTCGGCGAAGAGGTTCGCATCACCCGGGAGAGAGGAGCGGGTCGTGCCGCTTGAGACCGCGTCCGAGACCGCCGCGACCGTGGCCGGGAAGTCCCCGGCCACCGGAACGCGCACCGAGGCCCGCGAACGGGCGGCGCGCAACCGGAAGTTGACCGTCCACACGGCCCGGGCCGGGGTGCTGATCGCCTTCCTCGGGCTGTGGGAGGTGTGCGCCCGCGCCGAGGTCATCGACCCGTTCAACTTCTCGCAGCCGTCGAAGATCTGGGACCAGATCTGGCAGTGGATCACCCACGGCACCGCCCAGGGCTCGCTCGGCGAGCAGATCGGCTACACCCTGTACGAGGCCCTCAGCGGCTGGGTGATCGGCGTGGTCTGCGGTGTGCTGCTGGGCATCGCGCTCGGCCGGGTCCGCTTCCTGGCCGATGTGTTCGGCCCGTACGTCAAGGTGCTCAACGCCATCCCGCGCATCGTGCTCGCCCCGATCTTCCTGATCTGGTTCGGCCTCGGCCCGGCCTCCAAGGTCGCCTCCGCGGTGGTGCTGGTGTTCTTCCCGGTGTTCTTCAACGCCTTCCAGGGCGCCCGCGAGGTGGACCGCAACCTGGTCGCCAACGCCCGCATCCTGGGCGCCGACAACCGCAAGGTCACCCTCCAGGTGGTCATTCCCGCCGCCACCACCTGGATCTTCACCAGCCTGCACGTCAGCTTCGGCTTCGCGCTGATCGGCGCGATCGTCGGCGAGTACATCGGCGCCACCAAGGGCCTGGGCCTGTTGGTCGCCGCCGCCCAGGGCACCTTCAACGCGGCCGGGGTGTACGCCGCCATGACCATCCTCGCGGTCGTCGCGCTGGTCACCGAGGGGTTGCTGACCTTCGCCGAGAAGAAGCTGTTCCGCTGGAAGCCCGCCGACGCCGGCGACGGCCGCTGATCGTCCCCGCCCGCCACGCGGCTGAACTCCCACCGCCGCCGTCGGCAAGGCGGCTGAACTCCCCCCGCCCGTAAGAAGAGAGAGGCTCCCCCCGTGATGCGCAGATCAGCCGTCGCCGCCCTCGCCGCCGTCCTGCTCCTCCCGCTCTCCGCCTGTGCCAACGACGCCGCCACCTCCGCGCACGGCGCCGCCGCCCCGGCCGGCAAGCAGGTCGACGGACCCAAGGTCAAGATCATGGTCGGCGGCCTGGACAAGGTCATCTACCTGCCCGCGATGCTCACCCAGCGGCTCGGTTACTTCGCCGACGCCGGCGTCAACGTCGAGCTGCTGACCGAGCCGGCCGGCGTCAACGCCACCACCGCGCTGCTGGCCGGCGACGTCCAGGGCGCCGTCGGCTTCTACGACCACACCATCGACCTGCAGGCCAAGGGCAAGCACGTCGAGTCCGTGGTGCAGTTCGCCCAGGCCCCGGGCGAGGTCGAACTGGTCTCCACCAAGCAGGCCGACGCCATCAGGTCCGGCGCCGACTTCAAGGGCAGGAAGCTCGGCGTCACCAGCATCGGCTCCTCCACCGACTTCCTCACCAAGTACCTCGCGGTCAAGAACGGCGCCTCCGTCAGCGACTTCAGCCCGATCGCCGTCGGTGCCGGCCAGACCTTCGTCGCCGCCCTCCAGCAGGGCAGCATCGACGCCGGGATGACCACCGACCCGACCGTCGCCAACGTCCTCGACAAGGGTCTCGGCAAGGTCCTCTACGACATGCGCACTCCCGAGGGCTCGCGCCAGGCGCTCGGCGGGCTCTACCCGTCCTCCTCGCTGTACATGAGCACCGAGTGGGTGGAGAAGAACAAGGACACCACCCAGAAGCTCGCCAACGCCTTCGTGAAGACCCTCAAGTGGATGTCCACCCACACCCCGGAGGAGATCGCCGCGCAGATGCCCGCCGACTACGCCCAGGGCGGGGCCGCGCAGTACGCGGCGGCGATCAAGTCCACCCTGCCGATGTTCACCACCGACGGGGTCATGCCCGCCGACGGGCCCAAGACCGTGCTCGCGGTGCTCGCCGCCTTCCACCCGGACGTCCAGGGCAAGGAGGGGACGATCGACCTGTCCCGGACGTACACCACGGAGTTCGTCGGCAAGGCCACCGGCTGATCACCGGATCACCGGACCTGCGGATCACCGGACCTCCGGACCTCCGGATCACCCGATCAACGGATCCGGCCGCGGTCCCGCGCTCACCCCCACGGGCGCGGGGCCGCTACACGCCCCGTACCGACAGCACGTCCATCCGGGACGGAGTTCCCGCCGCCTTGCCGCAGCTCTCCGGACGCGGCGGCTCGCTCACCGTCTCGATCACGTCCACCTCCCACGCCCGGCCGTCCCGGTGCACCACCCTCACCAGCCAGCGGCCCTCGCCGTCCGGCCGCTGGGCCACGGTCAGCGCGTCCACCCGGGTCTCGCCGGTCGCCAGCCGCACCGCGTGCTCGGCCGCCTGCCCCGGCCGCTCCCAGCCCGAGCAGCCCCGCGACCACTCCGGCACCATGTGCCCGGCCGCCGTCGCCGCCAGCACCTCCTTGGCGCTCTCCGGCGTCAGCCGCCCGTACGCGTAGCCGTACGGAAGCACCAGCATCGTGGGCGCGAAGCGGTGCCCGCCCAGGTGGGTCACCTCCCACACCTCGCTGTGCCCGGCCCCCGCCAGCTCCGCCGCGAGCGGACGGCCCAGCAGCGCGCAGCAGCGGTCCCGGCGGCCGTTGGTGCACACCAACGCCATCGGACCGCCGACGTGCTCCGCCCCGAAGCCCGTGTGGTCACCGGCGCCCAGCGCCGCGAAGTCCAGTTCCAGCAGCTCCGCCGGGTCCGCCACCTGTGCCCGGCGCACCCAGCCACGGCCCGGCACCGTGTGCGCGACGACCACCTCGTGCCGCGCCGTCGGCAGGCAGTCCGCGTGCCGGCCCGGCCGCCGGATCAGCGCCACCCGCACGCCCGTACCGGCCGTGGCGGCCTCCAGCTCCCGCCCGGTCGCCCGGTCGAGGTGGCTCTCGCCCAGTGCCCTCGCGCCCCACGGGCCGTTCTGCTCCACCAGCAGCCAGGTGGTCGCCACCGCGGCGGTCGCGGCCAGCGGCTCCGCAAGTTCACGCGAAAGGGTCGTACAGGTGCTCATCTAGGCAAGGCTACCCTCAGCGGTTCGGCCCGGCCCGGGGGCCTGCGTGGTGCCCGGATCCGGCCGGAACGGGAACCTCCGGGCAGGCCGGAGGGCGGGGTGCCCAGGCGCACCCCGCCCTCCCGACCCCGGCTACGCCGGGCCGGCGACCACCGCGATCGGCGTCGTCACCGGAGTGCCCGAGCCGTCCCGGCGCGGATCGCGCTCGGGCAGGTCGACCGGCGCGCCCTTGGCGGTGGCGGCCCGGGCCGGGGCGGCACCGACCCAGGCGAACGCCAGGCCGTCCTCGCCGCGCAGGAAGCGCTGGCAGCGCACGCCACCGGTCGCCCGGCCCTTGCGCGGGTACTGCTCGAACGGGGTGACCTTCCAGGACGTCTGCTCGACACCCGACAGCGTGCCCGAAGCCGCCGCCACCGAGACCACCACCGCGTCCGCGGCCGGATCCACCGCCGTGAACGACAGCACCCGGGCGCCGTCCGCCAGCTTGACGCCCGCCATGCCACCCGCCGGACGGCCCTGCGGACGAACCTGGCCCGCCGGGTAGCGCAGCAGCTGCGCGTCCGAGGTGACGAAGACCAAGTCCTCCTCGCCGGTCCGCAGTTCGACCGCGCCCACCAGCTCGTCGCCCTCCTTCAGGGCGATCACCTCGAACTCGTCCTTGTTCGCCGGCCACTCCGGCACCACCCGCTTCACCACGCCCTGCACGGTGCCCAGCGCCAGCCCCGGCGAGGACTCGTCCAGCGTGGTCAGCGCCAGCACCCGCTCCCCGGCCTCCAGCCGCAGGAACTCGCCCACCGCGGCGCCGCCCGCCAGCGTCGGCGAGGGCGTCGGCGGCAGCGCCGGCAGGTCGATCACCGGCAGCCGCAGCACCCGGCCCGCCGACGTCACCACACCCACGTCCGCCCGCGCCGTCGCCGGCACCGCCGACACGATCACGTCGTGCTTCGCCCGCTTCTCCGACAGCTCGAACGGCTCACCGTCCGCCGTCCGCGCCAGCAGCCCCGTCGAGGACAGCAGCACCCGGCACGGGTCGTCCGCGACCTCCAGCGGCACCGACAGCGCCGCCGACGGAGCCGCCCCCGCCTCCAGCAGCACCGTCCGCCGCTCCGTCCCGAACTGCTTGGAAACCGCGGCCAGTTCGGACGACACCACACTGCGCAGCTTGCTGTCCGACTCCAGGATCTCGGTCAGCTCCGCGATCTCCGAGGTCAGCTTGGCCTTCTCCTGCTCCAGCTCCACCCGGTCGAACCTGGTCAGCCGGCGCAGCGGGGTGTCCAGGATGTACCCGGTCTGCGTCTCCGACAGCGAGAAGCGCTCCATCAGACGCTCCTTCGCCTGCTGGGCGTTGTCGCTCGACCGGATGATCGCGATGACCTCGTCGATGTCGACCAGGGCCACCAGCAGACCCTCGACCAGGTGCAGCCGCTCCTCCCGCTTGCGGCGGCGGAAGTCGCTGCGCCGGCGCACCACCGTGAACCGGTGGTCGACGTAGACCTCCAGCAGCTCCTTGAGACCCAGCGTCAGCGGCTGCCCGTCGACCAGCGCCACGTTGTTGATGCCGAAGGTCTCCTCCATCGGCGTCAGCTTGTAGAGCTGCTCCAGCAGCGCCTCCGGCACGAAGCCGTTCTTCACCTCGATCACCAGCCGCAGCCCGTGCTCGCGGTCGGTCAGGTCCTTGACGTCCGCGATGCCCTGCAGCTTCTTCGCGTTGACCAGGTCCTTGATCTTCGAGATGACCTTCTCCGGGCCGACGTTGTACGGCAGCTCGGTCACCACGATGCCCTTGCGGCGCGCCGTCACCGACTCCACCGTCGCCGTCGCCCGGATCTTGAACGTGCCGCGGCCCGACTCGTACGCGTCCCGGATCCCCGACAGACCCACGATCCGCCCGCCGGTCGGCAGGTCCGGACCGGGCACGAACCGCATCAGCGTGTCCAGGTCCGCGCTCGGGTGCTTGATCAGGTGCCGGGCCGCCGCCACCACCTCGGACAGGTTGTGCGGCGGCATGTTCGTCGCCATGCCCACCGCGATGCCCGTCGCGCCGTTCACCAGCAGGTTCGGGAACGCCGCCGGCAGCGCCAGCGGCTCCTGCTCGCTGCCGTCGTAGTTCGGCCCGAAGTCGACCGTGTCCTCGTGGATCGACTCCACCATCGCCATCGAGGCCGCCGTCAGCCGCGACTCGGTGTAGCGCATCGCCGCCGGCGGGTCGTCGTTGCCCAGCGAACCGAAGTTGCCGTGCCCGTCGATCAGCGGCAGCCGCATCGAGAACGGCTGCGCCATGCGCACCACCGAGTCGTAGATCGACGCGTCACCGTGCGGGTGCAGCCGACCCATCACCTCGCCCACCACACGGGCGCACTTCACGTGCGCGCGGTCCGGACGCAGGCCCATCTCGTTGGCCTGGTACAGGATCCGGCGGTGCACCGGCTTCAGACCGTCCCGCGCGTCCGGCAGCGCACGCGAGTAGATCACCGAGTAGGCGTACTCCAGGAAGGAGCCCTGCATCTCGTCCACGACGTCGACGTCGAGGATCCGCTCCTCGAAGTCTCCGGGCGGCGGGGTCTGCGAACTGCGGCGGGCCATCGCGGCGGGGCTCCCTTACGTGTCGCTGGCTGTGTCGTCGGCCGGTCGTCGGCCGTCGGTCAAATCGTCGGACGGACGTCGCCGTCCTGCTTCGCCGTCCTGCCGCCGCGACCCGTCAACCGGGCGCGGTCAACAGGGCACGGCGCCCCCATTGTGGACCCTCGCGCCGACACTCCCGGTCAGCGGCCCTCTTCCGCCCCTGGCGAACGCCGCTTCCGCGCGGGCACGAACACGCTCCCCGCGCGTTGCACCACAATGGGGGACGCCACACGAACCCCGACATCGACGACGGGAAGGACCCGAGCGCATGGCCAACCCGGCCCCCGCCTCCAGCCGAGGCATCGCCATCACCGAGCACCGCCTGGCCAACGGCCTGCGCGTCGTCCTCTCCGAGGACCGCCTCACCCCGGTCGCCGCCGTCTGCCTCTGGTACGACGTGGGCTCCCGCCACGAGGTCAAGGGCCGCACCGGCCTGGCCCACCTCTTCGAGCACCTGATGTTCCAGGGCTCCGCCAACGTCTCCAACAACGGGCACTTCGAACTCGTCCAGGGCGCCGGCGGCTCGCTCAACGGCACCACCAGCTTCGAGCGCACCAACTACTACGAGACCATGCCCGCGCACCAGTTGGAGCTCGCCCTCTGGCTGGAGGCCGACCGGATGGGCTCCCTGCTCGCCGCGCTCGACGAGACGTCCATGGAGAACCAGCGCGCCGTCGTCAAGAACGAACGCCGCCAGCGCTACGACAACGTCCCGTACGGCACCGCCTTCGAGAAGCTCACCGCGCTCTCCTTCCCCGACGGCCACCCGTACCACCACACCCCCATCGGCTCCATGGCCGACCTCGACGCCGCCACCCTCGACGACGCCCGGGCGTTCTTCCGCACCTACTACGCGCCCAACAACGCCGTGCTGTCCATCGTCGGCGACATCGACCCCGAGCAGACCATCGCCTGGGTCGAGAAGTACTTCGGATCCATCCCCGCCCACGACGGCAAGCAGCCCCCGCGCTCCGGCGAACTCCCCGACACCATCGGCCGCGAACTCCGCCAGCACCTCACCGAGGACGTCCCCTCCCGCGCCCTGATGGCCGCCTACCGCCTGCCCCAGGACGGCACCCGCGAGGCCGACGCCGCCGACCTCGCCCTCACCATCCTCGGCAGCGGCGAGTCCAGCCGCCTCTACAACCGGCTCGTCCGCCGCGACCGCACCGCCGTCGCCGCCGGCTTCGGCCTGCTGCGCCTGGCCGGCGCCCCCAGCCTCGGCTGGCTCGACGTCAAGACCTCCGGCGACGCGACCATCGCGCAGATCGACGCCGCCGTCGACGAGGAACTCGCCCGCTTCGCCGCCGAGGGCCCCACCGCCGAGGAACTGGAGCGCGCCCAGGCCCAGATCGAGCGCGAGTGGCTCGACCGGCTCACCACCGTCGCCGGCCGCGCCGACGAACTCTGCCGCTACGCCGTCCTGTTCGGCGACCCCAAGCTGCTCAACGAGGCCCTCCCCAAGGTGCTCGACGTCACCGCCGAAGAGGTCCAGGCCGTCGCCAAGGCCCGACTCCACCCCGAAAACCGGGCCGTCCTCGTCTACGAGCCGACCGCGACCGCCGGCGACGCTTCCGACGCCGCTTCCGAAGAGGAGGGTGCCGCCGTATGAGCACCGACTACGTCCCCGCGATGACCTTCCACTCCCAGCCCCGGCCCGGCACCCCCAGCCCGTGGGCGTTCCCCGCCCCCGAGCGCGCCGCCCTCGGCAACGGCATCACCGTCCTGCACTGCCACCGGCCCGGCCAGCAGCTGGTCGCCGTCGAGGTCCTCCTCGACGCCCCGCTCGCGGCCGAACCCGAGGGGCTCGACGGCATCGCCGCCATCCTCGCCCGCGCCCTCAACGAGGGCACCGACACCCTCACCGCCGAGGAGTTCGCCGGCGAGCTCGAACGCGCCGGCGCCACCCTCGACGCCCACGCCGACCACCCCTGCATCCGGGTCGCCCTGGAGGTCCCCGCCTCCCGGCTCCAGCGCGGCCTCACCCTGCTCGCCGACGCCCTGCGCGCTCCGGCCCTGCCCGCCGAGGAGATCGAGCGCCTCGTCGCCAACCGCCTCGACGAGATCGTCCACGAGCAGGCCAACCCCGCCCGGCGCGCCGCCAAGGCCCTCTACGCCGAGCTCTTCGACGCCGCGGACCGCCTCTCCCGGCCCCGCAGCGGCACCGCCGACACCGTCAAGTCGATCGACCGCGCCGCCGTCAAGGCCTTCTACGACGCCCACGTGCGCCCCGCCACCACCACCGTCGTGGTGGTCGGCGACCTCACCGGCGTCGACCTGCCCGCCCTGCTGGAGAGCACCCTCGGCACCTGGACCGGCTCCGCCGCCGAGCCCTCCGTCCACGCCGCCGTCACCGGCGACGACCGCGGCCGCGTCGTCATCGTCGACCGGCCCGGCTCCGTCCAGACCCAGCTGCTGATCGGCCGGATCGGCCCCGACCGCCACGACCCGGTCTGGGCCGCCCAGATCCTCGGCACCTACTGCCTCGGCGGCACCCTCACCTCCCGCCTCGACCGCGTCCTGCGCGAGGAGAAGGGCTACACCTACGGCGTCCGCGCCTTCGCCCAGCCGCTGCGCTCCGCCGCCGACGGCAGCGGGCGCGCGCTGCTCGCCATCAGCGGCTCGGTGGACACCGCGTCCACCGCCCCCGCGCTCGCCGACACCTGGACCATCCTGCGCACCCTCGCCGCCGAGGGCCTCACCGACGCCGAGCGCGACGAGGCCGTGCAGTTCCTGGTCGGCGTCGCGCCGCTGAAGTACGAGACCGCGGGCTCGGTCGCCGGGACCCTGGCCGACCAGGTCGAGCAGCACCTCCCGGACGACTACCAGGCCGAGGTCTACCGGCAGCTGGCCGAACTGCCCACCGCGGCGGCCACCGAGGCCGTGGTCGCGGCCTTCCCGCCGGACCGCCTGGTCACCGTCCTGGTCGGCGACGCCGCCGAGATCGAGGCGGACGTGCGGGCGCTCGGGATCGGTGAGGTCACCGTCATCAGCTGACACCCCGTCGTCCGATGTCCGTCGCCGTCGTCCGGCCCGGTCGGAGCGCCTTCGCTCCGACCGGGCCGGACGTGTTCTAAATCCGTTGCGGGCCCAGGCGGTTCCGTGGATAGATGTTCCCCGACGCACAACACGTGCGAACCGCGAACTGCGACGAACGAAGGGAGGCGGTCACCATGCGGGTCGAGCGAGAGACACGACGACGCTCCCCAAGGCCGTTCCTCCCCTGTTCCGCTCCGGCTGCCTGAGCGCACCCGCCCCTGAACTTCCCCGAGCCACGCCGGGATTCCCTTCGCGCGGCACCCCATTTCTCGTGAATTCCCCGGCCCATGGAGGTCGTTCAACCATGACGTACACCGAAGTGCCCGGAATCCGGGTCCCGATCCGGATGTGGACCGATCCGGCGACGGTCGAGGGCGCGGCCCTCCAGCAGCTGCGCAACATCAGCTCCCTGCCCTGGCTGCACGGCCTCGCCGTGATGCCGGACGTCCACCTGGGCAAGGGCGCGACCGTCGGCTCCGTCATCGCCATGAAGGACGCGGTCTGCCCGGCGGCAGTCGGCGTCGACATCGGCTGCGGGATGAGCGCGGTGAAGACCTCCCTCACCGCCAAGGACCTCCCGGACGACCTCTCCGGCCTGCGCAACAAGATCGAACAGGCCATCCCGGTCGGACGGGGCCTCCACGCCGACCCGGTCGACCCGACCAAGCTGCACGGCTTCCGCGCGGCGGGTTGGAACGACTTCTGGCAGCGCTTCGACGGGGTCGCGGAGGAGGTCAAGTGGCGCCGCGAGCGGGCGATGCAGCAGATGGCGACGCTTGGCGGAGGAAATCACTTCATCGAACTGTGTGTCGATACGACTGGCGCGGTCTGGCTGATGCTTCACTCCGGCTCCCGCAACATCGGCAAGGAGCTGGCGGAGCACCACATGGGCGTCGCCCGTTCACTGCCGCACAACCAGGGCCTGGTCGACCGGGACCTGGCGGTCTTCCTCGCGAAGACCCCGGAGATGGCCGACTACCGCCAGGACCTCTTCTGGGCACAGGAGTACGCGAAGCACAACCGCGCCCTGATGATGGCGCTCTTCCAGGACGTCGTCCGGCGCGAGTTCACCAGGGCGGAGGTCACCTTCGACGAGGTGATCAGCTGCCACCACAACTACGTCGCGGAGGAGCGCTACGACGGCGTCGACCTGCTGGTGACCCGCAAGGGCGCGATCCGGGCCGGCTCCGGCGACTTGGGGATCATCCCGGGTTCGATGGGGACGGGCTCCTACATCGTCCGCGGTCTGGGCAATGCGGCTTCGTTCAACTCCGCCTCGCACGGCGCCGGTCGCAAGATGAGCCGCAACGCCGCCAAGAAGCGGTTCACCACGCGGGACCTGGCCGAGCAGACCAAGGGCGTCGAGTGCCGCAAGGACAGCGGTGTCGTCGACGAGATTCCGGGCGCCTACAAGAACATCGAAAAGGTCATCGACCAGCAGAAGGACCTCGTCGAGGTGGTCGCGCACCTCAAGCAGGTGGTCTGCGTCAAGGGCTGAGTCGAGGCCTCCCGAAGAGCGGATCGGGGTGCCGCCACGATGTGGCGACACCCCGACCGGGCAGCTGCGCGGGTCAGGCGGCGGCGGGGAGCTCGTCGAGGCCTTCGGCGACGAGCTTGGCGAGGCGGTCGAGGGCGTCGTCGGCGTTGGGGGCGTCGGAGGCCAGGATGACCTCTTCGCCGCCCTGGGCGCCCAGGCCGAGGAGGCCGAGCATGGAGGCGGCGTTGACCGGGTTGCCGCCCGGCTTGGCGATGGTGATCGGCACGCCGGTGGCCGTGACGGCCCGGACGAAGATGGAGGCGGGACGGGCGTGCAGGCCCTCGGCCCAACCGATGGTGACGCGGCGCTCAGCCATGAGACGTGCCTTTCCGGTGAAGCTGGTCACGGCCGTGCTCGGGGGAGCGGGGGAAACGACCGTGTTGTCTAGACCAGTGTTGCACGCAGACAACCCCTTCCAGGCGCGGCGTTCGGGACTTGTGATTGTTTCTTTTCGGGGCATAAGGCCCGGCCAGTGGCCCTGTCCACCCTGCCGTGAGCACGCGCCCGGCGCCATTCGGCCCGTCGCCGGATAACCTGACGAATGTGGAAGACCCGGCGGTGGCGAACTCCGCGCAACCCGACTATCCGCAGCACTGGGAAGCCGACGTCCTGCTGCGCGACGGCGGCACGGCCCGGATCCGGCCGATCACTCCCGATGACGCCGGGCGGCTGGTCGAGTTCTACGAGCAGGTCTCGGACCAGTCCAAGTACTTCCGCTTCTTCGCCCCCTACCCGCGGCTGTCCGACAAGGACGTCCGCCGCTTCACCCACCACGACTTCGTGAACCGGGTCGGCCTCGCCGTCGTGGTCCGGGACCACTTCATCGCCACCGTGCGCTACGACCGGATCGACGCCGAGGGGCGACCCTCCGAGCACGGCACCGACGCCGAGGTCGCCTTCCTGGTCCAGGACGCCCACCAGGGCCGCGGGGTCGCCTCCGCCCTGCTGGAGCACATCGCCGCGGTGGCCCAGGAGCGCGGCATCCGCCGCTTCCAGGCCGAGGTGCTGCCGGAGAACCGCAAGATGGTGAAGGTCTTCACCGACGCCGGCTACACCCAGCGCCGCAGCTTCGCCGACGGCGTCGTGCACCTGGAGTTCGACCTCGAACAGACCGACCGCTCGCTCGCCGTGATGCGCGCCCGCGAGCACCGCGCCGAGGCCCGCTCGGTGCAGCGGCTGCTGACCCCGCGCTCGGTGGCCGTGATCGGCGTCTCCCGCAACCCGCAGACCGTCGGCCGGGCCCTCCTGCGCGACCTGCTCGGCAGCTTCGACACCGAGTTCGGCAGCCGGTACGACCCCAAGCGGGCCCCGCGTGCCGTCTACGCGGTGAACCGCAGCGCCCCGCCCGGCACCGAGCTGGACGGCATCCCGGTGCACCGTTCGATTCTGGACATTCCCGGGCCGGTCGACCTCGCGGTGATCGCCGTCCCCGAGAGCGCCGTCCCGGCGGCCGTCGCCGAGTGCGGCGCGCACGGCGTTCAGGGCCTCGTGGTGGTCACCGCCGGCTACGCGGAGACCGGCCCGGAGGGCCGCGACCGTCAGCGCGCCCTGGTCCGCCAGGCCCGCGCGGCGGGGATGCGGGTGGTCGGCCCGAACGCCTTCGGTCTGATCAACACCGACCCCGACCACCAGCTGAACGCCTCGCTCGCCCCCCACCTGCCCGACCGCGGCGGCTTCGGGATCTTCTGCCAGTCCGGGGCGATCGGCGTGGCCCTGCTGGAGTCCGCCCACCGGCGCGGCCTCGGCGTCTCCTCCTTCGCCTCGGTCGGCAACCGCTCGGACGTCTCCGGCAACGACTTCCTGCAGTACTGGGCCGAGGACGACGCCACCGAGGTGGTGTTGCTCTACCTGGAGTCCTTCGGCAACCCCCGCAAGTTCACCCGGATCGCCCGCCGCCTGGCCGCCGCCAAGCCGGTGGTGGTGGTCAAGGGCGCCCGCCACACCGGCAGCCTGCCGCCCGGCCACGCCGTCCCGGCCACCGCCACCGGCCTGCGCGACGCCACCGTCGATGCGCTGTTCGAGCAGGCCGGGGTGATCAGGGTGGCGACCATCACCGAGCTCTTCGACACCGGCGAACTGCTCGCCCAGCAGCCGCTGCCGCCCGGCGACCGGGTCGCCGTGGTCGGCAACTCCGACTCGCTCGGCCTGCTCACCTACGACTCCTGCCTGAGCGCCGGGCTGCGCCCGTGCACTCCCGTCGACCTCACCACCGCCGCCACCGGCGAGAACTTCCGGATCGCACTGGACGTCGCGCTCAGCGACCCGAACGTGGACGCGGTGATCGCCGTCGCCATCCCGCCGATCGGCACCTCCGCACACGCCTTCATGGGCGGACGGCTGGCCGGCCCGGACGATCCGGAGATGGGCTCGGACGATCCGGAGATCGCCACCGCCCTGCTCGAAGCGGGCGCGCGCGCACGGGAGTTGGGCAAACCCCTGGTGCTGGCCCACCTGGCCCTGACCGACCTGCCGAGCCGGCTGCGCCCCGGCGGCATCCCGGCCTACGCTGCGCCCGAGCGCGCCGTGCGCGCCCTCGCGCACGCGGTGCACTACGCGCAGTGGCGCCGCCGCACCGCCGAGGCGGAGGAGACGGCGCGCGTCCCCGAGCTGGACCGGATCGACGAGCCCGGCGCCCGCGCCCTGGTGGAGGCGGCGCTGAGCACCCGGACCGCCGTGGCCGCGCGCACCCAGCCCGGCGGCGCCCGGATCACCCTTCCGGACACCGAGGCCCGGGCGCTGCTGGCGCGCTACGGCATCGACGTCTCGCCCACGCTGCCCGCCCCGGACGAGGAGGCCGCCGTCCGGGCCGCCGAGCAGCTCGGCTACCCGGTGGCCCTGAAGGCGACGGCCCCGCACCTGCGCCACCGCCCCGACCTGGGCAGCGTCCGGCTGGACCTCACGGGCGAGCCGGGCCTGCGCCGGGCGCACCGCGAGCTGGACGCCCTGCTCGGCGGCGCGGCCGGGGCCGAGCTGGTGGTGCAGCGGCTGGCCCCGCGCGGGGTGGACACCGTGATCGGTGCCACGGTCGACCCGGCGGTCGGCGCGATCCTCTCCTTCGGTCTGGCCGGGGCCCCGGCCGAACTGCTCGGCGACGTGGCCCACCGGCTCGTCCCGGCGACCGACCAGGACGTCGCCGGGCTGATCCGCGAGGTGCGGGCGGCGCCGCTGCTGTTCGGCTGGCGCGGCGCCGAGGCGGTGGACACCGGCGCCCTGGAGGAACTGCTGCTGCGGGTGTCCCAGCTGGTGGACGACGTTCCGGAGATCGCCTCGGTGGACCTCGAACCGGTGGTCGTGGCCCCGCACGGACTGGCGATCCTGGGGGCGCGGGTGCGGGTCGCACCGCTGCCCGTCCGCAGCGATCTGGGCCCGCGCGCGATGAGCACGCTGTAACCTTCCTTGGTTGCGCCTGCCCGTGGGCGCTGATGTCCGAAGCTCGGCGCCGTGCCGCCCGCTTCGTCGGCGGACCATGCCAGGATGGAGTTATGGCGAAGACCGGTACCACCACCACTCAGGACCTGCGCTCGGCGATCGAGCGCAGCGGCTACTACCCGGCCCTGGTGTCCGAGGCGGTGGAGTCCGCGGTGGGCCCGGAGCCGATCAGCTCCTACCTGGTGCACCAGGAGACGACCTTCGACTCCAACGAGGTGCGCCGGCACGTGACGGTGCTGGTGCTGACCCCGACCCGGTTCGTGGTGAGCCACACCGACGAGCAGTCCGGTGACGCGGGCAGCCCCGCCGTGCCGTTCGCGACGACCTCGACGGAGAGCGTCCGGCTGGACCGGATCGGCTCGGTCGTGCTGAGCCGGATGGTGGCGAACCCGGAGACGTACACGCCCGGCACCCTGCCGCGCGAGGTGGTGCTGACGATCGGCTGGGGCGCGGTGCAGCGCCTGGACCTGGAGCCGGCCGGCTGCTCGGACCCGAACTGCGAGGCGGACCACGGCTACACCGGTTCGGCGACGGCCGACGACCTCTCGCTGCGGGTGAGCGAGGCCGGGGACGGCCCGGAGACGGTGGCCCAGGCCCTGCTGTTCGCCCGGGCGCTGTCCGACGCGACGATCGACAACGGCCCGCGGGTCTGAGCGCAGGCCGAACCCCCGGCAGCCGTCTGCCGCTTCCGTCCGCGTGCCACTTCGCGCTCCCGCCCGCGTTTCCGACCGCTACGAATCCGGTTCCATGTCCTTCGCACCCTCCGACGGCTACGACGCCTTCGAGATCCTCGACCCGGCCGCCGCCCCCGCGCCCCCGTACGGCAGCGGCTCGCTCTGCGACCTGCTGCCCTCGGTGGCGGCGGGCATGGGCGTGCCCGGATTCACCGCGACGCTGCCGATCGCCCCGGCCGACCGGGCGGTGGTGTTCCTGGTGGACGGCCTGGGCTGGGAGCTGCTGCTGCGCCACCCCGAGTACGCCCCGTTCCTGTCCTCGCTGGCCGGCAGCTCGATGGGCGGCACCGGCCGTCCGCTGACCGCGGGCTTCCCGTCCACCACCGCGACCTCGCTGGCCTCGGTCGGCACCGGCACGCCGCCGGGCCTGCACGGCCTGGCCGGGTACACGGTGGCGGTTCCGGGCGCCGGCTACCTGATGAACCAGCTGCGCTGGCAGCCGCACACCGACCCGCAGGCCTGGCAGCCGTACCCGACGGTCTTCGAGCAGACCCACCGGGCCGGGGTGGCGACCGCCCAGGTGTCCTCCCCGCTGTTCGCCCAGACCCCGTTGACCAGGGTGGCGCTGTCCGGCGGCAGCTTCCTGGGCCGCACCACCGGCGAGGAGCGGATGGACCTGACCGCCTCCTGGCTGGCCGAGCACGACCGGGCACTGGTGTACACCTACGTCAGTGAGTTGGACGGCGCGGGCCACCGGTTCGGGGTGGACTCCGACGAGTGGCGGATGACGCTGGACGCGGTGGACCGGCTGGCCCGCCGGCTGGCCGAGCAGCTGCCGCCGCGCTCGGCGATGTACGTGACTGCGGACCACGGCATGATCGACATCGCGCCCGAGGACCGGATCGACTTCGACGAGGACTGGGAGCTCGGCGCGGGAGTCGCCCTGCTCGGCGGCGAGGGCCGGGCTCGGCACGTGTACGCCGTGCCGGGTGCCGCGGCCGACGTGCACACGGTCTGGAGCGAGGTGCTGGGCGACCGGATGTGGGTGGCCTCTCGCGACGAGGCGATCGCGGCGGGCTGGTTCGGCCCGACCGTCGACGAGCGGGTGTACCACCGGATCGGCGACGTGGTCGCCGCGGCACGCGACGACATCGCGGTCATCGCCTCCCGCAACGAGCCCGGCGAGTCCGCGATGATCGGGCTGCACGGCTCGATGACTCCGGTCGAGCAGTTCGTGCCGCTGCTCGAAGTCCGGGGCTGAGCCGGACCCTTGACCTCCCTGTGCCCGGACCGCCCGAACTCTCCTGATGTGAAAGGCCTTTGCCCCACCCATGGCTGAACTGGTGTTCTTCTCGGGCACGATGGACTGCGGCAAGTCGACGCTGGCGCTGCAGATGGACCACAACCACACCGCGCGCGGCCGGCAGGGCATCATCCTGACCCGCAACGACCGGGCCGGCGCGGCCACCCTCTCCAGCCGGCTGGGCCTGCAGGCCGACGCGGTCGAGGTGACGGACGACTTCGACTTCCACGCGCACGTGGTGCACCGGCTCTCGGCCGGGGGCCGGGTGGACTACCTGATCTGCGACGAGGCCCAGTTCTTCGCCGCCGAGCAGGTCGACCAGCTGGCCCGGGTGGTGGACGAGCTGGACATCGACGTCTACACCTTCGGCATCACCACCGACTTCCGCACCCGGCTGTTCCCGGGTTCGCAGCGGCTGATCGAGCTGGCCGACCGGGTGGAGGTGCTGCAGGTCGAGGCGCTGTGCTGGTGCGGCGCGCGGGCGACCCACAACGCCCGTACGGTCGGCGGGGTGATGGTGGTCGAGGGCGCCCAGGTGGTGGTCGGCGACATCTCGGTGAGTGAGGACGAGATCGGCTACGAGGTGCTGTGCCGCCGCCACCACCGCCGCCGGCTGACCGCCGCGACCGCCCGCGCCTCGGTGCTCTCCCCGGACGTGCTGCCCTTCGAGGACCAGCAGGCGTAGGGCCCGTCCGCGGGAGGACGGGCCCCGCTCACGGAACCGTTGCTAGGCCGAGGCTTCGAGCACCGAGAAGTGTCCGCCCTGCGGGTCGGCCAGCCGGGCGGCGCGGCCGCGGTCGGTGTCGTGCGGTTCGACCAGGACGCGGCCGCCGAGTTCGACGGCGTGACGGGCGGTCAGCGCCGCGTCCCGGACCGCGAAGTGGGTGCGCCAGCGCGGCGGGTGGCCGCGTAGGTCGGCGTGGTGGCGGATGCCCGCGACCGGGCGCCCGTGCACCAGCAGGGCGGAGCCGCCGACGGCGGGCCGCACCGGCCGGTTGAGCACCGAGCCGTAGAAGGTGGCGGCGCCGTCGGCGTCCGGGGTGAGCAGTTCGGCCCAGGCGGGGCCGCCGGGTTCCGTCCCGGCCTCCCGGCCGAGGTGCTCCTCGCCCTGCCAGAGGCCGAACACGGCTCCGGAGACGTCGGAGGCGATCGCCATCCGTCCGGCCCGTTCGGCCTGCAGCGGGCCGACCGCGACGGTTCCGCCGCACTCGCGCACCAGTTGGGTGGTGCGGTCGGCGTCGTCCACGGCGAAGTAGGTGGTCCACTGCACCGGGAAGCCGGTGGCGGTGGAGACGCCGAGCCCGGCGACGGGTGCGCCGTCGAGCTCGGCCCGGACGTAGGCGCCGAGTTGGCCGGGCCCGGGGGAGTACGTCCAGCCGAGCAGTTCGCCGTAGAAGGCGCGGGCGCCGGGCAGGTCGTGGGTCAGCAGGCTGACCCAGCAGGGCGTGCCCTGGGCCAGTCGGAGTTCCACCGCGGGCAATGCGGGCCTCCTCACGGGTGGTTGGCGCGCGGCAATCCGCGGGCGCGAGGGTGATGCTTCCACTCTGGGGCGCGCCCAACCCTCGACCCGCGCGGAAAGTCCGGCAAAGAGCGCACAAAGTGCGGTTGTTCGGGCGTGTCCTGCGGATTCCTGCCGGAACAGGACCCGGTGGCGGTCCGCAGGCTCGCCCCGAGGGCGCGCTGCGCGACAATGGCCGTCATGACGACCTTCAACGACGGTTCCCCGCTGATCTCCGCGGCCGAGCTGGGGGAGGCGCTCGCCTCCGAGCGTCCGCCGGTACTGCTGGACGTGCGCTACCAGTTGGTCGGCGCCGCACCGGGCGGTCCGACCGCGGCCGAGGAGTACCGGGCCGGGCACCTGCCCGGTGCCCACTTCGTCGAGCTGGACCGGGACCTCGCGGCCCCGCCCGGTGCCCCCGGCCGGGGCGGCCGCCACCCGCTGCCGGATCCGGAGCAGTTCGGCGCGGCGATGCGCGGCTTCGGGGTGAGCGCCGGGCGGCCGGTCGTGGTGTACGACGGGGCGGCCTCGATGGCGGCGGCCCGGGCCTGGTGGCTGCTGCGCTGGGCCGGGCACCGGGACGTGCGGGTGCTGGACGGCGGTTTCGCCGCCTGGCAGGCGGCCGGGCTGCCGGTGACGCAGGAGCTGCCGGAGCCGGCGGAGGGCGACTTCAAGCCGGTGCCGGGGCAGTTGCCGACGGTGGACGCGGACGGCGCCGCGGACTGGACGCGCGGCGATCTGCTGCTGGACGCCCGGTCGGGAGAGCGCTACCGGGGCGAGACCGAGCCGGTGGACCCGCGGGCCGGGCACATTCCGGGCGCGGTGTCCGCACCGACCTCCGAGAACGTGCGCCCGGACGGGCGGTTCCGCCCGGCCGCCGAACTGCTGGCCCGGTTCCGGGCGCTCGGCGCGGGGGAGCGCAGGACCGCGGTCTACTGCGGTTCGGGCGTGACGGCGGCGCACCAGATCCTGGCGATGGAGGTCGCGGGCCTGGACGCCACGCTGTACCCGGGCTCGTGGAGCGAGTGGTCGAGCGACGCGAGCCGCCCGGTGGCGGTGGCCGGCCGGCCGGGCTGAGCCCGGGCACGTCGAAGGGGCGGGAGGCCGAGCCTCCCGCCCCTTCGACATGCCTCGGGGACTACTCCTGCTTCTTGCGCCGGCTGCCGAAGACGATCTCGTCCCAGCTGGGCACGGTGGCCCGGCGGCCGGGCCGGACGCCGTCCGCCTCGGCCTGCCGGTCGGTGGTGCCGACCAGGCGCTCGCGGTGCGGGGCGACGGCGCGCGGCATCAGGATGTCGGCGTAGGCCGAGCCCGCGCCGACCGCCGGGGCGGCGGCCGCGGCCGGCTCCTCGCTCTCCTCGGCGACCTCGGCGGGCACCGGTTCGATCGGGGCGGGGCCGCCGACGGCGAGGTCGCCGCGGAAGGCGGGGACCACGTCGAGCAGGCTGGTCAGCGAGTCCCGGCCCTCGGCGGTGGCCTCACGCGACTCGCGGACCTCGCGGGCCGACATGATGCGGTCGGCGGAGGGCCGGTCGATCATCGGGCGGGGCGGCCGGTCCTGGGGGAGCCGGGCGATCCGCGGGATGAACGGGAAGACCGAGTCCTCCTCGCGCTCGACCGCCTCGCCGATCAGGGCGCGGGCCTCGTCGTCGTTGGGCTGGACCAGGCGCCGGGGCGGGTCGTACGTCCAGGACGCGCTGCGGCCCTCGCCGTCGGCGCGGTAGGAGAGGATGACCTCCCAGGTGCCGTCGTCGCGCCGCCAGGAGTCCCAGCGCTCGGTGTCCTTCTCGGCGCCGCGCAGCGCGAGCCGCTCGGCCACGGCCTCGCCGAGCTGCGGTCCGGGGGACTCGCCGTTGCGGCGGATGGCGGTCTTGCGGGCGCGTTCGGCCATGAAGGCGCGCTCGGCGAGGACCGGCCCCTCGAAGCGGCGGACGCGGTCGACGGAGATGCCGGCGGCCTGGGCGACCTCCTCGGCGGAGGCACCGGCTCGTATCCGCGCCTGGATGTCCCGGGGGCGGAGGTGGCTCTCGACCTCGATCTCGATCTGGCCGAGGCGCGGCCGGTCGCCGCGGATGGCGGCGCGCAGCCGCTCGTCGATGGGGAGGGTGTACTCCGTGCTGTCGGCAGCCTTGAGCACCAGCCGTGTGCCGTCGTTGCTGACGGCCACAACCCGCAGTTCGGGCACGGTTACCTCCCGGGTGGTGCCTGCCGACGTCACCTGCGTCGCTGCTCCCGTACTGAGTGTGGCCTGCCCACTCGCGACTGGCCACAACCTTGCTGAGTTCCCCGGCGTGTCGGGCATACGCCCGGGCACACCACTGTGGCACGGTTGCCTTTTTGCCACGTCATGCGTCGACGTCGCGCCTGGGTGTCCCGGCCGTCCTCGCACGCGGAGTGTTCGCGACGATCCGGGACCGGCGTCGCCGTGCGTGCCCGTTCAGTGGCTCTTCGTCAAGCTGCCGGTGTAGGCACAGTCGACAAGTCGACCCAAGGCTCGGGCTTTACGAACAGTACTCCATTCGTGGCATCCGGAGGGGCGGCTCGCCGCTCAAGTCTCCCGCGATTCACGGGAATCTCAAGAGCGCGCGCCCCCAATGGCGGACCACCACCGGATGAACGGTGATCATCTTCACACAATCCTGGCGCGCAGAACCGCATTTTCGTCCCTTGTGTCCTTCTTTGGGCAAGATGGAGTGGCTTGTTCGAGTAAGAGTCGTACGGACCGAGGGATGTTGATGCCGGAGCGGAACCCCGCCGAGGAGGGCGGCAAGGAGGAGCGCAAGCGGATCGATCTGAGTGTGGCTCAGGTCGCGGCGAGTGCGCTGGCCGCGGTGGTGGGCGCGCTGCTCGCCTCCGAACTCGGCGTGTACGGCACGATCATGGGCGCGGCGGTGGTCAGCGTCGGGGCCACCACCGGCGGCGCGGTGTTCCAGCACGTGTTCAGGAGGACCGGCCAGCAGCTGCGCGAGGCGGTGGACCGCGGGCCGAACCAGACCCTGAACTCCCTGCGCCAGGTGCCGGTGGAGCCGGAGCGTGCCGAGCCGGTGCCGGCCGGTCCGCCGGTGATCACCTCGGAGTGGAACGAGCCGCAGGTGGTGCGGGTGCGCCGGCGTCGGGGCTGGCGGACCTACGCGGCGGTGTCCGGGCTGGTGTTCGTGCTGGCGATGACGCCGATCCTGGCGTTCGAGCTGGCCACCGGCCAGCCGGTGGCGGCGACGGTGCAGGGCGAGTCCGGCAAGGGGACGTCCTTCGGCGGCGCGGTGAAGCCCGGTTCGTCCAGGCCGCAGGACGCCCCGGCGGACCGGCCGGCCACCGGGGGCGGCGGGCGGGGCCCGGCGGCCACGCCCTCCGGCGGTGCCTCGGCCCCGGCGGTCACCCGGCCGAGCCGGGAGCCGGGCCCGACCCCGAGCGGCGGCGCCGGAGAGCACGGCGGCGCGGCCTCCCCGTCGGCCGTCCCGAGCGCGACCCCCTCGGCCGGTGCCTCCCCGTCGGCGGGTGGCGGCACCGGTCCGACGGGCGGGCCCACGTCGCGCCCGCCGGTGTCCGGTGACGTCCCGGCGCACGCGACGGCGACCCCGCCGCCCGTCGCCGGTACCCCGGGGAGTTAGGGCGGGTCCGACGATTCCCGACGGGCGTGAATCCTCAGCGCCGGCCCGGCTAGGCCCCCAGTACGCGCCGCAGGTAGTCGTTGCCGAAGAGGCGCTGCGGGTCGACCTCGTCGCGCAGCGCCGTGAAGTCGCCGAAGTGCGGGTAGACGCCGGCCAGGTACTCGGCGTCGCGGGTGTGCAGCTTGCCCCAGTGGGGGCGGCCCTGATGGGCGGTCATCAGCTGTTCAACGCCGGTGAAGTAGCCCTGGTCCCGGGTGCCGCGGTAGAGGTGGACGGCGATGTAGGCGCTGTCCCGGCCGGAGGCCGTGGACAGCCAGAGGTCGTCGGCGGGGGCGAAGCGCACCTCGACCGGGAAGCTGATCTTCCAGTCGGAGCGTTCGACCAGGGCCTTCAGTTCACGCAGCACCTCCGCGACGGCCGCGCGCGGGACGGCGTACTCCATCTCCACGAAGCGGACCTTGCGCGGGCTGGTGAACACCTTGTGGGAGGTGTCGGTGTAGCTGCGGTCGGACCAGGCGCGGCTGGCGAGCGAGGCGATGGCGGGGATGGCGCCGGGGAAGCGGCGGCCGACCCGGCAGGCGCCCTCCCAGACGGTGTTGGAGAGGAAGTCGTCCTCCAGCCAGCCCTTGAACCGGGGCAGCGGGGCGGCCGGGCCCTGGCTGCGGTTGTTGCGCTTGGTGGAGCAGCGGTCGGTGTGGGGGAACCAGTAGAACTCGAAGTGCTCGTTGACGGCGGTGAGGTCGTCGAGGCGTTCCAGCACCTCTTCGAAGCCCATCGGCTGCTCGTGCGCGGTGAGCAGGAAGGCCGGTTCGACGCCGAAGGTGAGGGCGGTGATCACGCCGAGGGCGCCGAGGCCGAGCCGGGCGCCCTGGAAGAGCCGGGGGTTCTCGGTGGGGGAGCAGTGCCGGACGGTGCCGTCGGCGAGGACGATCTCCAGGGCGCGGATCTGGGCGGCGAGGGAGCCGGAGTCGCGGCCGGTGCCGTGGGTTCCGGTGCTGGTGGCGCCGGCGACGGTCTGGACCTCGATGTCGCCCATGTTGGTGAGGGAGAGGCCCTCGGCGGCGAGGCGCCGGTTGAGGCGGCTCAGCGGGAGGCCGGACTCGACGGTGACGGTGCCGGCCTCGCGGTCGATCTCGCGGACGGCGGTGAGCGCGTGGGGGCGGACCAGCAGGCCGTCGCCGGGTGAGGCGATCGCGGTGAAGGAGTGGCCGGAGCCGGCGGCCTTGACGCTGCGGCCCTGTTCGGCGGCGCGCAGGATCTCCTTGGCCAGTTCCTCCGCGGTGCCGGGGGTGGCGGTCCGGGCCGGGTGGGCGCTCTGGTTGCCGGCCCAGTTGGTCCACCGGGTGCGGGTCGCGGTGCTGGCCTGGGGCATTGCGCTGCCTCCTGCTCCGTGGCCGAACGGGGTCGGCGCGTCCGGGGCGGCGGGGCCGCCCTCAGGGCCCGGGGAGACCGGCCCTACCCACGGGTAGGGCCGTGGGTAGGGCGAGAGATTAGTCAGTTGACCGTTCGGCGTCTACGGGGTCGACCGGCCTATCCGGCGGAGGATTCGGATGCCGCTCCGGCGGCCACCTCGGCGGGCTGCTCGGTGGTGAGTCCGGCGCGCAGGCGGCCGAGGCCGACCAGGGCGGCGACGACTCCGAGCAGACCGGCGGCCAGCGGCACCGTGTAGCCCGCGGCGGCGCCGGAGCTGTCGACGACCCAGCCGGCGGCGGAGGAGCCGACCGCTACGCCGAGGGCGAGCCCGGTGGTGGTCCAGGTCATGCCCTCGGTGAGCTGGGCGGCCGGGACGAGCCGTTCGACCAGCGCCATCGCGGTGATCAGGGTGGGGGAGATGGCGATCCCGGCGACCAGCAGTGCGGCGCCGACCGCGACCAGCCCGCCGATGCCGTTCACCGCGTGGGCGACCAGCAGCAGCGGCACCATGCTGAGCGCCATGAACAGCACGCCGAGGAAGAAGCGCACGGCCATCGAGCCGGTCAGCTTGAGGGCGCCGAACACCACTCCGGCGAGGCAGGAGCCGACCGCCCACAGGGCGAGGATCACGCTGGAGACCGACTTGTGCCCCTGGGCCTCGGAGTAGGCGACGGTGACCACCTCGACCGAGCCGAAGATCGCGCCGGTGGCGACGAAGGTGAGGATCAGCACCTGCAGGCCGCGGTTGAGGATGACCGAGCTCCCCTCGTGCCGGGCGGTCTCGTGGACCGGCGGCTCGGTGGAGCGCTGCCCGGCGAACAGCAGCACGCCGACGGCGAGGAAGATCCCGGCGAGCAGCACGCCGGCCTCGGGGAAGACCGAGGTGGCCAGACCGATGGAGAGGATCGGGCCGACGATGAAGCAGACCTCGTCGACGACGGCCTCGAAGGAGTAGGCGGTGTGGAGCTTCCCGGCGTCCTCGCGGTAGAGGTGCGCCCAGCGGGCGCGGACCATCGCGCCGGTGCTCGGCATGACGCCCATGCCGGCGGCGAAGACGAACAGCGTCCAGTCCGGGGCGTTGAGCCGGGCGCAGAGCAGCAGGCCGACGACGGAGCCGATGGTGAGCGCCATGGCGGGGACGATGATCCTCGCCTGGCCGAGCCGGTCCACCAGCCGGGAGACCTGGGGCCCGAGGATCGCTGCGGAGACCGCCAGGGTCGCCGAGACCAGGCCGGCCACGCCGTACGAGCCGCGCAGCTGGGACAGCATGGTCACGATGCCGATGCCGGTCATGGAGATCGGCAGCCGGGACACGAAGCCGGTGGAGGAGAAGGCCACGGTGCCGGGCGCGGCGAATATTCGGCGGTAGCTGGACAGCACGGGAGCTCCGGGCAGGGGGGTAAGGAACAAGGCTGGTGAACACAGCTTACGTATGTTGGCAAACGGAATTTTCCGGACACCCACGCAGCCCCGGCGCCGGCCCCCGGCCCCTCAGTGGCAGGATCGGTCCCATGTCCGACGCGCGCAAACCCTCCTCCTCCGGCGCCGCCCCGTACGACGCCCTGCTGCTCCTCTCCTTCGGCGGGCCCGAGGCCCCGGAGGACGTCGTCCCGTTCCTGGAGAACGTCACCCGGGGCCGCGGCATCCCCAAGGAACGGCTCAAGGAGGTGGGCAGGCACTACTTCCTCTTCGGCGGGGTCAGCCCGATCAACGAGCAGAACCGCGAGCTGCTGGCCGCCCTGCGCAAGGACTTCGCCGAGCACGGGCTGGACCTGCCGGTCTACTGGGGCAACCGGAACTGGGCCCCCTACCTCGTGGACACCCTGCGGGAGATGGCCGCGGACGGCCGCCGCCGGATCGCGGTGCTCGCCACCAGCGCCTACGCCGGGTACTCGGGCTGCCGCCAGTACCGGGAGAACCTGGCCGACGCGCTGGCCGTCCTCGCCGAGGAGGGCCGCCCGTCGCTGACAGTCGACAAGCTGCGGCACTTCTACAACCACCCCGGCTTCGTCGAGCCGATGATCGACGCCACCGCCGCCGCCCTGGCCGAACTGGCCGAGGCCGTCCGCCCCGGCGCCCGGCTGGCCTTCACCACCCACTCCATCCCGGAGGCGATGGCCGAGACCTCCGGCGCCCCGGACGACCCGGCCCGCGGCACGCCCGGCGGCGCGTACGTCGCCCAGCACCTGGAGGTGGCCCGGCTGATCGCCGCGGCCGTGGCCGAGCGCACCGGCGTGGAGGACCGGCCGTGGGAGCTGGTGTTCCAGAGCCGCAGCGGCGCCCCGCACATCCCGTGGCTGGAGCCGGACATCTGCGACCACCTGGAGGCGCAGCACGCCGACGGCGCGCCGGCCGTGGTGATGGTCCCGATCGGCTTCGTCTCCGATCACATGGAGGTCAAGTACGACCTCGACACCGAGGCCACCGCCAAGGCCGCCGAACTCGGTCTGCCGGTCACCCGGGCGGCCACCGTCGGCGCCGATCCGCGGTTCACCGCCGCGGTGCGCGAGCTCGTCCTGGAGCGGGCCGCCGCCGAGCGCGGCGAGGGAGCGACCCGCTGCGCCCTCGGCGCCCTCGGCCCCAGCCACGACGTGTGCGCGGTGGCCTGCTGCCCCAACCCGCGCGCCCCCCGCCCGGCCGCCGCCGAGCGCTGACCCCAGGAGGAGAACCCCGTGCCCACCCCCGCCCCGCCCGCCGACGGACTGCTCGACGACCTGTTGGACGTCGCCCTGGACGCGGCCCGGCAGGCCGGCGCCCTGCTGCGCGACGGCCGCCCCGCCGACCTCGGCGTGGCCGGCACCAAGAGCAGTCCGGTCGACGTGGTCACCGAGATGGACCTCGCCTCCGAGAAGCTCATCGTGGAGCTGATCGCCGACCGCCGCCCCGAGGACGGCTACCTCGGCGAGGAGGGGGCCGAGCGCCCCGGCACCAGCGGGGTGCGCTGGGTCGTCGACCCGCTCGACGGCACGGTGAACTACCTGTACGGGCTGCCCTCCTGGGCGGTCAGCGTGGCCGCCGAGGTGGACGGCCGGGCCGCCGTCGGGGTGGTGTACGCCCCGGCGCGCGGCGAGCTGTTCCACGCCGTGCTGGGCCGCGGCGCCCGACTCGACGGCCGGCCGCTCTCGGCCCGCCCGGCCCCGCCCTGGGGCCAGGCGCTGATCGCCACCGGCTTCAACTACGTCCAGCCCGTGCGGGTGCGCCAGGCCGAGGTGCTGCTGGCGCTGATGCCCGAGGTGCGGGACGTCCGCCGGGGCGGCGCGGCCGCGGTGGACCTGTGCGACGTGGCCGCCGGGCGGCTGGACGGCTACTACGAGCGCGGCCTCGCCCCCTGGGACCGGGCGGCTGGCTGCCTGATCGCCACCGAGGCCGGCGCCCTGGTCGGCGGCCGCCCCGGCCACGGCCCGGACGGCGAGCTGACCGTGGCCGCCGCCCCGGGGGTGTACGAGCCGCTGCAGGAGCGGCTGGCCGCGCTGCGCGCCTGGGCCGACTGAGGCGCGCGGCGCCGACCGGGCCCCCGGACCCGGCCCCGGACAAGCGAAGAGCCCTGGCACACGGGGGATGCCAGGGCCTGGGGTTTCGCACGGCCCCCGCAGGGCCGCTGGTGCCGGAAACCGGCGTCGGGTCAGGCGGCGGTGCGGTGGCGGTCCAGCACGGTGTCCACACCGTGCTCGGCGGCGAGACGACGGAGGTCGTCCAGCTCGGACTGCTCCACCTCGGCGAGGAACTCGTCCCCGGCCTCGATCGCGCGGTGCAGATCCTGCTCGGCGTTGGCTATGCGCTGCAGGATTCCGGCCTTGAAGGCGTCCATACGGTGCCCCCTTACTGTGTCGGACGTGCACGGTCGTGCGCTCTCCGCCCCGAGGAGGGTCCAGCCGGTGAATGCGCCCGGTCCGACGGTGGTGGATCTCCGGTCGAGCGCGGAGACGGCCTTCGGCCGCTCCCGGTGACGCCCCAGCCCCAGGGCCGGCGCGGATGAACGCACGGCGGGTGGGTGCGATCGGCCGTCAGCCAGATCGCGGGTGTGCAGCTGTCCTCCCCGCCCCGGGGGCCGGGAAACCTCCGGGCTGAAGAAAGTTGCCGCTGTCACAGTCCAAGCGGAACGTTCCCGGCACGAACGGTCACCGCCGCGGGCTCCGGTCCCCTGCCTCAGGGGCAGCTTATCGCTGCTTTACCGCAGGACCAGGCAGGATGGAGGCACCGTCGGAGCCGTGCGTCCGCTTCCGGGGCCGGCCTGGAGAAGGGACAACGACCGTGCGGGTTCTCGTCGTCGAGGACGAGCAGCTGCTTGCCGAGGCCGTCGCGACCGGCCTGCGCCGCGAGGCGATGGCCGTCGACGTGGTGTACGACGGGGAGGCCGCGCTCCAGCGCATCGCGGTCAACGACTACGACGTCGTGGTCCTGGACCGCGACCTCCCGCTGGTGCACGGCGACGACGTGTGCCGCAAGGTGGTCGAGCAGGGCCTGGCGACCCGGGTGATCATGCTGACCGCCTCCGGCGACATCAGCGACCGGGTCGAGGGCCTGGAGATCGGCGCCGACGACTACCTTCCGAAGCCGTTCGCCTTCAGCGAACTCGTGGCCCGGGTAAGGGCGCTGGGCCGCCGCGCGACCATCCCGCTGCCTCCGGTGCTGGAGCGGGCCGGCATCTCGCTCGACCCCGGCCGGCGCGAGGTGATCCGCGAGGGCCGCACCGTTCAGCTCGCCCCCAAGGAGTTCGCCGTCCTGGAGGTGCTGATGCGGGCCGGCGGCGCGGTCGTCTCCGCCGAGCAGCTCCTGGAGAAGGCCTGGGACGAGCACACCGACCCCTTCACCAACGTCGTGCGCGTCACCGTGATGACGCTGCGCCGCAAGCTCGGCGACCCGCCGGTGATCGTCACCGTGCCCGGTTCCGGCTACCGGATCTGACCGGAATCCGCCCCTGGAATCCGCCCCCGCGGAATCCATCCCCCGGGATCCGCCCCCGGAGGATCCCCGCCGTACCAGCGCCCGCCCCGGCGGACGCCCGAGAGGACCATCATGACCACCCCGCCGCGTCCGGCCGGCGGGCCCTCCGGCGCGCCCGCCGGCGGCCCGCGTGCCGTACCGCCCAAGCCCGTGCACCCGCCCCGCGCGCCCCGAGAGGGCCAGCAGGAGACCTACGTGCCCGGTGACGGGCTGCTCGCCTGGCTGCCGTTCCGCCCGACGATCCGGATGCGGCTCACCCTGCTGTACGGCGGGATGTTCCTGATGGCCGGCGTGGTGCTGCTGCTGCTGATGTACTTCTTCGTCCGGCAGGCCCTGGACTACGTCGCGCCGCCGCAGATCAACTTCACCGTCGTCACCCCCAACGGCGTCTCGTCCAACTTCATGGTCAACGGCACCCAGATGTCCAGCGACCAGCTCAACGCGCTGCTCGCCAGCCGGCACGAGGCGGCCTCCACCGCCGCCCTCAACACGCTGCTCCGCAAGTCGCTCACCGTTCTGGTCTGCCTCGCCGTGATCGCCTTCGCGGCCGGCTATGCGATGGCCGGCCGGGTGCTGCGCCCGCTCGGCCGGATCACCCGCACCGCCCGGGACGTCGCCTCGTCCGACCTGCACCGCCGGATCGAGCTGGACGGGCCCGACGACGAGCTCAAGGAGCTCGCCGACACCTTCGACGACATGCTGGACCGGCTGGACCGCTCCTTCGACTCCCAGCGCCGCTTCGTCGCCAACGCCTCGCACGAGCTGCGCACCCCACTGGCGATCAACCGCACGCTGCTGGAGGTCCAGCTCTCCGACCCGGCCGCCTCCCCCGACCTCCAGCAGCTCGGCAAGACCCTGCTGGCCACCAACGAGCGCAGCGAGCAGCTGGTCGAGGGTCTGCTGCTGCTGGCCCGCAGCGAGAACGAGCTGACCGACCGCCGTGCGGTGGAGCTGTCCGAGGTGGCCACCCGGGCGCTGGAGCAGACCCGGGGCGAGGCCGACAAGCGGGAGGTCGAGCTGCGTTCCAAGCTCGCCCCGGCGGTGGTCGCGGGCAACGGCGTGCTGCTGGAGCGGCTCGCGCTGAACCTGCTGCAGAACGCCGTCCGCTACAACACCCCGGGCGGCTGGGTCGAGCTGGCCACCGCCACGGTGCCGGGCGGCGGCGAGCTGGTGGTCTCCAACACCGGCCCGGTGGTGCCCGGCTACGAGCTGGAGCACATCTTCGAGCCGTTCCGCCGGATCAAGGGCGCGGACCGCACCCGCAGCGACAAGGGGGTCGGGCTGGGCCTGTCGATCGTCCGCTCGGTGGTGCGCGCCCACGGCGGCACCATCGAGGCCACCCCGCGCGCCGGAGGAGGACTCACCATGCGGGTACGGATCCCTTCGCCGTAGCGACCCTCCTGCGCCGTTCCGCGCCGTAACGGCCCCGGACGCCGACGCGTTCCGTGGGCGACCGTTTTCAGCCGCCCCCGGCAGGCCTGTCAAGACGACATAAGGCCTGGCGGGGGCGGCTTGTCATTTCCGGCCCGGGCAACTTACGGTGTCGTAACCTACGCAACCGTAAGTGCGCCTGCCGGTCCGCCCGCCGACAGCTCCGCGCGACGGTTGCCCGCCCCACGCGCCCGTCCCGCGCGTATCCGTCCCCCCAGGAGCACGACCGTGACCATCGCCCCTGTGCAGAGCAGCCCCTCGCTCGGATCGAGCGGCTGGACCGACACGCGACTGATCCTGGCCCTCGAAGAGGTCGTGGAGAAGGAGCTCAACCGCCACCTGGGCGTGGCCAAGGAGTGGATGCCCCACGAGTTCGTGCCGTGGAGCCAGGGCCGCGACTTCGACGGCGTGCTGGGCGGCGAGGCGTGGAACGTCCAGCAGTCGCAGGTGACCCCGCTCGGCCGGGTGTCGCTGGTGGTCAACCTGCTGACCGAGGACAACCTCCCCAGCTACCACCACGAGATCGCGACCATGTTCGGCCGCGAGGGCGCCTGGGGCACCTGGGTGCACCGCTGGACCGCCGAGGAGGGCCGGCACGGGATAGCCATCCGCGACTTCCTGCTCGCCACCCGGGCCGTCGACCCGGTCGAGCTGGAGCGGGCCCGGATGTCTCACATGTCCGAGGGCTTCGAGTCCGACAACTCGCACAGCATGCTGCACTCGGTCGCGTACGTGGCCTTCCAGGAGCTCGCCACCCGCATCTCGCACCGCAACACCGGCAAGTACGCCGGCGACCCGCTGTGCGACCAGCTGCTGGCCAAGATCGCCAACGACGAGAACCTGCACATGGTCTTCTACCGGAACCTGCTGAAGGCCGCCCTGGAGATCGCCCCGGACCAGGCCATGCGCGCCATCGCCGACGTGGTCACCAACTTCCGGATGCCGGGCCACGGCATCCCGGGCTTCGAGCGCGCCGCCGCGCAGATCGCCCTCGGCGGGGTCTACAACCTGCGCATCCACCACGACGACGTGCTGCAGCCGGTGCTGCGCCACCTGAAGGTGATGGAGTTCGGCGGCCTGGGCCCCGAGGGCCTGGTGGCGCAGAACGAGCTGGGCGTCTTCCTGGACGGCCTGGACAGCCAGGCGCGCAAGTTCGAGGAGCGCCAGGCCGCGCTGCTGGCGCGCCGGGAGGCCCGCCGCAACGCCGGCTAGGACGTCCGCGGGGGCGCTCCCGCAGGACGGCCGCGCCCCCTGGCCGAGGGGGCGGAGTGGGTGGATTTTCCGGGTTTTGTCCCGGAAGATTCTGAACGTGACCAAGCTCACACCGTGTCGCTCCGCGGCGTCGGCCAACGCCGGAGAGTGATCACCTCCTCAGGGACGCCGATCGCCGTCCGTGACCGGAATCCGGACCGCCGACGAACCGCGGGATCGGTCGGCATCCCTGGTGGGCAAGGGATTTGGCGGACGCCGGTAAGGCTTCCGCTCACTGTGAGTCGCTGGAAGGACGGTCGTTCGGCGAGTCGACGATGGCCCAGCGTGAGGCCCTCCGCGCCCTGCGGGATCACCCCAACGGACCCCTGGCTGAGTGTCGATTGAGTAACGGGGCTTGAAGTAAGGCAAAATCTCCGCCTCGGGTCGGGCACAAGACCGGCCCCCCATGCGTTACGTGCGCTGGAGATACCGCACACACCGCACAACCCGGAGGGGGAGAGCGAAAAATGGCAACCGACTACGACACCCCACGCAAGACCGACGACGAGCTCAACGAGGACAGCATCGAGGAGCTCAAGGCCCGTCGGAACGACAAGGGCGGCAGCTCGGTCGACGTCGACGAGTTCGACGCCGCCGAGGGCATGGAGCTCCCCGGCGCCGACCTCTCGAACGAGGAACTCGCGGTTCGGGTGCTGCCCAAGCAGGCCGACGAGTTCACCTGCATGAGCTGCTTCCTGGTCCACCACCGCAGCCAGCTGTACAGCGAGAAGAACGGCAACCCGATCTGCCGGGACTGCGGCGCCTGAGCACCGCAGCGGACAGCGCCTGGAACCCGTGGCTCCCGCGGGACCGGCACAACGCTCCTTCCGGCCCCGGGCAGCGGGGCCGGACGGCAGGTCCGCGGACCGTCCGGAAGGGCGGACCCGGGAGGACGGAGTCGGTCGGCCGCGCGCCGGCCAGGACAAAGTCGTAGGGACGGTCCCGCAGCAGCGGAACCGTCCCTCTCGGTCTTTCCGGGGCCCTCGTGGGGGCCGGTCAGGTCCGGGCGCCGCGCCGGGCCTCCTCCAGCGCCTCGGCCAGCTTCATCGGCGAGCGGGTCGACAGATAGAGGTAGGGCGTCGGGTCGGCCGGGTCGCTCACCTCGACCCGCAGCGCGGTCGGGACGTAGCTGCGCAGCAGCATGAAGGCGCGGGGATCGGCCTTCGGACCGCGCCAGGCCGCTGCCTCGCCGGGGCTCAGCGCCTGCGCGGCGCCCAGCGCGTCCACCGGGATGCGGGCCGGTCCGGCCACCAGCGAGCCCTGCACCACCCGGATCCGGGCCGAGCCGTAGCTGCTGATCGCCACCGCGCCGGCGGCGATGCCGACCACCAGGCCGACCAGGGCGGCCGGACCGCTCACCCGGATCAGGATCAGCGCGAGGGTCAGGCCCACTGCGACCGGGAGCAGCCACCAGGAGCGCGGCACCGTGAGGCGTTCGTCGTACATGCCCTCCATTGTGGGCGCCCTGACGCCCGGCGCGGGACGCCACCCCCACCGGAGGCCTTGCTACCCCTGGGTAGGCTGCGAGCCGTGACCGGTACGACCACCCCCACCACCCCCGCCGTCCGGTCGGCGCCCGCGTTGCCGCCGACCCCGACCACGCCGCCCCCGGACGCCGTGATCCCGGAGCGCCATCCCCAGGCGCCTGCCCCCGGCACCCGCCTCGGCTCCCACTACGAGCACTGCTTCGGCTGCGGTCCGCAGCACCCCGGCGGCCTGCGGATCGACGCGGTCGCGGGCGAGGGCCTGGACGTCACGGCCGAGCTCACCGTCCGGGACGTCCACCAGGGCGGTCCCGGGCTGGCGCACGGCGGGCTGCTCACGACGGCGATGGACGAGACCCTCGGCACGCTCAACTGGCTGCTGCACGCGCCCGCCGTGACCGGCCGGCTGGAGACCGACTTCCTCAGCCCGGTGCCCGTCGACTCGGTGCTGCACCTGCGCGCCTGGATCACCGGGGTGCACGGCCGCAAGATCTACAGCGCCGCCGAGGCGCGGATCGGCGGCCCGGACGGACCGGTCGCCGTGCGGGCGCAGGCGCTCTTCATCCAGGTCAAGCTGGAACACTTCACCACGCACGGTCGTCCCGAGGACATCGAGAAGGTCCTCGACGACCCTGATCTGATGAAGCGCGCACGAGCCTTTGAGGTGAACCCTTGAGTGAGACCCCCCGCCCGCAGCTGGACGTCCTGATCAGGCGCATCGACCCCGAGCTGCCGCTGCCCGAGTACGCGCAGCCCGGGGACGCCGGCGCCGACCTGCGGACCACCGTCGACGCCGAGCTGGCCCCCGGTGAGCGGGCGGTGCTCCCCACCGGCGTCGCCATCGCGCTCCCGGACGGCTACGCGGCCTTCGTCCACCCGCGCTCCGGGCTCGCAGCTCGTTGCGGAGTTGCCCTCGTGAACGCCCCGGGGACGGTCGATGCCGGGTACCGTGGAGAGATCAAGGTGATCGTCGTCAATCTGGACCCGCGCGAGGGTGTCAGCTTCCGCCGAGGGGACCGGATCGCCCAGCTGGTCATCCAGCAGGTCGAGAGGGCCCGCTTCCACGAGGTGGCCGAGCTGCCCGGGTCGGCACGTGCCGAGGGCGGGTTCGGGTCGACCGGTGGCCACGCCGCGGTCTAGCATTCCCGCGGCCTCGCAGGAAGCCGAGCAGGTATTCGCATCGGTCTTGGACCGGGAAGGACAGTGACCGTGTTCCGTCGTCGCCAGAAGAGCGAGGACGCTGTCGAGCAGCTCGCCGACGACGCCATCAGCGCCGACGAGACGGCCGATGACGTCGAAGGTTCCGCCGAGAGCGAGAACGTGACCGAGCTGGACCCGGCCGACAGGGTCGGCCTGCCGCCGGCCCCGCGGCCGGACGGCCCGTGGGACCACAGCGAGCTGGAGACCCCGGAGGAGGGACGAGTCGACCTCGGGGGTCTGCTGGTCCCCGGAGTCGAGGGAATGGAGCTGCGCGTCGAGGTCGCCGGTGACGCGATCGTCGCGGCGACCCTCGTGCTCGGCAACAGCGCCATCCAGCTCCAGGCCTTCGCGGCCCCGAAGTCGGAGGGCATCTGGGGAGAGGTCCGCGAGGAGATCGCCAACGGCATCACCTCGCAGGGCGGCCTCGTCGAGGAGGAGGAGGGCCCGCTCGGCTGGCACCTCCGTGCCCAGGTCCCCGTGCAGCTTCCGGACGGCACCCAGGGCGTGCAGCTGGTGCGCTTCGTCGGGTGCGACGGCCCGCGCTGGTTCCTGCGCGGTGTGATCTCGGGCCAGGCCGCCGTGCAGCCCGAGATGGCCGGCATCCTGGAGCAGGTCTTCCGGCAGACCGTCGTCGTGCGCGGCGAGAGCCCGATGGCTCCGCGCGACCCGATCGTGCTGAAGCTTCCCGAGGACGCCCAGATGGTCGCCGACGGTGGCGGGGCTGCTGCCACCGCCGGCGAGGGCGAGGGCCGCTACGGCTCGCTCGACCCGTTCGCACGCGGCCCGGAGATCACCGAGGTCCGCTGACCCGGCTCGTTCACCGCGTGTCTGCGTCGCCTCCGTCCGGGCCCCGGGCGGAGGCGATTTGCATGTGGCGGGCCGGTGCCCGTACAGTTCCGGAGTCGCCGCGGGAGACCGGGGCGGCAAAGCGGAAAGCGAATCCGATGAATGAAACTCCGGAAAACGGAGCGGAAAACATCTGATAAGCTGGAAACACGAAAGAACGAAGCGCCCGGAGG
>NZ_JBIWPL010000026.1:72816-120513 GCF_044768255.1 Kitasatospora sp. NPDC101157 | reverse complement strand
GTGGTGATGGCTCGCCGGTGCGGGTCGGAGACCAGGGACCGGAGGATCAAGGCGGGTGCGCTGACGAACTCCTGGTCGGTCATGGCCACTTCTTCTACGGAGGGGGCAACCATGCACCCACCCTAATGCTGTGACCGCGAAGGTTCACCGGTTCGGCGGCCGCCTCGCTGCCCGGGGGGCGTGTTGGGTCCCATCTGCTGGGCGGTAACAGCCCCGAGAAAAACGGATTGCCTCGGGACCGCGGCCCACGTTGGCTGGGCAACATGACTGAACTGCGTACCGATCGCCTCGTCCTCCGTCGATGGCAGGACTCCGACCTCGAACCGTGGGCGGCGATGAATGCCGATCCCGAGGTCCGCGAGCACTTGGGTGACCTGCTGACCCGGGAACAGAGCGATGCCTCCGTGGCACGGTTCCGGGCCGAGTTCGACGAGCGGGGCTACGGGTGGTGGGCGATCGAAGTACTGGCGACGGGCGAGTTCATCGGCTTCGCGGGCCTGGACCAGGTCGATGACGGCATGCCGTTCACGGGGGTGGAGATCGGTTGGAGGCTCGCTCGTCCGGCCTGGGGCCAGGGCTACGCTACCGAGGCCGCCGTGGCGGCCCTGGCCTTCGGCCTTGGGGGCCTTGGACTCCCCGAAATCCTGGCGGTGACGACAGCCACCAACCTCCGCTCCCAGGCGGTCATGCGCCGGATCGGCATGACCCGGGATCCCGCTGACGACTTCGACGACCCCGCCGCGCCCGAGGGGCCACTGCGCCGGAATGTGCTGTATCGGATCGCCCGGGGCACGAATGTGTGACGCTCCGCGCTCGGTCGCCTGATCACGCGGCCAGTGCGGGTCTGCCGCCCGAGCGGAGCCTCTTCCCGCTGCGGACGCGGGCGCGTTCCCGGCGTTGGACGGCCGGGAAAAGCCGTGGTGCGGCCGCGGCGGCTTGGGCACACTGTGCGGGATGATCACCGACTACTGGCCGCTGGCGGGCCTGCGCGTCACCACGCCCCGCCTGGAACTGCGCGTGCCCACCCAGGACGAGCTCGGCGAGGTCGCGGACCTCGCGGCGCGCGGCGTCCACCTGCCGGCCGAACGCCCCTTCCTCACCCCGTGGGGAGAACTGCCGCCCGCCGAACGCGCCCGGCACGTCCTGCAGATGCACTGGCGCCGGATGGGGCGCTGGACGGCGCAGCGCTGGGCGCTGGACCTGGTGGCCTTCCACCAGGGGCAGCCGGTGGGCGTGCAGGACATGCGGGCCGAGGAGTTCGCGGTGCGGCGCGAGATCACCTCCGGTTCCTGGATCGGCCTGGAACACCAGGGCCGGGGACTGGGTACCGAGATGCGCGCCGCGATGCTCCACCTCGCCTTCGCGGAACTGGACGCGGTGTCGGCGACGTCGCTGTCCTTCACCGACAACCACTCCTCCCTCGCCGTCTCCCGCAAACTCGGCTACCGCCCGGACGGCATCAGCCGCGACGTCCTGGACGGACGGGTGGTGGAGACCCAGCGCCTGCGCCTGTCCCGCGACCACTGGCAGGGCCCGCCCGTCCCGGTCACCGTCACCGGCCTCACCCCCACCTGCCGCACCCTCTTCGGCGCCACCACCACCCCGCCCCAATAGGAGACGCTGGGTGGTGGAACGCACGCTGAGCCGGCTGATGCGCTCGCGGCGCCTGGTGCGCGACGAGACGCTGTCCGCCGTGCACGAGCAGATGGTGCTGTGGTCGATGACGACGCTCATGAGCCGCCGGCTCGTCCGGCGGCGAGCGTGAAGCGTCCCGGGGTGGGTTCGGGCCTTCAACCCCTGAAGGCCCGAACCCACGATCGAGGACGTCACACAGCACGATCCGGTTCGCGGAACGGCTGAGGACCCGCAGCACGCGATGCCCATGTCGCGTCCCGGCTCCCCCTGGACGCATACGCGCCGAATACCGAGGGATCGAGATCCTTGAGGGACTCCAGTACCAGAGTGGCAATCGCAAGGCGAGGATCGCAGCGATCAGCGGCCTCGGGAACGGCGACGACCGTCATCTGGGCTGACACCCCAGCGAGGACGCCGTTGAACGAGTCCTCGATCACAATGCATTCGCCGGGTGACGCGCCGAGGGCGGCGGCTGCGCGGAGATAGGCGCCCGGGTGGGGCTTGCCGTGTTCGTCGTCTTCGGCCGAAAACACGGCATCGAAGGATCGGTCAAGACCGGTGCTCGCGAGCGCAGCCCGAATCACCGACTCCGGCGAGGATGACACGACAGCCATCGCCCTCGATGCACGCGCGCACGCCGCGACGGCGTGTTCGGCACCGGGTTTCAGCGACACTGCCTCCAACCTCCGGCACACGGCGGTCACGATCCGCTGCTCGACCTCGTGGGGGTCGGCTTGAATGGTGGCCCGATCGAACCAATGGGCCACCATGTCCCTTTGCCGCAGCCCGCGCGTCGCCGCCTGCATCTCCGTTGTGAGGTGCAGGCCAAGCGGACCGAACACTTCACGCTTTGCCGCGTCCCAGATCGGCTCGGAGTCGATCAAGAGGCCGTCCAGGTCGAACAGGACAATCGGTTGCATCGGTTGCTCTTTCGTTGGCGATCACGTGAGGACGAGACGATTCGCTGCCCCGCCGTACATGAGCAGATGGTGCTGTGGTCGACGACGATGCTCATGAGCCGCCGGCTGGCCCGGTGGACTTCCCGGCCGGTGCGGCGGCGGGGCGGCGGCGGGGCGGCGGGCTTGCCGGGTGGGTGAGCGCCGGTCAGGGGGTGAGGGCGCGGGTGAGCGCGTGGGCGAGGGTGGTGAGGGAGTGGAGGACGTGGATGCCGTCGGCGACGGGGGTGTTGCTGACGGCGCGGTCGAGCCAGAAGGCGTGGAGGCCTGCGTCCCGGGCGCCTTCGGCATCGAGGGTGTACTTGTCGCCGACGTAGGCGACCTCGTGCGGGGGCAGGCCCAGGGCGGCGCAGCCGGCGTGGAAGATGCCGGGGGCGGGTTTGGCTTCGCCGTGCTGGTCGGAGCAGACGAGGGCGTCGCCGAAGTGGTCGAGCAGGCCGATGGCGCGCAGTTTGCGGCGCTGGTGGTCGGTGTCGGAGTTGGAGACGATGCCGAGCCGGTAGTGGGGGGCGAGCCGGCGCAGGGCGGGTCCGGCGTCGGGGAAGGCGGCCCAGGCGGCGTCGCGGTGGGCGGCGTAGCCGGCGAACCAGGCTGCGGCCTGGTCGTCGCTGAGGTGCTCGGCGCCGTCCTGGCCGAGGCGGGCGAGGAACTGGCGGGTGCGTTCGTACTGCTGGCCGCGGAAGGTGAGTTGCCCGGCGAGGTAGCGGGCGTACTGGTCCTCCATGACGTCACGCCACAGGGTGAGGGCGGCCTGCGGGCGAGGGAGACGCTCCAGCAGGCCGATGTCCCGGAGGTGGGCGAGGATGCCCGTCTGCTCCGAGTGCGTGTAGTCGAACAAGGTGTCGTCGACGTCGAAGAGAACGCCCCTGATCGGCATGGACCCGTCCTTTCCGTTCCGGTTGCGCCGCGAATGGCCGCCGTGGTTGGCCGCCGTAGTTGGCCGCGCCGTGGTTGGGACCTTACGTGTCGCCGTCGCGGGCGCCGCGGGCGAGGCGGTCGGCGAGGGCGGTGACGAGGTCGCGCAGTTCCTGGGGGCGCTCGATGGCGAAGGGCCGGTCGAGTGCGGCGAGCACCGGGGGGAGCCAGGTGAGGCGCTGGGCGCGCAGTTCGACGCGCAGCCAGCGCTGCCGCCCGGGCGCCCCGTCCGCCCGGACCGGGCCGGGCTCGGTCTCCGTCAACTCGGCGACGGTGACGGGCAGGTGGGCGCGGATGTGTTCGGGGGTGGCGTGGATGCGCAGGGTCACGCGGTGGCGGTAGTCGGCGGTGGCGAAACCGGTGATCAGGCGCTGTGCGGGATCGGGGCCGTCCGGGCCGTCCGGGCGGGCAGGTTCCTGGAAGGTGCCGGGCAGGGTCCGGGCGTCGGTGACGCGGTCGAGCCGGAAGGTGCGTTCCTCGTCGAGGCGGGTGTCCGTGCCGGTGAGGTACCAGCGGTCCGCGTGATTGACGATCCCGTGGGGGTGCAGGGTGCGCTCGCTGGGTCGGTTGTCGCGGTCGGTGTAGCGGATGGCGAGGGGGCGGCGGTGGCGCACCGCATCGGCGACGGTGAGCAGCACGTCGGCGTCGGGGGTGGCGGTGGTGCCCGCACCGGTGGGCGCGGGCGGGTCGGTGTGGGCGAGGGTGTCCTGCAGGGCGTCGAGGCGGCGGGCGGTGTGGCGGGGCAGGACCCGACGGATCTTGGCGGCGGCCGTCTCGTTGGCGGTCCGCTGGGCGGCGGTCAGGTCGGTGCGGCGGGCGGCGAGCAGACCGAGCAGCACGGCCAGCGCCTCGTCGTCGCCGAGCATGAGCGGGGGGAGGCGGTAGCCGGGGGCCAGGCGGTAGCCGCCGTAGCGGCCGCGCACCGACTCCACGGGCACGTCCAGCTCGATCAGGTGATCCACGTAGCGGCGCACGGTGCGTCCCTCGACGCCGAGGCGCTCGGCGAGTTCGGCGACGGTGCGGGTGCCGCCGGACTGCAGCAGTTCCAGGAGGGTCAGCACGCGGGCGGTGGGTCGGGGCACCGGAAGAACCTACCGCGGATAGCGGACCGGTTCTGTCCGGTATCGGCCCTAGCCTGCGGAGCGCAAGGTTTCAGCACGCACGGCCAGGGAGATTCCATGGACTTCGTCTCGATCCGCATCATCACCGGCGACGTGGCCCGCCTCGTCGGGTTCTACGAACGGGCGACGGGGGCGCGGGCGGTGTGGGCCACCGAGGACTTCGCGGAGCTCAGGACCGCCGGGGCGACGCTGGCGATCGCCTCCACCCGCACGGTGGCGCTGTTCGCCCCGGGCAGCGCCACGGCGGCCGACAACCGCAGTGTGATCACCGAGTTCCTGGTCGACGACGTGGACCGGGTGCACGCGGACCTGACCGACGCAGGCGCAGGTGTAGGTGCCGGCGCAGATGCCGGTGCCGGGGTCAGCGCTGGTGTTGGTGCCGGTGTTGGTGCCGGTGTTGGTGCGGTCGATGTCGTCGCCGGGCCCACCACGATGCCCTGGGGCAACCGCTCGCTGCTGGTCCGCGACCCGGACGGCAACCTCGTCAACTTCTTCGCACCCGTCACCCCGGAGGCGGCGGCGCGGCTGGCGCGCTGACACCGCCGCGGCACTCGCGCGCGCCCCGCGTCCGGGCCCGGGCCCGGGCCCGGGCCCCAGAGCCTCAGGCGGTCGCGGGCGCCGACGCGAGGAGGGCGTCCAGCAGGCCGGGGAAGCGGGCGTCCAGGTCGGCGCGGCGCAGGCTGACGAAGCGGTTGCGGCCCGCGACGCGGGTGGTGGTGACGCCGGCCTCGCGCAGGACCCGCATGTGGTGGGAGACGGTCGACTTGTGCAGGTGTTCCAGGCCCAGGTCGCGGGGGGCGCAGGAGTGCTCGGCGCCGTCGGCGTAGCTGAGCAGCAGGCGCATGCGCACGGGATCGCCGAGGGCGTGCAGGACGGTGACGAGGTCGATGTCGGCGGTGGCGGGCTGGGGCAGCCGCTCCTCCCCGGCCGTCGGCGCGGCGGTCACGGGCGCAGGGGTCACGGGCGCAGGGGTCACGGGCGCAGGGGTCATGGGCGCGGGGGTCATGGCGGCTCCGGTCCTCGGGCAGGTGCGGCGGCAGTGGGGATGGTTTGACAATCATCCACCAATCCCCGATTGTTTGGCGAGCATCAAACCGTTGCATGGTCGTCCAACAATAGCCTCGGGGGGCTTTCCCGTGCCCGTACGCCTGCTCCTGCTCGCCCTCGGCACCTTCGCCATGGGCACCGACTCGATGGTGGTGGCCGGCATCCTCGGCCCGATCTCCGCCGACCTGGACGTGTCGGTGGGCGCCGCCGGCCAGCTGGTCACCGTCTTCGCGCTCGGCTACGCGCTGCTGGCCCCGCCGCTGGCCGCCGCCACCGCCCGCTGGCCGCGCCGGCGCCTGCTGCTGACCGCGCTCGCCGTCTTCAGCGCCGCCAACGCCCTCAGCGCCCTCGCGCCCGACTACGGACTGCTGCTGGCCACCCGGGTGCTGGCCGCCGCCGGTGCCGCCCTCTACACCCCCACCGCCAACGCGGTCGCCACCACCCTGGTCGCCCCCGAGCGACGCGGCCGGGCGATCGCCACCGTACTCGGCGGCATGACGGTCGCCACCGCGCTGGGCGTACCGCTGGGAACCTGGGTCGGACGCGCCGACTGGCGGCTGACGATGTGGCTGGTCACCGCGCTGGGCCTGGCCGCGTTCGCCGGACTCGCCGCCCTGCTGCGCGGCCTGCCCGCCCCCGCCGCCGCCCCCGCCCTCGGCGCCCGCCTCGCCCCGCTCGCCCAGCGCCGGGTACTCGGCGCGGGTGCCACCACCCTCGCCTTCTTCCTCGCCTTCCAGAGCGTCTACATCTACCTGGCCACCGCCGTTCACGGCGCCACCGGCGGCGACGCCGACCGGCTGAGCCTGATCCTGCTCACCGCCGGCGTGATGTCGGTGGTCGGCAGCTGGCTGGGCGGACGCCTGGTCGACCGCGCCGGGGTGCGCAGTGTCCTGCTGACCGGCTCCGCCGTCGCCGCGTGCGCCTTCGCCGCGCTGCCGTGGCTGGGGCGCAGCATGCCCGGGGCGCTGGCGTACTCGGTGGTGGTGCCGCTGGCCGGGTGGGCGGTGTCGGTGGCGCTGCCGCACCGGCTGGCCTCGATCGACCCGGCCAACGCGCCGCTGCTGATCTCGCTGAACAGCAGCGCCCTGTACCTGGGGACGGCGGCGGGCGGCGTGGCGGGTTCGGCGGCGATCGCGGTGCTCGGAGAGCGGTGGTTCCCGCTGTTGGCGGCGGGGCTGGCACTGGCGGCGTGCGCGATCGCCGCAGCCACCACCCGCGACCGGCGCGCCCACACCCCGGCTCCGGCAGGCGGAACGGTGGCGGCAGGCGCAGCGGCGGTGGCGCACGGCCGCGAAACCGTCCAGGGCTGAGGCACCGCAGGACGGCCGGAGCCGGCACCCCCGACGCCGAGCGCCGCGCCGGGCACCTGCCGGTCGACAGCGGCCCGGCGCGCAGCTGAGTGCCCCCTGTCGCCGCCCTCCTTGGGGGCCCGCACGCGCAGCGGGCCGGAGCGCCGTCCGGGTGTACGGGCCCGGGGCCCGTACGGCCGACGGCCGACGGCCGACGCCTGGTGCCCCGCCCGCCCGTTCCGACAGGTGGGCGGGGCACCGGGCGGATGGGTGTCAGGCCGTGAGGACCTCGCCGACCAGGGCGCGGGCCTCCTGCTGCACCCGCGCCAGGTGGTCGTCGCCCAGGAACGATTCGGCGTAGATCTTGTACACGTCCTCGGTGCCCGAGGGCCGGGCGGCGAACCAGGCGTTGTCGGTGCACACCTTCAGGCCGCCGATGGCCGCCCCGTTGCCGGGCGCGTGGGAGAGCACCGCGGTGATCTTCTCCCCCGCCAGCTCCCCGGCCGTGACCTGCTCGGGCGACAGCCGGGCCAGGCGGGCCTTCTGCTCGCGGTCGGCGGGGGCGTCCACCCGGGCGTAGGCGGGGGCACCGTGACGTTCGGTCAGCTCCCGGTAGTAGGCGCTGGGCGTGGTACCGGTGACGGCGGTGATCTCCGAGGCGAGCAGGGCCAGCAGGATGCCGTCCTTGTCGGTGCTCCACACCCCGCCGTCACGGCGCAGGAAGGAGGCGCCGGCGCTCTCCTCCCCGCCGAAGGCGATCGAGCCCTCCAGCAGGCCCTCGACGAACCACTTGAAGCCCACCGGGACCTCCACCAGGGTGCGGCGCAGGTCGGCGGCGACGCGGTCCAGCATCGAGGAGGAGACCAGGGTCTTGCCCACCGCCGCGTCGCCGGGCCACTCGGCGCGGTGGCGGTAGAGGTAGTCGACGGCCACCGCCAGGTAGTGGTTGGGGTTCATCAGGCCGCCGTCGGGGGTGACGATGCCGTGCCGGTCGGCGTCCGCGTCGTTGCCGGTGGCGATGGCGTACTCGTCCTTGCGGCCGATGAGGGAGGCCATCGCGGCCGGGGAGGAGCAGTCCATGCGGATCTTGCCGTCCCAGTCCAGCGTCATGAACCGCCAGGTCGGGTCGGTGACCGGGTTGACGACCGTCAGGTCCAGGCGGTGGGTCTCGGCGATGCGCCCCCAGTAGGCCACCGACGCCCCGCCGAGCGGGTCCGCGCCGATGCGCAGCCCCGCCGCCCGGACCGCGTCCAGGTCCACCACCGAGGGCAGGTCCTCCACGTAGGCGCCCAGGAAGTCGTGGCGCCCGGTGGTGGCCGCGGCCAGCGCCCGCGCGTACGGGACCTTCCTGACCCCGCGCAGGCCCTCGCGGATCAGCTCGTTGGCGCGGTCCTGGATCCAGCCGGTGGCCTCGGAACCGGCCGGGCCGCCGCTGGGCGGGTTGTACTTGAAGCCGCCGTCACGCGGCGGGTTGTGCGAGGGCGTCACCACGATGCCGTCGGCCAGCGCCCGCGGGCTGCGCCGGTTGTGGGACAGGATCGCGTGGGATACCGCCGGCGTGGGCGTGTAGCCGTCGGCGGCGTCGATCAGCACCTCCACGCCGTTGGCGGCCAGCACCTCCAGCGCGGTCGCCTTCGCCGGCTCGGACAGGGCGTGGGTGTCCGCGCCCAGGAACAGCGGGCCCGCCACCCCCTGCCCGGCCCGGTACTCGCAGATCGCCTGCGTGGTCGCCGCGATGTGGTCCTCGTTGAACGCCGCGTCCAGCGAGGAACCCCGGTGCCCCGAGGTCCCGAACGCCACCCGCTGCGCCACCTCCTGCGGATCGGGGCGCAGCGCGTAGTACGCCGTCACCAGCCGTGCCACGTCCACCAGATCCCCGGGCTGCGCCGGCTGCCCGGCCCGTGCGTGTGCCATCCGTCCACTCCCGCCGAAATCCCGAAATCCCGAAACACGCGTCACGTCCTCGCCGCGCGCTCACCGATCGTAGCCAGAACACGACCGTGCCCCGAACCGCACCAGCGGTTCGGGGCACACGGGGCGCACCCCGCACGGGCCGACGACGCCCCTCCCGCCCGGACGGGCGACGGCCGTCCGGCTCAGGCGGACGGCCGGACGGGCGGACGGGCGGACGGACCGGCGGACGGCTGCCGTTCGGCTCAGGCGGGCAGCTGCTGGCGGTGGGCCTCCAGCGCCGGGGCGGTGACGGTGGCCAGGAACTCCGTCACCCGGTACTCGGTCAACCCCAGCCGCACGAACGGGTCGGTGGCCACCAGCTCCTCGATGTGGGCCCGGTCCTGCCCCACGGCCAGGATCACGCCGCCGTCGCGCGGCACCTTGCGCCCCGAGGCCAGGAACGTGCCCGCCTCGTAGTGGCCGTTGAGCCACTGCACGTGCTGCGGCAGCGCTTCGTCGATCCGCTCCAGCGGGGCGGTGTAGGTCAGCTCCAGAATGAACATGGCGTCAGGCTAGTTCCCCGGCACGGGACGGGGCGAGGCCCACCAGGTCGCCGGTGCCGCGACGGTGTAACCCAGCGACTCGTACAGCGGCCGGCCCAGCTTGGAGGCGGTGAGGGTGGCGGGCAGGCCGGCCAGACCGGCGAGGGAGCCGAGCATGACGGCCCGGCCGGCGCCGCGTGAGCGCAGCAGCGGGCAGGTGCCGACCCAGTAGTGGCTGGCGAAGCCGTCCTGCACGAGCCTGACGCAGGCTCCCGCGGCCACACCGTCGTGCCGGGCGAGGAACACGTCCACGCCGGGCTGCTCGATCAGTGCCGCGGGGAACAGCTCGCCGGGGCGGTGGGGCTCGAAGGCGTCCAGCTCGAAGCCCGCGATGACGATCCGCTCGGCCTCCCAGAGATCCTCGGGCCGCCGCACCCGCACCGCCTCCAGCGCAGGTTCGCCGACGGGCGCGGGCGGGCGCAGCATCACGGGCATCTGCCAGTCGCGCATGCCCAGGTGGCTCAGGTCGGTGGTGCTGTACGGGTCCTCGGCGTTGACGGGGCCCGCGGCCCGGCGCACCAGGTCGCCCACCTCGGCGAGGTCGTCCGGATTCAGGTCGGGCTCCTGGATCAGGACCCGCAGGCCGGCGCGCTCGTCGCCGTCGACGGCGACGAAGCCTCGGCGCCGGATCACCCGGTGCCCGCGGCTTCGGCCGACCGCGCTCCAGAACGCGGCGGAGTTCCGGGCCTGACGCATCGGCGCCTCAGCCAGGGCACCCGCCGAGGGAACAGGAGCAGGAGCAGTGGCGGCGGGGGTCCGGGCCGTGGGGTCCGTGGGGGCCGCTGCGGCGGTGGTGGGGGCTGGGCGGTCGGTTGCGGTGGATCCCGTTGTCATGGTGCCCACCGTAGTGCGGAATTGACCGAACGAAGGGGCCAATTCCCTACGGCCCCACTGGGCCACTTCCGGACCGCGACACCGTACGACACCGCCCAGGAAGCCGCGGCTCCACGCAGCAAGGGGAGGGGGCCGCCGCGCAGCGGGGGCGTGGCGCGCGTTGCGGGCGCCCGGTTGCCGACTGCCGACTGCCGACTGCCGACTGCCGACTGCCGGCCGCCGGGAGGGTGCCGACCCCAATCCTGCCAGGCCAGGCAACGGTTCCGGTAGGACGCAGCCCACCCTTCTTCAACCTTGCCGCGCCGCGTGCCCGCGCCGCACACTCGTGCAACACCCCACTCCCCTTCCCACGGCCCACGCGCCGCCGCCCGCATCCCGGGCGCCCGGCGTGCGCTGCGCCGCGCCCCGGCGCGGCGACCCGGGGGGGGTGGGCGCACAGGAGCAACGACCAAGGGGGAAGCAGCAGATGAACGTGCACACCGACCTGGTGCTGAAGGCACAGGTACGGCTGATGAGCCACAACGAGCGGATCCTGACCGGCGAGGAGGGGCTGTGGGTCTACCGGACCCTGTTCGCCGCCAGACCCCACACCCACGCCTACAAACTGGCCTACGTCCTGCGGGAACTGAGCGAGACCAGCCCCCGGGTGGCCCGTCTGCCCAAGGCACGGCAGGCGCTGCTGGAGGAGGCGCGGACCGTCAGCGCCCGCATCCCCGCCGACGCCCCCGCCTACCAGCGCCGGATGTGGGACCACTCGATCGCGCAACTGCGCGAGATCGAACGCCGACTCGGACAGGCAGTCCAGTAACGCGTCTCCGCACGCGAGCGCAGCAGCGGGGACGGGCGGTCGGCGCGACGGGCGCGGTCCGGCAGCCGGTGGGCCGCAGGCGGCAGCCAGTAGGCGGTAGGCGGTAGGCGGTAGGCGGTGGCGGGATGGTTGCGGTACAACAATCCCTATTTGACGACTGATCGGAGAAAAGCTGATATGAGCAGGTCAGGACCATCCCGCCGCGCCCTGATCGCCGGTGCCGGCGCCGCCGTGGTCGGCTGGAACACCGCCACCCGCGCCTGGGCCACCGCTCCGCAGGCCGACGTCGCCCAACTGCCCGCGCTGGACGGGACGGTGACGCTGCGCGGCGAGGGCCTGGAGCGGTTCTCCACCGACTTCGGCCACCTGGTCAGCGCGGCACCGCGGGCGGTGCTGCGGCCCGCCTCGGTACGCGACGTGCAGCGGGTCGTCGACTTCGCCCGGCGCCACCGCATCCCGGTGGCCGTCAACGGGCAGAGCGGGGACGCGGCCGTGATCGGGCAGGCGGGGCTGGAGTCGCACTCCAGCTACGGCCAGGCCAACGCGCGTGGCGGCATCGCCGTCGACGCCCGCGGCCTGTCCCGGGTGGTGTCGGTGCGCCCCGGCGAGGCCGTGGTGGAGGCCGGCGCGACCTGGGCGCAGCTGACCGACGCCGCACTGACTCAGGGCTGGATGCCGCCGGTGCTGACGGACTACCTGCACCTGTCGGTGGGCGGGACGCTGAGCGTGGGCGGGATCGGCGGGGCGGTGCAGCACCACGGCCTGCAGACGGACACGGTGCGCGAGCTGGAGGTGGTGACCGGAACCGGCGAGCTGGTGACGGCCTCGCGCGAGCGCAACCGGGAACTGTTCGAGGCGGTGCTGGCCGGCGGCGGGCAGGTGGGGATCATCGTACGGGCGACGCTGGCGCTGGTGCCGGCGCGCGAGCGCTCCACGGTGTTCACCCTGGCCTACGACGACCTGGACGCCTACCTCGCCGACCAGCGGAAGGTGCTGGCCGACGGCCGCTTCGACCTGCAGGTCGGCAACGTGGTGCGCAGCGCGGACGGGCAGCGGTGGCGGTACACGGCGGAGCTGGTGGCCTACGGGGACACCGGGCGCCCGGTGGACCGCCAGGCGCTGCTGGCCGGGCTGAACCCGGTGGCGGAGGGCACGTCGGTGGTGGAGCAGGGCTGGCGCGAGTACGCGTTCCGGGTGGACGCGTTCGCGGGCTACCTGCGGGCGGCGGGGTTCTGGGGGCTGCCCAAGCCCTGGCTGAGCCTGTTCCTGCCGGCCTCCACGGCGGGGCTGTTCATGCGGGAGGCCGCCGCGTCCCTGACGGCCGCCGACCTGGGTGCGGGGCTGCTGCTCTTCTACCCGTACGCGCGCGAGCGGGTGCGCACCCCGCTGGCGGTGCTGCCCCGGGAACGGGTGGGCTGGCACTTCGACCTGCTGGCCTTCCCCGCGCCGGGCGCGGACATCGCCGCGATGCTGGAACGCAACCGTCGCCTGTACGAGCGGGCGGTGGAACTGGGCGGCAAGCGGTACCTGATCGGGGCGGTACCGGGAATGACCGCCGCGGACTGGCAGCGCCACTACGGGGAGCTGTGGCAGCGGGTGCGGGACGCCAAGCGGCGCTTCGACCCGGCAGGCATCCTCACCCCCGGCCAGGGCATCCACGGCGCCTGACCCGCACACCCCGTACCGGGTCCGCCCCGGTACGGGGGCGGACCCGGTTGGCGGCAGCGGCAGCGGCGGGGGCAGCGGTGGCGGCCGCGGCGGGGGTGGACGACGGCCCGCGGGGCCACTGCCCGGCGCGGCACCGGCCCGTCAGCTGTAGAGCGCGGCGGTGCGGCGGGCCGCTTCGGCGAGGCGGGCACGGAGTTCGGGTGGGTGGAGGACTTCGGCTTCCGGGCCGAGGCGCAGGAGTTCGACGTAGCCGATGTCCCAGGTTTCGAGTGGCAGGGTCACGGTGACCCAGCCGTCGGTGTCCGCGGGGCCTGCGGTGGCGAGGGCGTCGGTGGCGGCGACCGGCTCCAGCAGGACGGGCAGGTCGCGCACGGCCAGCGGGCTCAGGCGTACGAGGGCGCGTTCGCGCAGCATGGCGCGGGTGAACTCCCGGGCAGCGGTGGTCCAGTAGTCGGCGAGGTCGAAGTCGGGGTCGCGGTCGAAGCGTTCGTCACCGGCCTCGGCGCTCTCGAAGCGGTCGACGCGGTAGGAGGCGATGCGCCCCGAGGGGCCGCGGGCCGCGACGTACCACCGGCCGGCCTTCAGGACCAGGCCGTACGGTTCCAGGCGGCGCAGGCGGGCGGCGCCGCGGGTCGGGTAGCGGGCGTGGAGGACGCGGTCCTGCCACACGGCGCGGGAGACCTCGGCGAGCAGCGGCGGCGTCTCGGGGTCGTGGAACCAGGCCGGTGCGTCGAGGTGGAAGCGCCGGGCGGCGCTCGCGGGGGCGTCGCCGAGGGCGGCGGCGACCTTCAGCCGGGCGGCGAGGGCGTGTGCGGCCAGACCCATGTCGCGCAGCGGGCCGGGGAGCGCGGCCAGGTGCAGGACTTCGGCTTCGGCGCGTTCGAGGCCGGTCAGGCGGGTGCGGTAGCCGTCGACGAGCCGGTAGCCGCCGCCGCGCCCGCGTTCGGCGTACACCGGCACTCCGGCTTCGAGCAGCGCGGCGATGTCGCGCTGCACGGTGCGCTCGGAGACCTCCAGTTCGGCCGCGAGCTGCGCGGCGGTCATGGTGTGCCGGGCCTGCAGGATCAGCAGCAACGCGATGGTCCGGCTCGCCCGCACCCCGCCCCTCCTCGCTCGCTGTCCGCCACGGCCCTCACGCCATTGTCGCCGCTGCCGCGGCCGCGCCGCGCGTCGGTGCCCCGTGGACCGCCGGGGGCGGCGCGCTGCTGGTGCCGGGCGGCGCCGGGAGACGGTCCCGGTTCGGCAGCGCGCCGGCCGAATCCGTCAGGTCCGGCCACCGGGGACGGCGTCCGTCACGCCGGGTCCGCCGTTGTCCCGAGGTGAGCGGGGTCGGAAGCGAAGGCGGCCATCCAGTGCGGATGGAGCCGGTAGTAGACGACGTCGTTGTCCCAGTCGAAGGCGTCGTGGCCGTAGAAGTCGCGGAAGTGGGCGAGGAGTTCGGGCCAGTCGGCGGCCGCCGGGCCGCCGTGGGGGTTGAGGGTCTCCACCGTGCCGTGGGTGAACACGCCCAGGTCCTCCCCGCGCAGGTGGGCGGCGCTGACGGCGGGCCGGGCGGCGAGGTGGCGGGCCTTGGCACAGGAACGGGCGGTGCCGAAGTGCCACTTGCCGTGCAGGAAGTGGCCGTCCACGCCGCTGACGCGCGGCTCGCCCTTGGCGGTGACGGTGGAGAGGGCGAGGGTGCACATGCCGGTGAGCGCGCGGGTGAGCTGCTCGGCGGTGAGGGTGCGTTCGCTGGTGATGATGGAGCGCAGGTGGGCGGTGGAACGGGAGAGCGAGGCGTCCAGGAGGTCCTGGAGGCGGTGGAGCTCGTCGGGTGTCTCGCGCATGGGGGCTCGGGTCCTTGCCTTGTCGGTCGTCCCGGCCGACACCGTGGCGGCGCCGGCCGGTGACCCCACTGTCCGCCCCCAACCCGACATCTCCTGTCGTGTTTCCGGTGTACCGGGGTGTCTCAGCGGGCCAGGCGGCCCAGCAGGGCGGAGGCGGCGGCGATTCCGGCCAGGGTGGCGGCCGCCAGGACGCCGAAGTCCAGCGGCAGGTGGGAGGGCGTGCCGATCAACAGACCGCGCAGCGCGTCGACCTGGTAACTGAGCGGGTTGACCCTGCTGACCGCCTGCAGCCAGCCCGGCATCAGGTCCAGGGGGTAGAGGGCGTTGGAGCCGAAGAACAGCGGCATGGTGATCGCCTGGCCGATGCCCATCAGGCGGTCGCGGGTCAGCACGATCCCGGCGATGGCCATCGACAGGCAGGAGAAGAACGCCGAGCCGAGCAGCACCACCGCCACCACCCCCAACAGACGCAGCGGGTTCCAGGTCATCGCGACGCCGAGGACGGCGGCGATCAGGACCACGACGACCGCCTGCAGGACGGCCTTGACGCCGGCGGCGAAGGCCTTGCCGGTGACCAGGGCGGCGCGGGGGGTGGGGGTGACCAGCAGTTTGGTGAGGACCCCGGAGTCCCGCTCCCAGATGATCATGATGCCGTAGAAGATCGCGATGAACATCGCGGACTGGGCGATGATGCCCGGCGCGAGGTAGTCGAGGTAGGGGATGCCGTCGGTGGGGATGGCCTTGAGCCGGGTGAAGGTCTCGCCGAAGATCAGCAGCCACAGGGCGGGCTGGACGGCCCGGGTGTAGAGCTCGGTGCGGTCGTGGCGCAGTTTCTGCAGTTCCACCGCGCACATCGCGGCGATGCGCGCGGGTACCAGACGCCAGCCGGTGCGGGCCCGCGGGGGCACCAGCAGCAGGTCCAGCTCGGGGCCGTGGCCGGGGGGTTCAGCCGACGCGGTTGGCCGTGCGGCGGGTGCGGCGGACATCGCCGAAGTCTCCTTCCGTGGCGTCGGCCAGGTCGCGGCCGGCGAAGTGGCGGAACACGTCGTCCAGGGTGGGGCCGCCCCCACCGGGCCGTCCGTCCTGGCCGTTCTGCCCTTCCTGGCCTTCCTGGCGTTCCTGGGCGGCCTGGTCCTCCTGGCCTGCCTGGTCCTGGGAGTGGGCCCGGTAGGTCCGACGGACCTGCTCCTTGAGTTCGGCGGGGGTTCCCAGGGCGCGGATGCGGCCGCGGTCCATCAGGGCGATGCGGTCGCAGTGGCGGTCGGCCTCGTCCATGTAGTGGGTGGTGACCAGGACGGTCATGCCGGTGGCCCTGCGCACGGCGTCCACGCGCTCCCACACGCCGGTGCGGGCGATGGGGTCCAGGCCGATGGTGGGTTCGTCCAGGACCAGCAGGCGCGGGGCACTGACCAGGGCCTGGGCCAGTTCGAGGCGACGCACCATGCCGCCGGAGTAGGTGGCGGCCATCCGGTCGGCGGCGTCCGTGAGGTCGACGGCGGCCAGGGCCTGGGCGACGCGCCGGGCACGTTCGGCGCGCGGGACGTCGAAGACCCGGGCGAACAGGGCGACGTTCTCTCGCCCGGTGAGTCCGGCCTCGGCGGACAGCTGCTGGGGGACGTAGCCCAGCAGGCGCCGGACCTCCATGGGGCGGCGGGTGGCGTCGTGGCCGAAGACGCGCACCATGCCGGCGCCGACCGGCAGCAGGGTCGTGATGGCGCGGATGGTGGTGGTCTTGCCCGCGCCGTTGGGACCCAGCAGGCCGAACACCTCTCCGGTGCGCACGGTCAGGTCGATGCCGTCCACAGCCCTGGTCACCTTGCCGCGGCCGTGGGCGAAGGCGTACTCCAGGCCCCGGCACACCACCGCTTCCTCCTGGCCCATCACTCCTCCTCGTCCGGCAGACTGCGCAGGCCCTCGGCGAGACGGTGCAGCGCGGGCAGGGCGGCAGCCAGGGCGTCCCGCTCGGATGCGGGCAGGTCCGCGACCAGATCCGCCATCAGCGCCCGGCGGCGCCGGCGCCACGCCTCGATCCGCTCCTCGGCCGCCGGTGTCGCGTAGAGCAGCGCCGCCCGCCGGTCGCCGGGGTCCACCTCACGGCGCAGCAGGTCCTGCGCGGCGAGCTGGTTGACCAGCGTGGACACCGAGTTCCCGGCCAGACACAGCTCCTCGGCCGCCTCGGAGACCCTCAGGCCGGGGCTGTCCGTCACCAGGCGCAGCAGTTCCACCTGCGCACCACGCAGTCTGGGCTGTCCGGAGCGGCGGCGCAGGCGGCGGCGCAGCATCCGCTGGATGCCGACGAGCAGCGCGGTGAACTCGTCCGCGACCGCGGCGTCGGGCTTTTTGGGGGCCCGTGTCGTCATACCCCGATTTTAGCTCTCAGTGAGAGATATCTGTCGAGGGGGCGGCCGGTCGGGACTGCGCCCGGGCCCCACCGGCGCGGCTCGGGCGGGGCTCGGGCGGGGCGGCCGGCGCGGGCTTCCCGGTCCGCCGCGCCGCCTCGTTCGTGCGGCCAGCGGGCCGTGGCCTCACCGACGGGCCGGCCCCGTCCACCGGAGTCGGCGCGACACCCCGCCCCTTGTCCGGACCTTCGCCGCAACGGCGGCCCGTGCGCCCGTCCCTGCTGCTCGTGGCCCCGTCGGTCCCAGGACCCAGCCCCTTGGCCGCCCGCCCGGCTCCCGACCCACGCACAGGAAGTCGGGCCCGCGGCTGCTGGCAAAGTCGAGGGCTGCCAGACGCGACCACCTGCCTTGATCGCTTTGACAGGTTCCGGTCGACACCGGGTTCGGCCCAGGGGCGGGGCTCAGGGGGCCGCGGCGGGGACGAGGTGGTCGAGGGCATGGGCACTGTGCGTTGCGGCGCGGATGGAGCGCGGGAGCATGAGGTGTTCGTAGGCGCGGACGGCGGTGTCGAGGTCGGGCTCGGTGACCAGGGCGTGGGCGAGGTCGGCGGCGGCGAGCATGGCGAGGTTGGCGCCTAGCCCGACCGGGGGCATCAGGTGGGCGGCGTCGCCGAGCAGGGTCAGGCCGGGGACGTGTCGCCAGGTGTGCGCGGCGGGCAGGACGAACAGGGGCCGGCTGGTGAAGTCGTGGTCACCGCCGCGCAGGAGGTAGCGCAGGCGCTCGTCCCACCCGTCGAACAGCTCCAGCAGGTGCGCGCGCAGGGCCAGTTGGTCGCCGGGGTCGATGCCGGCGGCCGCGTGCCAGTTCTGGGGGACTCGCAGCGCGATGTAGGCGCGGATGTGGTTGCCGCTGTTGCGCTGGGCGACCAGGGTGCGGCCGGTGCCCTTGGCGAGCATCGAGCCGTGGCCTACGAGGCGGGCGAGGCCGGGGTGGCGGGTGTCGCAGCGATCGAAGCCGGTTTCGAGGAAGGTGACGCCGGTGTAGGCGGGTACGGCCGTGGACAGGGCCGGGCGTACGCGTGACCAGGCGCCGTCGGCGCCGATGACCAGGTCGAAGTCCTCGGTGGTGCCGTCCGCGAAGTGCAGCCGGCAGGTGCCGTCCGGCAGTGGGGTGGCGGCGCTGACGGCGCGGTCCCAGCGCACGGTGCCGGCGGTGAGCGAGTCCAGGAGCAGGCCGCGCAGCTGACCGCGGTCGATCTCCGGCCGGGCGGCGGCACCGGAACCGGCCCCGGGCCCGACGGCGGGACGGGCGTCGACACCGGGATCGGCGGCGGCACCGGAACCGGCCGGTGGTCCCGGCTGGGCCAGGGGGCAGGCGCTGGCAGGGTCGAGCACGCGCCACTCATCGCCTTCGGGGCGGGCGAGGGCGTGGAAGCGCTCCAGGAGTCCCGCCGCGCGCAGGGCGGCCTGGCCGGTGTCGGCGTGCAGGTCCAGGCTGCCGCCCTGGGGGCGGGAGTCGGCGCCCGCCTCGCGTTCCAGGACGGTGGTGCGGCGGCCGTGCCTCTGCAGGATCCGGGCGCAGGTGAGGCCGCCGAGGCCGGCGCCGACGATGGCGATGCGGGGGTCGCGGGCAGGGGTCATGGCAGGTGGGAGTTCCCCTCGGGAGTTGGGTGCGGGCCACCGGGAGGTCCGGCCCCGTCACCAAGAAAGCACAGTCGCTCAATAAGTGCAATGACTACACTTTCGCAGCGAGTTCACCGCGCGATAGAGTGGGCGGGTGACCGAAACGACCGGGCGCCGCGAGCGCAAGAAGGCCCAGACCCGCCAGGCCCTGGCCGACGCAGCACTCGAACTCTTCCTCGAACGCGGCTACGACCAGGTCGGCGTCAAGGACGTCGCCGATGCCGCCGACGTCTCGGTCACCACCCTGTTCAAGCACTTCCCCAGCAAGGAGGCCCTGGTCTTCGACCAGGACGACGACCTGGAGGCGGCCCTGGTCGCCGCCGTGCGCGAACGCCCCGCAGGCCGCTCCATCCCCCAAGCCCTGCGCGAACACCTCCTGCTCGGGCAGACCCGCTTCGCCGTCCATGCCGCGGACCCCCGCTTCCCCGCCTTCCTGCGCATGGTGCAGGACACTCCCGCCCTGCGCGACTACGCCCACCGCATGTGGACCCGCCACGAAGCGGCCCTGGCCGGCGCCATCGCCGAGGACGTCGGCGCATCCCGTGACGACGTCCGCTGCGCCGCCCTGGCCCGCTTCGCCCTGGAGGCCCGCAGCCTCATCCAGCGTCACCCCGACCCGGCCCGCGCCGCCGACGAGGCCTTCGCCCTCCTCGAACACGGCTGGACGGCCTCCCACCCGGGCACCTGACCGGGCCACCCAGCGCACCGGCCCTCGTGGAACCGGGCCGGCGCCTTAGACATGCCGCGCGGGTGGGCGCGAGCGAAGCGGATCCAGCGGGCCTCGGAGTGGAAGCCCAGCAGGACCTGGCCACGGCCAGGCAGATCAGCTCGGAGTCCGTCAGCCGGGGTGGGCGGCTCAACCATCGTGTTCGGGCAGGTGATCATCGATCTGCCCGTGGAGTGCGGCCAGGAGGGTGTCCGGCTCCTCGGTCGTCACAACCCGAATGCCGGACACCCTTCCTGCATGTCCAGGACCGGCAAAGCCAGTTGACTTCGGAACTACTCGTCCAGTACTCCGGTGCGACTTCGTGGTCTATGCCGAGGAGTGTGTGAGGAGCCGTCGCCGTTAGTGGCAGCGGCGGGCGATGGCCTGGTGACGTCTGCGCCAATCTGACCAGTGCAGCGGCCTGCTCGGGGATGAGTTCGGCGGGGCCAGCAGGGCCCCGAGTAGGTGGCGGATCTCCGGAACGGTCAGGTCGGTCGGATCGGTGCTGCGGGCTGGGCGATTCGGCTGGGCGGGTCTCGTCGGTACGGCGTCGGCGGCCAGAGCGGCCAGAAAGGCCAGCGCGAACATGGCCAGGGTGATGTGCCGGTGCCAGGCGATCCAGTGGCGGACCTGGTACTGGTCCAGCCCGACCCGGCCCTTCGCCGCCTGGAAGCACTCCTCGACGCACCACCTGGTCCCGGCCACCCGCACCAGCTCGGACCACGGCACTCGCTGTGGCGACCAGCACAGGTAGAAGGCGAGTTCCCCGCTGCTCGGACGCGGCGGACCAGCAGGTGCCGACGCCCGTCGACACCGATCGCGATCCAGGCCCAGTCGTAGTAGCGGGGGCCCTTCGCCCCTGCTCCGGCACTCTGCTGGTGCCAGGCCGAGGGCGGCAGGCGGTTGACCACGGCATCCGCGCGGACGGCGGTTCGCCCGTTGTTGATCCCCACCCGGGTGCTGCAGGCGACGGCCAGGACGTAACCGATCCGCCGGGACTCCAGCAGAGCGCGAAGACCCGTGTCCTGGCCGTAGGCCTCGTCCCCGGCCACCCAGCAGGCACCGATCCCGGCGTCCAGAGCCTGAGTGGTCATCTGCCCGGGAGGGCGGGCTTCGTCGCGAACTCCACCCGGTCAGGGCCCCGGCCCGGGCGCGGCGTTCGACGTCGTGGAACCAGGAGTGCTCGGGCACGTGGAACCGATGGTCGATCAGTGCCCTTCCCCTGTGAAAGGTGTAGGCGAGGAACACACCGACCTGGCTGTTCTCGATCCGGGCGGCGGTGCCGGTGTACTGCTGCTGCACGCCCGCCGAGGCGGCGCCCTTCTTCAGGAAGCCCGCCTCGTCGACGGTCAGGACGCCATCGACGGTGCCAAGGTGCTCGAAGACGTTGGCGCGGATGTCGTCGCGGAACACGTCCGCGTCCCAGCGGGCGCTTCGCAGAAGGCGTTGCATCGGCCCGGAACGGGCGTGACCGGCTTGCCCGGCAAGCCGCCAGCAGTTCTTCCGCTCGACGCCGGGCGGCGGCCCGAGCACGAAGGCATGGGCCGTGGCACGCGGCTCCACCCGCTTGAACCGGCCCGCGATCTTGGCCATGACCTGGTCGAACATCGCTCCCCGGCGGCGGCATCTACGCTGTGACCTGCGGCCACCGCATGATCTTCAGGAGTCCGCAAAACCCTTGATGATCACGCGGTGGCCGCTCCCACTCTCAGTCACGGCGACGCGAGGGAGCAGAGTCACACTGGCTGACGGAGGTACTGCTCGATCACGTCGGCGCCGCGTGTGACTCCACCACTTCGCAGGATGGCTCGGCGCATTCCCGCGAGGTTGACGCGTACTGCCGGGTCTGAGGCGACCCTGCTGATCGCCGCCCGCAGTGCTTCGGCGCTCACCGTGTCGGCGTCCAGGCGTTCGCCGAGACCGAGCTCCGCCAGGCGCCCGGCGTTGGCAGCCTGCTCGGGTGTCTGCGGAACGGCGACGAGGCCAACCCCGTAATGCAGCGCCTCCATAACGGAGTTCATTCCGGCATGCGACACGAAGGCGGTGGCATGGCGGAGTACCGCCAGTTGCGGGAACCGCGGCCGGACGTCCACCCGGCTGGGGAGGGCGCCCAGTGCGGCGGCGTCCGTGTCGCCTACGGTCATCGCCAACTGCCACGGTCCGTCTGCGACGGCGGCTACGCAGGCGCGGTAGAACTCCGGGTGACCGTTGAAGACGGTGCCCAGTGAGACATACAGCAGTGGTGCGTCGGGGTCGGGCGGTGACCACTGCTCGGCCTGCTCGCGTCTGCCCATCGAGGGGCCGATGAAGTGAAAACGTTCGTCGAAACTGTCAGCAGCCGGCTGGAACTCTCGCGGGACGAACACGAGGTTGAGCCCGTCCGCCGTCGTCATGGTGTCGGGGACACCGAGCGAAACGCCGTACTCGGCGGAGAAGGCCGCACAGTCGGCGGCGAGCAAGGCCATCGCCGGATCGTCGGCGCCGAGCCCTGCGGTCAACTGCCGGTCCAGCGAGTACGCCTCGTTCGAGGCGAGGTGGGGGAAGCACTGGACGGCGGGGATGCCCAGCCTCCTGGCGATGATCCGGGCCGGCCAGTTCGTCGTGTCGTAACAGATTGCGTCTACCGGCTCCGCGGCACAGTACTTCTGCAACACCGGGTAGGTCGCACTCATTGCCGCGAAGTAATGGCGCAACCAGCCGGCCACGGCCTCCGGGCCGATCTTCGACGGTGGTGTGAACGGCTCCAGCGGCGGTAGTTCCACCCAGCGTGCGCCGGCACCGGTGACCGCGGCGGCGTGGCCTGCGCCGGTGGCGTAGTCCACCTGGTGCCCGCGCCGTACGAGTTCCTCGACCAGGGGCAACATCGGGTTGATGTGCCCATGCCCAGCTAGGGTCATAAAGAGTAACTTCTTCAGCACGGAGGACACCCTGGCAGCACCAACACCGCAGCGCCATCGAAATTCGAGACTCACCGCAGCCACCGCCGGCGACCCTCCTTAACCTCTCGACCGGATAGATCACGAAGTCACACGGGAGTACGCCTTCGCTGGCCGCCTGTGGCCGGCACGGTGGGCGGTGACCGGGTGGGCCAGGCCCCCGGGGGAAGGCGGCGGTGAGAGCGGCACGGTGAGCGGCGGCCGTACGCGCCCGGGCCTCGTGGCCGGGGAGGCTCAGGCGCACGGGAGCGGGCCGTCGGCGGTCCGGGTGGCGTAACTGGTGAACCAGGCCGCCAGTTCGCGGGATCAACGACAGGGACGAGGGTGAGCGAGGAGCGGGAGACGTGACAGGTGCCGGGCGAGTAGAGGCTGAGGAGGATGAGTTGGCCTCCGCCGAAGCACCTGCCGAGCATCGTGCCGGCTGGCCCAGGCCGCAGATGCCGGCGCCGCCGACCCTGAACGGCTCGTCCTCGCCCGACCGGGCCGGCGAACGGGCGCAGGGTGCGCGCAAACACCCGGAGGAACCGCGCACCGCGCGCCGGAGACGGCGAGCCCGGCGGCCCCGCCGCTCGGCGAGGAACGCCGCACGGTGTGCCGGACGGCCGCGGCGGTACGCCGGCCACCGTCCCCGAAGAGCACCCACTACCGCCGACGCGCCCCAGCCCCTGGGAGACGGGAATCGGCCCAGCCGGCAAGAGGTGAAAGCCGTACCTGGCACCGCTGGCCTCGCTGCGGCCGCCGACACCGACGGCGAACGGCGCGGTAACGGTTGTAGCGGCAGCGACAGCACCGGCGACCGACAGGCGGCTGAGCACGGGCATCGTGAAGGCGGCGGCACCCGGGTACGGGCGTGGGGGTGGACGGGTGGCGCGTAATTCGCGTTGCGGAGGTGTTGCGGCGCGCGTGGCCGGGGGGCTTCCCGTAGTAGCGTCGGGCGTGAAGTCGCGCGGGGTGCGCGGCCGTTGACAAGGATTGCTGCGGGACGGGGGCCGGGCTCGGGAAAGGGGTGGTGGGTGTGGGACGGGCACGCGTGACGGCGCGGGTGATCGTGCACCCTGGTGTGGAGGACGTGAACGTCCAGCAGGTGCTGGAGGCCTTGGCCGATCCGGCGAGGCGCTCGGTGGTGCGCACCCTGGCGCACGCGGGCGCCGACCTGAGCTGCGGCTCCTTCGACCTGCCGGTCGGGCGCTCCACCTCCAGTCACCACTTCTCGGTGCTGCGCGCGGCCGGCGTGCTGCGCCAGTACTACGTGGGCACCACGAAGATGAACACGCTGCGCGCCGAGGAGCTGGAACGGCGTTTCCCGGGCCTGCTGACGGCGGTGGTGGCCGCCGCCGACGCCGAGGCCCGGGACGCCCCCTGACCGTACCCGGCAGCCGATGACCAACCGGTCGGCCGGGGCCAGGCGGCCGATGACCAACCGGTCGGCCGGGGCCAGGCGGCCGAGGGCCGAGCGGCCGGGGCCAGGCGACCGAGGGTCGGTCGGCGAGCCGGTCAGTCGGTGACGGTCACGACGATCTTGCCGACCTGCGCACCGGCCTCCAGGTAACGGTGGGCCTCGACGATGCTGTCCAGCCCCTCGAAGACGCGGTCGACGGCGGGGTCGAACGTGCCGTCGGCCAGCCCCGCGGTGATGAACGCGTGGGCGCGGCGCAGTCGTTGGGCGTCGCGGCTGACCTCGTGGACGGTGTAGAAGCGGCTGCTGACGGGGGCGAAGGTGTCCTGGCCCGGCATGGGGGTGTCGCGCATGTCCAGGCGTCCGTAGACGATCAGGTGCCCGCCGGGGGCGAGGGTACGGGCGAGCGTGTCGACGCCGGGGCCGGCGACGGCGTCGAATACGGTGCGCACGCCTTCGCCGCCGGTGATCTCCTGGACGCGGGCGGGCAGGTCCTCCTCCCCGGTGACGATCACATGGGCGGCGCCGGCGTCCAGGAGCCGGGCCGCCTTGGCGCGGGTGCGGGTGGTGGCGATGGGCACGGCGCCGATGCGCCGGGCGGTGCGGATCGCGGCCAGGCCCACGCTGGAGGCGGCGGCGGTGAGCAGCACGTGGTCGCCGGGGCGCAGGTGGCCGTCCTCGGCGAGGGCGCCGTAGGCGGTCAGATAGGGCATCCAGGTGGCGGCGCCCTGGACGGCGCTGAGGTGGGCGGGGCGGTGGACGGCGGCGCGGGCGGGCACGACGGCGTGGGTGGCGTAAACGCCGTAGTCGTTCTGGTCGAAGGCGGGGACGGAGTCGACGGCATCGCCGATGCGGAAGCCGGTGACGCCCTCGCCGACGGCGTCGACGGTGCCCGCGGCCTCGAAGCCGGGGGTGGCGGGCAGGCGCGGCTGTTCCAGGTAGGTACCGGCGCGGAAGAGGGCCTCGGCGCGGTTGAGACCGAGCGCCTGGACCCTGATGCGCAGTTCGCCCGGACCGGGCTGGGGCAGCGAGGCCTCGCGGACGGTGAGGACCTCGGGCGCGCCGGTGGCGGTGAAGACGACTTTCCTGGGCATGGCGGACTCTCCCCTTCGTCGGCGGTGGACCGGTGTGCGGCCCGGCTGTTCCACCCAAGCCCGGGGCGGGGCCCGCTGTCAAATTTCTATGGATGTCGAATAACGAGCTCCCGGCTTGTGCCGGACGGAGGTTGAGGCTCTGTCACTGCTCCTCGCAGGGACGGCGGGGTAGGGCGGAGACAGGGCCGGGGGTGGGGCGTAGGGTGGTTGTCCGTGATCGATGACAACGGCCGGGGGTGGGCCGGTACGCGCCGGTGGGTCCAGGGCGCACTCGCGCCCGGTGAGCGGATCGTGGGGGTGCACGAGCTCAAGGGCGGGTGGACCTCGCGGATGCGCCGCCTGGACATCGCCCCCGAAGACCACGACCGCGGCGACGACGGCAACAACGGCAACAGTGACGGCGGCGCCGGCTACGCGCTGGTGCTGCGTTCGTTCGTCAAGCCGTTCTACCGCCGCCACGCCCCGGGCATGCTGGCCCGGGAGGCCGGTGTGCTGCGCCTGCTGGAGGCCGGGAGCATCCCGGCGCCCCGGCTGCGGGCGGTGGACGCCGCGGGCGAGCACTGCGAGGACCCGTCGCTGGTGATGACCCACCTGCCCGGCAGCGTGCGAGTGCGCGAGGACGGCGAAGTGGCTCGCCGCACCGTGCTGCTGGCCCGGCAGCTGGCGGCCGTACACGCAGTAACGGTGCCGGAGCACGAGCGTCCGCGTGCCTGGCAGGCGTGGACCTCGCCCGAGCACGTGCAGGTGCCCGCCGCCACCGCGCGTCCGCTGCTGTGGGAACGGGCGGTTCAGGTGATCGGCCGTCAGGCGCCCGCGCACCGGCCCTGCTTCCTGCACCGCGACTTCCACCCGGGCAATGTGCTGTTCACCGGCGACGGCGGGCAGTTGGCGGTCAGCGGCGTCGTCGACTGGGTGGAGACCTCCTGGGGCCCGGCCGACCTGGACGTCGCCCACTGCTCGACGGCGCTCGCCCTGCTGCACGGCGTGCCCGCGGGCATGGCCTTCGCGCAAGCCTACGAACAGGCCGGAGGTGTCCTGGCCACCGGCGAGGACCACCTCTACTGGCGGCTGCTGGACGCCCTGGCGTTCGCTCCCGACGCCGAAAAGGTCGCCGTGCCCTGGCGCGAGCTGGGTCGCACCGACCTGAGCACGCCGGTGCTGGCCGGGCGTCTGGAGGACTACCTGCAGGCGCTGTTCGAGCGCTACGCGTAGCCGGCGCCGCGGCGGGTCAGCATCCCCTGGTCCGCTTCGTACGGCCCGTCACGTCCCCTGGGGGTGCGCGGACGGCGGTGGAGATCGTCTACGAGACACACGCCACGACCACCGACAACGAGGCGGGCATCGCCACCGGCCACCTGCCCGGGCGCTCGGCCCGCTGGGCCGGCGCCAGGCCGCCGAGCTGGGCGCGCGCCGCCGCGGCGAGGCGCTGGCGGCGGTGTTCATCTCCGACCTGCACCGCGCGGTGACCACCGCCCGCATCGCCTTGCCCGCCGGGCATGTGCCCCTGCACCAGGACGCACAGCTGCGCGAGCGAGTGCGGCTACGGCACCCTCAACGGTGCCCCCGCCCACGTCGTCGCCGCCTGGCGCCCGCACTGCGCCGACCGGCTCTACCCCGGCGGCCAGAGCCACCGCCAGGTCCTCGATGCCACCGGCGCGTTCCTGGCCGACCTCGCCACCGACTTCGACGGCCGACGCGTCCTGCTGATCGCCCACTGCGCCAACCGCTGGGCCCTGGACTGCCTGCTCACCGGCGCCCGCCTGGAAGACCTGCTGCGCCGACCTCCGCCGTGGCGCCCGGGCCGGCACTACACGCTGCCCGTGTCCTGGCCCTGGCCTGGTCCTGGTCCTGGTCCTGGCCCTGGCCCTGGCCCTGGCCACCGCCCGCCTGAACCGGCATCCGCCCGCGTGAACCGGCATCGGCCTGGCCCCGGTCCACGCCCGGACTCGGCGCGGGTTCAGGTGAGGGGCGTCAGCAGGATCCAGACGTGGCCGAAGGGATCGCGCAGCGTCGACTGCCGGGCGCCGTAGAACATGTCGGCCGGCGGTGCGAGGAGTTCGGCGCCGGCGGTCACGGCCCGCCCGGTCAGGGCGTCCACGTCCGGGACGTAGACGTGCAGGGCGACACAGGGGCCGCCGGCACCCGGCGCAGCGAACGGCGCGCCGGCGTCACCGAGCATGAGGGTGGAGCCGTGGACACTGATCTCGGCGTGCACGATCCGCCCGTCCTCTCCATCCAGCCGCATGAGCTCTTGGGCTCCGAACGCGGCCACGTAGAAGGCGATCGCCTCGGCCGCACCGTCCACCATCACATGCGGAATGACCGCGTACTTGTAGCGCTCGGGTATCTCCATACGCATCAACGTACGGCCGAGTCGATCACCCGGGCATCGGGCCCAGGACCCGCCCCGGCCTCCGCCCCAGGCCCCAAGACCCAGGACCCAAAGCCCAAGACCCAAGACCCAGGAGCCGGGAGCCGCGAGCTGGGAGCCGGGAGCCGGGCCCAGAGGCCCCGGGGTACGGGCTCCCGGACCTGCCCGCCGGGTGTGGGCGCTACGGCTACGGCAGCCGACCCGGGCAAGGCGGTCCGCCGGCCGGCGACATGGGACCACCCGACTCCCGGGCCCCGAACACGCCCCACCACGCCGCGGCAAACGCCGCTCCCCCAGCCCGAACCAAGCACCAGCAGCGCTCCCCACTCACCGCCCCCAACTCGCCGCCCCCGGTCGGCGGACCGATGAAAGTGCTCAGCCGCGAACACCTGGATGTGCTCAACTGGTCCGTCAGCCAAAGGGGCGGTCAGGGGCTCGCCTCAACTGAAGGTGAGCCGAGCCCTACCAGTGAGGGCTGGGCGGGCAAGGCCCCGAGAACCGGATGCCGTCCGTCAGCGCGACGTGGAACCGCAGCCCGTGCGCTGGGGCGACACTGAACAGCAGGTCTGCGGTGGAGACTCCCAGGAGGAGGACCGAGGCGAGCAGGATTCCGGCAACGATCGGGGCCCAGCAGCGCTGCCGGATGAAGAACCGCGGCAGCCAGAAGCCGCCCACGAACACGCCGCTGTAGGCCACCAGGTAGAAGATGCCGGTGAACAGCGGGGTGATGAAGTCCGGATCGGGTCCGGGATCGTACTCTCCGGGTCCGGGCGGGGGGCACAGGGTGTCCGGGATCTGGATGTGGACCGTGTACAGGGCGGCCAGTCCGGCGGCCAGCCCCACGACGACGGGCAGGCAACCGAGCCCGATGCCCTTCACCAGCCCGGTCTTCGCCTCACCGGCATGGTCCGAAGACATCAATCCCCCGCTCTCGTCGCCGCAGGCTCCGAGACGGCGAAAGCACTGTCCACGGTTCCGACCCTCGAAATCCGACTGCCGCCCGCAGCGATCGGCACCCGTTCTTCACCCGCGACGACGGACGGCCACATCACGGACGCCACACCCACTGAGGCGGCGCAGCCCAGGGCCGCCGTAGCGGTGCCCGGCCAGGTGCTCGCGCATCCAAGCGCGCCCAGCGCCGTCACCGTCTCCGCCGCGGTCCCAGGTACCAAACACCCCTCCCCCGACAACCCACGCCCCGTTCAGCTCGACACGCGGGTCCCTGAGCCGTAGCAGCACCCCGGGAGCACACCCCCCTTTCTCGTGCGGGACAGGTGGCGGGAGTTGATCGGCGCGGGCCGGACTCCTTACCCTCGCGGGATGGGGCACGACGACCTTCCGACACTCGAACTCGCCTTTCCCGGACCGGAACGCGACCGGGGCGTGGCGGCGATCCTGAGCGGCGACAAGACCGCGCTCACCGGCCTGCTGGAGATCTACGAGCACGCCGGCGAGGCGCTACCGAGGGCCGGCCAGGTGTTCGCCGTACTCGACTCCGCCGGCAACACAGCCGTCACGATCGAACTCCTCCAGGTGCGCGTCGTCCCCATGAAGGACATCGACGACGACTTCGCGCGCGCCGAGGGACGCGGTTACGCCGACGCCGCACAATGGCGCACCGCCCACGAAGAGTTCTTCCGCGGCCAGGGGATCAGCGCCTTCCTCGGCCACACCCCGGCCATCAACAGCGACACCCTCGTCGTCGCCCAGCGCTTCCGCGTGACCCCCTCCCCGATCCCGAACCCGGCTCAATCCCAGAGCTCCTGACACGCGCGCCCACCCTGGCATCGGAACATCGGGCTCCCCGCACAGGAAGTCGCCCCGGCCGGCTCCCTGCTCCCCCACCCCACGGCCAGGCACACACCGAACCGGCGCAGCGGCGCCCCGTATCTGCATGGTGTGTCCGGTGGGGCAGCGTCGTCAGGGGGTTGGTTCGACTTCCGGGACAGGGCGTCGGGGCTCAAGGGGCCTGCTGGCTGGACCGTAGGCCTGCCCCGTTGCACAGGAAGTCGGACCCGCCGACTTCCCACTCACCGCCACCCCCGACGGCAGATCCTCCACAGCAACGACGCCAGGCGCACCGCCTCGCCACACGCCAGATCCGGTGGGCGGAGCGGCGGGAAAAGCGGGTGCGCGGCGCGGGCGGCGGGTGATATCAAGCCGGGCATGGACGACTTGGTCACCGAACGCCTCATCCTCCGTCCCCTGACCCCGCGCCAGGCCCGGCGCATCCTCGCCGGCCCGCCCGGCCCCGAAGGGCAGTGGGCGCCGGGCTACCCCGCCGACGGGGACCTCGCCGGGGCCCGCCGCTACCTACAGGTGTGCGCGCACCACGGCGATCCGCAGCCCTTCGGCGCCTATGAGATCCGCCTACGCGCGGACGGCCGGGCCATCGGCGGTGCCGGCTTCCACGCCGCCCCCGGCCCCGACGGCACCGCCACCGTCGGCTACGGGCTGATACCCGGCGCCCGGGGCCACGGCTACGCCACAGAAGCCCTGCGCGCCCTGCTCGAACTGGCCCGCGTGCACGGGGCGGCACGCGTGGTCGGCGACACCGACCTGGACAACACCGCCTCCCAACGCGTCATGACCGCCGCCGGCATGCGCCCCGCCGGACGCGACACGCACCTGGCCTACTACGAGATCACCTGGCCACCCACCGCCGACGAACCGGGCAGGCCGGGGAGCGGAGCGGGGAACAGAGCGGGGAACGGCGGCTGAGCCTCAACCGGAGGCCGAGGCGGAGGCACTCCTCCTACTGGCGATCGCCGGCCGAACGGCCGCTTGCGGGAGGAAGGTTGGCGGTGCGGCCGGGCATCCTTCCGGCTCCTCCGCAGCCGGATCCCTCGCCCGACCGTGAACATCGCGCGATCAGTCATCAGCTGCAACGAGGAGCGTCAGAACCTGCCGATTGTCGTCGATGGCAACGAACTCGTGGAAATCGCCGTGCACGCCGCCCCAGTCGTGGAAGGCACCACTGCCCAGGTCTCGGAGACAGTAGAGACGGCTGGCCGAGCTCACAGTCATTCGGAGCGTTGCATCGAGTGCGTCCTCCAGCGAGCCCGGAAGGCTGCCGTACTGGTTCGCCCACTCCTTCAACACCAGCGCGGCCTTGTCGCGGCTGACCGGCTGGTACCCATCGAGGCTGACCGCACCGAGCCAGTAGGGACCGTGGCGGAGACCATCAGGGCCGACGCCACCTCCGGCGTAGTCGTCACGGAATTCCTCATGCGTGACAACAGCGGTGAGCAATTCCGGGTCCCGGCAGTCTCGCGGGAACCGGAAGGACTTCAGGTCAACCCAGCGGAAGCCGTGACCACTGCCATCGGGGAAGGAGTGGTCCCGAAAGTTCACGAAGCTTCGTTCGATGAAGGCGAGCTCTGTCACCCAGCCACGCTACCCCGATGGCGACAACTCGCCGAAGTGGCTTCACGGAACTCCCGTCAGAGCCGCGTGGATCACCACCCTCGTGGTCACGAGTCCCCTTGCGGGCGGTGACCGACACCAGGCACATGCGGTGCCGACAGCCGGGGCAGGTCACGCGGGTACGGGCACCGCTCGGGTGAGTTCCACCCACCGGTTCACCTCGTCGGCATGGCTGCCCGAGGCTGTTGCCTCCGCGACAGCCGCGACGGCTTCGAGTGTCGGCTCACCATTGCGGAAGAGCAGGGCCAGCGGCCAGGACGGGGTGCTCGGCCGGCCGCCATCGAACGGGGTCCAGCGCCAGGGAGCGTCGAACTTCCACGCGCGCCCGTCGCGGTCGACGACCTCGTCGCCGGTTTCCAGGAACGCGAAAGGACGGAAGAGCAGTTCGATCCGGAACGGCACGCCGCCGACCGGGTCGATCCGATAGCCCTGCTCTTCGAGCCTGGCGTCGTAGGACTCGCCCTGCCGCAGGACGTCGAGGTAGGTCGCAGGCCGTGGCAGCCAGCCCGTCTCCAGGGGTGGATCGAAGTGGTGCACCGCCAGGACGTGCACCACGGTCGCGGGGATCCCCACCGAGCACCTGTCGCCGGCCTTCAGCGTGTCCTCCGCCGGAATCGTCCGGAAGTACTCGCTCTTCCAGTCGTAGTCCGCCGGTGTCGGAAGAGCGACGTCGCCGTTCCACTCGATCCCGTTCGCCTCGCTGTCGATCTCCCACCACGGCCAGCGCACCGCGACGTGGGACCGGAAGACCCCAGTGACCGTGACCTCGGTGAACGGGCATTCGATTCTCAACACGTCGCCCGGACGGTAGCCCTCGGCTTCAAAGGTCTGGTTGCTCATGTGTCTCACGGTGTCCTCGGGCCTCGGCACCGTCAAGAATTCCGGGGAGCGATCATCATCTCACCGGGCGGCTCGGCGACCGTTTCGAAGGCGTTTCCGGGCCGGACATCCACATCAAGGTCGGTCGGCCACGCGGACCGACCTGGGACCGGCGCATGCGCGAACTCGTCCTGCCGCGACCTGTCGACGACTTCCGATGCGCCAGGTGACCGCCCAACAGACCGACGATGATGCCGAACCGGAGGTCACGGGCGGGCGGCCACCAGCAGGTCGACGACGTAGACCTCCTCCACCACCTCGGCCGGGAAGGCCTGCGCGAGAATCCTGCGCTCCTCGGCGAGGAAGGCACGGCTGGAATCCTCGCCGAGGACCAGCAACGCCGAGCGGCTTCCGATGTTGGCCAGGTGCGTGTCGAGCGTCACCCTGCGCCGCCAGCGGATCCGCCGGCGCGTGACCTCCAGCCCGTCCAGTCCCGCGAGCCGCACGGCCTCATGGTCGTCGGGACGCACCGGCGAACGCGCGGGGATCCCACAGTGGTACGCGATGCGCTCGTGCTGCGCGCGGATCCACGGGACGTCGAAAGCCGTGGTGTTCCACCAGATCGCCAGCAGCCCGCCCGGGCGAAGGACACGCAGTGCCTCAGGCACCGAACGGCCGGTATCGGTCCACTGCCACGACTGGGCGTAGGTGAGGAGTTCGCACGAGGAATCAGCCAGCGGCAGGGCGTTGCCGTCGCCCCGCACCAGCGGCACATCGGGAAGCACCCGACGCAATTCGGCCGCCATCGCACCACCGGGCTCGACCGCGATCACCTCCGCGCCCCGCTCGCGCAGAAGCCTGGTCGCGATCCCGGTGCCCGCCCCCACGTCCGCGACCCGCACCCCCGCCAACGGTCGGCCCATCAACTGCTCGATCGCGTCGAACAGGGCGGGCGGATACGACGGACGAGCCGCCTCGTACCGGGCAGCCGCCACATCGAACGAACGCGCACGCGAGCCGGCGGACATCCCCCCATCATCTCCCACCCGGCGGACACAGGCGCCAGACGCCCATGCCCGCACCCGCATCCGGCCACACGGCCGACCCGGCCGCCAGGGCGGGGCCGCCCTCGCCGAGCTCACGGCTCCGGCACCCGGCCCGCCCCGGGACAACCGGACCCCTCGCCGAGGGGTGATCCTCCTGAGGCGGGCCCGCGGCTGTTCCAGCGGGTCCCCGGCGGCGCTGCTGTCGTGGACGCTCGCGTGGTCACCACGACCGCCACTCGCGGTGGCGGGCGGTGGCCACCACGACCCCCAGGACCAGGCCCACGCAGTCCACCACCATGCGACGCCCACGTCCGGGCACCTTCTCGCCCGCGCGCCCGTGGCCGCACGAGAACCGGGGACCGCGGCACCAGGGCCTCCCGGCCTTCACGCCTCGGCCGGCTACGACCACCCGCCCGCGGTTCCGGCGTCGCCCGGTTGCTCAGGCGTCGAGGGTGTGTCCGGTCGTCGCGTCCACGTGGGCGGGGACCTCGTCGTGGCGGTCGCCCACGCTCGGTGTCCCGGTCGGCTCGAACATGAGGATCGCGGCTCCGGACGGCGCGGACGGCTTGTGCTCCGTACCTGCGGGAACGGTGAAGACCGCCCCCTGCGGCAGCAGGACCGTGCGCTCACCCCCGGGCTCCCGCAAGGAGATGTGCAGTTCCCCGTCGAGCACCAGGAAGAACTCGTCCGTGTCGTCGTGGGCGTGCCAGATGTGTTCGCCCTCGACCTTCGCGATCCGGACGTCGTAGTCGTTGACGCGCGAGACGATGCGTGGACTCCACAGTGCGTCGAAGGAGGCCAGGGCACGGGGAAGGAAGATCGGCTGGTTGCTCATGGGCCCATCCTCGGCCGCCTCGCACGGACGGCGCGAGTGCTAGGAATTGCACATGGCGAAAGGATCCTCGCAGCGAGCCCGGGCGACGGGCGCACACCGGGTGGTCGTGATCGTGGACGAGAACTCGAACCCGTTCGAGCTCGGCTGCGCGACCGAGGTCTTCGGCCTGCGCAGGCCTGAGATCGGCCGCGAGCTCTACGACTTCCGGCTCTGCTCCCCCGAGCCCTCCACCGTGATGCGGGACGGCTTCTTCACCCTCACCGGGGTCGTCGGCCTGGAAGCGGCCGACACGGCAGACACCTTGATCGTCCCCAACCGCCCCGACGTCGACGTTCCCCGTCGGCCCGCGGTGCTGGACACCATCCGACGGGCCCACACGCGCGGCGCCCGCCTGATCGGCTTCTGCAGCGGCGCGTTCACCCTCGCCGAAGCCGGCGTCCTCGACGGCCGCCGGGCCACGGCCCACTGGCAGTGGGCGGATTCCTTCCGCGCCCGCTTCCCCGCCGTCCACCTCGAACCGGACGTGCTCTTCGTGGACGACGGCGACATCCTCACCGCCGCGGGAAGCGCCGCCGCCCTCGACCTCGGACTGCACGTGGTCCGCCGCGACCACGGCGCCGAGGTCGCCAACTCCGTCAGCCGCAGACTGGTCTTCGCGGCACACCGCGACGGCGGGCAGCGCCAGTTCGTCGAACGCCCCATGCCCGACCTCCCCGGCGAGTCCCTGGCACCGCTCCTGGCCTGGGCGCAGGAACGGCTCGACTCGCCCCTGGCGATCGCGGACCTCGCGGCACATGCCGCGGTCAGCCCGGCGACACTGCACCGCCGCTTCCGGGCGCAGCTGGGAACGACTCCGCTGATGTGGCTCACCGGGGAACGGCTCGGCCTGGCCTGCCGGCTGATCGAGCGAGGCGAGTCACGCTTCGAGGTGGTCGCACGGCTGAGCGGGCTGGGCACCGCGACCAACCTGCGCGCTCTGATGCGACGGGAGACGGGCATCACTCCGTCGGCGTACAGGCGCCGGTTCGGGCCCGAGGCGAACTGACGACGTCCCACTCCCGGGAGCGCCGGCGCCGGGCACCGAGCACCGGGCGTCGAAGGCAGGCACCGGGCGTCGAAGGCAGGCGCCGAAGGCAGGCGCGGTGTCCGCTCCTCGGTCACCCGAGTGGGTGCCGGTGGGCGGGCAGTAGGATCGGGCGCGTTGTCACCCGTACACCGCTGGTAGGAGGCTTTTCATGGCTCAGGTCACCCTGAAGGGGAACCCCGTCGAGGTCGGCGGCACGCTGCCCGCCGCGGGCACCCAGGCCCCGGCGTTCACGCTGGTCGGCGAGGGCCTCGCGGACACCTCCCTCAAGGACTTCGCCGGACAGCGCAAGGTCCTGAACATCTTCCCGAGCATCGACACCCCGACCTGCGCGACCTCGGTGCGCACCTTCAACACCAAGGCCGCCGCCCTGGAGAACACCGTCGTCCTGTGCATCTCCGCGGACCTGCCGTTCGCCCAGGCCCGCTTCTGCGGCGCTGAGGGCCTGGAGAACGTCAAGACCCTCTCCACCCTGCGCGGCCGCGACTTCCACGACGCCTACGGCGTATCGATCAACACCGGCCCGCTCGCCGGCCTGACCGCCCGCGCCGTCATCGTCCTCGACGAGAACGACACCGTCCTGCACACCGAGCTCGTCCCGGAAATCGCCCACGAGCCCAACTACGAGGCCGCTCTCACCAGCCTCAGCTGATTGCGGCCCGGGCCCGCCCCGCACCCGTGCGCGGCGGGCCCGCACCACACCACCCAGCACCACCGCCAGCCTCCCGACTCCTCCGCTTCCGTGGCCTCCCGGGGTTCGAACGGCGCGACTGCCGCTGTCGCGGCGCCCTCCAGGGTCTCCCCCATGACCACCCCCACCGCCTGGACCGACGACGAGATCGGTGACCACGGGGTGCGGCATCCGGTGGTGCACCGACCTCAGCTCACCGCAGGGCAACATGGGGGGCATCGACCCGAACGGGCTCTGCGAGCGCCACTTCCTCGTCCCGGAGAACGTCGCCTTGGCGGAGTGGCTGACCGACCGGCTCCAGGGGAACGACACCTTCCCCGATGCCCCGACACCCCGATACCCCGACGCACGACTGATTCCCGCTGCTGATGACCGGTCAGGACTGTCGCCGGAAGCGGAGGCGTTCGGACCCACGGGTGACCGACCTGCCGCTGGTGCGCAGCGCTTGGGGGCGCTCAGCCGGCCAGAATGACCGTCCGAGCCGGCGCCGAGAAGCCGGCCGGCCCGGCCGGAGCGGCCGGGGCGCCGTTCGCGGCCAGGCGGCGGTGCTCCTGCGGGCTGATGCCACGCACACGCTTGAAGGCCGTGGACAGGGCGAAGGCGTTGCTGTAGCCGACCTGGCGGGCGGCGGAGGCGACGGTGCATTCGGTGTCGCGCAGCAGGTCGGCGGCGACGGCCAGGCGCCGGCCCGCGAGGTAGGCCATCGGGGGTTCGCCGACCATGGCGGTGAACCGGCGGGCGAGACCGGCCCGGGAGACACCGACCTGCTGGGCGAGGTCGGCGACCGTCCACGGGGTCGCCGGGTCGTCGTGCATCAGCCGCAGGACGGGACCGACCACCGGGTCGTGCTGGGCGCGGTACCACGCGGGGGCGGCGGAGTCGGGGGCGGCCAGCCAGGCGCGCAGGACGGTGACCACCAGGAGGTCGAGGATGCGGTCCAGGACGAGCTCCTGGCCTGGCTCGTTGCGGCCCGTCTCGGCGGCGAGCAGGTGGACCAGGGTGTCGTCGGCGCCCGTTCCGGCCGGGCGGACCAGCAGAGCGGGCAGGCAGTCGAGCAGGCGTCGGCCGATCTCGTGCTCGGCCTGGTACGTCCCGGAGAGCAGCACCGAGCAGGCCTGGTCGCCCTCGCGGCCCTGACCCCAGGTGCGCACGCCCAGCGACATGGCTCCCGAGACGTCCGCCCCGCCCTGGGTGCACGCCTGGCCTGGGCCGACGATCACGTCGACCGGTGTGTTCGGGTCGTCGGCGACGGTGTACGGCTCCGGCCCGCGCAGGATGGCCACGTCGCCCGGACGCAGCAGCAGCGGGGTGCCGTGCTCGGGCTGGATCCAGGCCTCGCCTCGGACCGTCGTCACCACGGACAGCGGGGCCCGGTCCTCGATCCGCAGTGACCACGGTGGGGTGAGGATCGACCGCAGCAGGAACGCGCCGCGGGCCTTGGGGCCGTCGAGAAGTCCCGCCAGAGTGTCCATGGCACCCAGGGTAGTTAAAGGAAGATGATGTGACGTCCAGTCAGTTCAGAGGCCTTGAGCGATCGGGCTGGCCCGAGCGGACCGGATGCCCGATGATCGGCGCACGGGGAACGGAGCGCCACCCGGGCACCACGCGGCGCAAGCGAACAGAGGGGCTGCGAAGATGGAAACGGCACGCACACTCGTCCTGGTGGCGGCCACTGTCACCTGCGGCCTGAGCGCCGGACTGTTCTACGCCTACGCGTGTTCGGTGATGCCCGCGCTCGCCGGGGTCGAGGACCGGACGTTCATCGAGGTGATGCAGCGGATCAACGTGGCGATCCTGAACGGCTGGTTCGCGCTCGGCTTCGTCGGCGCCCTGCTGACCACGGCGGCCGCGGTCGCCCTGCACCTGCCCTCGGACGGCCACCACGCGCTGCCCGCGACGCTGGCCGCCCTGGCACTGTACGTCGCGGCGATCGGGGTCACCCGCTCGGTCAACATCCCCCTCAACGACGAGCTGGAGAAGGCCGGTTCGCCCCAGCGGATCGCCGACCCGGTGGCGCTGCGCGGCCGCTTCGAGGCACGCTGGGTGCGCTTCAACGTGCTGCGCGCGCTGCTGTGCACGGCCGCGCTGGGGTGCCTGGCCTGGGCCCTGGTTCTCAACGGGCAGAGCTGAGCACCGCGTGGAAGAGCCGGAAGAAATAGTCCGGGCCGGCGGGTGTCGGCACTCCGTCCGGCCGTTCGGCCCCGGCGGCCGGGTCAGCAGAGGGTCTCGAAGCTGTAGCCGCGGGCCTTGAGGGTGGACAGGATGGCGGGCAGGGCCGCGGCGGTCTGGCTGCGGTCACCGCCGCCGTCGTGCAGCAGGATGACCGAGCCCGGGCGGACGTTCCGCAGCACCCGCGACTGGATCGTCGCCGTGCCCGGCCTGGACCAGTCGGCCGGATCCACGGACCAGAGCACGACCTGCTTGCCGAGTGCCGCAGCCCGGGAGCGCACCGTGCCGTTCACCGCGCCGTACGGCGGGCGCAGGCATTTCGGGGTGCGGCCGGTCTGCGCCCGGATGACCCGATCGGTGTTGTTCACCTGGGAGTTGAAGGACGAGGCGGAGAGCCGGCTCAGGTCCGGGTGCGACCAGGAGTGGTTCTGAACGCTGTGCCCCTGGCGGGCGACCTGCGCGGTGAGCGAGGGGTGGGCGGCGACGTTCTCCCCGATCTCGAAGAAGGTCGCGCGCACGCCGTAACGGTTGAGGATCGAAAGGATCCTCGGGGTGTAGGTGGGGCTGGGGCCGTCGTCGAAGGTGAGGTAGACGACCTTGCCGCCCGTGGACCCGGCCGCCTCCGCCGTCTCGGTGGGCACCGCGACCACCGCCCCCGCGACCGCCGCGACGGCGAGGGCGCCGATCGCGGTCCGGATCCTCCCGACTCCCCTGCGTCCAACGGGTCGTACGGCCATGCCTGCCCCCTGACGTCGGAACTTCCGTGTGCCACCGGCCAGTCTGCGCCGATGACCGAGGGGACCGCGAGCCGCCGGAGGGCGAAAGGCCTGAAATCGGCCAGCTGAGTGCGGGGCGAGGGAGGCCGGACAGTGAGCGTGCCGGCGGCCGCCACGGCCGCGCCGTGGAAAGGTGTGGCGGGGCGGCGACGGCCGGCGCTATGCTGCCCGCGATGAACACTTTCGCCGATTCCGGATCGGAGGTCTCGTTCGCCCAAGGTGAGTGCTGATGCTCACCTCCACCGCGAACGGGAACGACTCCCGACTCTCCTTCTGGCAGCGCGTACGCGAGTACGGCGTGCCGCCCTCCATGATCGAAGCTGCCACCGTGCGCCGACTGTCCGGCGACTGGGCAGGCGCCTGTGCCGCCGCCAACGTCGAGATCGACTTCCAGCTGCCACGCGTCGCCCGCGTCCACGGCCGGGAGTTCGCCGACCGGCTGCGGGGCGATCTACGCTGCCTGGCACCGGACTTGCTGCGCTGGCACCTTCCGAGGACCGCACCCGACGGACTGCTGCGCGCCGGACTGACCGTGCCGCTGGTCCGTTACCCGGGCGAGCGGCCGGTGCACCTGGTGGTCCGGACACCGCCCGCCTGGGCGGAGTACGGGCAGCGGATCAGCCTGGCGCTCTGGGACGGGTCCCGCACCGGTCGCGCCCCGCATCCGCACCCACGGCCCAGCCGCCGCTTCCGGCTCGATCTGCACCGGCATCTCTGGGACGCGGGTCGCAGTGGGGAATTGGCACTGCGCGCCGGTCGCGGCGCGCCGACCGACGGGCGTCCGGCCGAAGGGCGTCCGGCCGAAGGGCGTCCGACCGACGGGCGTCCGATGGACGGGCCTCCGGCCGGCGGCCCGCAGGACGGGCCCGGCCGGTACGGGCTGCGTCATGCCGTCGACCGCTGGGCCGCCGAGGCCGAGGTCCTGCTGCGTGCCGAGGGACTCCCGCCCGGTCCGGTCACGGTCCGCGTGGAGCACGGCAGGCGGCTGCTCCTCATCCCGAACGCACCGAACGCCCCGAGCGACCCCAACGCGCCGAACGACCCGAACGCACCGAACACACCGAACGCACCGACGCGGTCGTACGAACCGCCCGAGCAGGCCGCGATCGACCTCCGCGCCCTGCCCCTGCTGCCCGACGCCGCAACCTGGGTGCTGCCCGACATCGACCTGCTGCGCAGCGGGGCGATCGGGCCCGACCGGCTGCATCCGCTGGTGGCGGCCGCACTGGCGCCCGGGCACCGGCCTGCCCGACACCCCCAACCACCCCCAGGGCAACGGCTGGTGGAGTGCCGAGGCGCCCAACACCGGATCGCGGTGGTGAACGGAGTACTGACCGCGCTCGACCACGACCCGGCCCAGCTGCGTCGTGAGGAGCTGTTGGCCGCGCTGTCCGGCAGCCCGCTGCCGTGCCTTCGCGCGATCGACCAGGCACACCGTGCCCCGGTCGAACTGGCCGGTGTGCGCGAGCGGTTGAACCACGGCGACACCGCCGGGGCGCTCGCCGTGGTGGAGGATCTGCTCGGCCCGCGGGCGGCGCTGCGCGACGGCCCGCTGCGCGAGGAGCTCACCGCGGCGGCGGAACGCCGGGTCGTCTACGGTCTCTACCGGGCCGGTCTGACCGTCGACCAACGCGTCAAGGCCGTACAGAGCGGGGTTTCCTACGCCCTCTACCGGACACCGGGCTCGGGCCGCCACGGGCTCGACCGCTTCCCCTTCCCCCGGCGCCCCCGCACCGCCACGCGCTGAAACCGCTGAGCCGGCTGATCCTGCTGCGCTTACTGAACCACCTGCTGAACCCCGCTGACTTCCGACTTCCCAAGGTGACCACCAATGCCCATGCCCATGCCCACATCCATGCCCATGCCCACATCCACGCCCATGTCCCCGCCCGCGCCCAGCCACGCCCGGCTCGACGTCGCCCGTCAACTGCTCGACCTGCTCGGCGACACCCGCACCGAACCACGCCCCGACGACCAGCTGGAGGCCCTCACCCTCGCCGTGGCCGCCGACCTGCCCGTCCTGCTCTGGGGCGAGCCGGGCATCGGCAAGACCGCCGCTCTCAACCAGCTCGCCGAGGCCCTGGACCTGCCGCTGACCACCGTCATCGCGAGCGTCCACGAGCCGTCGGACTTCTCCGGCCTGCCCATCGTCGGCGACGATCCGGCGCAGCAGGGCGTCCCGCTGGCCCCGCCGGACTGGGCGGTACGGCTGGTCCGGGCCGGTCGCGGGCTGCTGTTCCTGGACGAGTTGTCCACCGCGCCGCCCGCCGTCCAGGCCGCGCTGCTCCGCCTCGTCCTGGAGCGGCGCATCGGTGCGCTCCAACTGCCGCCGGGGGTAAGGATCGTGGCGGCCGCCAACCCGCGATCCTCGGCGGCCGACGGGTGGGAGCTGAGCCCGCCGCTGGCCAACCGGTTCGTCCATCTGCAGTGGGTGCACGACCACGAGGTGGTGGTGCGCGGCCTCGGCGGGGTGTGGCCGGTCGCCACCTTTCCGCTGCTCGATCCGGCGGAGCTGTCGTCGGCGGTCGCCTTCGCCCGCCGGGCGGTGTGCGAACTCCTCACCGTCCGACCGGAGTTGGTGCACCGGCTGCCCACCACCGAGACCAAGCGCGGCGGAGCCTGGCCGTCCCCGCGCAGCTGGGACATGACGCTGCGGCTGATCGCCTTCGCCACCGCGGCCGGCTCCTCGCGCGAGGTGCTGTCGCTGCTGGTCCGGGGCACGGTCGGGGACGGCCCGGGTCTGGAGCTGATGGCGAGCCTGGACCGGATGGACCTGCCGGACCCGGAGCAGTTGCTCGCCGACCCTTCGGGCGCGGTGCTGCCCGAGCGCGGGGACCTTCGCCAGGTGGTACTGGACGGGGTGGTGGCCGCGGTGCGCAGCCGGCCGGAGCGGGCGCGGTGGGACGCCGCCTGGGCGGTGCTGGTGCGGGCGATGGAGACCGGCGCGCCGGACGTGCTGGTCGTACCGGCCACCACGCTGGCCTCGCTGCGCCGGGAGGACTGGGAGGTCCCGGAGGCGATCGAGCACCTGGCCTCAACGGTGGCCCTCTCACGGCGGGCCGACCGCGCCGCCGTGCGGGTCGCCGCGCGGACCGGCGTGACGGCCGGCCGATGAGCGCGGACACGCTGCCGCCGGGCCCGGGCGGCGCGATCCCGGCGCAGGCCGGCCGCACGGCCGGACCCGCCCCCACCCCGCGGGACCTGGCAAAAAGGAACGGTCCTGCCGCCCCCACGCCCCTGGACGTCGGCAGGCGCAGCCGCCCGAGGACCGCCGGACCGGACCCCGCCGCCAACGCCGGTCCCGACCTGGGCAGGCTGGACCGCGGCAAGCTCTACGCCGCCCGGCTGCAGGCCGTCCGGGCCCGCCCCTACCTGGCGACGGCACTGTTCGCCCTGCACCTGGTGGAGTCCCCGCAGACGCCGACCATGGCCGTGGACCGGTACTGGCGCTGCTACGCCTCGCCGGCCTTCGTCGATCGCACCCCGGTGGAGGAGCTCGCCTCGATCTGGGTGCACGAGGTGTCCCACCTGCTGCGCGACCACCATGGACGCAGCGACCGCCTGGCGCGCGAGCTCGGGCTGAGGGGCCCGGCGGACCGGCTGCGGATGAACATCGCCGCCGACTGCGAGATCAACGACGACGCGTTCGGCGACGGGCTGGTCACACCGCCGGGCGCACTGACGCCCGGGTTCCTCGATCTGCCGGACGGCGAGCTGATGGAGGACTACCTCCGCGGTTTCAGCTTCGACCTGCGCAAGCCGGGCCTGGCCTGGCTGGACTGTGGCAGCGGCGCCGACGGCATGGACCGCGGGTGGGAGCTCGGCCCGGAGGGCGCCCACGGGCTGACCGCCCAGGAGCGGGACGCCGTCCGCTTCCGGGTCGCCGAGGCCATCCGGGGCCGCCCCGGGAACGCCCCTGCGGGCTGGCGGCGCTGGGCCGAGGAGGTGTTCCATCCGCCGCAGCCGTGGCGGCAGCTGCTGGGCGCGGCGATGCGCTCGGCGGTCTCCGGGCCGGGCGCGGGCGGCGACTACAGCTACGGCCGCCCGGCCCGGCGCTCGGTCGGGCTGCCCCGCGTGGTGCTGCCGGCCCTGCGACGGCGGCCGCCCCGGGTCGCGGTGGTGATCGACACCTCGGGGTCGGTCTCCGACCGGGAGCTGGGCAGCGCGCTGCTGGAGGTGGCAGCGATCGGCCAGGCGGTCGGCGGCCGCCACGACCTGGTCACCGTGGTGTCCTGCGACGCGGCCGCCCAGTCCGTCGGCGCGCTCTGCCGGGCGGCGGGCATCCCGCTGGTCGGCGGCGGGGGGACGGACCTGCGGACGGGCTTCGCGGCGGCGCTGCGGACCCGGCCGCGGCCGGACGTCGTGGTGGTACTGACCGACGGGCAGACGCCCTGGCCGGCGGTGGTGCCGTCGTGCCGTACGGTGGTCGGCCTGTTCGGGCGGCCGAGCCGGTACGACGAGAACGACGGCGAGTACCGGCCGGACGCGCCGCCGGAGTGGGCACGCGTGGTCACCATCGGCTGAACGGCCACCGTGCACGCCAGAAGCACGCCAGACGCAAGCCAGCAGCACGCCAGACGCACGCCAGCGGTACGACGACGACTCCACGGCCGAGGGAGGAAGGCCCCTGTGAACCCGAACCGGGCCGAGGACACGGAGCCCGACGAGCACGCCCGACTGGCTTACTACCGAAGGGAGTTCGCGCAGACGGCAACGGAGGACGCGGCCGAGCTGGTGGCGCGGGTGCTCGCCGATCCCGATCGGGCGATGGCGAGCGGTGCGGTGTGCGAGTACCTGGACCGGCGCGCCGCGGAGCTCCTGACAGGGCCGGAGTTCCCTGCCTGGCGCCGGGAGTTGGCGAGCGCCGCGGCCGCGGACGACTTCGCCGGGCGGAGGGGCCCCAAGGACCCCTCCGCCCGGTCACGCGCGGCTCAGCGGACCATGGCCGCCAGCACGCTGCGCCAGTCCTCCCCCGGCTCCGGCTGCAGCGCGGCCGCGAGCGTCTCCGACCGGTAGTGCCAGGGCCGCCACAGCTCCGGGTCGGCGTCGGCACTCAGCTCCACCGTGCTGTCCGATCCGAGCAGTCGGATCAGCTCTGTGCTGAACTCCGCCCAGGACACGTGTCCGTTGATCGCGTTGACGATCCGGCCCGCGGCGGGGCCGTCGGGCAGGATGCAGGCGGCGAGGGCGCGGGCCAGGGCGGCGGAGTGCACCCAGGCGGCGCCGCTCCACTCGTCCTCCCGGTCGGCTCCCCCGGCCGGCAGGACGATCGGCCGACCGGCCAGCGCCGCCTGGTAGAGCTCGCCCGTGGAGCCCCAGCGGAGCTGGTCGCGCAGGCGCTGGTGCGGGCCCCAGACGATCGGGGCGCGCACCACGGTGACCGGGCCGTGTCCGGTGGCCCCGGCGGTCTCGAACAGCATCCGCTCGCAGTCGAGCTTGGCCTGCCCGTACGCGGTGACCGGCGCGCCGCTGGGCCCGCCCTCGGCGACCTCGGTTCCGGCCGGCCGGCCGTAGGCGTCGATGCTGCTGACGAAGACGAACGGGCCGCCGGTCCAGCCGTCCAGCAGGGCCCGCATGGCGGCGACGTCGATCTCGTGCTCGGTGAAGGTGCAGGCGGCATGGATGACGGCGTCCACCCCCTTGACGGCGCGCTGGAGGCTGTCCAGGTCGGCGAGGTCGCCCTCGGCGATCTCGGCGCCGTGGAGGGCGGGCAGGTGCGCGGACTCCGGGCGGACCAGGACGCGTACCGGCCGCCCCTGGGCCATCAGTTCCTGCAGCACCGCGGCGCCGACCCCACCCGTGGCGCCGGTGAGCAGCACGGTGCCGGTGCGGGGCTCGGCCGTCGTGCGGTCGCCGGCCCGGGCGATGGCGGCGCGGCGCTCCTCCTCGCGGGCGCCGAGCAGGGCGGCGAGGGCGCGCGGGGTGCGGTGCTCCAGGATGTCGAGGCCGGTGAGCGGCAGCCCGACGCGGGTGCGCAGGCGTTCGGCGAGCTGGACGGCGACCAGCGAGTGGCCGCCGAGGGCGAAGAAGTCGCCGTCGGCGGGCGGGACACTGCCGAGCAGTTCACCGAAGGCGGTGCGGACCAGGTCGAGCGGGCCGGTCCGCTCGACGACGGGAGCGGCCGCGGGAGCTGCGACAGGAGCGCCGACGGACCCGGCGGCAGGCCCGGCGGCCTCGGCCCCCGGCAGCCGGCCGCGGTCGACGGCGCCGTCCGCGCCGCGCGGGATCCGGTCCAACAGGGTGACGGCCGGCGGAAGTTCGCCGACCGCGACCGAGCGCCGGAGCCGGGCGCGCAGCTCGGTGCCGGTGGGCGCCACCGCCCCCCGCACCACCGCGTAGGCGAGCGGCGGCCCGTCGGCGGCCTCCACGACCGCCGCGTCGGCCACCCCGGGTTCGGCCAGCAGCGCCTCCAGCACCGGGTGTTCGCCGGTGGGCACCAGGAGTTCGCCGGGCAGTTCGGCGAGCGGGAGCTCCGCGTCCTCGACCACCGACCGGAGCACCGCGGCGAAGGCCTCGACCAGTCGGGCGCCCGTGGCCTCGTCCAGCGCGTCCCGGTCGTGCTGGACCAGGCAGCGCGGCCGCGGGCCTTCCTCCAGCACCAGGGTGAGGTCGAACTTGGCCAGCCCGAGGTCGAGTTCGACGTCCTCGGCGTCGAGCCCGGGCAGGGTCAGCGGCGTCGGGGGCTGGATGACGTCGCAGCTGACCGACAGCAGCGGGGTGCCGTCGGCACCGCGCGCCGCCGCGCTGAGGCGCTCGACCACCAGGTCGAAGGGCACCTGGTGGTGCTGCTGGGCCTCCAGCAGGGCGCCGCGCACCAGGGCGAGGGCGTCGGCGAAGGACTCGCCGCCGGTGAGCTCGGCCCGTACCGCGAGGGTGTTGACGCCCAGGCCCACCGTGCGGCGCAGCTCGGGGCGGGCGCGCTGGCCGCTGGCGCAGCCGAGGGTGAGGTCGTCCTGGCCGGCGGCGGTGCGCAGGGTGGCGAAGGCGGCGGCGAGGACGACGGCGAACAGGGTGGCGCCGTGCCGTGCGCCGAGCTGCCGCAGGCCTTCGACGGTGGCGGCGTCGAGGGGGGCCGTGTGCAGGGCGGCGCGGCGGTCGCGGGCGCCGGGCGGGACGGGCCGCAGCAGCGGCAGCGGGCGGGCTCCGGCCAGCTGGGCGGCGCGGGCGTCTGCCGCGGCGGTGAGTTCGGCGTCGCGGGCGCGCTCCTGGCGGGCGTACTCGGCGTACGGCATTCCCGGCGGCGGGAGCTGGGGCTCGGCGCCGTCCCGGGCGGCGGCGTACAGGGCGGCGAGGTCGGCGGTGAGGGCGGGCAGCGAGCCGCCGTCGACGGCGATGTGATGGATCGTCAGGAGCAGGGTGTGGTCCTCGGGTCCGTGCCGCAGCAGCAGGGCGCGCAGCACCGGGCCGGCCGTGAGGTCGAACGGTCGGGCTGCCTCTTCGAGGAGTTGCTCGGCGCCCGAGGCGTCCACCACCGGCAGCGGCACCGGCCCGGCGGGCTCGATGTGCTGGTACGGCTGCTCACCGCGGCGCGGGTAGCGGGTGCGCAGGGCGGCGTGCCGCTCGGTCAGGCCGGTGAGCGCGGTCGCCAGGGCGTCGGTGTCGAGCGGCCCGCGCAGCCGGGTGGCGATCGGGACGTTGTAGAGGGCACCGCCCTGGCCGAGCTGCTCCATCAGCCACATCCGCTGCTGGGCGTGCGAGAGCGGGGCCGGGCCGCTGTCCTCGGCGGCGGCCGGTCGGGCGGGGGTCAGTGCGGTGCGACGGCTGCGGGCGCGGCGCAGCAGGTCGTTCTGGTCGCTGGTCATCGCTGTGCTGCTCCGGAGGTGTCGTCGGCGGCCCGCAGGGCGCGCTCCAGCAGTTCGGCCTGTGCGGCCACGGTGGGGTGGTCGAGGAAGTCGGCGAGGGAGAGTTCGACGCCGAGGTCCTCGCGCAGGTCGTCGACGACCCACATGGCGAGCAGGGAGTGGCCGCCCTCGGCGAGGAAGTCGGCGGACGGGTCGGTGATCGGGCGCTCCAGCGCCCGGCTCCAGGCGTCGGCGACGACCTGCTGGATCGGGCCGAGTCCGGTTTCGACAGCGGCCTGCCCGGCCGCGGAGGGGTCGGGGGCCTCGGCGAGCGCCCGCCGGTCGACCTTGCCCCTGCCGTTGAGCGGGAGTTCGGCGAGGACGGTCCAGGCGGTGGGCACCAGGTGGGCGGGCAGCCGCTCGGCGAGCCGGGCGCGCAGGCCCTCGACGGCCGTTCCGGCGCCCTCGGCGGGGACCACGCAGGCGGTGAGCGCGGCGTCGGCCTGCCCGGCCCGGCGGACCACCACGGCCACCTCGGCGACCTCGGGGAACTGCAGCAGCGCCTGCTCGACCTCGCCGGGCTCGATCCGGAAGCCGCGGACCTTGACCTGGTCGTCGGTGCGGCCGTGGAACTCCAGCGCGCCGTCGGGCCGTTGGCGCACCAGGTCGCCGCTGCGGTAGGCGCGGCCGAGGCCCGGGAGCTCGCGGAAGCGCTCGGCGGTCAGCTCGGGCCGGTCCAGGTAGCCGTGGGCGAGTCGCGCGCCGCCGATCCAGAGTTCGCCGACCGTGCCGGCCTCCACCGGTGCGAGCCGCTCGTCCAGGACGGCGGTGAAGGAGCCGCCGAAGGCCCGTCCGATCGGGACGGGGCCGTTCTCGCAGTCGGCCGGGGTGATCCGGTGCGCGGTGGTGAAGGTGGTGGCCTCGGTGGGGCCGTAGACGTTGTAGAGCTCCAGCCACGGGAAGGCGCTCACGACCGCCCCGGCGTGGTCGGGGGCGAGCGCCTCGCCCCCGACGGCCAGGGTGCGCAGCACGCCGAAGATCCGGGACTGCCTGGCCGCCAGGTGGTGGAAGAGCGCGGTGGTGATGAAGGCGGTGGTGACGCCGAACCGCTCGACGTCGCGGACGAGTTCCTCGGCGCTGGGCCGGTCGGCCGGGGAGATCGCGGTGGCGGCGCCGTGGGCGAGCGGGGCCCACAGTTCGAAGGTGGCGGCGTCGAAGGAGGGGGTGGAGTGGAACAGGACCCGGTCGCGCGGGCCGAGGGCGAGCGCGTCGGGGGCGGTGACCAGGTCGGCGACGGCGCGGTGCGGGACCAGCACGCCCTTGGGGCGGCCGGTGGAGCCGGAGGTGTAGTACAGCAGGGCTGGCGCGTCGGGCTCGGCGGCGTCGGGCACCGGCGCGCCGGTGGCCTCGGCGGCCTCGGTGCCGCGCTCGGTCAGCACGAGGGTGTGCTCGGCGGGCAGTCCGGCCTCGGCGAGCAGCGCCTTGTCGCCGAGGACGAGCCGGACGTCCGCGTCGGCGGTCATCTCGGCGATCCGCGGGCGGGGGTAGGCCGGGTCGATCGGGACGACGAGGGCGCCGGCCCGCCAGACCGCGAGTTGGGCGACGGCGAACCGGGCCGAGCGGGCGCAGAGCAGGCCGACGGAGCTGCCGGGGCCGATGCCGCGCGCGGCCAGGACAGCGGCCAGCCGGCCGGAGGCGTCGACGAGTTCGCGGTAGGTGAGGTAGGTGTCCCCGTCGGTCACGGCGAGGGCGGCGGGGTGCTGCTCGGCCTGCCGGGCGACCAGGGCGGGAAGCGTGAGGGGTGCGGCGAGCGTGGGGAGGGCGGGCGTCATGGCTGGTTCCCTTCCGGGCGCCCCGGCCGTGGGGCCGGGGGGCGGCGCGCGTGGGAGGGGGGGTGAGGGGTTTGGGCGGCCGCGCCCGAACAAGATAGCCGCGCTGCCGCGGGGGCGCAG